>DASVUH010000023.1:0-10735 GCA_036387135.1 Pyrinomonadaceae bacterium | reverse complement strand
GTGAACATTGCTCACGACCGCACTTTTCTTTTTTTTGATCGAGTTTAAGGAACGAAAGCAGCCGGAGCGGGCGTGTCGCCGTCGGTGCCAAAATGTTGGGCATGGAATCCCGAAGCCGAGCGATTGATATACCATGAGCTTTGCGACGGGCGGAAAACGGCGATGTCGGTTTTCCCGTCTCCATCGTAATCCGCTGCAACGGGCTTATCTTCGGCAACGCCGAATTGTTCGCCGTAGAATTGATTGTCGGAGCTATTTAATCTGTACCAGCTCGCGGCGCTCGGACGGAAAACAGAGATGTCGGCTTTGCCGTCGCCGTCGTAATCCGCAGCGGTCGGAACGTCTTCCTGAACTCCGAAATTAACTCCGTAAAATGAGTTATCCGCGCTTCGCAATACGTACCAGGCGCCTGCCGACGGACGGAAAACCGCGTAATCGGTTTTACCGTCGCCGTCGAAATCTCCGACCTGCGGTTTGTCGCCGTTAGAGCCGAATTGTTGTGCGACGAATTGATCGTTAGAGCTGTTTTTTCGATACCAGGCTCCGTCGGAAGGACGAAACACGGCTAAATCGGCTTTTCCGTCGCCGTCGAAATCTCCGGCTACGGGAATGTCGCCGGGCGAGCCGAACTGCGCTGCTACGAATTGATTGTCCGAGCTGTTTAAGCGATACCAGGAACCGGCGCGGAAAACGGCGATGTCGGTTCGACCGTCACCGTCGAAATCGGCGGCGGCGGGCAAATCGCCGTTTGCACCGAATTGCGTGCCGCTGAATGAATTATCGGCGCTGTTTTGAATGTACCAGCTAGCGTTTGAAGAGCGGAAAACGGAGATGTCGGCTTTGCCGTCGCCGTCAAAATCGAACGGAGAATCTTTTTTACCGAGCGCTTCGAGCGCCTGCGCGATTCTGATTCTGGGTTTGGTCATACCGTTGCGAGAGTCGGCGATGGGCTGACCGCTTCTGACCAGAGCTTTGATAAATTTGGAAACCGTTTCGTTCGGCGCGCGCTGTTTGAGAATTGCAAACGCTCCGGCGACGTGCGGCGCAGCCATCGAAGTGCCGGAATAATTTCTGAATCCTTCGCCCGGAACCGAAGAACTGATCCAGCGTCCGGGAGCGAGCAAAGTCAACTGCGACGAGCCGTTTGAAAAGTTGGAAACGCCGTCGAGAGTCGTTCCCGAACCGCCGTCGTCGGTCGAGCCGACGCTGACGACGGAAGAAATACAAGCCGGAGCGCCCATCGCGCTGGTATAGCTGCTGTTGCCGGAAGAAACGATGGTTGCAATACCGAGCGAGCGCAGATTGTCAATCACGGTTTTGCGCGACCTTTGCGCGGCGTCGCAATTGGAAGAGTATTGACCGGCGCCGAGGCTCATATTGACGGAGGCGATGTTCATTGTCGAAGCTAATTCTTTGACGCGCTCAAGAGCTTTTAACTGATCGGAAGTATAAGAGAGAACGCAGGGCGCGGGCGTCGTGCCGCAAGCCGTGGCGTCGTCAACTTTCGAGAAAACCTGAATGGCAACGATGTTGGCGTCTTTGGCGACGCCGCTAAAATTCGCTCCTCTGCCCGCCGCGATTCCAGCAACGTGCGTACCGTGAGCGCAGCCCGCGATGCTGGTTGTGCAGTTAACGCCCGAACCGGCTTCGGTTGATTCGGTCACGCCGCCCGGACAAACGCTTGTCGCGTTTCCGAAATTCGACGAATAACACGCTTCGGAAACGACTTTGCCGCTCAAAAAGCTGTGAGTTTTATCAACTCCGGTATCTAAAATAACAACCGTTTGTCCGGCACCGGAAAAACCGCTCGACCAAGCCTGCGGTGCGCCGATGATATTGGTGCTTTCAAACAGCGTCGGCGCGGCAAGCTCGTCTTCTTCGATTGTGGAGATTTGCGGATCGTTTTTCAGTTGAACGAGCGACGCGGCGTCTGTTTCAAACGCGAGGAAGGGAATTGAATTGAATTGATCCAAATCGTCGTGCCGAAGAAATTGCAGGCGGCTTTTAAATCTTTCCTGCCCTTCTTTAATTTTTCCGCGCTGAACGATTGTTTCCTGCCGGGTCAGAGCGCCTTCGGGTTGAACGCTGACATCCAAGCCGACAATCACGCGAACTTTGCTTTTTTGTTCGGCTTTGTTGATCAGCAGTTCAAAGGCTTGCTGCTTTCGCAATCGTTTTTCCGAATTGTCGGGGTTTTGCGCGACGGCGCTCATTAAAGAAAAGGTGAAAAAGGTGAAAAGAAACGCCGCGAAGGAAAAAGACAATAATTTCTTCATTTATTATTTTCTCTTTTGTTCAGCCGCACAAAACCTTTAAAAAAGAATTTTGGGAGAACTGTGAAATACAGAAATATTTCAGGTTTAAGTTAGAAAGTGAACGCCTAATTTTTAGTGGAATCTATTTATAAAGATGTAAGCAATCGGCATTTTGGTTGGCAAGTTTTTTTTAGCTTGAAAAAAGTTTCACTTTCAATACAGCCGAATCAGACGAACCCCAAATAAAATTGGATTACAGCTTTGTGTGCTGGTTTAAGACTGATTTTCGGCATACAATAATCCAATCGAACGCACGAAAGTTACAATAATTCGATAATCTTCACGAGACGGAAAAACTGTTCTGAAATAATTTGTACGCAAATCAGGAATTGAAATATTTTGCGTCCTTTGCGCTAATCTTTGCGGTTTAATTTGATAGAAAATTAACCGCAAAGAGCGCGAAGGTTTTACGCGAAGGACGCAAAGAAAAACTTGATTAGCACAACTCTTTATCGTGCATTGCCGAAACTTTCGGATACATGCGGCGTACAATCAGAGCAATTTTTCCTTGATTAAAAAACAAGATTTGAACTCTTTTAATATATTTCTCAAGAAATTCGCCAAAGATTCATATGAAACAAAAACCATTTTTCGCTCTCGCTCTGTTGTTCGCAACAGTTTTTCAACTCGCCGCTTTGCCAGCGTCGGCTCAGCAATCCAACAAAAACGCTAACTCAGGGCAGTTTAACCGCGCACAATATTCTATCGCGCACAAAAAATTCGTTCTCGATAACGGTTTGACTTTGCTCGTTCACGAAGACCACAGCGTCCCGATTGTCGGTGTCAATCTCTGGTATCACGTCGGCTCGCGCAACGAAAAACGGGGCAAAACCGGATTCGCGCATCTTTTCGAGCATTTTTTCTTTAACGGCTCGGAAAATTACCCGCACGGTTTCCGCGAAGCGATGGACGATCTCGGCGCAAACAACCGCAACGGGACGACCAATGTTGACCGAACAAACTTCTTTGAAGATGTTCCGGTTTCCGCCCTCGAACGCACGCTTTATCTCGAAGCCGACCGGATGGGCTTTCTGGCGGGAAACATTTCAAAAGCAATGCTCGAACGCGAGCGCGGCGTCGTCCAGAACGAAAAACGACAGGGCGAAAACCAGCCTTACGGTCGCGTTGGCAGCGAGATTTCCGCGAAGATTTACCCGTATTCACACCCGTATTCGTGGTCGGTCATCGGCTCGATGGAAGATTTAAACGCGGCTTCGCTCGACGATATTAAAGAGTGGTATCGAACTTATTACGGACCGAACAACGCCGTGATTTCGCTCGCCGGAGACATCACGCCCGAACGCGCGCTCGAACTCGTTACGAAATATTTCGGCGGCATCGCGCCGGGACCGCCGCTTCCGCGAATGGAAAAATGGATTCCGACGCTCGACCGCAATCTGCGCGACGAAATGGAAGAGCAAGCGCCGCAAGCCCGCATTTACCGCGTTTATCACGCTCCGGCTTGGAAAGATGCGGAGTTACAGCATCTCAGACTATTTGCCGATGTGCTTGCGGGTTCAAAAAGCTCGCATCTCGACCGCCGACTTGTTTATGAAAAGAAATTAGCCACTGATGTCAGCGCGGGAGCCGGAGGCGGCGAATTAGCCGGACGTTTTACGATTACGGCAACCGTCAGACCCGGCGTTAATCCCGCCGATGTCGAACGCGAGATTGATGCGGTCGTTAATGAATTGCTGGAAAAAGGTGTGAGCGACGAAGAAGTTCGACGGATGCAGAATCGAAATCTGGCGAATTTCCTGCGCGGCTCCGAAACGCTGGGCGGTTTCGGCGGACGTTCGGATATTCTAGCCGAAAGCCAGACTTACGGTGGCTCGCCCGAATTTTATTTAAACCGTCTGGAAACGATGGCGACCGCTACGCCAGCCGATGTCAAAACGGCAGCAAACAAATGGCTGCGCGCCAATCATTACACGATGCTCGTCAAACCGTTTCCGAAATTGACCGCCGGAAAAACTGCGGTTGACCGCAAGATTCTGCCCGCGCTCGGCGGCGCGCCGGAAGTGAAATTTCCCGCCATTCAGCGAGCGAAACTCAAAAACGGTCTGAACGTCATTCTGCTCGAACGCCATTCAACGCCGATTGTCAACGTCGCTCTGGCGGTTGATGCCGGTTCGGCTTCGGATTCACCGGCAAAAGCTGGCGCGGCGTCGCTGGCAGTTGATTTGATGGACGAAGGGACAAAAACGCGCGATGCTTTCCAAATCGCCAACGAGCTTGATTCGCTCGGCGCAAATCTGTTTACCGGAAGCGGGCTTGATATGTCGTTTGTCCGTCTCCAATCTACGTCGGCAAATCTCCGCCCGTCGCTCGGAATTATGGCAGATGTCGTTTTGAATCCGTCGTTTCCCGCCGATCTGTTCGCCATTCAAAAGCAGCGCCGCCTGTCGCAAATCGGACAGGAAAAAGCCGACCCGCGCAGTCTGGCAACGAGAGTTTTGCCGAATATTATCTACGGCGCAAATCACGCTTACGGAAAACCGGCATCCGGCTTTGAAAAATCGGTCGAAGGAATCACGCGCGAAGATTTGATGAAATGGCACGCCGACTGGTTCAAACCCGGAAGCTCGACTGTCGTTGTCACCGGCGATGTGACAATGGACAAACTGCTTCCCGTTTTGGAAGAAAATCTGGGCAATTGGAAATCCGGCACGGCTCCTGCAAAAAATCTTCCGACGGTCGCCAAAACTGCGGGCAAAAAGATTTATCTGATTGATAAACCGAACGCCCCGCAATCGGTCATCGTCGCCGCTCACGTCACCGAAACGAGCGGGCAGCCGGAAGATTTGGCGCTCGAACCCGTAATGACAAATTTCGGCGGAATTGCGACATCGAGATTGAACCGCAATTTGCGGCTCGACAAACATTGGAGCTATGGAACACAGGGACAAGTCACGAATGCGCGCGGTCAAAGAATATTCCTCGTCGTCGCGCCCGTGCAAACCGACAAAACCAAAGAATCAATGACCGAAGTCGTCAAAGAAATCAACGACATCGCCGGAACGCGACCAATCGGCGGCGAAGAATTTACGAGCATTATGCGTAATATGACTTCGCGTCTGGCGGGAAGATTTGAAACTCTGTCGGCGCTCGAATCGGCGGCGATCAATCAAATCAATTTCAATCTGCCAAACGATTACTGGTCGAATTATTCCACCAACCTCCGCTCGCTGACCGAACCGCAGCTCGCAGCAGCAGCTAAGAAATTCGTCCGTCCGGGCGAAGTCGTCTGGATTGTAGTCGGCGATTTGAGCAAAGTCGAAAACGGAATCCGCGAACTAGGATTCGGCGAAGTCGTCAAGCTCAATGCGGACGGCGAGCTGATTGGAAATTAAAATTTTGATTGCTTGTCAGTGACGTTATCGAAAAAAGCCCGGCGATAAATCGCCGGGCTTTTTTCGATAAAGTTAGCTATAGCTGCGATCTTAACTTACTGTGTTTGCTTCCATAGACAAAATAAATCACCACGCCGAGCACCATCCAGATAATCAATCTCAGCCAGGTGTCGAGCGGCAAGCTCGCCATCAGCAAAATGCTCGTTATCGCTGAAAGAGGCGCGACGATCCAAACAGCCGGTACTTTAAAAGGGCGCGGCAAATCCGGTTTTGTTTTTCTCAAAACCAGAATTCCGATTGAGACAATGACAAACGCAAACAGCGTCCCGATGCTGACAAGCTGTCCGAGCAAACCGATTGGAACGAACGCCGCCATTAAAGACACAATCGCACCCGTCACCAGAGTCGTAATATAAGGCGTGCGATAACGCGGATGAATTTTAGCTGCCCAGGGCGGGAGCAAACCGTCTTTTGCCATCGAATAGAAAACGCGCGGCTGTCCCATCATCATCACGACCATCGTCGAGCTTAAACCGAGAACAGCGCCGAATTTGATGATGAAAGAAAACGATTTGAGAATCCAAGCCGTAAACGTCCCTTCAGCGGCTTGCTGCGAAGCGGCGTCAATCGCCACGGCAATCGGCGCGGCGGCTTCTTTAAGCTGCGTGTAGTAAACAAGACCGACCATAATTCCCGACACCAAAATGTAAAGCACGGTGCAAATTAAAAGCGAGCCGATTATTGCTTTCGGCATATCTTTCTGCGGATTTTTCGCTTCCTGCGCGGCGGTGGAAACGGCATCGAAACCGATATAAGCGAAGAAAATTACAGCCGCGCCGGTAAAAATTCCGCTGATTCCGAATTCCCCGAAAACTCCGGTATTGGGCGGAATAAACGGCGCGCAGCCGCTTTCGCCCGCCGCGCAGCCGATTCCTAAATTATGCGTGTTGACATAACCGACTCCGGCGATTATAAACAACACGACGACCGCGATTTTGACCAACACGACAACCGAATTAAAATTCGCCGATTCCTGAATTCCTTTGACCAGAAGCAGCGTAATGGCAATTGAAATCAAAAAAGCGGGAAGATTGAAAATTGCTGTTTCGATTGGAGCAGCTATGTTTTGCTGTGCGATTGCGGCGGCTAATTCGCCGGTTAAAATGTTGTAGCCGCTCGTGGGCTGCAAAACGGTTTCGCCGATTTTGACGTTGTTTAGCTGTTGAGCGAGAGAATCGGTGAGCGCCACAAATTTTGTTCCCGGCGCTGCGCTGAGAGTTATCGGGAATTGAATGCCCAGATCGTTTAACAAACTGACCGCATTTCCAGACCAGCCGACCGCAACCGTCGCCGCGCCGAAAGCGTATTCCAAAATCAAATCCCAACCGATAATCCACGCGACGAATTCGCCCAAAGTCGCGTAACCGTAAGCATAAGCCGAACCGGAAATCGGCACTGCGGAAGCAAACTCCGAATAACACAAAGCCGCGAAAAGCGAGACAATTCCGGCGATAACCATCGAAATTACAACCGCCGGACCGGCGTGTCTCCCGGCAGCCTGTCCGGTCAAAACAAAAATTCCGGTTCCTATAACCGCTCCGACACCGAGCAAAGTTAAAGCGCCGCCGCCTAGCGTTTTCTTTAAAGAATGCTCGCCGGATTCCTCAGCCTCGGCGATAATCTCATCAATGGGTTTGGTCGCAAAAAGTGACATTTCATCTCCAAAAGAAGTTAATGATGTTTCTCTTTGCAGAGTAAATTCGGATTTGAAGATGAGTCCTTAGATGAAGGTGAAATTTTGTGAAATTTTATTTGAAGCGGGAACTCTCCGCTGCCGCAGGCGGTTCTTATATTGATGCTTTATTAATTTGAGCTAATTTGATAGTTCCTCGCGCAAAACGGAGACAATTTCCTCTGAAATCGCTTCCTGAACATTTAATGCGTCCGAAGCGTTTTTCTTAAACACTTTCGCCCAGATTTGACGATTATTTTTTACGTCCCACAAATGAACAATGATCTGGATGCTATCGCCTTCGCAGAGAGTCGAGCCGGTTAAAACGGCATCTACATTATTATCGCGCCCGACTGCGACGATGTTTTGCTCCTGCCCGTAATATTTTCCCGAAGAATCAATCGGGCGAACAATCATATTCGGAATATTTCCAATTTTAGCAGTCACATACGAAGGAATCCCATCGCTGAAAATACTGCTCTTTTCGTTATTGTCCAACGATTTAAAAGGCAAAATGCAAATAGCGGGTTTTTTGGAACTGATTAACTCCGAGAAAAAAAAGACGGGCAAAACGACAATTAGCAACAGCAAAATTAGAGATGTTAGTCCTAAAGATTGAAAAGACCACGGAAAAATCCGCGCATTTACTAAATTGCTTCCGTTTTTTCCGATTTCGGTTGTCCGGTTAATCTCAATCGAAGAGATAGATTCGTCAATTTCCTGCAAACCGATTTCCGGCTCAAAACAAAAACTCTCATTAACAGGCGCAATAAAACTGTATCCCTGACCGGGAATTGTAATAATAAATTGCGGCGCGCGAGCTTGTTCGCCAAGCGCTTTGCGCAAAGTCGAGATTTGCTGAGTGAGATTATTTTCTTCGACCGCCGTCTCAAACCAGACGGCATTCATCAGCTCTTCTTTGGTAACGGTTTTGCCCCGTTGCTGAACTAAAATCAAAAGCGTAGCGAAGGCTTTTGATGTTAAAGGCAAAACTTTCCCGTTGCGCAACAACTGACGTTTTAAAGTGTCAATCCGAAACGATTCAAAATCATAAAAACAACTTTTTTGTCCGTCCATATTAACCTCTGAAGAAAAATTTCAAAGCCCGGCAATCTGCGCAAAGAGCTATTTTAAAGGTTTGGACATTATAAGGTAAAAACGAATTAATATTGAATTAATATTGAAGGTTTTTGGTAAAGGAAATATTAAAAACTTGGGATTTCACAAGATTTCACAAAATTTCACAATAATTTGGAAGCAAAATATTTCGATTACGAATAAAAAGGCTTCACTTTATACAAGTGAAGCCTTTTCGTAATTTGAAATTTGAAATTTGAAATTACATTCCCATTCCCATACCGCCCATTCCGCCTGGCATTCCGCCGCCAGCGTGGTGGTCGTCTTTTTCCTGTATTTCCGAAATCATCGCTTCGGTCGTCAGCATCAATCCTGCGATTGAAGCGGCGTTTTGGAGCGCGGTGCGCGTTACTTTCGCCGGGTCAATAACGCCTGCGGCAACGAGGTCTTCAAACTGTTCGGTTTGAGCGTTGAAGCCAAAGCTCGGATTTGTTTCGGCACGGATTTTTTCGACAATTACCGCACCTTCTTTGCCTGCGTTTCCGGCGATCTGGCGAAGCGGTTCTTCGAGAGCGCGACGGACAATCGAAACACCGATTTGTTCGTCAGTGTCGGCTTCATTGGCTTGGAAAGTGTCGAGAACCTGACCGGCGCGAACCAAAGTAACGCCGCCGCCCGGGACGATGCCTTCTTCGACCGCAGCGCGCGTGGCGTGCATTGCGTCTTCAACGCGGGCTTTTTTCTCTTTCATTTCGGTTTCGGTAGCTGCGCCGACTTTGATCACGGCAACGCCGCCGACTAATTTAGCCAGACGCTCTTGCAGTTTTTCGCGGTCGTAATCCGAAGTCGTGGTTTCGATTTGGTTGCGAATCGTTCCGACGCGACCTTGAATCGCGCCAGCATCGCCCGCGCCTTCGACAATCGTTGAGTTGTCTTTGTCAATCACAATGCGCTTGGCTTTGCCAAGGTCTTCGAGCGTCACGCTTTCGAGCTTGATGCCCAAATCTTCGGTGATAACTCGTCCGCCGGTCAAAGTCGCAATGTCTTCGAGCATTGCTTTACGACGGTCGCCAAATCCCGGAGCTTTCACAGCGGCGACGTTTAAAGTGCCGCGCAGTTTGTTGACGACGAGAGTTGCGAGAGCTTCGCCTTCAACGTCTTCGGCAATAATCAAGAGCGGGCGTCCCATTTTGGCTACTTGTTCCAAAATCGGGAGCATATCGCGCATATTCGAGATTTTCTTTTCGTTGATCAGAATCAGCGGTTCGTCGAGAACGGCTTCCATTCTGTCGGCATCCGTAACGAAATACGGCGAAAGATAGCCGCGGTCAAACTGCATACCTTCGACGACTTCGAGCGTGGTGTCCATCGTTTTCGATTCTTCAACCGTAATCACGCCGTCTTTGCCGACTTTGTCCATCGCCTGAGCAATCAAAGTGCCGATTGTTTTGTCGCCGTTGGCTGAAACCGTGCCGACCTGGGCAATCGCGTCGCCGGAAACCGGGCTGGCGAGATTTTTGATTTCGTTGACGACTTGTTCGACGGCTTTGTCAATACCGCGTTTGAGCGCCATCGGATTAGCTCCGGCGGCAACCGTGCGGACGCCTTCTTTGAAAATCGCCTGCGCCAAAACGGTCGCAGTCGTCGTGCCGTCTCCGGCAACGTCCGAAGTTTTCGAAGCGACTTCGCGCACCATTTGCGCGCCCATATTTTCCAAAGAGTCTTTTAATTCGATTTCTTTCGCCACTGTCACGCCGTCTTTGGTGATTGTCGGCGAGCCGAATTTTTTGTCAATAACAACATTGCGACCTTTCGGTCCGAGCGTAACTTTAACAGCGTCGGCGAGCTGATTAACACCGCGCAAAATCGCCGCGCGCGATTCTTCTCCGTGAATAACTTGTTTAGCCATATATTTCCTCCAATTAAATTCTATTAATGATAATTCGTTAGGCAGCAGCGCCTGCGCGTTCAATTACGCCGAGAATTTCGTCTTCGCGCATAATCAGGAATTCTTCGTTGTCGAGCTTGATTTCCGAGCCGCTGTATTTGCCGAAAAGAATGCGGTCGCCTTCTTTCACGTCCAAAGCCTGGCGTGTGCCGTCTTCTTTATATTTGCCTTCTCCGACGGCGATTACTTCGCCTTCCTGCGGTTTTTCTTTGGCGGTGTCGGGAATATAAAGCCCTCCTCGCATATTTTCGGTTTCTTCAATGCGTTTTACAATCACGCGGTCGTGTAACGGTTTAATTTTGGTTGCCAT
>DASVUH010000022.1:0-10066 GCA_036387135.1 Pyrinomonadaceae bacterium | reverse complement strand
ACCCCCGACGCTAAACGGAAGTAACTGCTTATTTTGTATAAAGCATCAGATATTTTTTAGAGATTCTTGCGGAAAAGCTCCAACACGCGCCGCCAAGCGTCTTTTGAGGCTCCGGCGTCGTAAACTTCCGGGCGCGTGTTGTTAAAAAATGCGTGGTCAGCATCGTAAGAAATTGTTTCTACCGGCAAATTGTATTGCAAAGCGATTCGCTTCAATTCGGCAACTTTTTGCGGATTAATCCAGGCGTCTTTTTCTCCGGCTATAAAAAGAGTCGGAGTTTTTAAATTTTTCAAAATGTCTTCGGGCGGAATGTCGCCGTAAAACGGAGCCGCCGCGCCGAAATCTTCCAGCTCGCAAGCCGCGCGCAAAGCGAAAGTTCCGCCCATACAATAGCCGGAAATTCCGAGCTTATTTAAATTGTAAGTTTCGCGCGCTTTGGCGACGGCGTTTTTAATCGTGTCAATTCCGTCTTCGGTTGAAAGAGCTTTCATCATTTCGCCCGCTTCCGACGGATTTTTAGCGAGCTTTCCGCGATACAAATCCGGCGCGACGGCGATAAATCCTTCCGCTGCATAACGCGAGGCAATGTCTTTGATATGTTCGTTCAACCCCCACCATTCCTGTATCAAAACAACTCCGCGCGTGTTTTCATTAATTTCATCGGGCATTGCGATAAACGCAGTTGTTCCCCCGTTTGCCGTCTCAAACTGCAAAGTTTCGGTTTTCATTTTCGATTCTTCCTTGATTGCAAAATATTTTGACGAAGATTATAAAACAAGCTGCGTTAATTTTATGAAAAAACTCCTGACTTTAAATTTGTTGTTTTCGATTCTGCTTTCGAGCGTTTTCGTCGCGCCGGCGCAAACTAAACGCCGCGTTTCGCTTTTGCTGTTCAACGGCAAAGTTTTTACCGCCGATGAAAATTATTCGGTCGCCGAAGCAGTAGCCGTTGACGGCGAAAGAATCGTCGCCGTCGGCGCGACGCGCGATTTGAGAAATCAATTTCAAGCCGCGCGAGAGATTGATTTGCAGGGAAGGCTCGTCACGCCGGGTTTTAACGACGCGCACGTTCACTTTTTTCGCGGCGCTTTGGCTTTGTTGACGGTAAATTTGCTCGATACAAAATCATTGTCCGAAGCGCAAAGCCGCGTCGCCGAAAAGGTGAAAACCGTTAAGCCCGGCGAATGGATCACAGGGCGCGGCTGGGATCACACGATTTGGAAACAAAGCTTTCCGACCAAAAAAGATTTAGACCAAATCGCCCCGAACAATCCGGTTTATCTGGTTCGCGTTGACGGTCACGTCGCCTGGGTAAATTCGGCTGCTCTGCGAGCTGCGGGCGTTACGCGCGACACGAAAAATCCCGAAGGCGGCGAGATCGAAAAAGACGCATCGGGCGAGCCGACCGGAGTTTTAAAGGAAACCGCTCAAGGTCTGGTCTCTCGCCTTATTCCGCAGCCGACCGGCGCGCAAAATCAAACGGCGATGGAAATGGCGCTCGATATGGCGCGCCGCTTGGGAATCACTTCGATTCAGGACAATTCCGGTTATGAAACGACCAGGCTTTACCGCCAATTTTTGCAGCAGGATAAATTAACCGTTCGCGTTTCGGAATGGCAGAATTTTGAAGATTCGATTGAACAATTAAAAGCGCAACGCACGGAATTCGCTTCGTTCAAAGACGATCCGAACCGTTTGAAACTAACCGCGCTCAAAGGCTATGTTGACGGCACGCTCGGCTCGAAAACCGCCGCAATGCTCGCCCCATTCTCCGATGATCCGCATAACAGCGGTATTCCGCGCCGTTCACCGGAAGAACTGACAAAAATGATTGTCGAACGCGACGCCGCAGGCTTTCAAATTGCGCTTCACGCCATCGGCGACCGCGCAAACCGAATGGCTTTAGAAGGTTTTCAATTTGCAGTTTATGATGGGCAAAAAACTAGAAATGGCGAATTAAACAATAGCAAAACTTATTCTCTTAAACGCCACCGAATCGAACACGCGCAGGTTGTTAATCCCAGCGATTTCAAGCGCTTTGCGGATTTAGGAATCATCGCTTCGATGCAGCCTTCGCACGCGATTTCGGATAAGCGCTGGGCGGAATCAAGAATCGGCGAATACCGCGTTTTGGGTGCTTATTCGTGGCATTTGATGCAAAGTTACGGCGTTCACGTTCCGTTCGGGACTGATTTTCCGGTCGAGCCGATCAATCCGTATCGCACGCTTTACGCCGCCGTTTCAAGGCAGGACGAAGCGGGCGATCCGGCGGGCGGCTGGCAGCCGCAGGAGCGACTTTCAATGGCTGAAGCGATTCGCAGCCACACTTACGAAGCTGCCTACGCTGAATTTTCCGAAAAAGAAAAGGGAACGATTGCCGCCGGAATGCTCGCCGATTTGGTTGTTCACTCCAAAGATTTGCTGACGATTCCGGCAAAAGAAATTTTAACCACTGAACCCGTTTACACAATTTTCAACGGGCGCATAATTTACGAAAAGAAATAGTTTTTAGCCACGAACAAACACGAAAGAACACGAAATAATTTCAATAAAATTTTCGTGTTCTTTCGTGTTTGTTCGTGGCTGATTTTTACGAATACAAATTCATCGGGCGCGTTAAAAGCGCGAGCGGGTCTTCGACATTCAGCGCCTCCCGCACGTAAAACGGCTCGCCCGCGTCAACGCCAATGAGCGAGCCGTAATAAACCATTCTGGCACGAATTTGGTCCAGGAAATTTTCCGATGTCAGTCTGGTTTCGGGTTCTTTTGATTCAGGATTGTAAAACTGCGAGGCGTGAGCGGCGATTGACTGCATTTTCGCGTCGGCAAACTCGGAAACGTCAACGATGAACGACGGCACGACGAGCCGCGAAAAAACCGAATGCGCGACGACCGGAGCCGGGCGCAAGGCTTGTTCGCCGGTTTCCTGATCGTAATTTCTCAGGCTCGAAAGACGCGACGCTTCGCGCACCAGAAAGGCGATGTGGTCGTGATCCGGGTGCGGGTCGTTGATTTGCTGCGTAAATATTAATTTCGGGCGAAGACGGCGCAAAACGCGGACGAGCCTTGTGCGCGACGCTTCGTCGTTCCAAACGTGACCGTCCGGCAGTCCGAGATTTTCACGTACATCGAGCCGCATAATTTCGGCGGCTTTTTGGGCTTCTTCGGCGCGCCCTTCGACGGTTCCGCGAGTTCCCATTTCGCCGCGCGTCACATCGAGCGCGCCGGTTTTGTAACCCAAAGATTTTAATTTCAAAAGCGTTCCCGCCACCGACAATTCCAAATCGTCCGGGTGCGCGAAAATCGCCAAAACATCAACGGTCATAGTCAAAGGTTCCAAGTTCAAGGTTCAAAGTTCAAAGTTTATCTTGCGATACAATTCCGATAACAATTAAACTTTATTCAATTAAACTACTGCAATCAAACTTTGAACCTTGAACTTGGAACTTTAAACTATGAATTTGACCGTTTTAGGTTCCGGCACGACTACGCCGCATAAATCGCGGGCTTCTTCCGGCTATTGGCTCGAAACCGCCGCAGGTTCGCTGATGCTCGATATGTCGGCGACGGCTTTTCACAATGCCGCGCGCGAAGGTTTTGATTGGGCGGATCTGGACGCAATCTGGATTTCACATTTTCATCTCGATCACATCGGCGGACTCGCGCCGTTTTTGTTCGGGACAAAATACGCCGTCGAAACGCAGAATCGCACAAAACCGCTCAAAATTTTCTCGCCTGCGGGTTTAAAAGATTTGCTCAAAAAATTCGACGAGGCTTATGATTACGGCATTTTCAAGCAGCCGTTTCCGCTCGAAATCATTGAAATTGCGCCCGAACAGGAATTTGAGATTTTGCCGAATTTCACGGCGAACACTTTGTCAACGCCGCACACGGATGAAAGCCTGGCAATTCGGATTGAAGGCGAAAACGTGCGTTTTGTTTTTACGTCCGACACGGGTTTTGAAGAAAGACTGGGCGAATTCGCCCGCAATGCGGATTTGTTTTTAACCGAGGCTTCATTTGTGGAAAAAAGTCCGGTCGCGCTGCATATTGCGACGCCGGAAGCCGTCGAATTATTCAAAAAAGCCGAGCCGAAACGGGCGATGCTGACGCATTTTTACGGGGAATGGGACGCTGTTGATTTTCAAGCGGAAATTAGAAAGTATTCGCCGCCGTGCGAAGTTTTGGAAGCCCGCGACGGTCTGCGTCTTGCGATTACTTAATTCTTAGAAATTGAATGAAATCCGTATAAGGCGGCGCGTTTCCGTCAAGCCGAATTGCCTGCGCGGCTTGTCCGCGATGATACGCGGAATGAAGGAAAACGTGTGTTAAAGCCTCGCGATAAGTGTTTTGGAAAGACAAGCCTTTGCTGTTTTTGTAGCTGAAAATCCGTTCCAAATCCGCTTCCGTCAAATTTGCAAACAAACCTACAAAAGCCGTTCGGCTTTCTTCAAAGAGCCTTTCGCAATCTTCAACCGTTTCGCCCGACCAAAAATCGAAATTACTCGTGTCCAGATTTTCCCTGATTCGCCGCAACCATGTTATTTCTGCCAGCAGCAAATGCGCGAAAACTCGCGCAGCTTTGACTTCCGGCGCGTCTTTCAGAAACTCCAACAATTCGCCGTTTGCCCATAGGTTATAATCGTTGTGCTGCCGGAGATATTCAAGTGTTTGCATAAACTTAATATCAGGAAAATTTACAGGGATAAAAGGGATAAATAGGATTTTTGTTTGTTTTTTATCCTATTCATCCCTTTTATCCCTGTTTGAATCTTCTTACTTTAACCTCGCCACAATGTTGTTCGCGCGCAAGCTGTTTCCGGTGGCGCGCTGCAATTCGGCGGCGGCTTTGTTGAGTTCGGTTTGAGCGCGAAGCTCTGCGCCGCGCGCGTTGGCAAGCTGGGTTTGGCGTTCGAGAACGAGATAAACCGTTGATTGCCCGTTGTCTAATTTGCGCTGTTCGGATTCGTACTGCTTTTCGGTGTTTTCGCGCGCGATTGCCGCCGAGCGCAGACGCGCTTCAGCCGTTCTGACAAGCTGCAAAGAATTTCGCACATCAACCTGAATCGCTTGCGCGAGCTGCTCGCGCTGCGTGTTGAGCCGTTCGCCTTCGACCAGACTTCTGCCGAGTTGCGCTTTCGCGGTTTTGCTTTCAAACGGCAAATTGATTGTCACGCCGACGCGCAAAGTCGGATAGCGAAATGCCGCAATATCAGAAACGGAATTAAAATAACCGCCGGTTAATTCAGGCGAAACCTGCGCCGTTTGCCCGGTATTAAACGGCAGCCGCAAATCCGGGTTTTGCTGTCCCGCAATTCCCGCCGCAGTATAGCTCGCAACTAAATCAACCTGCGGCTTTGTCTGCTCTCGGTAAAAACGGCGGTCAAGCTCGTTGATTTCCCGCGCGACGTTGTTCGTTTCAAGTTCCGGGCGATTCGCCATTGCCGCCGCCAGCGCGTCAGGCAGCGAGACAATCGGAAGATCGGTATTTACCGTGTCGGTCGGGACGAGCGATTTCGCCCACAACTCGTCGGTTTGATTTTCGGCAATCAGATTCTTGAGATTGTTTTCGGCAATCGCGACTTGATTGAGCGCCTCGTAAACCGTTTGCTCGAAATTCGCCACCTGAGTTTCGACCTGAAGAACATCAACCGGCGCAATCAAGCCTTCCTGTACGAGTCGGCGATTATGTTCGAGCTGATTTTTCGCATCCCGCACGGCGTCGCGCTGGACTTGCAGATTTTTGAGCGCAAACGTCAAATCCCAGTAAGCGCGCTGAACGGAAGCGATAATTTCAATCGTCCGCTGGCGAAACTGCGCATCGGTTAAAGATAAATTTTTCTTTGCAATTTCGATTTGTCGGCGCGGCTGGTCAAACGAGCGACCGCGAAACAGCGGCTGCACGTAAGAGAAAGTCAAATTCGATTGATATTGCGGGCTGAGCGGCGAAATCACGTTGTTGGTCGTCAAACGATTGCTGTTATATTCGACGCGATAATTTCCGCCGTATTTAGGCGTTGAGCCTTCAAAACGCAGATTTCCGGTAATTCCTTGCTGCGTCGTCGAAGTTTGCTGACCGCTGAAAATGCTGACGTTCGGAATGGTTGCGCGCTCGTAATTCGTCGTTCCAGAAAAACGCGGCTCGTAAAATCCCTGCGCCGCAGTCAAATCAAACTCGGCGATGCGGACGTTCTGGCGCGTCAACTCGATGTCTTTGTTGTTCGACAAAGCGCGTTCGA
This sequence comes from Pyrinomonadaceae bacterium, assembly GCA_036387135.1. Taxonomy (GTDB): domain Bacteria; phylum Acidobacteriota; class Blastocatellia; order Pyrinomonadales; family Pyrinomonadaceae; genus JALZCH01. Next base: position 3,827 of record DASVUH010000022.1, on the reverse strand, counting down.
GCGCGTCGCGCAAACTCAAAGTTTGCGGCTGAAGCATATCAACGCCGACGCGCCCTAATTCCGGCAGCTCACGGTCATTCGATTCAAAACCCGGCGCAATCGCCGGAACGCCCTGCAAATTTTCCGGCTCTACATTTTGCGCGTCTTTGACCGGCGGCGTCGCAACCGGAAGGGGCGTCGGCGATGGCGTGACGGTCGGATCAATCGTCGGTGTTGGAATCGGCGTCGGTGTCGGCTGAACAGTTTGCGCGCGGACGGCAAACGATAAATAAACAACCGCCACAGCGATTAAGCCTATTCTTAAAATGAATAAAAATAATTTACGAAGACAAAAAATTCGCTCAAGCATAATGGCATTCCGCAAAGTAAGCACTTACTTACTTTCTCTTTTTTGAGAACATTTGTCAAGAATATATTGAGTTTTTGAGTATGAATTTCCTGTTAATTTAAAATTTTCTGAGCTTATAACCAGCGTCTGATTCGCTGTTTATAATCGAGATATTCATTACCGAATTTGGCGGTCAGATATTTTTCTTCGCGCAGGATGACGCCGAAATTAATTAAAAACCAAACCGGAATTATTAGCAGCAAAACCCAGAGCGAATCGAGCAGCAACGCGACGCCGACATAAAGCAAAGTCATTGCCAGATAAATCGGATTACGCGAAAATCGGTAAATGCCGCTCGAAACAATCGCCGTCGTCGGTTTCCAAGGCTCGACGTTTGTTTTTGCCGCCGAAAAAGCGCGGAACGCCGCCAAAATTACAAAACCGGCAATTGCCACAAAAATGATTCCGGCGATTATTCCAATTGTTCGCGGCAGAAAAACAATCGCCGCCGGAAAAAAATAGTTAAAAATCAAACCCGCGACCAACCCTGCAAAATAAATTGCCGGAGGCGGCGCGACGACGCCCGGATTGTCTCGTCTTTCATCAGACATTTTGCTTCCTCAATAAATATTCAAGCAAAATTTAACGCCATCTGTCATTTGAATTTTCCGCTTTGATTCGTTGAATTTGAAATAAAGGTTTTCTCTGACTGCGAGCAAAATCCAGCCGGGCAGCGCGGTTGCGTTTGCAATCGAGAAAGTAGTTTCCGCGTTCTTTTTTTACTAAACTATCAATTGTTGTCTAACATTCTCGGTTTGGAAATCGTCCACAGAATCCACCAGATCAAAACGAATTGCAGCGGCAGCCTGAGCCATTGATAAAATGAATAACTCATAAAACCGCCGAGCTGAACATTGTTTAGCGCGACATAAACGTTTGCCGGAAAAACCGTCAGAAGAAGCGCTATCAATCCATACGCCGCAATTCGTTTTGTGCCTGGCAAAATCAATCCCGCCCCGCCCAGAATTTCAAAAAAGCCGCTCAGGTAAACCATCAAAAGCGGCGCGGGAATAAACGGCGGCATCATTTCCAGATATTTGTCGGGAATCAGAAAATGCGTCGCGCCGGTGAGAATAAAGGTTAATCCGGTGGCAATTCGCGCATTGTCTTTCAAATTTTTAACCGGATTGAAGCCGATTTTTGAAGCTCCGAATAATAAAGCTAAAAAGGAAAGAATCAAGAAAAAAACGGTCATCGTTTTATCTCCTCGAATTGGGTTTACCTATGATTGGATTTAATTTGCGGCGACAGTCGGTTAAATCACCGTTATCAATTACGCCTAATGGTGCGTAGTGGTGTTCGATGCCGTTCGGCGGTTGCGCCTTCGGATTGCCGTTCTCTTCTTGCTCCCATATGATGTCGCCGGTTGCCGTGCGCGCCGGAATCAGCCAGTAATCGCCTGTGTGATAACTCGACATCACACTTGAACCCTCTTCAGTTTTGACAAACTGAATACGGATGCCGTCCTCAAGCGTCAGCCAGTTGTTATTGCCCGTGCCTTCGATGATGTTCGCCGCATTATCTGCGCCTAAAACTAAATCGCGGTCATCCGAATTTCCGGGTTTTTGATCCCAACGCCGCAGCAGGGCGTGGTTTTTAGAGTTGGCATCGGCGAGAATCTCTGTCGTTCCATCCACAGTGACCGACATTTCATCACGGTCAATTACCGTAACTTTCAGTAGTTTCCCGGCACTATTATTCAGTGTGTAGTTATCGTCAACAATTTCCACCCAGTCTCCTTCGCGCAGCGTGAACTTGTTATCGCGTCCCGGATGCGCAAGCCTGATTTCCGTTGTCGCACCGCTGCGAGTGATACTAATTATTGGAAAAACAACCGAGCCGTTTTCGCGCGACCATTTGAAAGTCGGTTCTATATCTAATTCTTCCCCAAACTCATTGACGTTTCCCGTGTGAATCTCGACACGATAAAGCTGATTTTCCGCGCCGCGATAGCGTGAACCAGGCGCGATGTTACAAGGATCGCCGTCAAATTCACCCGACTGAACATCTGCGATCAAAAGCGCGTTGCTCGTCGCTCCGCCGGGCATTTGTAAGTTTGCGCATTTATCTCGAACATCAGGTGATAATGGTTCCAATTCGCGCAATTTCACCTGCCAGATAACTTGTGCGCGCGTCGTCGTGTCTATTCCGCCGAGCGCGACTTCGCATAAGCTTTCGTCCTCAAGACAGGTGACGTGCCTTTCCCAAACATCCAGATAAAACAAAAAGCGACCTCGCTGCAGAATGTCTCTGTCGGTGAAATTAAAGTTTGGCTGTTCGAAATAGCTGACATTTGCGTCGTTCTCGCAGAGGATTCCGTCTACGTAATAGCGTCCTGCCTTGATGATCAAATCTTTGGGAATAGTCCCTTCTTTGACAAGTTCGAGCGCAAAACCCTCTCCCGGACCGCCGTGCTCGCCTATCAAATCCTTTGCCAGCATTTGCAGGTAATGGAGCAGAATCGCCGATTGCTCGTTCCAGTCGGCATCGAGCTGGACGCGCCCCTGCTGCATCAAGACGCGGCGGAAATTCTTTTTCAGATTAAATGTGTCACGGGAAAAATCACCTTTCATTTCGTCCTCCTTAAAATTCTAACTGGCATAAATAATTCCGACTTCCGCGCCCGCAGGCGTGTATTCGTCGAGCCGCGCGCGCAAGTTCGCCGCGCGTTGCGGCTGGTATAAATCGTGAAACGCGCCCATCTCGGATTCGTCATCCGCGCCGCGCGTTATTTCTTCGGCGCACGTCTGCGCCAACTGGCAATAAGTCGGCGTGCCGTAACGCTCGCTGTTAAACTGCGGCTCGATGCGCGTTCGCTCGCTTTCTCTCGCCGCGTCAATCTCGGCTTGAATCAACGGCGGCGCGCCCTGCTTTTTCGCCTCTTCGCGCAGTTTCGCTTCGACCGCCTGCTCGACCAAATCCGGCTGGCAATTGTAACGGCGCGGCGTTCGTGAACCGGGCGCGGCATAGCAAAAGCGCACGCATCCCTGCTGGCGACGACCAACCGTTACGACGCCTTTGAAAATGCTGTTTTCGGCGAGCGAAATCGCGTGTGTTTTAATTTTTCCGATGATTGTCGTGCGCGCAACCGTTAATTTGACATACGCCAAACCGCCGCCGTTACCGGCGAGCGCGACGCGGTTCTCGCTCGTCGCATCCCAGATGCTGTCTGTAATGCGAATAACCTGCGGCTCGCGGGCACGCTCGTTCGCTTCAGCCACAATCGCGCCGATGATGCTGTGCTCGATGTTGATTGTCGCGTTCGAGTAATCGAGTTCAAGGCTCGCATCGTTCGGTCTCTGCGGCTCGCAGTCGCAGTGCAGGCTCCAGCCCGGAACGAGAGTGCAGTGTCGAATCGCTACGAGACACAAATCTTCCGTTTCAACCGTTTCGTGCGAAACCGTATCATCCGGCAAATAGTCTTTATATTTGTCCTCGT
>DASVUH010000021.1:0-122663 GCA_036387135.1 Pyrinomonadaceae bacterium | reverse complement strand
CTGGCTGAGATAACCGGAAATTCCGACAACCGTGCGAGCATCAATCAAACCGGGCGTCACGACTTTTGCGTTTATGACTCGATAATTCGCCGGAATCTGAATCGAATTTGCCGCGCCGACGCGCTCGATTTTGCCGTTGTTTATTAAAACAACGCCGTCACGGATCGGTTCATTCGCGGTCATCGTCCAAACCTGCTCGCCGCGCACAGCAATTTGCGCTTTCGCAGTGAGCAGTGAGCAGTGAGTAGTGAGCAGTAAAAACAAAAGGAAAATTCCGTAATTCGTAATTCGTAATTCGTAATTCTTCATTAATTCGAGCCTCCTGCAATGTCGTCAAAACAAGCTATGTGCGTGGTTTGTTCGCTGACGCCGGAACCACCGACCGCAATTTCGTAATCTTTCGGATTCGAGCGGTCGAAAACTTTAACGCCTTCGACGAAGGTTTGCAGAATGTGTGTGTAAACGCTCAAAGGATCGCCCGAAAGCACGATGAAATCGGCGTCTTTGCCTCGTTCCAAAGAACCGATGCGGTCTTGCAGATCGAGCATTCGCGCGCCAGCCATCGTCATTGCGTAAAGAGCTTTCTCGCGCGAAAGCCCGCCGCGCACGCCCAAAGCGGCGGAGCGTAGAAAGACGCGTGAATCGGTGATGTAATCGTCAGTGTGAAAACCGAACAGCGCTCCGGCTTTATCCAGCATCGCGCCGGTTTCATAACGCAAATCAACGGCTTCGAGCTTTCCGCCCGGGCTGTCAATCACAATTATAGAAGCCGGAACATTAGCTTTCGCAATTTCGTCGGCGACTTTCCAGCCTTCGGTGACGTGCTGCAAAACGAGGCGGAAACCGAATTCTTTTTGCAAACGCAAAGCGGTCATAATATCGTCGTGCCGGTGCGTGTGAAAATGCACTACGCGCAGCCCGTCCAAAACTTCGACGAGCGTTTCCATCGCCAAATCACGACCGGGAAGTTTCGATTTATCGTTTCCGGCGCGGCGAATCTTTTCTCGGTAATCCTGCGCTCGAACGAAAACTTCACGGACGAGCGACGCCGAGCGGGCGCGAGTTCCGGGAAACGGTCCGGTCGAGCCGGGACGCAACGGATTCGTGCCGTTGGCGAATTTTATTCCGCCCATATATTTCCCGTTTTTGTCCAGAATCAAAAGATCGTCAATCGTCCGCCCGTCTTTAACTTTTAGATAAAGCGTTTGACCGGAATCGAGATGTCCCGAACCGGGCATCACATTAACGGTCGTAATGCCGCCCGCCTGGGCACGCTGAATTCCGTTGTCCAAAACATTGACCGAATCAAGCACGCGAACTTCCGGCTGGATCGGAGCCGAGCCATCCGCGCCAGCGACTTGCCCGACGTGGCTGTGCGTGTCAACTAATCCGGGCATAATCGTTTTGCCGGTAACGTCAATTTGTTCGGCATTTGCCGGAATACGAACCGCGTTTCGCGCGCCGACCGCCGCGATTTTTCCGCGTTCGACGACTAAAACACCGTTGTCAATCGGCTGCCCGGCAATCGGAATTATCCGCGCGCCGACGTATGCCTGCGGTCTTTCCTGCGCCGCGGCGGGAAAGGCAATGCACAGCAGGGCAAAAATACATTTTGCAAAATTTTTCATTTCAGAATTTCCTCAAAAATTTACCAGAAAGAAGTTTCGACTTCCGCGTAAATTGCCTTGAAAAAACTTTTCTGTCAAGAGACGCACTTTTTGGTAAAAAAAATAGAAATCGGAAATCAATGCCTAAACTTCGATTTCCCGATGCGGCAGCGAGATGACGAATCTCGTGCCGCTTCCGTTGTTTGGCGCGGCTTCGATTTTCCCGTCGTGTGCCGTAATTATTCCGTAGCAAACCGCCAAACCTAAACCTGTGCCTTTTCCGGTCGGTTTGGTCGTAAAAAACGGATCGAAAATCTGTTTTATGTTCTCCGGCGCAATGCCAGTTCCGGTGTCCGAGATTTCAATCGTAATCTCTTCATCGCGGGATTCGGTTTTTATTTCCAGCTTGCCGCCGTCGCTCATTGCGTCGCGCGCATTTAAGAGCAAATTCAGAAAAACCTGCTGCAACTGGTCGGCATCAGCCACAATTTTCGGCAGACTTTCATCAAAACTTTTAATTAACCGCAGGCTTTGAAACGATTTATCAAAACTCGCCAAACGCAGGGCTGTTTCCAGAACCGAATTTATATCAACCAAACTTCGCGCTGCCGGACGGGCTTTGGAAAAATTGAGCATATCGCGCGTCACGCCCGTGATACGGCTGATTTGAGTTTGGACGAGCCGCAGCATTTCTTTGGTATCATCGTCAAAGTTTTGTTTTGTTTGCAGCATTTGGACGAGCGAGGAAATCGAAGCCAGCGGATTATTGATTTCGTGAGCGACGCCCGCCGAGAGCGTTCCCATCGCGGCGAGCTTTTCGGTGCGGACGAGCTGTTCATTTAATTTTTTTAGCTTTTCAATATCCGCCGCCATTTTCCGGCTCATTTCGTTAAAAGACGCGGCAAGCAATCCGATTTCGTCATTGCTGTCTTCTTCGACAGTCGCGCCGTAGCGCCCGCCCGCGACTTCGACAGCGGCGAGCGTGATTCGGCGTAGCGGGCGCGAAATTGTGCGGACAATCAGCAGAACGAGCAGCAAATTCGGAACGAGCGCGCTGATTACGCTGAAAGTCAGATAGCGCCGCCAGCCTTCCGCCGTTAAGCCGTCTTGAAAAGCCCAGTAAACAATCGGGATTTGAAAAGCCGCGAAACTGACGACCGCAACTACGGCAATCGTCAAAGCGATTTTGTAAATAATCGGGAAAAGCCGGAATTGATCGAGCGTGGTTTGAAACGAAAAGAGCTTGAAATTGGAAATCGCGTAAGCGTAAATCAAAACTCCCGGCACTGAAAACGTTGCGGCAACGGGCAGAAAGTCGTAAATGCCGAAAAACGGCAAAACGATATTCGCTGAAGTCATTAAAACGGTCGTGATTCCGAGTCCCCACAGAATCGCGGCGATTTGCTGCCCGCGCTGCGTTCGGCGATAAAGCCGGAATTTCTGAAAAAGCAGAAAAGCGCCGTAAGCGAAAATCGCGTAAACGTAACCGACAAAAGCGAAAGCGAGCGGCGCGAGATCAATTTGAAATCTGCCGTCCGAAGTGAAACCTGCTTTGTGCCAAAGCAGACTAAAAGCCGCAGCCGGAATCAGAACCGCGCCGGGCGCAAACAAAACGGCGGCTTTTTTTCGCGGCGTCCGCAAATTTTCGGGAAAAACCCAGGCGAAAACGACGAGCGAATACTGCAAAAAAAGCGCCAGCACAAAACTCGCCGCCGCCCACCACGCGGCGTTTCCGCGCGGGGCTTGAAATTCCCAGAAAACGATGTCTTTGACCGTCCAGAGCGCGAGACAAATAATAAATGCGGCAAAAGTTTGATGAGCGCGGCTGCGCGGCGCGGCGACGAAAACATAAAAGCCGAGCGAAACCAGCACGAACAAAGAAAGAAGAAGTAAAATCAGCAGCATCGTTAATCGTTAATTGTTAATAGATATAACTAACAATTAACGATTAACAATTAACCATTAACCACTTTCAAAGTCCAAGAATAAAAGCGGAAATTACGGTCGAGATTCCAAATGCGGTTGGCAGAAAATGTTTCCATTCGATTTCAGTGCCGCGTTCAAGCTGGCTGTGAATTACGGCAAAAACCGGAAACGCCGCCGCGCCGACCGGAATGGCGCAAATCGCTCCGAAAATTGCTCCGAAACCGAAAAATATCGCGCCGCCCGCCGCGCCCGTAATTATCGCCCAGCAAAATCCGAGCAGAGACGATAAAAGAACCATTTTCGTCAATGATTTACGCTCAATATTGATGAAATGACGGGCGAAAGCTTCCGCGATAAATTTGCCGACAAAAGCGCAGGTTAAATTCATTAACAGACAAAACGCGAAAACTGCGGCGGCGTTCTCGTTGAAACCGTATTTAACGGCTTTTCCGAAGATTGCGGCGGGCGGCAGCAAACCTAAAAGCAAACCGAAATATCCGTAGGCTTCTTTTGCCGACACCGGCGAGCGCATCAAAGCCGCTTCCGTCTCGTGTTTTTCGAGCCTGAACGCTTGTTTTTGACGGGCGATTTCCGCGTTTGCGGCGAGCAGCGCGTCTAGTCTTGTGTCTTCATCGCCAGATTCAAGGTCGAAGATTGTGTTTGCAAAACGGGGATTTGTTCGGGCGACGGCGTGTTCCATAATTCCTCCTGCTTTTTCGATGACGGAGCGAGGCTCGGATTTTGTCTTTCGATTTCGCTTTTGATGCGGTTTAAATAATTCCCGGTTTCATCATCAGCTAGCAAAACTGCGAGCCGTTCAGCATTCAGGAAAAAACTTTCGCACGCAGACTCGCCAAGGTTTTCAAAAATCCGCAAAAAGTCTTGTCGAGCTTGAATTTGATGAGCTTTTAAACGCAGCAAATTTTTGCGCTGCAAGCAGCGATTGGCGAGCTGCAAATCCTGTTCTTTCCTGCCCGCGAGAACGAAAAGCTCGTTTTGAAATTCGGTTGATTCCCTCGAATCATACAAAGCGGAAGTCAATCCTGTATAACGCTCGACGATTTCGCGGAATTGAAAAAACGAAACGTTCTTTTCGTTCGGGGAGATTTCCGAATAAGCTGCGAGCAGTTTTCTCATAATCTTTTCGATTTCATTTTCGCCAATCGAATCCAAAGTTAAATTCGCTTCGTATTTTTTTTGCGAACGGCGCGAAATCAAAAAAACAGCGTAAAAACACCAGCCGAAAACGACGCAGACGGTTTTTAACAAAAACGTCGAATTCCAATTAATTGGACGATGGCTGAGAAAAAAATAAACGCCGAACGGCGCGCCGATTGAAAGATAAATAATGAGAAATTCGGTAAAAGTCATCTCGGCTGAAACAAGTCGCAATGATTGTGCCAATTTTTTTCTGAAAATTTTTTGATTCGAGATGATACTTTTTTCAACGCTTTCTCGCGTTCTAGTATGAGCAGGGAACTTTTTCAAAAGAAAAGCGTTGAAAATAACAGTTGGCAAAAGGCATTAAAAAGCAAAAAGGCTTTGGCATTATGCAAACCGATTGCGAAGAAAGCTAGATGCAACTTTTTATTTAAAAAAAATATCTAAAGCAAACCTTGTTCGCTCAAACGCAAGATTGAAAAAATAAATCATTCTAAATTCGGCAAAAGTCGGAAACCGAATGCGTCAGTCGAAAAGCCGCCGCAAGCGCAATTATAAAAAGCAACAGGAACTGTGAATATGGATACGAAAGCAAAAATCAAGGTCATCAAAAAAGAATCGGCAGCCGAGTTTAAATCAGGCAGAACCGTTCAAGTTAAACCCCAAACCGCAAATGCCGCCGCGCGCGATATGGTTTCGACCGTGACCGGCTGGGTCAGCGAATTTCAACAAAAACGCCGCGTAGAAACCAAAGAAGCGATTAAAATGCTGTTTGAAGTGCGACAGCCGAATAATTGCGCTAATTGTTAATCACACAGTTTTTAATTTGCTGAGAAAAAGACGACTTTTTAAAAAGTCGTCTTTTTTTTTTGTCGTCAAACGGTTAAACTGCTGTCCGATTAACGGATGAAAGAGTTAAAAGAAAAAACAGCAATCGTCACGGGCGCGACTTCGGGCATCGGGCGCGCCGTCGCCCTTAAATTTGCCGCCGAAGGCGCGCGCATCGCCGCCGTCGGGCGCAACCGGGAAAATCTCGACGCTCTGCAAAACGAAATTGAGCAAACGGGCGGAATTGTCAAAACAATTCGCGCCGATGTCACCAATGAATCGGATGCGCAAAAAATTGTCGAAACGACGGTCGAGATTTTCGGGCAAATTGATATTTTAATAAACGCAGCCGGAATTATCGGTAACGGGACGATTGAAAACACAGCGTTAAACGATTGGGACGAAATGATGAACGTCAATTTACGTTCGGTTTTCGCCCTGATGCAAAAGACAATTCCGTTTTTGGAAAAAACAAAAGGAAACATCGTCAATGTTTCGAGCGTCGCCGGGCTGCGTTCGTTTCCCGGAGTTTTGGCGTATTGCGTTTCAAAAGCCGGGATTGACCAGCTTACTCGCTGCGCGTCGCTTGAGCTGGCGCCGAAGCAGATTCGCGTTAACGCCGTTAATCCGGGCGTCGTTGTGACCGAGCTTCACAAACGCAGCGGAATGAACGAGGAAAATTACGCCGCGTTTTTGGAAAAATCAAAGCAAACGCATCCGCTCGGACGCGCCGGAAGCCCGGACGAAGTTGCCGATTTGATTTTATTTTTAGCTTCGGAAAAAGCCGGTTGGATTACCGGCGTAACGTATTCGATTGACGGCGGACGCGCTAACACCGCAGCCAGATAGTGAGCGGTAAGGGGTGAGCAGTGAGCAGTAAAAAAACTGCTTTTATCTGCTCACTGCTCACTGCTCACTGCTCACTGATGAAAATTCAGCTTTTATCCAGCACGTTTGACGAAAAAGGCTGCGCTTCGCGGCGGCAGCATTTGGCTTGTTTCGTGCTGAATGATCGCCTGGCGATTGACGCCGGAAGTCTTGCGTTTGCAGTTTCGGACGAGCAGAGAAAATCAATTCGTGACATCGTTATCACTCACGCGCATCTCGACCACATCGCCGGTTTGCCGCTTTTTGTTGACGATTTGTTTTCAACGCTCGAAGCTCCGCTCAAAATTTACGGTTCGGAAAAAACGATTGAGGCGCTCGAAAGGCATATTTTTAATTGGGAAATTTATCCGCGTTTTTCCGAATTGAAAAACGAGTACGGCGCGGTTATGGAATACGTTCGATTTTCGCCGCTCGAAAAAATCGGCGTCGCAAATCTTGAAATAATTGCCGTTCCGGTCAATCATCAAGTTGAAACCGTCGGTTTTGTAATTTCGGAAGGCGAAAAACAGATCGCTTTTACCTCCGATACGGCGGAAACTTCCGGTTTTTGGCAGTTCATCAATGAATTACCAAAATTAAACGCGCTTTTTATCGAATGCGCTTTTCCGAACCGGATGTCGGAGCTTGCCGCCGCGTCGCATCATTTAACGCCGCAAAAGCTCGAAATTGAGCTGGAAAAATTCAAGCATTCCTGCGACGTTTTTGCCATCAATCTCAAACCGACGTTCCGCGAAGAGATTTGCGAAGAATTGGCGGCTTTAAAAATGCAGAATTTAAAAGTGATGCTGCCCGGCGCGATTTACGAAATTTAAAATTATTCTTCGATTGTTTCCGGTTTTTTATGTTTGATTTTGCGCCCTGCCGGGCGCGCTTTTTCTTCGGACTTTCGATTGCCGATTGTCTTGCTCGGCGGCGCGGTCGGTTTTCTGAGCGAGTCGAAAATCGGACGCGCGACTTCTTTTTTGGGTTTTTTCTTCTTTGCTGTCACAATATAAAAAGTCTTTTGCGGCGGCTTATGGTAAATATTTGGTTGACAGATTGACACCTGCGGCGAAAAAATTATTATCGTAGAACGTTTTAAGGTTTTTAATCAAAACGATAAAATCATAAACCGTCCTGAATTACAAAACAGTCTTTCTCAATAAAAACGCGGATTCGTCAACAAAAAGTGCAAAGAGTTCGTTCCAATTTAACAATTAAAACCGAGGCTGTCGGCGGCAGCAAACAAGTTTATGTGCGCCCGTTTTGGCTCTCCAACTGGACTTATTTCGGCAGCGCGACGGCGGTTTCGCTCATTTTATTTTTCATTCTGTGGAGCATTTTAGCCGAAGACGGCGATGCGCACGACGGAACCTGGTTTCCGGCATTTCTCGTGGGAACGGTTTTTTTCGCTTTCGCGGCGGCGCTGCACGGCGTTTTATTGCGCCGCGTGAAAAACAAATATTTGCTCCGGCGTGAGCAAATGAAGTTTCCGGGACGCGGCGCAGCAAATCTCGAACCCGGCAAGCTCACTTTGGAAAGACACGTAGCCGCGCTCAAGAAAATACAAAGCAAATCCGAAGCTGCGGAAATCTCCAAAACGCCAAACGGCGAGGCGCATCTGGAAGTTTATCGCGCCTGCGGCGATTATCTCGAACAAGTCGAGGCGGCAATGCCGACAGTTCACGCCGGAAGCCCGCGCCTGGCGGCGTTTCGCAGCGGGCAGGAGCGCGTGCGCGGTTTGCAGAAACATCATCTTTTGGCGTGGGCTGAAGAAGAATCTCGTCAGCTTCTGCGCGAAGCTCAAATCCGCGTCACGACAAGTGAAAAAGTCGAAACCGCGCAGCGGGCGCTCGAAGTTTTGGACGCGGCTTTGCAGATTTACCCGCAGGAACGGCAGCTTGCCGAATCAAGCCTCGCGGTGCAGGAATTTATTGCCGCTTCGTATGTCGCGCATTGGGTAGAATTAGCCGAGCGCGCGGCTTTTAAAGAAAATTATGAGCAAGCCGTTGACCATTACCGCGACGCGCTTTTTTATCTTTCGCGCGAAGCGGTCAACGAACTGCAGCGACAGACGACGGCAATCGAAATCGAAACCGAGATTAACCGATTGCAGATGTTAATAAATCAACAAGGGGGCAGCAATAAATCATTGAAATCCGCGCAATCGGAGGAAATGAACTTGGAGGCGGAAAATTGATTTTCTCAAAATGTCCCCGTTGCGGCAGTAACCGAATTCGCCGTGGTTATCGCCGGTCACCGATTTGGTGGAGAATGTTTGGGAGGTATCATCTCCTTTGCAACGCTTGTAATTGGGAGTTTGCGGGTTGGGCAATTCCGGGAACGGTTGAAGCGGCTGCAACGCGCCGACGAAAAAAACGAGCCGCCGCAAAAAAACAGCAAGCGCCGGAAACGTTTGAGGAATCAAAAGAATCCGTCGAAAATATTGAAACGGCTGACGATAATATTCAAACTACTGAAAATAATACTCAAACGATTGAAGATAATATTGAAACGGCTGAAGATGCTGCGGACAATCTCAATCGAGTTAAGGTTAGAAAAAGAGTTAAGGTAAAATTGAAGAAATGAGGTTTGGCTTTTTAATTTTAAAATTATCGTGCGCCGTTCTGTTTCTCGTGACGGCGAGCGCGAGCGCGAAAATTTTCGCGCAAAAAGTCGAGCCGACTCCGGTTATCAATCAAGCCTCGGCTCAACTCGCCGAAGAAAAAGCCGCCAAGCAGGAAAACGCCGAAAACAAATCGAACGAAAAAGCGGCGGCTGTGAATTCAAGCGTTCAACTCGAAGAATTGATTCATCTCGGCGATGTGATTGACATTGACGTTTTGGGCAGTCTCGAATACGACTGGCGCGGGCAGCTCGATGCGGAAGGTTTTTTGTCGGCGATTCCTTACACCAAAGAACCTATTTTCGGGCTTTGCCGCACTGAAGAAGAGCTTGCGGCAAATTTAGCCGAAGCATATTCAAAATTTTTGAAAAAGCCGGAAATCGTTGTCCGGGTCGTTGACCGCACCGCGCGCCAGCAAGCCAGAATTTTCGGCGCGGTGCGAACGCCGATGCGTTTTCAGATCGAGCGCCCGGTTCGTTTAAACGAGATTTTAGTGTTAACGGGCGGAATCGGCGAACGCGCGAGCGGCGAAATCAAAATCTTTCGTCCGGCATATTTAAGCTGCAATTCGCCGCAAGCCGCGCAATCCGAATCGCAAACGATGACGGTTAAAATCTCGGAGCTTCTGGCGGGAAAATCCGAATCAAATCCGTTTGTCCGCACCGGCGATATTGTAACTGTCGAAGAAGCAAAACCGATTTTCGTCGCCGGCGGCGTCGTTTCGCCGCAAACAATTTTCCTGCGCGACAATCAAACGATGACTTTAACCCGCGCGGTTGCGAGCGCCGGAGGCACAATCAAAAACGCCGTTAAAGTTACAATATTTCGCCGCTCTTCGGACGGAGCATCACAGCTAATTGAAGCTGATTTGGAGAGAATCGGCAAAAAACAATCGGAAGACGTTTCGCTCGAAGCGTTCGATATTGTCGAAGTCGCAGGCACGCCGCGCGCCGACAAAACCAAACCACCGGTCGTTGCCGGACTTGAAGCCAATCAATCAAGCCAGCCGAATCCGCCTTTGCGCATCCTCAATTAAAATTCCTTAGTTCAGGATTTTCAAATTAAGCTCCTGCAATGTTTCATTGCCAAAGAAATCCGCGGCGAAAATGCGGATTTTGTAATCGCCGTCCGGCAGTTTTGTAGTATCCAAAAAATCTTCGACAGCCGCGCCGTCTTTGATGCGATTTGAAACAATGTAATTAAAAACGGTTTCGGGCGTATAACCGGATTGCGAACCGACGGCGTAAACCAGATTTGCCGCTTCCGAATCGGGAAGCCGCTCGAAAGAAATGGTTTCCAGCTTGTCCGAAATCGGAGAATTGTCCGCCTTTAAAACCTGATAGCCGAGCCGGTAAATTCCGAGTTTTCGGCGCGATGAGCCGCCGTCCATTTGGTCAAATCCGCGCGCCGCGATTCTAATTCGCCCACGCAATGGTTCGCTGGCTTTGATTTCGTTCCAATTTTCGCCGAAGAATGTAATCTTTTCGATTTTCGGAGCAATCGTGTCGCGCGCGCCCGGAAGAACGAGCGCGTCCAAAGCGTTCATTTCCGCGCCGGTTTCTCCGGCAATCAAATGAACATGATTAAAAGGATTCAGTGTTCCGAGCGCTTCGCCCGCTTTAAATTTTGCGCCGCGCGGAACGCGCAAGCCGGTCAATTTTCCGTTTTCGGTTTGAAAAAGAAAACGCCCATCGCCGAAAGGTTTATTGCTCGCGTCTCTGCCGAGGCGAATATGAATGTAGCCAATTGTCGGCATTCGCAGGCGTTCGCGGTTGTTTTTTTTGTCAAAATCTTCGACCGCAAACGGGCGCAGAACTTTTTCATCGCGGATAAAAACGGCAATTTCGCCGAGCGCGCCCGCAATGTCCAAACCGTTGTGAAACCAAGCCGAATCGCCCGGTTTGCGCATAGCGCCGCGCAATTCGCCGAATGTTCCCGCAACGTCGCGCGGGCGTTCCGGCGGATCGAAAGTCCAGCGCGCCTTGCCGCGCTCGCGCATTTGGGCGGGCGAGAGAAATAACGTTTTGGCAGTTTCCGCAGAAATCTGCGCGCCGAGATTCGAGTTTTCCGGCTGAACAATCCGAATTAATTTGTTGGCGGAATCGGCGACAAACAAATTTCCGCCGTTATCAATCGCAAGATTCGTCGGGCGATTAAATTTCGCGTTCTCTAAAACATCGTCCGCAGTTCCACGTTCATTGCCGGCGGCTGTTTCCCAAAATGGCGTCAAGCGGCGATTAAAAACGCGAATGCTGTTCGTGCCCGCGTCGGCAACGTAAATCGCGCCGGTTTGGTCAAACAGAATCCCCGTCGGTTCGAAAAACGACGCTTCATCGGAAAAACCGTTGTTCGACCCGGCTTCGCCCGTTCCGGCAAAAGTCGAAACTGAGCCGTCCGGTTCGATTTTTCTGATTCGGCGATTTCCCGTGTCGGCGACGAGAATTGAATTATCGGGCAAAACAGCGACGCCGCACGGCGTATCGAATTTCGCGGCAAAACCGTCGGCAAAACCATTTTCGCCGCCAGCCAGTGTTTTCACCGTTCCGTTTTCAATCACGCGAATCCGGTCGTTATAAGTGTCGGCGACATAGATTTTGTTTTCGGCGATTGCCACGCCGATTGGCGCGTTAAAGAGCGCTTGATTTGCCGCGCCGTCAGCAAAACCGCTGCGATTTTCGATTCCGGCGAGAACGGATGTTTCACCGTTTGTCGGATTGATTCGTTTGATTGTATGCGAGCCGGAATCGGCGACGATGAGCGAATCGTCTTTGTCAATGACTAATGCCGAAGGCGTATCGAGTTTGTCGGTAACGAGCGATGTTTCTCCGTTTTTTTCAATCCGCCAGATTTTTCCGTTTGCGCCGTCGGAAATAAAAATCGCGCCTTTGCTGTTAATCGCAATGCCGAAAACTTCTCCAAAGCGGATTTCGCCCGCTCCGGTGAGCGTTCGGACTTTGGTTAAAGGCTCGCGCAAAGACGATTGATTGCTTTGCGAACACGAAAAATTAAGGCTGGCAATTAAAAGCAGAAGTAAGATTTTGCCCGACGATTTGAAATTAAAAATTCGGCGATTCATTGAAAGTAAATAAAAAGATAATTGTTGTGCGGTCAATAAATCTTGTCAATCAAGCCACCCACTCGTTACTATCTTCTCAAAAGCAAAATTTATTTTTTTAAGGAGAGAAAAAGAAAATGTTTTCTTTACAGGATTTATTGGGGCAGCAACAGGGCAGCGAAGCCGTCGGGCAAATCAGTCAACAAATCGGGGCTGACCCATCCGCTGTTCAAAGTGCGATTCAGATGGCGCTTCCGGCGATTCTGGGCGGCTTGGCGCAAAAAGCGCAGCAGCCGGAGACCGCGCCGATGATTGCCAGCGCAATCGAGCAGGAACAAGGCGGTCTTCTCGATAACCTCGGCGGGCTGTTCGGAGGCGGCGGAGCGGTCAATCCGATGATGAGCGCCGGAATTTTAAGCACGATTTTCGGTAACAATCAAACGCAGGTCGCCGATCAAATCGGACAAAAGAGCGGTTTAAATACCGGACAAGTCGCAAGTATTTTAATGATGCTCGCGCCGATTGTTTTGGGTTATCTGGGGCGTCGGCAAACTCAGCAAGGTCTTGACCAGGGCGGAATCGTTGATATGCTCGGCGGTTACGGGCAGCAGGCGCAGCAGCAGCCGCAGGCTGGCGGCTGGCTGTCGGGAATGCTCGATTCAAACCGCAACGGCAGCTCGCTCGACGAATTGGCGTCAATGGCAATGCAATATATGGGGCGGCGATAAATCACCAGGACTTTTTCAAAAATGAAAAAGCAAACTATCAACTATAAACTGTCAACTTTCAACTGTTTTGCAGAAGATCATTGTTTATTGCAAGACAGTTTATAGTTGACAGTTGACAGTTTATAGTTACTTCGGATTACCGTTATTTTGAAAAACAAATCTAAGACATAACTCCTTGCGCGTTGAGCTAGCATTAGCCCAAAAGTTTAATCGCAACGGACGCAATTTAAATTTCCGGCGAGCAAACTTTCTTTCGTTTGCTCCGTAGAATAATTGTCATTAAAATCTCGCGCGAAGTTACGAGAAAATATTAATCAAAAAAGGAAAAGTATGAAAAATAAGCTGCCTCGTTTTCTGGCATCGTTCGTATCGTTAGGTTTGATTTTCAGTCTGAACATAAATCTGGTCGCTGCTTTCGATCCGGTTGAAGATTTGCGGGAAAAGTTCGTGCAGGAAGCGGCGAAGAAAAAGCCTCTGCCGCCGGTTCGCTATATTCCGAGCCGCGAGTATGATTTGCGCCACGTCGCGCTCGATTTAAAATTCGATTGGAACGCCGAACAAGCCTTCGGCACGGCGACTTTGACGTTTGCGCCACTGCTGGCAAACACCAAAACCGTTACTTTCAATGCCGCTTTGTCGGCAATTAACTCGGTCAAATTGTCGGACGGCAAAGCCCTACAATACAAATCCGACGCCGACAAAGGAACGCTCGTTATCAATCTCGACCGCGCTTATCAACCGAATCAGCCGGTTACGATTGCGATTGATTACAGATCGGGCAAACCGAAAAGCGAGAGCGTTGTCGGCACTTCAGGATTGGTTTTTGTCAAACCGAATGACGCCGATCCGACTCGTCCGCGCCAAATATGGTCGCAGGGAGAAGCCGAATTTAACCGTTACTGGTTTCCGAGTTTCGATCATCCCTCGGATTTTCGCACCTCAGAGCTGCGAGCGACGGTCGAAAAGCCTTTGATGGTAATCAGCAACGGCAAACTCGTTTCGACTACGGAAAACAAAGACAACACGCGCACTTTTCATTGGAAAATGGACGTGCCGTATGCGAATTATCTGACTTCGATTATCGTTGGCGAATACTCCGCAATCGAAGGCAAATACGAAAACACGCCGGTAACTTCCTACGTTTATACGAACGAAGTTGCCGAAGGACGCGCGACAACCGCTAAGCTTCCCGAAATGGTCGCCACTTTTTCCAACATCACGGGCGTGAAATATCCCTACAACAAATATGTCCAGACGATGGTCAGAGGTTTGGGCGGCGCGATGGAAAACATCACGGCGACGACAATGACCGATACAATTATCCAGGACGAGCGCAGTTTGCTTTCGGGCGATTCGGAAGGTATTCAGGCGCACGAATTGGCGCATCAATGGTTCGGCGATTACGTGACTTGCCGCGATTGGTCGGAAATCTGGCTTAACGAAAGCTGGGCGACAATGATGGAGGTCGTCTGGAGAGAAAAATCTTCGGGGCGCGACGACGCTTTGCTTCAAAACAAAGGCAATCAGGACGCATATTTCGGCACTTGGCGGCAAGGAACGCGACGTCCGATTGTGACGAAAAATTACAGCGACCCGGACGCCGTTTTTGACACTTACGCTTATCCGCGCGGAGGCGCGACGCTCTTTATGCTCCGCGCGCAGCTCGGCGAGGATAATTTCTGGCGTGCTGTCAATTACTATCTCAACAAACACGCGCATCAACCCGTCACAACCGACGATTTCCGCGCGGCAATTGAAGAATCAACCGGGCAGTCAATGGACGTTTTCTTCGACCAATGGGTTTATAAAATGGGGCATCCCGTTTTTGAAGTGACAAAATCATACGATGCCGGTGCAAGAACTCTGAAACTTAATGTCAAGCAAACTCAAAAACGCGATGAAACTTCGGATTATCCGCAAGTCGAATTGTTCCAAACTCCGGTTGACATTGAAATCGGAACGGCTTCCGGCACGCGCGTCGAGCGCATCAATCTCGCAGCTTTGCCCGAACAAACCGTTACAATTCCGGCTGATTCGGAACCGACTCTTGTCAATTGGGATTATCAAAACGCTTTGATTGACGAAGTTAAATTCGACAAATCCGTTGACGAGCTTGCATATCAACTCAAAAACGACCCGGACGTGATGGGCAGAATGTGGGCTTTGGGCGAATTGAGAACCAAATCGCGCGCGGCAAACGCCTCCGACGCCGACAAACAAACGGCTCTGACAGCGATGCAGGCGGCAATTGCGGGCGACAAAGTTTGGCAGGTTCGCCGCGATGCGATTAACGGGCTGGTGCCTCCCGGACCGCAGGGAGCAGCGGCAATTCTGGCTTCGATGGCGGGCACTTTGCCAAAACCGAATTTTTCGCCCGAAACCATCAATCTTTTGATGACGGCTACCAAAGACCAGCGAGCCAACGTTCGCTCTGCGGCTATTTCCCAGCTAGGACGCCTTCGGGATGCCAAATACGCCGACACCTTTGCGGCTGCTTTAAATGATCGAAGCTATTCAGTAATTGAAGCGGCTGCCAATGCGTTAGGCGCAACTAAAACGCCGACAGCATACGACCAGCTTTCCAAACTACTCGACCAAAATTCGTGGCGCGACCGCGTTCGCGTCGCCGCTCTCAGCGGTTTAACCGGGACGGGCGACAAACGCGCAATGGAAATTGGCTTTAGATACAACGATAAATCCTTTGCCCCAAATGTTCGCACCGCCGCTCTGGGAGTTTTGGCGGAAACCGGAAAAGGCGACCAGCGCATTTACCCGCTGGTTTTTGAGAGCTTCAAGAAATCGCTCGAATCAAGCGATTTTAACGGCATTTTCACCGGCTTGGTGAGCTTAATCAAACTCGGCGACCCGCGCGGTCAGGAAGCTTTTGATTTAGCCAAAGAGAAATTCAAAACCAATCAAGGTTTGATGGGCTTTATCTCTCAACTTGAAGGCGCTTTCAAACAAGCAACCGGCGGAGCAAACAAAGCACCTGCAACAAATCCGCAGTAAAATTTGTTTTTGCTGTTATTCGTCAAGCCGATTAAATGTTTAGTCGGCTTGACGTTTTTGACGAGCGGTGTACAATTTGTTTTGACAATTAAGAGTGGTGAGTTAAGGCGACTTGCGACCACTTTAAAAAACAGCTAAACAGCCCGACAGACTTTTCAAATTGAATTTTTAAAGAAAAGCCTCGCGTTGTTTGGACGCGAGGCTTTTCTTTATTGGAAACAGCGGGGCGAACGGTAAATGAACATTAATGAGTCAAATTCCGGTTTGGAGATGATCGTCGTCACACGGACGCGGGAAATCGTTGACGGTTTCAGCGTGAGGCGCGCTTTGCCTACAGCGCGACGCCGGATGGTCGGACCTTTTATCTTTTTTGATCAAATGGGACCGGAAATATTGCAGGCAGGACGAGGCTTGGATGTCGCTGCGCATCCGCACATCGGGCTTGCCACGCTGACTTATCTTTTTAAAGGCGAATTGATGCACCGCGACAGTCTCGGAACAATTCAGGAAATTCGCGCCGGTGAAATCAATTGGATGACCGCCGGGCGCGGAATTGCTCATTCCGAGCGAACGCCCGGTGAGATGAGAAACGGCGGAGCGCAGCTTTTCGGCATTCAATCCTGGATTGCTCTGCCGAGCAAAAACGAGGAAAGCGAACCGAGCTTTTCGCATCACGAAGCGAGCGAGCTGCCGATTATCGAAGGCGAGGGAAAACGTGTTTGCCTGATTGCGGGTTCGCTTTTCGGGGCGCATTCGCCGGTGCAGACTTTTTCGGAAATGTTTTACGCGGACGCAATGCTGGCAAGCGGCGCTCAGATACAGATTCCCGCCGAACACGAAGAACGCGCAATTTATGTGGTCGAAGGCTCAATCGAGATTGTTTCCGAAGACGGTAAATTCGACGCCGGACAATTGCTGATTTTAAAACCGGGAGCGGAAATTACAATCAAAGCCCCTGATTTTTCAAATGCTCGCGTGATGCTGCTTGGCGGCGAACCGATGGACGGGCAGCGGCATATCTGGTGGAATTTTGTTTCAAGCTCGAAGGAGCGCATCGAGCAGGCAAAAGAAGATTGGAAAGCGGGGCGTTTTTTACCCGTTCCCGATGAAGATGAATTTATCCCGCTGCCGGATTCAAATCCCAAGCCGGTGCGTTATCCGTAAACGGAGGCTTCGAGAAAATTCTTCTTCAAACGATGTAATCAAAATAACGGTTTTATGAATTTTTTAGATTTACTTAAAGAAAAAATAATTGTTTTTGACGGCGCGATGGGCAGCAATCTGCAATCGCAGAATCTGACGATTGACGATTGGGGCGGAGCCAATTTTGAAAACTGTTCGGAAAATCTGCTTTACACAAAGCCGGAAGCGATTGAAAAAGTGCATTTGAGCTTTTTAGAAATCGGCTGCGACGTGATTGAAACCAACTCGTTTGGCGGCAGCGAAGTCGTTTTAGCCGAATTCGGAATTGCGGACAAAGCTTACGATGTCAATAAAAAAGCGGCTGAATTGGCAAAACGTCTGACCGATGATTTTTCGACCAAAGAAAAACCGCGTTTTGTCGCCGGTTCAATCGGACCCGGTACGAAGTTACCCACTCTTGGACACATCACTTATCGGGATTTGAAAGCGGCTTACACCGAACAGGTGCGCGGGCTTTACGACGGCGGAGTTGATTTGTTTATCGTCGAAACCTGTCAGGATTTATTGCAAACAAAAGCGACGCTCGCCGCTATTTTTGAGTTTTTCGAGAAACAGAAAGTTAAAATTCCGGTCATCGCGCAGGTCACAATCGAAGCATTCGGGACAATGCTCAACGGAACGGAAATCTCTGCCGCTCTGACTGCGCTCGAACCATTTCCGATTGACGTGATCGGGATGAACTGCGGAACGGGACCGAAAAATATGGGCGAAAACGTCAAATATCTGTGCGAAAACTCGCCAGTTCCGGTTTCGGTTTTGCCCAACGCCGGAATGCCCGAAGTCAAAGACGGCGCGCAGCATTATGACGAAACGCCCGAAAGCTTCGCCGCACAAGTGGAACATTTCGCCAAAGATTTTGGCGCAAATATTGTCGGCGGCTGCTGCGGAACGACGCCCGAACATTTACGTCTGGTTGTCGAAAAAATGGTGAATGTGACGCCAAAGCAGCGCGACGCCAAATTAACGCCAGCCGCTTCCTCGATTTATTTCCAGCAGCCTTATTCGCAGGACGCTTCATTTTTGATTATCGGCGAGCGCGTCAACGCTTCCGGCTCGAAGAAAATGCGCGATCTTTTGAATGCGGAAGATTGGGACGGTCTGATTTCGCTGGCAAAAGAACAGGAACGCGAAGGCGCTCATATTTTGGACGTAAACGTTGATTTTGTCGGGCGCGACGGCGTCGCCGATATGCACGAGCTGGTTTCGCGTCTCGTCACAAACGTCAAAATCCCGATAATGCTCGATTCGACCGAATGGCAAAAAATGGAAGCGGGTTTGGAACACGCGGGCGGAAAATGCATTTTAAATTCGACCAATTACGAAGACGGCGAAGAGCGTTATTTCAAAGTTTTGGAGCTTGCCAGAGAACACGCTGCGGCGATTGTCGTCGGGACGATTGACGAAAAAGGAATGGCGCGAACCGCTGAAGATAAAATCAGAATCGCGCGCCGTGCTTTTAAAGACGCTGTCGAATTCGGCATCGAAGCCCACGATATTTTCTTTGATCCGCTCGCTTTGCCGATTTCGACCGGAATCGAAGAAGACCGCCAGAACGCCGCCGAAACTATCAAAGGGATTCGCCAAATACGCGACGAAATGCCCGAAACAAATATTCTTTTGGGCGTCTCAAACATTTCTTTCGGTCTGAATCCGGCGGCGCGAGTCGTTTTAAATTCAGTCTTTTTAGACGAATGCACCGAAGCCGGAATGAACGCGGCAATCGTCAACGCCTCGAAAATTCTGCCGTTAAATCGTTTTAACGAACGCGAAATCGAAGTCGCGCTCGATTTGATTTACGACCGCCGTCAATTTGAAGGCGACATTTGCACATACGATCCGCTCGGCGAATTTTCGACAATGTTTGAGGGCAAAACTTCTAAGTCAATGAAAGTTGACGTGACGAACTTGCCGGTCGAAGAACAGCTCAAACATCACATCATTGACGGCGAAAAAATAGGACTGGAAGACCACTTAAAAATCGCGCTCGAAAAATATTCTGCGCTCGACATTATCAACACTATTTTGCTCGACGGAATGAAAGTCGTCGGCGATCTTTTCGGTTCGGGACAAATGCAACTGCCGTTTGTTTTGCAATCGGCGGAAGTGATGAAAACCGCCGTCAAATTCCTCGAACCATTTATGGAAAAAGTGGAAGGCGAGCAATCGAAAGGCGTGATGGTTTTGGCGACCGTCAAAGGCGACGTTCACGACATCGGCAAAAATCTGGTGGACATTATTTTGACCAACAACGGTTATCGGGTCGTCAATCTCGGCATTAAACAACAGATTGACGACATTTTAAAAGCCGCCGAAGAACATAAAGCCGACGCAGTCGGAATGAGCGGTCTGCTGGTCAAATCAACGCTCGTGATGCGCGATAATCTCGAAATTATGAACGAGCGCAGCATCAATGTCCCAGTGGTTTTGGGCGGCGCGGCATTAAACCGCCGCTATGTTGACGCGGATTTGATTCCGCTTTACAAAGGCAAACTTTTCTACGCGCAGGACGCTTTTGACGGTTTGCGCGCAATGGATTTGGTGACCGGAAAAACAGAAGCGCCCGCCGCTAAAACAAACGGCAAAGCTGTTTCAAATCAAACTAACGGCGATACAGTTCAAACCGTCGCGGACGCCGAAGATTTAGTCGGTGAAGACGCCAAACTCGGCACAGTCGCCGCCCGCGCCCGCGTTCGCAGCTCCGGCGACACCGCGCATACAAAACGCTCGGACATTTCGCAAAACGTGGAAATTCCGAACGCGCCGTTTTACGGCTCGCGCGTCGTCGAAGACATTGATTTGGACGAGGTATTTGCGTTCATCAACGAAACCGCGTTGTTTAAAGGTCAATGGCAATACAAACAGGGACGCAAAACCAAAGAAGAATACGAAAAGATTGTCCGCGAAACCGTTTTGCCGAAATTCGCAGCACTCAAAGAAAAAGCTAAAAAAGAAAAGCTCTTAATGCCGAAAGTCGTCTATGGCTATTTTTCGTGTCAATCGAGCGGCAACGATTTGATTATCTACGGCGAAGACAAGCAAACCGAAATCCAGCGTTTTACGTTTCCGCGCCAGCCGCAGGAACAGCGCGGCGGAAAAAATCTGTGTCTCGCCGATTATTTTGCTTCCGTTCAATCGGGCAAAATGGACGTTGTTGCGTTTGATTTGGTGACAATGGGACGCCGCGCCAGCGAATATGCCGCCGAATTATTCAAAGCCGATAATTACACTGATTATTTGCTCTTTCACGGTTTGTCGGTCGAATCGGCGGAAGCTCTGGCGGAATTGTGGCACAAACGAATCCGTCAGGAATTAGGCATTGCCGACAAGGACGCGCCCGAATTAACCAAACTTTTTCATCAAGGCTATCAAGGCTCGCGTTACAGCTTCGGCTACCCGGCTTGCCCGAATCTTGAGGATCAGACGAAAATCTTTGAATTAATTCAACCGGAAAGAATCGGCGTAGAATTGTCGGAAGAATTTCAACTTGAACCGGAGCAATCAACTTCAGCGATTATCATTCATCATCCCGAAGCGAAATATTTTAATATTGAATAAATAAAGCCCCATCACTAATGATCGGGCTTTATTTAAAATTAAGCTCTATCGTTAACGATGGGGCTATTTTAGCGGGGTTATCCTAATTTACATAGAATTGATACACTCCAGAGTATTTACCATTTTCGTTAAATACCTGAATGCTCCACCAACCGCGAGCATTTAGAGTCATATAAGCAGTCAGCACACCGTTTGATAAGCTTAGCTGTGAGTCTTTTAGTGTTGCGCGCCCGCCGCTTGGGAAAATTACAACAGCGCGTGCGCCTTGAATAACGTTTGAAACATTGAACTTAATTGCCTGTGTGTTGGAACTGGCATAAATAGTTCCAGAGGTCGCGAGTGAAATTGTAGGAGATGGTGCTGAAACAGGACTTAAAATGTATCCTTTGTTAAAACTTGTGGTTGAATACCATTTCTGCTGGACACCATAAGCAGTTGAGCCGCATGACTGTTCATAGACTAAAATCATATTGTTTGAAATCTCCATTACCCAAGCGACGTGACCTTTGCTGGACAACGTACTGCTTACGGCAATTGCGTATAAAGCTGGAGTCAAAGACGTTGGGTAACGGGCGTTCTTAGCGGAATCAAACCAAGTTCCAGCATTGCTCCAACCTGGAAGCGTAACACCCCAAAAACGATTCGCGTGATACCAAGCCGCGAAAGTGCAGTTACCATAACCGCCTCGGTTATTGACCGTACAGCATGGATAAGGGTTGCCGGGTGACGAAAGACCGGCACAAGTTGGAACTATTGTTGTAGCAGCAAGATTTTCAACAAAGTTATTTGTTTCTTCCTTGCTTTCAGCGCTGGAATCATTAGGAGTAACTTTCCATTTGACTGGATAAGTGTCCGAATTTAATTCCAGATTATCGCCATTATCAATCAATATTGAATCGGTGATTTTTTCGCCATTAGTGAAACTGAACGTAATTGCTGGTTTTCCGTTGGATATCGTTTCTGACAACGAGTTCTCATCAAATTTTCCCGCAAAATTCTTTTCTGCAAATTGACGAAGATTTTTCATCTTTAAAGGTCGTGGGAGAATTTCAGAACTCTGTTTGGACGTTTCCTCGATAACTGTATTCAAGTCGTGTTTTACAACTTGGGCGGTTACTGGCAAAACAAAACCCATTTGCAAAACAAACATTACCGAAGCGAAGACCAACGCCGGGGCGAAGGTTAGGGAGATAATTCTTTTCATACTTTTAATCTTTCTTTCAACTTTCTCTGAATTACGCAATTGCGTTATTGCGTAACAATGCAACAATTGTGCCTTTGGTTAATCAAGCTTGAGTTCCGTAACGAGCTAATGATATATTTTATTGTTTAAATCAACTTTAAAGTTGGTTAAATACACTTTGTTACAATTCTGGAAAACCTAAATAATGGCTACTTTCGATACGATTTGGAACGAAATTTTCAATAAAATCCAAAAAAATGGAGAAGACGCACTGAACACTGTTGCAGCTCAAGCAGAATATATTGGGATTTCCGCAGCGCAAATTAGTCGAATTAAAAGTGGAAAATCTAGTTTGACTGATAATGTAATAGAATCAATAGTAAAAAAGGTCTCGGAATTCGATCAAGAATATGCCAAAACTTTGACAGATAAACTTAAAAAAGTTCAATTTGAGTCAATAAAGGAAAATTTGGGAATAACAGGGCGGCACGAAGTTGTAGAAAGTTTAGTTGATAAATACTCAATTAAAAAGGCAGAAGAACTATTTGAAAAACTTTCAAATAGCAAAAGCCTTTTGTGCGTTGATTATAGAGACTTTCCACAAGCGACTATTGGCGGCTCATATCCAGTTTTAGCTGAAAGAGCAGGAGAAGCTGTGAAAAAGGGACTCCGCTTTGCCCTTTTTCAACCTTTTGGAACCGCCGAATCCCTAAGAGAAATGATTTCAAAATTGAATAAACAATTAGAGCATCCAAAAGTAATGGTTACTTTGAAAGCCTATATGTATTTATATGAATTGACTATAAAAGTTAGACAGGTTTATTCAATGATGAAAGAAATCTCGAAAGGTGGATTAGGTCAAATTGTCCTATATGAAGCCCAAATAAAAGAACCGATGATTACTGCAATTGGTCTGCAATCGCGTCTCTTCTTGGCAAATTATTTTGAAGGAAATCTTCATCAGAAACAGATATTTGAATGGGTAACTGCGCCGAACAATGAACATTTTTTCATTGAGCGCAGCCAACTCTCGCTTGATCTTGATGCTGTAGGGCTTCAATTTCACCCAATTCACAAATTTTGGGAAGAAAACAAAACTCTTCCAGAGAATATAAAGGAAAACAAAAAGGAAAACATTAGAGAGAAAACAGAACTATCTGATGCTTATAAAAGCTATGCATTGGAAACTCTTTTGGGAAAAGGAATTGTAAGATGGCAGAATTGGTCAGAATTGAAAGAGGAAAGATAACTATTCCACTTCCGACAAAATTTAATTTACCGATTGAATTAGATTTGCGCCCAAAAGGAATTGGGTACACAATGCGCGGCTGGGATTTTTCGCGTTTTCAGGTGGAGGAAGCAATTCGTAATCAACGTATGCTCAATCCCGCAATGGAACTTGGCTCAAATGTTTGTCCATGGAATTGTTCTTTCTGTTTTACCGAACATCCTGACAATCCATCTAAACGTCGTTTGAAAAATGAATTGTCTTTGGCAAAGCGTTTGTCCTTAATTGACGAAGCAGCGGAACTCGGTACGCGAAGTATAAATTTTGTCGGCGCAGGCGAGCCGACAATTGACCCGAACTTTTGGGGAATTGTGGAGCGAATGGTTTCAAAAAATATCACGCCGATTATTTATACTGAAGGAACATTACGACTTTTAAATGTAGATTTTACTCGAAAACTTTATGATTCAGGTGCAACCGTCGTTTTAAAAGTTAATAGCTTAAGAAATCACGAGTACCAAAATTCAATCGTTCGTGGAAACGGCAAAAACGTCAACGCCGATAGTTACACGACAAAAAGAAATAAAGTTATTGAACTACTTATTAAAGAAGGTTTCGCCGATTCGGAACCGACGCGGCTTGCTTTCGATACGATTATAACAAAGCAGAATATAGATGAAGTTGCGGATATTCATCGCTACGCCCGACGAAATAATATCTTTGTTTTATTTGTAAATTATCTACCTTCAGGCAGAAGCTCCGATGGAGCTAGCGACGCTTTAAGCCGTGACGAACAATTTAAGGTTTTTGAAGATTTCGCCAAAATTGATTTGGAAGAGTTTGGATTATCTCATAGCACAAAATTTCCTTACGCCGGCGGAATACCTTGCACAATTCGCGGAACAGGGCTTTTTGTTAAAATTACAGGCAAAGTCCACGATTGTCCGGGCGTATTAATTGCTCTAGGGGATTATCGCAAAGAATCTTTATCGGAGATTTGGAAACGTGCACGCTCAATTACTCAAAGTTTTGATGGCGGTTGTGCGCCAAGAGACCAGTTTTGGAAGACTCACGAAAAGCAAAATTACAAATTCTATCAAATTACACAAAGAATTCTCGCAGAACAGCAAGTTAAGGAACAATTTTCCAATATCAAATAAAACATCTTCTGGAAATGCGTTTTCGTTCGTCAAAGCGAAAAGCGCATTTGTCGTATGGTAAAACGTCTTTGTCCCAAAACTTTTGACTTTTCGTAAAGTTGCTTAGTCTCAACTAAAGCAATTGCGAGGCGAAGATGTTTCAAAATCGTTGGCTGAATTTATCCTTGCTGATATTTTTGTGCGTTTGCTTGCGGCAACTGTTATTTACTTGATTGGAGTATTTGGCTTAACCGTTTTCGGCAATGTTCCTTTAAATAACACGCTTGACCGTTTTAATTTAGAATCGGTTTCCGAAAAAGAAACAGCTTTGCAACGAGCGAATTTTGAAAGGTGCTGGAACAATTTGAATACAATCCGCATCATTTCTTCAACTCTTTCCGTAATTTTCATTGTCATTGCTTGTTTAAATTAATTGCCTTCCTTCTGATTTAAATCCTTATTTATCTCGAAAAAATATATTCGGCGATACTGTTTCGCGCAGAAATGCGCGTTTTAAGTTGGAGGTTAATTTATATGGCAATTAATACAAGTTTAATACGGCGACCTTCGGATCGTGGATTGTTTCTGGCGGCGGCAATCGGTTTTCCCCTGATTGTTTTTATCGGTTATTTTAAATCTTATTATTTCAGTTCCCTGTTTGCCGACGCGCGCCCGATTGCAAACTCCCTGGTTCACTTGCACGGCATTGTGATGTCGGTTTGGGTCGCTTATTTTGTGGCGCAGGTCGCTCTGATCCGTACCAAAAATATTAAATTACACATGACGATGGGAATGGGGGGAATCGCGCTTGCCGCGCTGGTCGTCATTGTCGGGCTGGCGACGGCGTATGATGCTCAGCTCGTTAGAAGCTCCGCGCCGCCGGGAATCGATTCGCACGAATTTTTCATTCTTCCGGTCGGCGATATGCTTTTGTTTGCAATTTATTTTGCGGGCGCAATTTATTACCGCAAACGTCCGCGCGAACATAAATCGCTGATGTTAATGACGGCGATCAATTTTATGCCCGCCGCGCTGTTCAGAGTTTCGTTTGTACCGGAAAGTTATACGCTGCTGTTTACATTCGGAGTGCCGGGACTGATTGCAATTCTTTGTTTTGCATGGCTTCGGATGAAACACGGCAAATTCAACCGCGTTTTTGCCGCTGCTTTGCTGCTTTATTTTATTGCATTACCTTTCCCGTTTAGAATGGTTTTGGCTCAAACGACCGTTTGGCACAGCATTGTCAACTGGATGGCTCCGTAATTTGAAGAAGGCATACGCGCAAATCAGGTTTTAACCGGGATTCACGGAGAAAAGCTAGTTTGCCGCCATTTCTTAACGGAATAACTCGTCCGGCGATTTAAAACAAAACGGCAATTTTCTCTACTGCCACCAAAAAGGCGAGATTGCTCGGTTGGGTAATTTCGCCTTTTCAATTTGATTGCCCAGCGTGCGCTTTCTCGCTTGATTGAAGCAAACTAACCGGATGATTCGGAACTTTCGGCGTGACGATTTTCGGCAACGTTCTTTTGAATAACAGGCTCGACCGTTTCAATTTAGAATCGGCTTCGGAAGAAGAAACGGCTTTGCAAAGGGAGAATTTGAAGGGCGATGGAACAATTTGAATAATATTCGCACTGTTTCTTCAACGCTTTCCGTTATTCTTGTTGTCATTGCTTGTCTGGACCAGCACAAATTATCATTAGATTTCGATTAATAACTAGAGCACTCTTTCGGAATCTTTAATTTATCTTTAAAAGAAAAGGAATTCTTTTAATGTGAGAATTCCTTTTCTTTTTTGTAATTGCTTAACGCTTTCCAGTGTAGTTAAGGAGCCCAATCGCCGCTAATTTCTCCAACAAGAATTGCCGTGTAATTCTGATCAAACAGATTGCCGTTCAAAGGCTCATACGGGCGATTTGCCGGAGTAAACTTCCAATTACCAATTTGTCCAGTGTTGGCATTTTGACTGCCTGCCGCCACATATCGCAGAATTTGTGTCGCATCAAATGGAGAGATGCTTCCATCACCATTAGCATCTGCTGCAATTCGTTGATTTGCATTTAAAACATTCGGTCCTGTTCCGTTAGCTGCTATATGACGAAGAATCAGAGTTGCGTCAAACGGAGAGATGCCGTTGATGTTTCCGCTCTTTGAAGCAATGACGGTGTAATTAACGCCTTGTGTTAAATTTTGCAGCAAATAAGTACCGGAAGCATTTGTCGTAGGAGAATTAACGCCGCCAACACTCACTGTTACACCTGAGACAAACTTGCTTTGCTCTGCGGGCGCCGTGCCGTAAGAAACTTTTCCTGTTATTGATGCCGGTGGTGGCGTTAGTGTTGTTGCATCAGCCGTCGCCGGTGCGTTTTCTTTATTTCCCGTTTTATCCTGAGCCACGCTGTAAAATGCATAAGTCGTATCCGCTTTACCGGAGAAGATGCCGGATGTCTCCGTCGTATCCTGCCTCCAGACGTTAAACGGTCCGCCGTTCTCAGAAACAAAAATACTGTAGGATTGAATGCCCGAACCGGTATCCGTTCCAGACCAATTGAGTGTAAAGCTGCCGGAACTCTGCGTCGCCGATAGCGAACCGACCTGACTCGCAGGCTTCGAGTTATCAATGGTGTTGAGCCATTCCGGCGTATCAATCGGAGCGTTAGTGTCGAAGATAATTTTCGCTTTGTTCCGAATCTCTGTTCCGGTTGCGAGATTCT
This sequence comes from Pyrinomonadaceae bacterium, assembly GCA_036387135.1. GTDB lineage: Bacteria > Acidobacteriota > Blastocatellia > Pyrinomonadales > Pyrinomonadaceae > JALZCH01. The sequence goes on along the minus strand of DASVUH010000021.1, from coordinate 95,831 downwards.
CTTTAGGACGCACGGTAAAAAGAACTTGTCCCTCACCTTCATTTCCAGTAACATTCGGCGGAAGGAATCCGGCACGCGGATCTTCGGTCGGCTGCATTGTCACCGGGTCAAGCGAAGTAAAGCGCCACGTCAGAAGTCCCGTCGTTTTGTCTAATTTAGCATTGATACGCACGGTCAGATTGTTTGCCGGGCGAAGGTCAACATCTTTCGTGAATTCGCTCAAACCGGACGGCGGAACTATCAGCTTGTCTTTGCCGAAGGAGATGAGACCGAGACTGAAGGTGTCGAAGTCCAGTTTGGCGGCGTCGAGTTGGTCAGTTATGACCACATCCTGCGCTGGCGCACTCGCATCCGGCTTGTTCTCGAAGTAGACTGCGTAGCGTAGCGGTTCTTCGCCGGCTATGTAGCGGGACGCGCCGACGCCTTCTGCGCCGAGTTTGTCATTTGGATCCATCGAGGAAACGAAGCCTACGACCTTGCTGACCCCGGAGGTTATCTCCCCCCAACAACTCGCGACCGCACCGATGCCTGACAGAGCAGCGTTCACGCCCGCGGTAACTTTACCAGCCGTTTGATCCCTTGCAACATCGCCCAAGCAGGTAATGATGGTGCCAGTCGTGTTCGTCATAATCTGCCCAGTTGAGGTCGCCACTTGTGGGAACCCTGCCTGTTCGTGCTCAGTCGCAACGGTGTGGATGGCTAAGGTAGTTGTGCCGAGGGTCGTGACAACTGAGCGCCAGCATTCCAACGGCATGAAGATATCCACAATGTCAAGTCCGAAACCGAGCAGAGATGTCTTGCACTCCTTGTGCGGGTCTTCGCTAACGTCAAGTGCGGACATGAGCAGAGATGTCTTGCAGCCCTTGCGCGGGTCTTCGCTGCCGAGGGCGGCGTTCTTTTTCTGGAAATCTAGTGCTTTCGCATTCTCCGCTTCGAGTGACGGGGGCAGTACGCTGCCAGCGTGTGTATAGGCACGTAAGTTGAAGTTTTCGCTGCCGTGGACCGTAAGAGTTATCTTGAGAGTGTTAAATTGACCAGCGCGGATTATAGGTATGTGTAGCGGAAGAATTTTCTCCGTGGGCGACTCCACTATGGGCGAGATTTTGCTCCAGTCAAGCGGCTCCTGTCCCGCGGGGGTCGGCGGAAGTGTAAGATGATTGCCTAATTCCACCGTGGCATTTTTTGGAATGCCTCTGATCCAGAGCGGCACGCTGAAAATGTCGACGTTCCCGCTGTTGCCGTACACGACGTAGAAGGTCTGCGGTCGTCCAGGTCGGTGTTCATTGCGACCGACGATGTCAACCCAAAGTTTAGGAGCGCCCCCTGCTTCGACTGTGAATGACTGGGCGCGGGAGATGGAATTACCGCTAGGAGTAGTTACTGTCAAGTCACGGACGCCGGGCGCGTGTCCCCTAAGATTAAACTCCGCCCTCATCATGGTACCTTGTGCGTCAATGGTCACGCGGGTCGGTGCGATATCAGTCCATTCCGCACCCACTAGCTTGAGGGTAGATCCTTGAACAAAGCCGTCGCCGTGGATGGTGACGAAGACGGAACCGTTGTTCCCGCCCCGGTTAGGTGTGACGGCGGAAATCGAGAGCGGGGTTGGCATTATTACATTTCCAGTGTTGATTTTTGCAACAAAGGCGTCTTGCATTTGGTTGCGGTTGTAAGTGCCGCCGCCAAAAACCGGCTGAAACGGTTTCTCTGTTGGAAAGTTGTCGCTTCCTGTAAATCCAGTTACGTAAGCATTGCCGGATGAATCTACGGCGATGCTTCTGCTCGCATCATATGTGCTGCCGCCGAGATAACTCGAAAAAAGAAACGCAGAACCTGCGGGATTTAATTTTGAAACGAAAGCATCGCCATTACCGCCGTAAGTTGATTGCACCGGATCTAAAATTGGGATCCCACCGTCTGTATCACCTGTGAGGTACGCACTGCCGGATGAGTCCACGGCGATGCTACTGACTCCGAAGAGACCGAGGTATGTAGAATAGACGAGCGCGGAACCAGTCGGATTTATCTTTGATACGAAGCCATCAGTATTTCCGCAAAAAGAGCTGCCGCCGCCCGTAGGAGTTGCTTGTAACGGATTTACTGTCGGAAAGTTGTTCGAACGGGTTACACCTGTCACATAAGCATTGCCAGCAGAATCAACAGCAATGTCTCGTCCTTCATCAAGACCGTTACCGCCGAGGAAAGTGGAATAGACAAAAGCAGAGCCGGTCGGGTTTATCTTCGTGATGAATACGGCACTATTGCCAGCACAGTTACCAAGCGAACAACCGCAATCTGATTGTAGAGCATTTGCTGTCGGGAAATCATTTGAGTAAGTGGTCCCGGTCACATATGCGTTGCCGGATGAATCTACGGCGACGGCGTTGCCATTATCATAGCTGCCGCCGCCAAGGAATGTTGAATAAACAAGGGCAGAGCCTGCCGGATTTAGCTTCGTGACAAAAGCTTCGCCATAGTAGGGGTCGCCGATGATAGCCGGTTGCAGTGGATTTGCTGTTGGGAAGTCGGTCGAACTGGTAGTACCTGTCACATAAGCGTTGCCGGCAAAATCAATAGCGATGCTGCGACTCTCTTCCTGATTATGGCTTCCTCCGAGGTATGTGGAATAGACAAGAGCGGAGCCGGTCGAATTTAACTTTGTTACGAAGGCATCCCCATAGCCGTGCAAAGCAGACTGGAAAGGATTCATCGTCGGGAAATCAACCGAATTGGTGTAACCTGTGACGTAGGCGTTGCCGGAAGCGTCAACGGCAATGCCGAGACCCTTATCACTACTTCTGCTTTGACCGCCAAGGTAAGTGGAATAGACGAGCGCGCTGCCAGCGGCATTTAATTTAGTGACAAAGGCATCTTGAGACCAGCCCTCGCCCTCGCGATCACCGTAAGGCAGAGAATTAACGGTCGGAAAATTACTAGCTTCTGTGAACCCGGTGACGTAAGCATTGCCCGATGAGTCCACCGCAATACCATGACCACTATCAATACCGTAACCGCCCAGAAAAGTCGAGTAGTTAATCACCGGGTCAATCACCAGCGGTTTCGTCGTATCATACGGTGCTAATTCAAAACCGATTTCACGCTCACCCTTGATTTCGTAACGACCGGCGATTTCTTGTTTCCCGCCGTTTGTTTCCTGATAAATAATCGGCTTATGCTGGCGAATATCGCCGCCCGGCGTTCGCAGTATCAAATCGCCGTCGGCGTCAATGCTTAAATCCTGCGCGCCTTCAAACGACATTTTAATAATATCTGGATTAATGCCGGGAGCGACGACAAAATCGTATTCCAACTGCCGCTGATTTCCGTAGTAAACGACATTCACACCGGGATATACATCCCTATACTCCACACGGGCGTAGTGGTTAACATTTGTTCGCCACTTTTTTCGATCGTTTCCGAGAAAATAATTGCCCTTACCCGGCTGCGGCTCAAGTCCTTTAATTCTAGGTGCCGCACTTGCGCCGACCATTTTCATGCGGAGAACCGATTGTTCTTCACTTATCGGTTCTGCTTCATTTTTGGCGGTAGAAGTATCATTAGCCTTAACCGGAGCACGTAAAGCAATTACGGCTTCTGTGCCGGTTAAAAACAGATTATAACCGTCTCCGCGCGAGATATACTGAACCTGAGAATCAACTTGTCCTTCATTAGCTTCAAATGTCAGCGGTAATTTTCCATAATTTTCTTTAATTTTCTTTTTAGTTAAAGGGTCGGGTTCCAGGAGTTTATCATTTGTTCCGGTTTTACTTTCTGCTGTTATCGTTGTCGCGGTTTGACCAATCTGTTTTTTGTTATTCGTCTCAATGTTTGAATAGTTATTAAATACATTTAGTAAAATAAATGCCCCTAAAGTGAAGACCATCGTCAGCACGGTATATTTCCCAATCAATTTCCAATTCATTTGTTCAAATCTCCCGGTTGTTAGGTTGGTAAGTTAAGTTGTTATTTGTTAGGTGATTAATTCAAAACGACATCTAAAGGAATCAAATAATGAATTGAGGAGTTCTTTAATTTCAAATCTTTCGATTGTTTAAAGACGATAGAGTATTTGCCTCAAACTTGGAGTAAATTAAGACTGCCGGTTAAGCTGACTTAAAATATTAAAACTGTCGCTGGAATAACTCTTTGAATAACTCTTTTACAGTAACGCAACAAAACTACCGGCTTTGTGTCAAAAAAATTGACAGAAATTTTGTTTCGGTGTTAAGTTGACGGCAAAAGATTAAGGAGCGAAAAGATTGTCGGAGTTTGACGCGCCGAGCGAAACCGATTTATTGGAGGAGTTTGATGCCGAAAGATTAAACGAGCTTCTTCCGAAAGTTTATACCGAGCTGAAGCGGCTCGCGGCTTATCATCTGCAAAACGAGCGACCGAATCATACTTTGCGTCCGACCGAACTCGTTCACGAAGTTTACCTATTGCTCCGCAAACAGCATTCGCTTGATTTGAACGACCGCGTTTATTTTGTGAGTATAGCGTCCTCAATTATGAGGCGCGTGCTGGTCAATTATGCCCTTCACCGGAAACGCATCAAGCGCGGCGAGGGTAAGGAAGTTTTTCCGCTCGATCAGATTAAAGAAAAAACGCTCTTCGGATTCGAGCAAACGGAAATTGACGTAATTGCGCTCGAAACGGTTTTACTCGAATTGGCAAAACGCGACGCGCGGGCGGTGAAAATCGTTGAAATGCGTTTTTACGGCGGTTTGACTTTTGATGAAATCGCTCGCATTTTGGGCATTTCTCTTAGCACGGTGTTGCGCGAATGGCGGTTTGCGCGAAGCTGGCTTTATCAAAAGCTAAACAGGAACAGTTAAAATGAACGGCGCGAAATCGGACGACAATCGCTGGCAAAGATTGAAAAACGTTTTTAACGAAGCCGTTGAGCTTACGCCGGAAATGCGTTCGTCTTATTTGTCGTCGCTGCGCCTGAATGAGAAAACTTTTTATCAGGAACTCGCCGAATTGATTGAGGTTGACCTGGAAGCCGAAGATTTTCTCGGCGAGCCGGTTAAACTCGAATTTGATTCGCCCTCGCTTATCGGAGAAACTGTCGGACATTACCGAATCGAACGCGAAATTGAGCGCGGCGGAATGGGCGTGGTTTTTGAAGCCGCGCGTTTCGACGGCGAATTTGATCAGCGCGTCGCCGTCAAGCTTGTCAATCACAATTTTTTCAACGATGAACTGGTCAGGCGTTTTAAGACGGAGCGCCAGATTCTCGCCCGGCTCGAACACCCGAACATTGTCCGCTTGCTAGACGGCGGTTTTACCGAATACGGAACGCCGTATTACGTGATGGAATTTGTCGAAGGCGTTCCGGTTAACGTTTATTGCCGCGAAAACAATCTCGACATAAACGAAAAGCTTGAGCTTTTTTTGCAAATCTGCTCGGCTGTCGCTTACGCGCACCGGCAGTTAATCGTGCATCGTGATTTGAAGCCGTCGAACATTTTGATCACAAAAAACGGCGAGGCGAAATTGCTCGATTTTGGTATCGCCAAAATTCTCAATGCCGATGCGGACGCGCAGACGCAAACCCAAAACGCGCCGCTCACGCCCGCTTATGCCAGCCCCGAACAAATCAAAGGCGAAACTATCGCTACCGCCAGCGACGTTTACAGTCTCGGCGTTATCTTGTATGAACTTTTGACCGAAAAACCGCCGCGTGAGATTTATTCGGTCAGTCAAATGGAAATTCCGCACGGCATTTGTGAAATCGAACCCGTCGCGCCGAGCCGAGCAAAATCGCAATTGAAAGGCGATTTGGACAACATCATTTTAAAAGCCATACAAAAGGAAAAAGAGCGGCGTTATGATTCGGTTGAGCAGTTTGCCGACGATGTGAAATCTTACTTGAACGGCTTACCCGTCAAAGCTCATCCGCAGTCTTTTCGATACCGCGCCGCAAAATTCGTCAAGCGAAATCGTTTGTCGGCTGCGCTCGCGGCGGCGGCGATTTTGCTGATTGCCGGCGGAGTAGCGGCAGCGATTTGGCAATCTTTTGAGGCGCGAAAACAACAGCAAATCGCCGAGCAACGATTTGAACAGGTGCGGAAAATCGCAAACTCTTTTATCTTCGATTACCACGACGAAATCGCCCGGCTCGATGGCTCGACGAGCTTACGCGAACGACTCGTTAGCGACGGCGTGAATTATCTCGACGCGGTTGCGCGTGAGGAAATTAACAATCCCGAACTCTTGAAAGAATCGGCAATCGCTTACCGGAAAATCGGCGACGCGCAGGGCAAACCGTACACGGCTAATCTGGGCAAATCGGAAGACGCGATTCAAAGCTATCGAAAGTCCGTCGCGCTGCTGGAACGAGCGATGCTGCTTGCGCCCGCCGATTTATCGCTCAAAGACGAACTGGTCGAAACGTCGCGCCTGCTGGCAAACGTCGAAAGCCGCGTCGGTAATTGGGAACAAGCACAGCAAATTTTGCAAAAAGCTCTGACGTTGCACAAAGAATTGTTAGCCTCCGACGAAACAAACGTCGAAAGAAAAATCGCCTTTCTGAGTTTGCAAATCGCGCTGACCGATGCCGGAGGCGGCATTGAACATTGTGAACGGGCTTTGGGCGAAGCCGACGCGCTTTATGCGTCCGGGCTGCGGAACAAAAATCTCATCAATCTTATAGCAAAGCTGCATTCGAGAATCGGTAACGTCAATTCCCATAGAGGCAAAAGCGAAGAGAAAAAAGGAGATTTCGAGACCGCCCGAAATTGGTTCGCGCAAGCCCTCGAACATCGAGAGCGCAACCTTTATTACACCGAACTGCACCCGGACGCTATTACTGAAAAGCGTTGGATTTACAGTTCGTATTTTAATTATGCCGAAACTCTAACGAGGCTCGGACGCACCGCCAAAGCGTTGAAAAATTTGGAAATCGCCGTAAAAATTCTTCAAGATTTAAAAAAGAACACCGACGACCGCGAACTCGCAATACTTGAAATCTGGATTCTCGGTTTGAAAATATCCATTTTCAAACAACAGGGCAAGCCTGAAGCCGCTCTTGCCGAAGCGGAAAGGGCATTAAATTTAGCTCTGGAGCGCACCGAAGCCGACCCGGCGAATATCGAGCCGATTTCAGCAACGCTGAATTTAGCAAACGAAGCAGCAAAACTGGCGAGCGAATTAAAGAGAGAGCGGCAAGCCGAAAGCTACCGGCGGATTTGCCGGAAATACGAAAAACCGTACAAAGAGCGATTCGGCGCAGATTTTAGCTATGTCTTTTGAAGCGAATCTTAAGATAACATCGGCTCTGGATAATAGATGTTGAAAATAAAGAGTCATCCAAAAATAGAAGTTTTTTAGCGCCCTCTGCGAAAATCTTTGCGTCCTTTGCAGTTATTTTTCTTCATTTCTTTCAACCAAAAAAGCGCGAAAACTTACCTGAGCAATCGCGCTCTTTTAATTGAAATAACAGTTAAATTTACGGAACCAATGCCGAAGCGATTGGTACGTCGTTGCTCAAACCGAACTGAACGGCGGTGAATTGATTATCGCCGCTACGAAGCACGAAATAAGTGCCGTTGCGCCAAACTGCAAAATCGGCGCGCGCGTCGCCGTCGTAATCGCCCGGAACCGGAATATCGTTCGGCAATCCCCAATTCTGGTAAAGCGGCTGATTGTTTGACGATTGCATAATTGCCCATAAACCGTTGCGGAAAATCGCAATATCGGTTCGACCGTCACCGTCATAGTCGGCTGGAACCAGTTTGTCTTCCGGCAAACCCCACGGCAGGTAAAGCGGCTGGTTATTCGAACTTTGCAAGACGTACCATGTCCGAGTTGACGGGCGAAAAACGGCGGCGTCTTGTTTTCCGTCGCCGTCGAAATCTCCGCGCGCCGCCCGGTCAAAGATATTGCCCCACTGGATAGCGCGGAATGTAACGCCGGGCGTGCCGGAAGGACGATAAAAGAAATGGGTCGGAGCCGGATTTTCCGGGATTCCGACGGCGTTGCGGTAAACAGCTAAATCCGCCCGCCCGTCGCCGTCCCAATCGCCGACAACTCGCGGGTCGTCTCCAAGCGAGCCGAACTGCTCGGCGCGAAACGTATTATCTGAGCTGTTTAAGATGTAAAAATACGAAGGGGAATTGACGCTCTCGCGCCAAACCGCGATGTCGGTTTTGCCATCTCCGTCATAATCCGCCGGAACAGGCTTATCAATCGAATTGCCGAACTGGACAGCGGAAAATCCGGCGGTAGAACGCTGTAAATACCAGAAATTGTTCGCCGGACGAAAAACTGCGTAATCGGTTCTCCCATCGCCATCGAAATCAAACAAAGCGCGCGTCGCGCAAGAACAAATTACATTCACCTCAAAAGCGCCGATGTCAACGTTTGCCCCGACCTGACGCGGAAAACCTGAGCCGCGCTGATCGGTTGTGAGCGGTTGAAACGGGCTTCCTGTGGCGCAACTGCCGTTGATGACGCAATTGTTTCCCGCATTGACAGCAGGCGAATTGGGAAGCAGAGCGTGTGTCTGCGTTTGCCCGCCGTTATTGGCAAGCGGCGCGAGAAGCGGGTTTTGATTAAGCAAATCCGAGCTAATAAAGCCGGTTGCGAGACCTGTGACGCCGATTAAATTGTTGCCGAACGACTTAAGCTCCCCGGAAATATCGGGCGTATTACCGCCCGTGTTATTGGCGATGATTGTATTTCTTAAATTAAAAGCGGTCTGTGAGGTACTGAGCAGCCCGCCGGTGCTTAAGCTATCCCTGTTGCCCGTAATTGTGACATTATTCAATGATAAAGATATGCCGGTGTGGAAAATTCCGCCGCCCCTTCCATTCTGCGCGATGTTGCCGGAAAAAGTTGAGTTAGCTATGTTGGCAATTCCGTCGTTGCGAAGCCCTCCTCCGCCGTTCGTTGTGGGCGAAGCTGCTGTGTTTCTGGAAAACGTCGAATTTATAATATTTATCGTGCTGCCGGGAAGATTCGTCATTCCCCCGCCAGAGCCGTACGCCGTATTCTCCGACACGGTAGTTTCTCTTAAAGTTAAAGTCCCGTTTGCCCAATTGCTCACACCGCCGCCGTGTCCTGCGCTATTTCCGCTGATTACCAATCCGGTCAGAGTTAAGTTTCCGCCTGCGTTGTGAATACCGCCGCCAAGTCCGGTTGAGATGCTGCTAATACCGTTTCCGCCCGTGACTCGAAGAAAGCTGATTGCCGTCGCCGCGCCGGTATTATTGGTAAAAACCCGGCTCGCATTGTTGCCGCTGACGGTGAGAAAATTAGCTCCTCTGCCGACAATCGTTAAAGAGCCGTTATTCGTAATAATGAGATCGCCGCTCGTCAAGACAATTGTTTGCGGCGTGCTGAAAACGCTAATCGAAAACGAAATCATATCGTTTTCGGCGCTTGCGTTAGCCGCCGCAATCGCTTCGCGCAAGCTGCAATCGGCATCGCACGCGCCGTCGTTGGTGTCTGCGGTTTTCGTGACCGTGTAAGTTGCTGCAGCAGCAGTTTGCGCCAGACAAAACAGCGTGAAGAAAACAAAAGTAAATTTAAATAATGTGATCATTAGATTTCTCCGGCAGATTGCGGGTATGTTATGCCCTCGCGCATTAAATTTCAAGGGAAACGCAGAAAAATAAGAAAGGCGAATAATCGGAAAAATTGTGCGCCTTGCGCTCGTCAGCTTGTTTACAGCAAACTAATCGAATGATTTCGATTGCCGACGCTCTGAAAATAATTGCGGAAAACGTTTCTCCGGTTGAAACGGAAAAGATTGAATTATCAGAAGTCTGCGGCAGAGTTTTGGCGGAGGAAATCTGGGCGGATATGGATTTGCCGCCGTTTGACCGCTCGCAAATGGACGGTTACGCAATCCGAACCGCAGATGCCGAAAACGCGCCCGTCAAATTAAAAATAATCGGTGAATCGGCAGCCGGAAAAGGCTGGCGCAGCGATTTAAAAGCTACGGAAGCGGTGCGAATTATGACCGGAGCGCCGGTTCCGCTTGGTGCTGACGCGGTGCAAAAGCTTGAGCTGGCGAGCGAAGAAAACGGTTTTGTAGAAATTTTGGAGCCGGTCAAAATTGGTCAAAACATTGTCCGCCGAGCGAGCGAAATCAAAGCGAATGCGAAGGTTTTTGAAGCGGGTGAAATCGTCAACGTTGGGATGATTGCAAGTCTGGCTTCATTCGGTTACGCGACTGTAAAAGTCGCACGGAAACCGCGCGGTTCGATTTTGGCGACTGGCAGCGAGCTTGTCCGAATCGAGCAAAAACCGGCGCAAGATCAAATTCGTAATTCAAATTCTTTAACACTGAAAGTTTACGCCGAAAAATGCGGAGCAGAATGCGAGATTTTACCGATTGCCGGCGATGAAATCGAACATCTCAAATTGAACATTGAAAATGCCGTTGAAGCATCGGATGTTCTGATTCTTTCGGGCGGCGTTTCGGTGGGAAAATACGATTTTACAAAAACCGCTCTGCGCGAGCTTGGCGCGCAGATTCTTTTTGAAAGAGTGGCTTTGCGTCCGGGAAAACCGACGGTTTTCGGGCGATTAAACGATTGTTTGATTTTCGGTTTGCCGGGAAATCCGGTTTCGGCGATTGTCACGTTTAATTTGTTTGTCCGCGCAGCGTTGCTGAAAATGCAGGGCGCGAATGATTGCGATTTAAAATCGGGCTTTGCCGTTTCCGGCGGGAAATTTAAAGGCGCAAAAGAACGTGACAGTTTGCTTCCCGCAAGACTTTCGACAAATGAAAAAGGTCAGATCATTGCGGAAAACCTGCGTTGGGGCGGTTCGTCCGATTTTGTCGGATTCGCCCGTGCTGACGCGCTCGTTTTTGTGCCGCAAGGTCTAACAATCGAAGCCGATTCAATTGTCAAAATTGCGTTTTTGCCGTAAAAGAATTAAACCGCAAGGGACGCAAAGGTTTTCGCAAAGGACGCGAAGGTTTTTATCGCTTCAAATGAGCAAGCTCACACATTTTGACGAAGCCGGAAAAGCCGTGATGGTTGATGTCGGCGAAAAAGCCGAAACGAGACGTCGCGCGGTCGCTTCGGCGCGCGTTTTGTTAAATGAAGAGACGATTGGCGCGATTAAAAACAATCAGACGCCGAAAGGAAATCCGCTCGAAATTGCTCGAATCGCCGGAATTATGGCGGCGAAGCAAACGTCGAATCTGATTCCGCTGTGTCATCAAATCAATTTGTCAAAAGTCGAGATTCGCGCCGAATTGACCGATTACGGCGTTTCGCTCGAATCCGAAGCCATAACAACCGCGCAAACCGGAGTTGAGATGGAAGCGTTGACGGCGGTTTCAATCGCGGCTTTGACCATTTACGATATGTGCAAAGCGCTAGATAAAGCGATTACAATCACAGACATTCGGCTCGAAGCGAAAACCGGCGGGAAAAGCGGCGATTTCGAGCGGGCGAAAATCCAAGATTAAAAGCGAAATTGGGAGAGGAATTTGGCATCGTAAAATCGAGAACTTTGCGGTAAGATAAACGTAAGTTTATTCGAGACTTGAAACAAGGGAGTTACAGCATAATGAAATTTAACGTCGCGCCGGATGCTCGCCCGCAATTGAAAACTTTGTTAATTGCGACCGTTCTGAGCATTGTTTTGTGGTTTATACCGTTTGCAGAATATTTGATTTACCCGATTCGGTTGTTTGTGACGTTCATTCACGAAGGCGGTCACGTTCTGGCTTCGCTCATCACCAACAGCGCAATATTCAGCTTGACGGTCGCGCCGGACGGAAGCGGAGCGGTTTTAGCCGCGCCGGAAACAACGGTTGCGTCGCTGATTATTTCGAGTGCGGGTTATGTCGGAGCATCGGCTTTCGGCGCGCTGCTGTTGATTTTGATTCGCCGCGCCGTGCAAGCCAGAATTGTTTTAGCCGCAACCGCAGGTTTTATCGCGCTGATGACTTTAGTTTTTGGTTTCGCATTGCCGATGTGGAATTTCTCGCGCGCCGAAGTTTCTGTTTTAGGCATTGCGTTTACGGTCATTTCCGGTTTGGCAATCAGTGGGGGACTAGCGGCGGTTGCGCGTTTCGCGACGGCGCGTGTCGCTTCGTTCTTTTTGAGCTTTCTTGCGGTTCAATGTTTGCTCAACGCTTTGTTTGATTTAAAAACAGTCTTCTTTATGCATTCGCCGTTTGCGGCTTCGCACGTTCACAGCGATGCGGCGAATATGGCTCAGGCTACGGGCGTTCCAAGCATTTTCTGGGTGGTTGCGTGGATCGGCATTTCGCTCGTGCTGGTTTCAATCGGTTTGCGGTTTTACGCCGTCAACAAAGAGCGCAAAATACAGCAGGATTTGCCGTTTGAAGACTAAGCTCCCGTTTGTTTTTAAAGAATTGAAAAAGCGCAAACTGAATCAATCGGTTTGCGCTTTTTTGTTTCGATTTTGGAAGAAACGCAAAAACAATTAACTTTGGGCGAATTGCCAATCGGCTCACGCCTCGTTTTGCGCTGTAAAAAAGATTGGCGCGAAGCGGTCGTTTCGCAGTTTGACGAAGACAAAGCCGTGTTGATTATTTGGTCTGTGTCGGGCAAAACTTATCGCGTTCGCCGCGCGGCGGATGCGCAAATCGTTCTCGACGGTAAAATTCCGGTTTTGCCCATCGAATGCGACGAAATCGAATGGCGCGAAAATCTGATCAAATACGACACGCGCTGGTAATTACCGAAATCTCAAAATCTAAACTTTTGTGAAACGATTTTCGTTTATTTTTCGCGTTAGTTAGCGGGGAATTTATGGCGACTTACGAAGGCAAATGGCGTTGTTTGCGCTGTTCAAACGCAAATCTCGGGCGATTCTTGAACTGTCAAACCTGCGGTACTAAGCGTGATGACGATGTTCAATTTTTTATTGACGACGACACATCCATCGTCAACGACGCCGCGCTTTTACGGCAGGCAAACGCGGGCACGGATTGGATTTGTCAATATTGCAGCGGCAATAATCGCGCATTCGACCGGAATTGTACAAGCTGCGGAAGCGCGCGCAACGCCGAAAATAAACAGCTTCAAGAAGAAATTCGCGGCGTTAACGATTGGACGGAAGCCGCGCAAGCAGCGGCGTCGTTAAATTCTCAAAACACGCAGCCGAAAAAATCCTTTTTCAGCAGCCGTTTATTCAAAATCGCTTTGCTCGGCGCGGGAGCATTAGGCGCTTTGTTCGTCGTTTTATTCGGAGTCCTGATTTACATTTCGACTCTTGAATATTCGTGCGACATTGAAGTTGTCGGGCTTGAATGGCAGCGCACGATTCGACTTGAAGAATATAAAACTGTTCGGGAAACCGCTTGGGAAGGCGAAGTTCCGTCTGCGGCGCGCGTTCAATCAAAAGAAACCGCGCTGCATCACACCGACCGGGTGCCCAATGGCACAAGGCAAGTCCCGGAAACTTATACCGAACGCGTTTCCGACGGCACGGAACGCTACGTTTGCGGGCGAAAGAACAAGAAAAACGGTTATTTTGAAGACGAGTACTGCACGCGCACGAAATACAAAGACGTGACAAAAACGCGCAATAAAACCGAAACCATCTACAAAGAAGTTCCGGTTTATCGAACGCGCTACACTTTTTTGATTGACAAATGGGTTGCGGCGGGCGAGAAAACGACTTCGGGCAGCGATTTTAATCCGCAATGGGCGGCAATCGAGGTTGACAACGTTCGCACGCGCGAAGCCGGACGCGACGAAACTTATAACCTGCTCTGCAAAGAATTGGGCGGCAAAAACAAACTTTACAAACACAAAATCGAATCCGACGCCTGGTCGCGCTTTCAAAACGGAATGCGTCTGCATGGCAAAACCGACGTTTTCGGCTCGCTCGTCTCGATTGACGAATTGCCGAACGGCAAATGGTAAATCTTAAGCAGATTGAAATTAACGAAATACAATAAACACAGCCGTTTGCTTTTATAAAGCATTTCCGTAAGCGGGCGAAACAATGCTCTGATTAATTTCTCGCAATTTGCACAATTGTTTGTTGCTCGCCGGATTCGGTTTGCTGCCGCGCGTGATACGAAGAGCGCGTGAGCGGCGACGATTCGACGTGTTTGAAACCCATTTCCAGACCGATGCGCTTCCATTCGGCAAACTCTTGCGGCGTGACATAGCGCTCGACCGGCAAGCGGCGTTCGTAAGGCTGCAAATATTGTCCGATGGTCATAATGTCGCACGAAACCGAGCGCAAATCTTTCATCAATTCTACGACTTCTTCAAATTGTTCGCCGAGTCCGACCATAATTCCGCTTTTTGTTTTCATCTGCGGAAACTGCGTGTCGCGGAAACTCGCAGCACGTTCAAGCAGTTCGAGAGTTTGCGCGTATTTCGCATCGGGGCGCACGCGGCGATAAAGCCGAGCGATGGTTTCGGTGTTGTGGTTTAAAACGTCCGGTCGCGCAACCAAAACCGCGTTCAAAGCGGCTTCGTCGCCGTTAAAATCGGGTATTAAAACTTCGACTTTGCAAGTCGGATTTAGTTCACGAACGCGCAAAATCGTTTCCGCCCAATGTGATGCGCCGCCGTCGGGCAAATCGTCGCGGTTGACGGACGTAATCACGGCGTGTGCGAGATTCAAATGCCGCACGGCTTCCGCGACATGGCGCGGCTCTTCGGCGTCCAATTCACCCGGTTTGCCTTTGTTGACGGCGCAAAAACCGCAATGGCGCGTGCAGGTGTCGCCCGCGAGCATAAACGTCGCGGTTCGGTCAGTCCAGCATTCAAAAATGTTCGGGCAGCGCGCTTCCTGACAAACAGTGTGCAGCTTTAATCCTTCAATTAGCCGCAAAACTTCGTTTTGATTCGTAGGATCGCCGAGCTTGATTTTGAGCCAGTCCGGTTTTGGCAGACGCTCTTTTTTCTTTTTCTTAATAAAATTATTGATTAAAACTTTTTCTTCCTGCATCATTTTAAAAAGCAAACGGGATGAGTTTATTTTAACTCATCCCGTTTGCTTTTGCATTTTGAGCTTCAAATGCAGTTGATTCTAGAATTCTTATTTTCCTGTTTGGTAACTGTTAATGCGTTCGCCGACGACTTCCCAGTTCACAACGTCCCACCAGGCTTTGAGATAATCGGCGCGTTTGTTTTGATATTTCAAATAATAAGCGTGTTCCCAAACGTCGTTGCCCATGACGACCTGCAAATTGTTCATCAAGGGCGAATCCTGATTCGGCATTGGTTGAATTTTCAATGCGCCGTTGTCAACTACGAGAAAAACCCAGCCCGAACCGAACAGTTTTGTTCCGGCTTCGTTAAATTTGGTTTTGAAATCATCGAAACTGCCGAACGATTTTTCAATCGCCTGCAAAGTCGCGCCTTGCGGTCCCGCGCCGTCATTACGCTTCATAATTTGCCAGAACATCGAATGATTATGATGTCCGCCGCCGTGATTTCTGACAGCGGTGCGGACGGCTTCCGGCACTTCGTTGATATTCTGCAAAATTTGTTCGAGCGAACGATTGTGAAATTCCGTGTGATCTTTAAGCGCGTTGTTTAAATTGTCAACGTAAACCTGATGATGTTTGTCGTGATGAAGCTGCATTGTCTGCGCGTCAATCACCGGCTCAAGCGCGTCAAACGCATAGGGGAGCGGCGGCAAACTGAACGGATATGTTGAATTTTGATTTTCCATAAATTTCTCCTTGTATTTTTAAAACGGATTGTTGATTTTCGTCGGAAACAATTGAAATGCGTTAATCAACCGGGCGATTTCCCGCATCAATTCCTTCAACGCTTGCCTGACGGATAACTTTGACGTGCAAATCGTCAATCACGCGAATCTGGCACGAAAGCCGTGTGCGTTCGCCCAAATCGGTTTTGGTGGCGAGAATCACACGTTCCGGTTCGCCGATTTCGCCCGGATCGCCCGACAAAACTTCGACGCGACAAGTCGTGCAGCGAGCGTTTCCGCCGCAGCGGTGCAAAATATCAATACCGTGGTCTTCAAGCGCCAAAACCAATTTTCGCCCGGCTTCGGCTTCAAGCATTTCCGTTCCCGCAGCGGTTTCGGCTGTGATTTTAGGCATAGTCTAAAACTCCTCAAAATTTTTTAAATGAATCAATAACAAAGAATTTGCCACGAACCGGGCGCAAGAGCAAGCCGAAATATTTTAAGGTGTGTTAAACAAAATGAAAAAACTTTGCCAAAAATGTTTAATTTTCTGGAAAACAAGTTTCTATAGAAATTTCTCTTTGATAGCAGAGCCGAAATCGCGCCTGCTTGTGAAGTCTCTTTTCAGCTAACAGACAAAATAAAAAAAAATCCGATAAATTAACTCGCCCCGATTTATCTCAAATTCACGGGAAGGAACGCTCTATTCCGATGGGAAAAGTCTGTCTTTATTTCGCTTTATTCAGCCTCGTTTTTACGGTTACTGCGGCTTCGGCGCAAACGCGCCAGCGCGTCATAGATAATTTCGATCTGGCGAGCGGCGTCAAAGTTTACGCGCCGGAAACCTCGAAACCTATTGTCAAAACTCAAAAGAAATCGAACGCGCAGCAAACCTCGAAAAACAGAACGGTTGTTCCGATTGTAATGACCGGAACGTCCTGGCAGCAGCAACCGGCGGCGAGAATGTCTTTTAATAAATCTCTCGGCAGCTTTACGACCGGCGACGCGGTAATTGACAATTATATTGCGACTTCATCGGCGCGTTATAACGTTGATCCTTTGTTGATTTACGCGCAGATGAATCAGGAATCGAGCTTTAAACGCCGCGCGGTTTCCTACAAAGGCGCGAGCGGCTTGATGCAGTTAATGCCCGCGACCGCCGTTAGATTCGGAGTTACGAACATCTTCGATCCGCAGCAAAACATTGACGCCGGAGTCAAATATATGCGCTGGCTGCTCGACACTTTCGGTCAGGATTTGCGGCTCGCGCTTGCCGGGTATAATGCGGGCGAAGGCGCAGTGATGAAATACGGCAATCAAATTCCGCCTTACCGCGAAACCCGCGATTACGTCGCGCGAATCACCGCGCGCTACGAGCAAATCCGCAATCCGAATTTTGTCCCGAACGTCGCTCAACTGGCGAAAAAAGAAGCTCCTCAGGTAGCGAAAAACGAGCCGCCGAAAACCATTTACGTGCCGAGCGCGGCGGTCGAAAGATTGCCCGACGGGCGCATCCGGCTCGCTACGCAATAAACTTTCTCCCGAAAAGTTTAATAGAAAATAGAAAAAGTTTTGTTCTCGTCACTTAGGCGAAGTCTTCCCTCAGACTTCGCCATTTTTTTATTCGGTTTGCCGCCGCACTTAAATTTTGTATCATAACCGCGCTTCCGAATTTCGGAGTTTTCAGAGGAGCGGACGGATATGTTTTGTATCAATTGCGGCGCCGAAGTTCCGGCATCAGCGCGTTTTTGCAGCGTTTGCGGCGAACCGGCGAGCGCCGTCAAAACAATCGGCTCGTTTTCCGATGAAGAAACGGTTATCGCTCGACCGCCGAGTGAAAAACCGCAAATTGCGAGCGATGAAAAAGAACTGGTGATTTTCAACATTCGCCCGACACTGCTTTTCGTCAAAATCGGTTACATCGCCGCTTTTTTCGGCGCGGCGATTTTGGGCGGGATTTTGCTTTATCTCGGCGTGATTTTCGGGCTTTCTGTTTCGTTGATGGTTTTGTCGGTTTTGCTCGCTCTGCTGCTGTTTTTGATTCCGGCTTATTATCATTTCCGCCGCAATCTTATGCGCTACAAATTAACGGACGCCAAGCTCGAAATTGACACGGGCTTTTTCAGTCGGCAAACTCAATTTGTCGCGCTCGGCAAGATTCAGGATGTGACCGTTTCAGCCAATTTTTGGCAGCGACTTTTCGGCTACGGAAATCTCATCATTGATAATGCTGGCGAAAGCGGCGCGACAATCGTGCTGAAAAATATCAACAATCCGCGACAACACGCGGATTTAATTTTGCGCGAAATGCGAAGATTGGAAAGCTAGAGCATATTTCATTAAAGTGAAATACAAAGAATTAACAGGGATGAAAGCGATAAAGGGGATATTTCTTGTTTTTATCAATCTCTTTCATCCTTTTTATCCCTGTTAATTCTCTGTTTCTTGTATTTCGACTAATTGAAATTTGCTCAAAAATTTTTGAAACAACGATGAGAAAGTTTTTTGTCACGGGCGGCGCGGGATTTATCGGTTCGGCTTTCATCCACCTGGTTTTGTCCGAAACCGATGACGTTGAAATCATAAATTTCGACGCTTTGACTTACGCCGGAAATCTTGAAAACCTAAACGGCGTTGATGAAAGCCGACACCGTTTCGTCAAAGGCGACATCTGCGACCGCATGGCGGTTCTCGCGGCTTTGCCCGAAGAAACGGACGCAATCATTAATTTCGCCGCCGAATCGCACGTTGACCGCAGCATTCAATCCGCTAACGAATTTGTTTTGACCAATGTTTTGGGAACACAGGTTTTGCTCGACGCCGCTCGCGCAAAAAATGTCCGACGATTTTGTCAGGTTTCGACCGATGAAGTAATGGGCAGCTTGCCGGACGATTCCGATGAATTTTTCACCGAAACTTCGCCCCTTGCGCCGAACTCGCCTTACGCTGCGTCGAAAGCAGCCGCCGAGCATTTTGTCCGCGCCGCTCAACACACTTTCGGACTCGACACGGTGATTACGCGCTGCGGCAATAATTACGGGCAGCGGCAGTTTCCCGAAAAATTGATTCCATTGATGATTGCAAACGCCCTCAACGACGAACCACTTCCAGTTTACGGCGACGGGAAAAACGTGCGCGATTGGATTTTTGTTGACGACCACGCGCGCGCGGTTTGGCAGGTTTTGGAAACAGGTAAAACCGGAGAAATTTATAATATCGGCGCGCGCAACGAACGTGAAAATCTGGATGTCGTGAAATCAATTTTGGACGCGCTCGGCAAACCGCACAGCTTGATAAAATTCGTCACAGACCGTCTCGGACACGACCGCCGTTATGCGATTGATCCCAAGAAAATCGAAACCGAATTAGGCTGGAAACCGCGTGAGACTTGGGAAAGTGGTTTGGAAAAAACGGTTCGCTGGTATCTGGAAAATCAGGATTGGGTTGCGCGCGTCAGAAGCGGCGAATATCAGAATTATTTTCGCCGGCAATACGGATTTGAAATCAAAGCCGCAACAGAAACACGACCGTCAGGGAGTGTATAAAATAAAGCACACTCCCTGACGGTCGTGTTTCTGTTGGGAAAAATTATGGATTTAGCTGCAATTAGACAGGCAAGCGGGAGAATCAAGCCGTTCGTCAAACGCACCGGACTCGAACGAAGCGAGGCGCTCAGCCGACTTTTGGGGACAAACGTTTTCGTCAAGCTCGAATTGTTTCAAAAAACCGGCTCGTTCAAAGTTCGCGGCGCTTTTAACAAACTTCTGAGCTTGTCGGAGGCTGAAAGACGGGCGGGCGTGGTCGCCGTCAGCGGCGGAAATCACGCGCAGGCAGTTGCTTATGCCGCAAGCGTTTTGGGAGTTGACGCCGTTATTCTAATGCCGGAAACAACTCCGCAAAATTACCTCGACGCCGCGCACGGATACGGCGCGCGGATAGAATTGCTGCCGACGATTGCCGCCGCATTTGCCGAGCTTGAGCATTATCAAGCCGAAGGGCGCGTTTTAGTTCATCCGTTTGACGACCCGCTCGTGATTGCCGGGCAAGGAACAATCGGTTTGGAAATTCTGGAAGATTTACCGGAAACGACCGATGTTTTTGCAAGCATCGGGGGCGGCGGAATGGCGGGCGGCGTTTCGATTGCAATTAAAGCGCTCAAACCGGAAGCGCGGATTTGGAGCGTTGAAACCGAAGGCGCAGATGCGATGTCGCAAGCGCTCGACGCCGGACAAATCGTAGAGCTTCCGGCGATTACTTCGATTGCCAAAACTCTCGGCGCGCCTGCGGTTTCGCTTAGAACTTTGCAATTGACGCAGGAAAATATCGAGAGCGTAACGGTCGTTTCCGACCGCGAAGCCGTCGAAGCCCTGAAATTTATTCTCGAAAGATTGAAAGTGTTGACCGAACCGGCTTCGTCCTGCACGCTGGCGGCGGCTTTGCGTTTAAAAGATCAATTCAACCCGAACGACAACATAGTTTTAATTTTGTGCGGCGGCAATCTTTCGCTGAGCGATTTATGCCGCTACAGCAATTTATGAAAATTTTAATCACGGGCGCCGCCGGACTTGTCGGCGGAGTGACCGTTAACTATTGCCAATCAATCGGCGACGAAGTTATCGCCGCCCGGCGAGAAATTTTGGACATTGCCGACCGCGAATCTGTTTTTGCTTTTTTACGGCGGGAAAAGCCCGATTCGGTTATTAACTGCGCGGCTTGGACGAATGTCGACGGCTGCGAAACGGACGACGAAAGAAATTGGGCGGCGAATGCTTACGGCGTGGAAAATTTGGCTCTCGGTTGTCGCAAGATCGGCGCAAACCTCGTAACCATTTCGACGGATTATGTTTTTGACGGCGCGAATTCCGGTTATTACACGCAGCGCGACGAGCCGAATCCGCTGAGCAAATATGGAGCGGCAAAGCTGGCGGGCGAACGTCTGGCGCAAGCGGCGCTCGCGCGAGCAATCGTCGTTCGCAGCGGCTGGATTTTCGGTGAAGGCGGCAGGAATTTTTTGAGTCAGGGCGTCGGAATGCTGCTCGCCGGAAAATCAATCACGGCGATTAACGACACATTCGGCACGCCGACTTACGCGGCGGATTTAGCGCGTCGTTTGCGCGAGCTTGCCGAAGCCGATTTGCCGGGTATTTACCATGTCGTAAGCTCCGGCGAAGGAACGACTTATGCCGGATTCCTTCGCACGGTTCCCGGCGTCAGAGCCGGACAAGTCACCGATATTTTCAGCGCGTCGCTGCAGCGTCCGGCTGCGCGCCCCGCTAATTCCAAACTGCGTTGTTTGATTTCGGAAAAATTGGGATTTGAGCCTTTGCCGGATTGGAAAACGGCTTTGAGCGATTTTGCGGAACAAAAAAAACGAGGCTTATAAAAGCCTCGTTTTTTTTGACTTGAAAATCTATTACGATTTCTTTGTTCCGTTTCCGTTCGCGCTGCCGTTTCCGTTAGAGGCAGCTTCATCGTCGTTGTAGGTATAGTAATAGCTGTAACCGTAGCCGTAATAGCCATAATCAACCGAGTGCCGTTTCAAACCGTTCAGCACGACGCCGTAGATGCGCGAGCCGACTCCGGTCAGGCGCTGACGGAAGCGTTTGATCATATGAATCGAACTCTTGCCGACCATCGCCACAATAATCACGCCGTCAACCAGAGTTGAAAGAATCACCGCGTCGGTAAAGGAAATCGCGGGCGGCGAGTCAATAATGACGTGCTTGAAATTGCTTCGCAAAAAGTCAATCAAGTTTCGCATCTCGATTGAGCTTAACAATTCCGCCGGATTAGGAGGAATCGGACCGCTGGTGACGATTTTCAAGTTCGGCAGCTTGTCGCACTCTTTGATCAATTCGCTCGTGTTGCGCTCGCCGGACAAAAAGTTTGTCAAACCGTGCGTGTTTTCGAGTTGAAAATGATGATGCAGGCGCGGGCGGCGCAAATCGCAATCAATCAGGACAACTTCGGCTCCGGCTTGAGCGAGCGTGATTGCCGTATTGATGGCGGTCGTGGTTTTGCCTTCGGACGGCTGCGAAGACGTGACGAGAATCGTTTGGGGCGGTTTTCCGGCTGAGGAAAACAGCAGGCTCGTTCGCAAATGGCGATATGCTTCGGCGAGCGCGGAACGCGAATCATCGAGCGCCGCTAACGCCGTTGACGCTCCGCTGCTATTCGGGGCGGGACTGCCTGTTGCGAGCTGTTTGCCGCGCGCTACCGAGCGTTCGAGACTGCCGTAATGCGGAATCAGCGCCAGCGTCGGCAAGCCGAGATGTCGTCCCACGTCGTCGCTCGATTTAATCGAATCATCAAGATAATCAAGCAAAAACGCGAGACCGACGCCGAAGATTAGCGAAGCCAGAAACGCAATCGTAATATTGCGCTGGCGTTGCGGTCCGACCAGCCCGGCGCCCTCGGCGCGGCGCGTCACCTTGATGTTATTCGGGCGCGAATCGTTTTTTTCCAGTTCAAGCACTTTTTGACGCTGTAAAGCGTTATCGAGCAGCTTGCGATTGGTTTCGATTTCCTGGGTTAACGTCAGCAATTTGATTTCCGACTGACCTTGCACGTTAGCCGCCGCGCGCTCGCGTAAATAAGCCGCTTTTGAATCGTTTTCCTGTCTAATGGCGGCTTGAAGTTTAGCTTGAAGCCCAGTCAAAACAATATTCTCGGCTTCGCGCGTTAATTTTTGACCTTCCCTTTCAATTTTTATGGAATTTTCGCGCCGTGTGTTTTCTTTGGTATTTTCCCAGTATTTGATTTGTTCATTAACCTGAACGACTTCCGGGTATTCTTCGGTATATTTAACTAAAAGCTGGCTTTTTTTGTTACTCAGCTCTTCGATTTTTCCGTCAATTGCTTCAAGCCGTTTTTCCAATTCGACCTGACGAATTCGATTCAGCTCATCCGCTTTACTGAGCATTGAACCGTCCTGGACGACTGCCCTAATCTGATTATTATTTTTGGCGCGTTGGGCGGCTTCATATTCGGCTTGCAAATCACGACGTTTTTTTTCGGCAGTCAGCCAGTTTGTGCTGTAAGTTTGCAAACGACCTGACGATAAGGCTTGACCCTGATCCTGCTGAAGCGGCAAATCCTCTCTTTGCATATAAGCGATTCGCTCGTTTTCCAGACGGTTGATGTTCGCCTGCAAATCAACGATTTGTCTGGCATTGTCTTCGGTTTGCTGAATAGCACCCTGCATTTCGCGTTTTGCGTCTCTGGCGATAAACGCCACGGCGACCGCGTTCGGAATGGTTGATGCCAGTTCCGGGTTAACGTGCGTGTATTTGAGCGTGATGAGATTGGTTTTTTCAATCGGTTCGACCGTCAAGCCGCCGAGCAGATAATTCCCGTATTCTTCCGCGCGCTTCGCTTCATCCGGCGGCAGTTGAATATTGCCGACATCAATAATATCCGAGTCGCTGGTTAAAACAGGCAGCGTCGGCGTTTTGACAGTCGGCGGTTTCGCGCCGGTAATCATATTTGTGATCGCTCCGAAAATGCTGGGCGCTTTGGGTTGTTCCGCGATCAGATTCGGATTGCGATGCAAGCCCAAAGTTACTACGGCATCGCGCATCAGTTCCGGGCTTTGAATCAATCTAACCTGTGTGTCCCAATACTTGGTGTCGTACCAGAAATTGATATAAACCGATTCGCTCGATTTTTTCGGCGCGCGGGTTTCAACTAAAACCTCGGCGGACGACATAAATTGCGAAGGAAGGCGATGCATATAAATCGCCGTGCAAACCGTGATTACGGTGACAATCGCCAGAATCATCCATTTACGTTTGAGAACGACGCTGATATATTCCCGAATTGAGCGCGCTTCGGCGAACGGGTCGCCGTCGTAAACGGGCGAATAAGTCGAAGGAATATCCTGCGGTGGTAAGGTCTGCAATTCCGTTGTTGCAGTCGGCAACGGCAGCAGCCGTTCATCTCTTGCCATATAAATCAGTACCTCTTTAGAAGCGGAAGATAAATTGAATAAAAACCGTTGAGTAAATTCAATCGGAAAAGCGGTATTTTAACACAATCGGCGAGTTTCGCCAGCCAATCAAAGCCGCTTTTTATCATATCGCGGTAAAAAAACAAACTCAAAACCCCATATTTGCCAAATAAATTGCTAACCGCGCGTCGAAAGCTTCATCTAAATCAAAATATGCTCTTTTGTCGCTCGAAAGCGTCAAATGCTATATTTGGAAATAATACGAAATATTTCACAAACTTTATTTAAGACAAATTTTATTGAATTTTATGTCAAAAACTAATGCCGGAAAGGCATTTGATAACAAATCGAATTTTGAACTCGGCATCGGCGGTTTTTTCTATGCGGATTTATACAAACCCGAACGCCTGCGCGAGCTTGCCGAAACGTTTTACGACGAAATCAAACAGGAAAATGCCGAATTGCACTCCGCTTTGATGCAGTACATCGCCGCGCGGGGTGCCAATTACGAACAAAAAGTCGAATCAAAAATTTTAACCGACGCCGCACCATATCTTTCAAGCTTTATCGCGCGCCTTTTTAACATCGAGCCGCGCCGCGAAAGTCTTGTGCAATCTGTCAAAGAACAAGACCCGGTTTGGCAATTTAAATTTTTCATTCAGCGCCGCGCGATCAAAAAGTTTCCGGCAGAACAAGCCGTCGCATTTGATTTGGATGCGCTCAATGCGAGCCTGCTCAATTTGGAGCAAACCGCTTTTGCTGACATTTTCGACCCGCAGGACGATGAGCTGACCATTTCAAAAATCACGGTTCAACTTCTTGCCATCGAAGAAGCTCTGACCAAAAAACAGGAATTAACGGACGCGCAGCGGGGCGTTTTGCGAAAACTGAGTTCGGTTGTTTCAACCGAACTTTTGCGGCAATTTCAATCCGATTTAAGCTCTGAAGCCGAAGGCGATTTGCTCGCAGTCAAAACTTATTTGCGTCTTTTTGAAGCGTGGGCGGCTGTTCATTCATTTAAACCGGAAGCCAAACGCAATGTGCGCGGCTGGCAAAGTTTCCGCGTGCCGCACCAGCTCGATTATCAAAATCTCGTTCACGTCATTCGACCGCGCGGGGAAAACAGTTTACCCGAGCTTATTCAGGAATTTCCCGAACATATTCGCCGCCGCGACGGTTTTGATTTGACCGATCCGCGCGGCACACAGCGCGAGGCTTTGTACGAAACAGATTATTGTCTGATTTGCCACGAACGCTCGAAAGATTCGTGTTCAAAAGGTTTTCACGAAAAAGACGGCTCGATCAAACGCAATCCGCTTGGAATCAAAATGACGGGTTGCCCGCTCGAAGAAAAGATTTCGGAAATGCACTTGATGAAACGCCACGGCGATTCGATTGCGGCTCTGGCTCTGGTCGTCATTGACAATCCGATGTGCGCCGGAACAGGACATAGAATTTGCAACGATTGTATGAAGGGCTGCATTTTCCAGAAACAAGAACCTGTCAATATTCCCCAAGCGGAAACTTCCGTTCTGACCGACGTTTTGGAATTGCCTTACGGTTTTGAAATTTACAGCTTGCTGACGCGCTGGAATCCATTGAAAGCAAAACGCCCTTACGCGCTGCCTTACAACGGCAAAAATGTTTTGGTCGTCGGAATGGGTCCGGCTGGTTACACGCTCGCGCATTATCTTTTAAACGAGGGTTTCGGCGTCGTCGGCGTGGACGGTTTGAAAATCGAGCCGCTCGCAGCGGATTTGACCGGACGAAACGGAAAAACACCGGCGCCCATCAAAAACGCCGACGATTTGCGCCAGCCATTAAGCGACCGCGTTTTGTCGGGCTTCGGTGGGGTACAGGAATACGGAATCACGGTTCGCTGGGACAAAAATTTTCTGACTGTTTTGCAGCTTCTTCTTGAGCGAAATCCGTATTTCCGCGCTTACGGCGGCATTCGATTTGGCGGAACTCTGACGATTGAAGACGCATGGGATTTCGGTTTTGACCATATCGCGATTGCGACCGGCGCGGGACGCCCGACAATTGTCAGAATGAAAAACAATCTGATTCGCGGCATTCGTCAGGCTTCAGATTTTCTGATGTCTTTGCAGTTAAACGGCGCATTCAAAAAAGATACGCTCGCCAATTTGCAAGTCCGGCTTCCGGCTGTCGTCATCGGCGGCGGTTTGACCGGAATTGATACTGCGACCGAAATTGCCGCGTATTATCCCGTTCAAGTCGAAAAAATGCTTAACACGCATGAAAAACTCGCGTTGGAAATCGGCGAAACGGCAGTTTTCCAGCAATTTAATGAAGAAGAGCTTGGAATTTATCAGGAGTTTTTAGCGCACGGTCGCGCCGTGCGAGAGGAACGTGAGCGCGCGGAAAAAGCCGGAGAAAAACCGGATTTGGTTTCGCTCGTTAAAGATTGGGGCGGCGTCTCGCTCATTTATCGCAAACGAATGCAGGATTCGCCCGCGTATCGTTTGAACCACGAAGAAATCCAAAAGGCGCTTGAAGAAGGCATTAATTTCATCGAGCTTTTCGACCCGCGCGAAGCCGTGCCTGATGAATACAACGCCGTCAAAGCTCTTGTTTTCGAGCGTGTTAGACACAACTCGGAAACCGGAAAATTTGAAAACACGGGCGAAACGGTCGAATTTCCGGCGCGCACCGTTTGCGTTGCCGCCGGGACTGCGCCGAACGTGATTTACGAAAAAGAAAAACCCGGCACGTTTAAGCTCGACGAATGGAAACAATATTTCCTGCCGCATAAATTGGTGAAAAACGGCAAGCTCGCGCTTCTTCCGGCGGAAAAAGGCGAAACCGGATTTTTCACTTCTTACGAAGAAAACGGCAAATTCATCACTTATTACGGCGACAACCATCCGCAATACGCCGGAAACGTCGTCAAAGCAATGGCTTCGGCAAAAGACGGTTATGAAAAAGTCGTCGAAATTTTTGCCGACGAAATCTCTGATTTAGCCAAAGTAAACGAGTCGCATTACACGAAATTAATCGAAACGCTCGAAGACCAGCTTGTCGCGCGCGTTGTGCGCGTCGAACGCCTGACGCCGAATATTGTTGATGTAGTCGTCCGCGCGCCGCTGCAAGCCAGACAATTTCAACCCGGACAATTTTATCGTCTGCAAAACTTTGAAACTCACGCCTTGCAGTTAAAAGGAACAAAGCTCTTGATGGAAAACCTCGCGCTAACTGGCGCGGAGGTTGATGTCGAAAAGGGCTTGCTTTCGATGATTGTTCTCGAAATGGGAACGAGTTCGAGAATATGTTCGCTTTTGGAAGAAAACGAAGAAGTCATCGTCATGGGACCGACCGGAACACCGACCGAAATTCCCGAAAACGAAACTGTTTTGCTCGCTGGCGGCGGTCTTGGAAATGCCGTTTTGTTCTCAATAGCCAAAGCGATGCGCGCGAAAAACAACAAAATTATTTATTTCGCGGGCTACAAAGACGGCGGAGATATTTTCCGGCGCGAGGAAATCGAAAACTCGGTTGACCAGGTGATTTGGACGACCGACAAAGGTGAGGCGATTGAACCGCAGCGTCCGCAAGACCGGCATTATCGCGGCAACATCGTTCAAGCGATGCTCGCTTATGTGAACGGCGAGATTGGCGAGCCGCAGTTTGATTTAAAAACGGTTGACCGCATTATCGCCATCGGCTCGGACAGAATGATGAACGCCGTGAAAGAAGCGCGTCACTCAGTTTTAGCTCCGTATCTGAAACAGGAACACGAAGCCATCGGCTCAATCAACTCGCCGATGCAGTGTATGATGAAAGAAATCTGCGCTCAATGTTTGCAGCGTCACGTTGACCCGCACACGGGCGAAGAATCTTTTGTCTTTTCTTGTTTTAATCAGGATCAATCGCTCGACCGCGTTGATTTTTCAAACCTGAACGAACGCCTGAAAGCCAACAGCGTGCAGGAAAAACTATCGAATTTGTGGCTCGATAAACTGTTCAAGGAATTTGGGAAAGATACGATGCAAAGCAATTCTTAATCAATTAAAAATCTGAAACAAGAAGGCGAGATTTTCAAGTCTCGCCTTTTTACTTTATATTGTTGAGCGCAAAACTGAATTACCAAAAAACTCAAATGAAAAATATATTCAAAACAATAATCACCGCTTTTGCATTTCTTTCTTTGTGCGCGGCGTTTGTTCAGGCACAGAAAATCTCAGCCGAAGAACAGAAAATCATTGATTACATTGACGCGCACCAAAACGATGCCGTTTCGCTTCTCGAAAAAAGCGTGAACATCGAAAGCGCGACCGAAAATATGGCGGGCGTCAAACAGGTTGGAATAATTTTTAAAACCGAATTTGACGCTTTGGGTTTTACGACGAAATGGATTGAAATGCCAGCCGAGATGCGGCGCGGCGGGCATCTTTGGGCTGAAAAAATAGGAACAAAAGGCAAGCGCGTGCTGCTTCTCGGACATTTGGACACGGTTTTGACGGGCGAAAAATTTCGGCGCGAAGGCAACCGGGGTTACGGCACCGGTTCTTCGGATATGAAGGCGGGAAACGTGGTTTTGTTTTATGCTTTGAAAGCTCTGCACGCGGCGGGCGCGCTCAAAGATGCGCAAATTATTGTTTTGCTGACGGGCGATGAAGAAAATTCGGGCGAACCGGAATCAATCAGCCGAGGCGATATGATTGCAGCGGCGAAGCGCAGCGATTTGGCGCTGAGTTTTGAAGGCGGCGGAAGCGGCATTGCAACCGTCGGGCGGCGCGGCGCGAGCAGTTGGACTTTGGAAGTCACGGCGAAAACCGGACATTCCAGTCAAATCTTTAAAGAAAGTATGGGCAACGGCGCGATTTTTGAAGCCGCGCGGATTATCAATCAATTTTACGAGACTCTTCGCGGCGAAAAATATTTAACCTTTAACCCGTCGGTGATTGCGGGAGGAACAGATGTCGAATCAAAAGAAGGAAATCTGACGACCTGGGGAAAATCGAACGTTGTTGCAGCAAAAGCAACTGTGCGCGGCGATTTGCGGTTTATCAGCGAACAGCAAAAGGAAGCGGCGCGCGCCAAAATGCGCGAAATCGTCGTCAGGAATTTGTCTGGCGCGCAGGCGAAAATTACCTTTTCCGATGGTATTCCGGCGATGTCGCCGACCGAGGGGAATTACGCGATTTTAAAACAGCTTGACGCGGCGAGTCGGGATTTGGGTTTTGGGAAAATCGAGGCGCAAGACCCCGGCGAGCGCGGTGCCGGCGACATCGCTTATGTCGCTCATCTTTTGCCCGGTTTGGACGGCTTGGGCGCAACCGGCGGAAGATCGCACGCCAAAGGCGAATATGCGGATTTGGATACTTTGCCGAGACAAATAAAACGCGCGGCTCTATTAATTTACCGGCTGACGCGGTAAAAAGAGAGGGAGAAAAGGAGAAAAGGAGAAGAGGAGCAATAAAACTCACCTCTTCTCCTTTTCCCTTTTTCTACTCTTCTTCTACTGAACTAGGTCTTGACTTCCTGCCTGTTCCTGAACTGTGCGGGAAACTTCGCCCGCGACTTGCTGCACTTTGTCGAGTGCGCCGCGTGCTACGTCTCCGGCTTTTTCCACGAGCGAGTCGCGGTATTCGCCCATCAATTCGCCTTCGGTTTCGGTCGAAGGAATCATAAATCCGACCGCCGCGCCGACAGCCAGAGCCACTGCGCCGACTGCGAGCGGATTTTCTTCGAGGTAATATTCGTATTGGTCTTGAGCTGTTCCGGCAATTTGCCGAGCCTGCGTTCCGACAGTTCCGATTCCGTCATAAGCCGAACCCGCTGCGCTCGTCAAACCGTCGTAAGCCGTGCTTGCCGCGGTTGAAACGCCCGAATAAGCGGTGCTGGCTGCGGTTGAAACGCCTCCGACAGCCGTGCTTGCCGCGCCGCTCACGGTTCTTGTCGCGCTTTTCAATGTTGAACGCTTGCCTCTGCCGCGTCCGGTCCGGTGTCCGGTGTCGCCGTCATAATCATAATCGCCTTCGTTGTAATTTCCGGCGTCATAATCATAGCTGTACGAAGGCGACGATAATCTCGTCGTAGTTCTTCGACGCGATTGCAGCGCGAGCATTCCGACGCCGAGTCCGATTAAAGCAAACGGAAGCGGATTGCGGCGGACGGTTTCGACAATACCCGCGTCCGCCAGAGCGTTTCCGACATTTCCGGTGACATCGCTTAAACCTCTGCCAACACTTCCCGTTACATCACTTAAACTTCTACCTACATTTTGCATAAATTTTCCAGCCTTTCCGATAGTCGCGTCGTAAACGGCATCTTTCGCCGTATCGACTGCGCTGTTAATTTGATCCGAAACTTGTTCTTTGATATTCGACATGCTCAGTTTTTCCTGAATCGCATCAATAGTTTCGCTCATTTGACTGCGCGTCTCTTCAATTTGCGCCCGAATCTGTTCGGTGTCCTCCGTGGTTTCCTCGTCCGTCGTATTTGCGTCAAGCCCACGGGTTTCAGTGTCGGATGCAGGATAATCTCCAAGTCTGCCTGTCGAATATGTATCAGTCGCGCCGGCTGCCGTTGAAACGGCGTCGGTGCTTTCATCGTCATCCGAAATTCTGCTTAACTTACCTGGTTCTTCAGCCATTGTGCATCCTCCTTCACAGATTCAATTGTTTGATTCGGCGCCAAACTCGTTTCGCGGAGTTTAGCCAATGCGCTCGTCACGAGCGAATACGCGACGACGCCGACGATGACTGCGACAATGATTGCGGCAAGTGCCGCCGAAGTTAGATCAGTCCAGCCTGTCAGCGAAACGATTATTCTTCCCAGCCCCATTGTTACGGCTGCTAAAACGACGAGCAGCGCCGCGTAACCGACTGCGCCGCCGACAACGAGATAACCGACTTGTTTACCGACCCGCGCGGCTTTATTCGTTATTTCCGTTTGCGCCAGAGCGACTTCCTGACGGACGAGCTGGCTGGTTTCGGTTGCCAGTTCCGCAAACAAATCGCCGAGACTCCGGTCTTCCTGATTTTGCGGCTGCCGCATTTGATTAATTGGTTGCGCCATAATAATTTACCTCCTGTCGCTCATGCATTAAAGCCGCGATGTCGTCCCCGTATCGGAAGCGCCCGTGTCGGTCGCCGGAGAATCAACGCTCGGCAGAGTTTTTCCCAATGCCGGCGGTTCCCCGGTTGCAATAGTGGCGCTGGTGGTTGTCGTACCCGTTGTTCCGCGATTGATGTCGGCTGTTCCGCCCGTTGTCCCGATTCCTCGGCGACTTGTTCCGGCTGTGATTTGTCTGTTAGCCGGAAGCGGACGCCGTTGGCTTGATTTAATAAAACGTGACACCAAGATGCCCAATGCAAATGCGCTGCCGACGAAAATTGCGGGATTTCTGCGCGCAAAGCTCTCAACATCACGCGTTAACTTCTGCAAATCTGCGCGGTCGAGATAATCGGCAACTCGTTCGACCTGATTTGTCACCGTATCGCCGTATTGCGCTACGGTTTGAGCGATTGGAGTGTCCTGATTTGTCCGTAAAGTTTCGGTAAATTGCCGGACAGTGTCGGCGACGCCTGTTAAGCTTTGCGCGACATCGCTGGTTTTCGTATCAACGAAAGTCGAGGCTTTTTCCTGAACTTGTCCGAGAGCCTGACTTGCGACTTCCCCGGTCGCGGTTTTGGCTTGATTCAACATATCTTTCGCTTTGCTGGTGTCGCCGCTGACGACGCCGCTCACAGCGTCTGAAAGATTTGCCTGACTTTTGCCGCCGCTAATGCCGCCGGTCGTCGAAGTATCGCCCGCGCCCGTTGTGGCAAACGATTCACCGCCCGTGTTTTCTTCGGTTGTGGTGAAAATCTGTTCACCGGAAATCTGCTGTCCGCCCTGACCGGTTGATGCCGCTTTTCCGGCTGCTTGTCCGCCGGTTCCAGCTCCTCCGCCGGTAGTTCCTTTTCCTTTGTTTTCTTCGGCTGCCATATTCTTTTTCCTTCCTTTCACAAATAAAGTTATCCTTAATCGTTTTTAACTCACACTTTTCTGAGTGTTCGTTATTGTTACAAACCGCGCGCGGACAATCTGTACGCAAACGGACAAATATATTTTGGTTTGATTGCGTACAGAACAGATTTTGATTTTTTATAAAACTTAAATTATGGCTGAAAACATTATCGAAAACGAACAGGCGATTTTGACCGAAGATGTCAGCGCATTGAGCGAAGACGAAATCCGCAAACGAATTATTCTTCTCGGTTTCAACGGCGACGAGCAGCTTTACGAGCATTTCCGGCAGCGCATTAAAGAATGGCTGCCTCCCGCGAACAGCGCATCTTTGCGCGGCAGCGTCGTTACCAACGCCCGGTACGAAGACGGAATGCCGTTCGATTCAAAAGGTGAGGGAACGTCGGATTTGGATTTGACTTTTCACGGCGCGGAATCGCTGGCGATGTTCGGCTCATATTATATTCCGGGTTTCCACAGCAAACCGCTCGGGGACAAAGACCCGGATATTGCGACGCCGGAACTCGACAGCTTTCGCCGCGAGCTGCAAGCGATGGTCGGACGCCCGGTAAATATTCACGCGACCGCCGACGTTTATATGTACATCCGCGACTTTTTCGGACAGCCGTTTTTTATGATTGTCGAACCTGAAGAAACCGAGAACAACAGTGACACAACAGCTCCGACTGCTTAGCTACAACATTCGTTTCGGCGGGCAAAATCGCGGCAAGAAAATCGCGGAAGTCGTCGCGGCGGTCGCGCCCGACATCGTTGTTTTTCAGGAAGCCTACGCGCCCGCCGTTATCGAACAAATCGCCGCCGATTGCGGAATGAGCGTTGTCGGCGCGCGCCGGGCGCATTCGATTGCTTTCGCCTCAAAAATCGAAATCGCCGATCATTGCTGGCATTATCCGCGCGGCTCGACTCATTCTTTTCTGGAAATCGTTCTAGCCGATAATCATTCGCGGATTTTCGGTTTGCATCTAAAACCGCGTTTTTCCAAATGGAGCGAAGCGAAACGCGCCCGCGAAATTCGCTCGCTTCTGGAAGGCATCAAGCAGCATCAGGAAGGTTTTCACGCGCTGGTCGGCGATTTCAACACGCTCGCGCCGGGCGAGCGATTTAATTTGCCGAAAATGCCGCTCTGGATTCGCGCTTTAATCTGGATTTCAGGGCGCGACATCAAACGCGAAGCCGTCCAGACGCTGCTTGACGCGGGCTACATTGACGGCTTTCGTTACCTTTACCCGGACGATATCGGACACACTTTTCCGGTTTGGGACACGCACGTCCGGCTAGATTACGTTTTTCTCCCGGCGCGCAACGGCGATTCTCTGAAATCAATCGAAATCATCAAGCAGCCGGAGATTGTCAAAACGGCTTCCGATCATTTTCCTTTACTTGCGGAAATTCAAATTCCTTGATTCCTGCCCGCGCAGCCGAATTAACCATTGCGTCTTACCGGAGAAATGTTTTATTTTACAAAGCTAATTGAAATAAAAAAGCTTCCGGTTTGAGATTTGACGGCTAATATGGCTTCCACAATTGTTCCCTTAAAACGGCGTTCTTTCGGTCAAACTACGCGCAAAGGCGCTTGGTGGTTATATCCTTTACTGGTTTTTTTAGCCTTGTCTGCTTTCGTCGTTTATTCGACGTGGGCGGCGTTTCAAGGCGAACATTATTTATACACGGGAAACGGCGCAAATTATCTTTCACCGTTTTATTCGCCAGAATTATTCGGCTCGGAACATAGTTTATTCGGCGCAAAGCCCGCTTGGATTCCCGATTGGCTGCCTTTTTCGCCTGCATTGTTGATTCTCTGGGCGCCTGCCGGTTTCCGTTTTACCTGTTATTACTATCGCGGCGCGTATTACAAAGCATTCTGGGCTGACCCGCCCGCGTGCGCCGTCGGCGAACCGCGTCACAGCTATCGCGGCGAACGAAAATTCCCGCTTGTTATCCAAAATATCCATCGTTATTTTCTTTATCTGGCGTTGATATTTTTATTTTTTCTGGTGCACGATGTCTGGAAAGCGTTTTGGTTTACCGATGCGTCTGGAAACGCTTCTTTCGGAGTCGGAGTCGGAACCATCGTGCTTGCCGCAAATGTTTTTTTTCTGGGCGGTTATACGTTTAGCTGCCATTCTCTGCGCCACCTGGTCGGCGGCAAATGCGATCAGCTTTCCGATAAGCCTTTGCGCTGCGCAACTTATAATTGCGTCAGCTCTCTCAATCGCAGACATATGTGGTTTGCGTGGTTCAGCTTGTTCGTTGTCGGATTTTCCGACGTTTATGTGCGTCTTTGCTCGATGGGAATCTGGTCTGATTGGAGAATCTTTTAAAATGATGAATGATGAACGATGAATGATGAATTAAAAAAGGATTCTTACATTCATCATTCATCGTTCATCATTCATCGTTTATTTATGGCGGAATATCAAACATTCGAGCATGACGTTCTGGTAATCGGCGCGGGCGGAGCGGGACTTCGCGCGGCAATCGAAGCATCTGCGGCTGGAGTTTCAGTCGGTCTGGTTTGCAAGTCCCTGCTCGGCAAAGCGCACACCGTAATGGCTGAAGGCGGAATGGCGGCGGCAATGGCGAATGTTGACGACCGGGACAATTGGAAAGTCCATTTTTCCGACACGATGCGCGGCGGTCAATATGTCAACAACTGGCGAATGGCTGAGCTTCACGCCAGAGAAGCGCCCGACCGCGTGCGCGAACTCGAAGCTTGGGGCGCGGTTTTTGACAGAACAAAAGACGGGCGAATTTTGCAGAGAAACTTCGGCGGACACAAATATCCGCGTCTTGCTCACGTCGGCGACAGAACCGGCTTGGAAATGATTCGCACGCTCCAAGACCACGGCATTCATCAAGGCATTGAAGTTTATATGGAAGTCACCGTGATTTCCCTGCTCAAAGACGGTGACCGAGTTGTCGGGGCATTTGCGTATGAGCGCGAGCACGGAAGATTTCGGATTTTCAAAGCTAAAGCCGTGATTTTAGCGACAGGCGGAATCGGGCGCGCGTATAAAATCACGAGCAACAGTTGGGAAGGAACGGGCGACGGGCATTCTTTGGCTTATGACGCGGGCGCGGAATTGATTGATATGGAGTTCATTCAATTTCACCCGACCGGAATGGTTTACCCGCCGAGCGTGCGCGGAATTCTCGTCACCGAAGGCGTGCGCGGCGAAGGCGGAATCTTGAAAAACAGCGAAGGTCGGCGCTTTATGTTCGACGACATTCCCGACAATTACAAAGACCAGACAGCCGACACGCCCGAAGAAGGCTGGCGATACACGCAGGGCGACAAAAATGCCCGTCGCCCGCCGGAGCTTCTGACGCGAGACCACGTTGCGCGATGTATTGTCCGCGAAGTAAAAGCGGGACGCGGAACACCGAACGGCGGCGTTTATCTTGATATTGCGTGGATTAAAGAAAAAATTTCAAACGCGCCCGAACACATCAAGAAAAAGCTGCCGAGTATGTATCACCAGTTCAAGCAGCTTGCGGATTTGGATATTACGACGACGCCGATGGAAGTCGGACCTACTACTCATTACATAATGGGAGGCATTCGCGTTAATGCAGACACTCAGGAGTCAACCGTTCCGGGACTTTTTGCCGCCGGTGAATGCGCCGCAGGAATCAACGGCGCAAATCGCCTCGGCGGAAACTCGCTTTCCGATTTATTAGTTTTCGGCAAACGCGCGGGCGAATACGCGGCGATATTTGCGCGGGAAAACAATTTCGGAAGCATCAATAACGAGCAGATTGAAAAAACCGTGCGCTGGTCATTGGAAGCGTTTGACCGGACAAACGGCGAAAATCCCTTTGCGATTCAACACGATTTGCAGGATATGATGCAGGATTTGGTTGGGATTGTCAGAATTGAAGACGAGATGCGGCGCGCTCTGGTCGGCATCGAAAAACTTAAAGAGCGTCGGGAGAAAATCAGTCTGACAGGCAATATTGATTTTAATCCGAGCTGGCACACAGCGCTCGATTTGCACAATTTGCTGAACGTTTCGGAAGCGATTACGCTCGCGGCAATCGAGCGAAAGGAAAGTCGCGGCGGACAATTTCGTGATGATTATCCGGCAAAAGACCCGGAATTTGCCAAATTTAATTTCACGATTAAAAAAGGCGCGGATGGCGAAATGCAAATCACGCGCGTGCCGATTCCCGAAATGCCTGCCGAGTTAAAACAAATTATTGAGGAGATGGGTTAAATGGCTAAAGCCACTTTTAAAATCTGGCGCGGCGACCGCGAAAAAGGCGAGCTTGTTGATTATGCGACTGAAATTACCGAAGGAATGGTGGTGCTTGACGCCGTTCTGCAAATCCAGGGCGAGCAGGCGGGCGATCTTGCCTGTCGCTGGAACTGCAAGGCTGGAAAATGCGGCTCTTGTTCGGCGGAAATCAACGGAATGCCGAAACTTATGTGTATGACGCGGATGAACACTCTGCCGCTCGATTCGCCGATTACGGTCGAGCCGATGCGCACGTTTCCGTTGAAAAAGGATTTGGTGACTGACGTTTCGTGGAATTACGAGGTAAAAAAACGAATCAAAAAGTTCAAGCCGCGTAAGCCCGACGCTCCCGATGGAACCTGGCGAATGGCGCAGGAAGACATCAATCGCGTGCAGGAATTTCGCAAATGTATCGAATGTTTTTTGTGTCAGGATGTCTGCCACGTCTTGCGCGACCACGACAAACACGAAGAGTTTATCGGTCCGAGATTTTTGGTCGGTGTAGCGGCGCTTGAGATGCATCCGCTCGATACGGAAAATCGCGTGGAAGAATTAAAGGATGAATTCGGCATCGGCTACTGCAACATCACAAAATGCTGCACAAAGGTTTGTCCCGAACACATCACGATAACCGACAATGCGATTATCCCGCTCAAAGAGCGCGTTGTTGATGAGTTTT
Organism: Pyrinomonadaceae bacterium; assembly: GCA_036387135.1. Taxonomy (GTDB): domain Bacteria; phylum Acidobacteriota; class Blastocatellia; order Pyrinomonadales; family Pyrinomonadaceae; genus JALZCH01. The sequence goes on along the minus strand of DASVUH010000021.1, from coordinate 59,350 downwards.
ACGATCCGATTAAAAAGTTCTTCAGAATATTTAGGTCTCGAACCACCAAAAAAGAATAATGCTAAAAGCGTGTAGGGAGCGAATATGTTTGAGCTAAAACCCGTATCCAAAGAAGCTATTCCGGCGGCTTTGGAAAAAGCGAACCGATACCGTCTGCTTAACGAACCGAGCGCCGCCGAGAGCATTTGTCTCGACATACTAAAAATTGAACCGGATAATCAAGAGGCTTTGGTCACAATTGTTCTGGCAATGAGCGACCGTTTCGCCAGAGATTACGCCGTCGGAAACTCGCAGATTCAAGAATATCTATCCCGCATCGCCGACGAATATGAGCAGGCTTACTACACCGGAATTATTTACGAGCGACGCGCCAAGGCTGTTCTTTGCAGCGGCTCGCCCGGCTCAAGCTCAAACGCTTATGAATATTTCCTTCAAGCGATGAATTGGTTCGAGAAAGCCGAAGCAATACGCCCGCCTAAAAACGATGATGCCGTGCTTCGATGGAATGGATGCGCTAGAATTATCATTCACAATAAATTAGCCAGGAGAGAAATGGAGCACGATTTTCTCGAATAGGCTTTTAGTACAAAACCTGAAGGAGAAAATTATGGAAGACAAAGAACTCAAGAAACAACTCGATAAAGTGCCGGATGTAGATAAACACGGCGAACCCATTTACAAGATTGACGGGGAATCAAAAGAACCGATCTTTCTTAGAGAAAGCCCGGAAGTGCCGCACGGAAATGCCCAGGACGAGAAAGACGAGGCGGCAGAATAATTACATTATCCGGCATTCGCGGTGCTTTGTCGGATAATGCTCATTTCATTTGCCTGTCGCTGCGCTGTTTTATTTGTCTCCTTCCGAGACAAATAAAGTATGGCGTCAGGCGATTATCTTAATTCTGTTTTTTCACGCTTAACACAATTCCGCGTTTTCATTAATATTCGGTTAATGAATTATTATTTTCCGATTATTTTTGTCTTGCTGTTTCTAATTTCCGCTGCCAATACTCAGCAAACCGCTCCGCCGCAGCCAAATCTGCGCTGGTATGACCTAAAGGATTTTGGAATCGAGGGAAAAGGCTGGACGGAAACCAAAAGTTTTTACGACCGCCTGCCCGCTAAAGCCGAAGCAATTGTCCGCGAGCCGGTTTGGAAACTTTCGCTAAACTCGTCGGGAATGTCGGTTCGTTTTGTGACAGACGCTGACACGATTTACGCGCGCTGGAAATTACGTTCGCCCTCGCTGGCGCTCGCGCATATGGCGGCGAGCGGTGTCAGCGGCGTTGATTTATACGTCAAGGAAAACGGCTCCTGGCGCTGGATCGGAATCGGCGAGGCGATGAAATCTTCAATCAACGAATACAAATTAATCGGTAACATTAACCCGCAAAAACGCGAATATCAATTATATTTGCCGCTTTATAACGGCGTCGAATCCGTGGAAATCGGGCTGCCGGAAAAAGCGACAATCGAAAAAGCCGCGCTATATTCAGATGAACGAACAAAACCGATTGTTTTTTACGGAACTTCGATTGTGCAGGGCGCGGTCGCTTCGCGCCCTGGAATGGCTTATCCGGCAATTTTGGGCAGAAGATTGCAGCGCCCGACGATTAATCTCGGTTTTTCCGGCAACGGCAGAATGGAGCCGGAGGTTGCGGAATTACTGACCGAATTGGACGCGGCTGTTTATGTCATTGATTGTCTGCCGAATTTAAGCACCGGAACGGAAGTCGCCGAACGCGCGCCGAAATTAATCGAGATCATCCGCAAAAAACGCCCCTTGACGCCAATTATTTTGGTCGAAAATCTCGCTTATCCCAACGCAATGTTTGAACAAATCAAACAGCAAAAATATCTGGATAAAAACCAAACTTTGCGGCGCGTTTATCAAAACTTGATTCAATCGAAATTCAAAAACATTTATTACCTTCCGGGCGAAAATTTGATCGGCGCGGACGGCGAAGCGACTGTTGACGGGATTCATCCGACAGATTTAGGCTTTATGCGAATTGCTGATACATTAGAGCCGATTTTGAAAAAAGCATTACGCAGTCAACGATAAAAATGATGAAAAATCTTCTTGGAGTCCTTTTATTATTCGGTTTATTCGTTTCCGCTCCGGCGCAAACGGCAAAGCTGCCAGCCGGATATTGGTCGGTCGAAAAAAGCCAGCCGATAATTGACAAAATGCAGCCGACCAAGCTTGCGCCCGACATTTCCGGCTTGAGTGCGGGCGAAAGGCGGGCGATTGAAAAGCTTAATGAAGTCGGCAAAATCTTTCAAAACATTTACGAGCGCCAACGCGACCCGCAAGCGGTCGAAGCGCGAACGGCTCTCGAACAGCTCGATAAACGTTTAGGCTCGCCCGCCGCGACGCAAAATCTTCTGACGCTTTACCGCCTCAATCAAGGTCCGATTGCGACGACGCTCGACAATAACCGCGAGCCTTTTTTGCCCCTCAAGCCTGCGCCCGAAAGCGGCGGAATGTATCCGGCTGACGCGACAAAAGCAGAATTGGACGCATTTTTAGCGGCAAATCCCGATAAACGCGATGAGATTTTGCATCCGCGCACGCTCGTTCGACGCGCCACAGCCGCAAATCTGCAAAAAGATTTGGCGACGCTGCGCAAATATCCTGCATTGGACACATTGCATTTCAATCTGAAAAATCGTTTGCAGGCTATGAAACCGAATGCAAGATCGTTTTACGCCGTGCCTTATTCGGTCGCTTATGCGGATGAAATCATCCGCGCCAGCCAGCTTTTAAACGAAGCCGCCGATGCAGTTGAAAAAGACGATTCGGAATTTGCCGGATATTTGCGAAACCGCAGCCGCGATCTGCTTTCCGACGATTACGAATCAGGCGACGCGGCTTGGGTGACGGGCATTTTCAAAAATTTAAACGGTCAAATCGGCAGTTACGAAACTTACGACGACCCGCTTTACGGCGTCAAAACTTTCTTTTCCCTTAACGTTTTGAAAACTCGCCAGCCGGAAACGACGAATTTACGAAAGGCTTTGAGCGGAATTCAGGCTCTGGAAAATTCTCTGCCTTACGAAAATCACAAGCGCGTTAAAGAAGACATTTCGGTAGGCGTTTACGATGTAGTTTCCGATTTCGCGCAATCGCGCGGCGGCAACACGGCGACGATTTTACCCAACGAAAGTTTGTATTCGCGGCGCTACGGGCGAACGATTTTGATTCGCGCCAACATTTTGCAAAACCCGGAAATATTCAACGCCAGTCTGAAAGCGTTTCAGACGGCGGTTGATCCGAAACACGCAAACGATTTAAAGCCCGAAGGCAGTTTTTATTACACGCTCTGGCACGAAATCGGGCATTATCTAGGCGTTGACCGAACAAAATCGGGGCAGGAATTGGATGCCGCTTTGCAGGAAAACGGCGACATTTACGAAGAAATGAAAGCCGATCTCGTTTCGCTTTTCACCGCGGAAGCCTTGCAAAAATCGGGTTATTACACTCGCGAACAGCTTCGCGCGGTTTACGCCGCCGGAATTCGCCGCGTTTTGCAAAGCAATCGCCCGCGCCGCTCCCAGCCGTACAATACGATGCAGTTAATGCAGTGGAATTTTTATCTCGAAAACGGTTTACTCGAATTTGACCGGAAAACAGGGCGTCTCGAAATCAATTACGACAAATATCACGAAACAATCGAAAAGCTGCTGCGAAAGGTTTTAGACATTCAATATCAAGGCGACAAAGCCGCTTCCGACCGTTTTATCGAGCAATACACCAATTGGGACGAAACACTGCACGGCGCGATTGCCAAAAATATCCGCGACAGCCAGCAATATCGTTTCCGTTTATTTAAATACGCAGCGCTCGGAGAATAAAAGCAGCTTTGATTTTCTTAGAATTTCTTATTTGAAGCCTTATAGTTTTACCCAGAACTTATTTTTGAGACGGGGTCCAATTGGTTTTTTATTTTTCGAGTTCTAAAATTGTGTAAATGAATTTGCCTCCTGCACAGACTATAAGCGACAAAATAAATTCGCAAATTTTAAGTGTCGGAGTGCGAAATATGTTATTGGCGACATTCTTTTTCGCCATAATGAATGTTTTCGTTAAACAACTTTCCAACATTCCCGCGATGGAAATTGTTTTCTTTCGCTGTCTGGTTTCGGCTCTGATTTGTTTTGTCGGCATTTTTCGGGCAAAAGTTGATTGGCGGGGAAATAACAACGCGCTATTAATAGCGCGCGGCTCGTTCGGGACAGTCGCGCTGTTTACTTTTTTTCTCACGGTTCAAAATATTCCGCTCGCCACGGCAGTCACGATTCAATATCTTTCGCCGATTTTTACGACATTTATCGCTGTTTTTCTGTTAAACGAAAAAGTGCGGGCGCTGCAATGGGTTTTTTACGCGCTCGCTTTTGCGGGCGTGTTTGTGATGAAAGGTTTCGATTCGAGCGTTTCGACATTTTTTCTTGTCACCGGAATCATTTCGGCGTTTTGTTCCGGCGTCGCTTACAACCTTGTCCGGCGTTTGAAAGAGCGCGAGCACCCGCTGGTCGTCGTGCTTCATTTTCAGCTTGTCGGCGTTGTCGCCGGATTTGTTTTCACGGCATTTAATTGGGTGACGCCGGCGAATTTGTGGGAATGGTTTTGCTTGCTGATGTGCGGCATTTTAACGCAGCTCGGACAGATTTGTTTGACCAAATCTTTGCAAGCCGAGCGAGTCGCCAATGTTTCGATTCTGAATTACACCGGAATCATTTATGCTTTGCTTTTCGGCGTTTTTATTTTCGGCGAAGTTTATACAATGCAAACAATTATGGGAATTTTGCTGGTCGTATTGGGAGTTTTGCTGAGCGTTATTTACGGCAAACGCTCTCGACTCGAAGTAATTGACGAAACAACGGCGGCTTAAAAATCGGTTTTCTGTGCGGTCGCAGACCGAAACTAAAATAAAAACGTGAAAATATTTTAGTTATGAAACGACCGAAAATTTTAGCTTTGATTTTGGCGGGCGGCGTCGGTGGACGACTAGGAGTTTTGACCGAAAATCGCGCCAAGCCCGTAATGCCGTTCGGCGGTTTTTATCGGCTGATTGATTTTGCGCTCTCAAATTGTCTGCACAGCCAGATTTCCGACGTTTGGGTGATCGAGCAATATGAGCTTCATTCTTTAAACGAGCATTTATCGAACGGCAGACCCTGGGATTTAGACCGCACTTACGGCGGGCTGCTCGTTTTGCCGCCGAATCAAAATCGAGGCGATGAGGAAGAAACCGAGAGCGGTTTTGCCGAAGGAAATGCTGACGCGATTTATCGCCACCGCAGTTTTATACGCAATTTTAACCCGGATATTTTAATTGTTTTAAGCGCCGACCACATTTACAAGCTCGATTTTCGTGATGTCATCGAACAGCATTTGGAGAAACGAGCGGACGTGACGATGGTGACGACAAAAGTGCCGGAAAACGAATCGGCGTCGCGTTTCGGCGTCGTTAAAACAGACAAAAACGGGCGAGTTGTTGATTTCGCTTACAAACCCGAAAAGCCGGAAAGCGATTTGATTACGACCGAAGTTTTCGTCTATAACGCCGCGCGCCTTTTGGATGTTTTGGGCGAACTGGCAAATCCTTCCGACTCAGCCAATTCGCTCAAAGATTTCGGACACGAATTGATTCCGCAGCTTGTCTCCGAAGGAAAAGCGTTTGAATTTCGTTTCGACGGCTACTGGCGCGATGTCGGAACTGTTGACGCTTATTGGCAAGCGAATATGGATTTGCTCGAAAAGCCGGAGGAATTGAATTTGGATGATTCTCGATGGGCGATTTTAACGCTCGCAGCACAGCGCGTTCCGGCGTTTGTTGACGCCGGCGCCGAAGTTAAAAACTGTCTCATTGCCGGCGGCACAAAGATTCGCGGACGAGTCGAGCGCTCGATTCTTTCGCCCGGCGTAATCGTCGAAGAAGGAGCGACGGTGCGCGATTCAATCGTTTTGCACGACGCCGTGATCGAAAAAGGCGCTGAAGTTTTTCGGGCGATAATTGATAATGAAACGCGCGTCAAAGCAGGCTCAAAAATCGGAAACGAACGGGAGATTACGGTTTTCGGAAAAAATGGAAATTAAAATTCGAGCCGTCGCCGTTACAGTCAGCGACCGTTGCTCGCGCGGCGAGACGGAAGACGTTTCGGGCGCGGTTTTAGTCGAATGCCTGCGAGAAATCGGAGCCGAAATCGTTGAGAAAACGATTGTTTCGGATGATTTCGATTCGCTGGTCGAAGTTTTAAAAAACCAAAGCGGGCGAGAAGCGGTTAATTTAATCGTCACGACCGGCGGAACCGGATTCGCGCCGCGCGACACGACGCCCGAAGCCACGCGCGCGGTTATCGAACGCGAAGCGCCGGGTTTAGCCGAGGCGATGCGTTTTGAAAGTCTGAAAAAAATACCGACCGCAATGCTTTCGCGCGCGGTGTGCGGAATCCGCGGAAATTGTTTGATAATTAATTTGCCAGGCTCGCCAAAAGCCGTGCGCGAATGTTTCGATGTTATCAAGCCGGTTTTGCCGCATGCCGTCGCGCTTCTCGCCGGACAAACAGAACACTGAATTTTCAGTGTAAATAATTGTAGAAAATTCGCTTTTTTGGTGTGCTTCAAATCGCAGACAAACCTTGCGCGGTGTGTTATATTCTAACTACTGCCGAGCGACTTGCTGCTCTTCCGGCTGTCGCTTTCGCAAGGCGATAAGCTCAAGCGCCGTTACCGTTTAAACAAGTGGTTGATTATTACCGCATTTTAAAAGTCTCGCCAAAGGCTTCGGACAAAGAAATCAAATCCGCATACCGGCGGCTTGCTCGAAAACTACACCCGGACGTAAACGGCGGTTCTAGTGTCAACTCACACGAGTTTGCTCAAATTGCGAAAGCCTATCAAATTTTAAGCAATCCGGCGGAACGGGCGCGCTACGACGCGCAGCTTCTCAAAGCCCGTCATAACGGCAGCGACTCTGTGATTTTTTCCGACAATCCGCACGCGCGGCGTCTGCGCCGAATGGCGATTCAGCGACGGATGGACGCGGTCGTTGATCGAATCATCGAGCGCGAGCGGCTTGAAACTCAGGCTTTGCAGCAAGCCGTTTTCCCGATTGTCGCGCTTTTTATCTCGACATTTTTCGTCGGAATGCTCAAACCCCAATTTTGGTCGCATTCCGACTTGTTGGGCAAATCAATTGTTTTGGGACTTTTCGTCGCCGGAAGCTGGCATCTGCTGCGACGTTTGCAGATTGGCTACCAGCGTTACACGCGAGCTTCGGACAGATTGCACGATTCGGTTTTGCGCGACGAAGACGACGAAGACGAAAAGCCTTTTTCCAGACTTTCGGCAACCGCATTTTTGTGTCTGGGAGTTGTAGTCAGTCTCGGAGTCGGCATTCTTGTCGGCAAATATTTGGAGATGATTATTACCAGTATGATGGGCAATCTTTTTGCGTCGAATTTGCATTTCGAACTGGTTTTTTATCCGCCGATTGCCGTCTTGATTTTTGACACGATGCATCTCGTCGCGTCAAAAGCCGATATTTAAAAACGATTTCAAAAATTCGGTTTCCAAGCTGAAACCACTGAAGAGCGGTTTGACCTGATGGAAAAGGTCAGCCGCTTTTCGGTTTAAATGCTTGATTTTAACAAATAACTTCGGCTATATTTGAGGCAACGACTTTAAGATCAAATCTAAACTGTGGAGATAGGTTGTTTAGAGAAGTTTTGAGAAATTTACTAATTGAACAACATAAATTTCGACGACAGCCCGCTCCCGCACCGCGCAGGCGTTTCGCGCCCTAAATCGCAATCGAAGTAGGCTGTCATCCGATGCTGAAAAGGAGCTGAAAGGACATGGCTGAACGATTTAATAAACAACAAGCGCACAAATCCGATTACCATTCCGAAACGAATTTTCCCGTAATTTTAAACAAGGTTTCTTCACGCCTCGACGCATCAAATAATGCCGAATTAATCACTGACGACGAATTAATCGCTTCGCTGCAAAGCCGCCTCGAAAACTGTCGCGCCCGACAAGTTTTCGAGTGGGAAATGACGCGGCGGGGCAGCGGTAACCCGCCGCAGAATTATTACGGCGCGATATGAAATTTATTTTTATTTCGGTGCTCTGCTTTTTCGGTTTTATTTTGCCGCAATTTGCGCAAACCACCGAACAGGAAATTGAGCGCCGGATTATTGCCGTACAAAATCAAAAATTAAAATCAGCCGACGTTGAAACGCGGCGCGATGCGGTTTATCAACTCGGTTTGCTGCGAAATGCGGTCGCTTCGCAGGCTGCCGCAAATGCCCTGCGCGATTCTGCGGAAATCGTTCGCGCCGAAGCCGCCAGAGCCGTTGTTTATCTGGCTTCGACGGACGCCGTGCAATCTTTGCTGCCTTTGTTATCGGACAAATCCGAATTTGTCCGACGCGAAGCGGCTTTTGCGCTCGGTAGAACTTACGACAAAACCGCCGTTTATTCTTTAATTCGGGTTTTACAAACCGACAAAACTGCGAGCGTCCGTGCCGCATCTGCGATTGCTTTGGGACAAATCTCGGACGAGCGGGCGATTGAGCCTTTAAGCCAGGTTTTGCTCGCTCCAATGACGAAAAAAAATCGAGTTATAGATGAGTTTGTTCGTCGTTCGGCGGCAATATCTCTGGGACAAATCCGAAACAGAAAAGCAGTGCCGACTTTGATTTCCGCTTTGCGCGACAAAACGAACACCGATGATGTTCGGCGTGAAGCAGCGCGCTCGCTCGGAGTGATTGCAGATTCATCTGCAATTCAGGTTTTACAGGAAAACCTGAACGCGGAAGATTATTATTTAGCGCAGATTGCCGCAGACGCTTTGGAAATTATCCGAAATTCCAATCTAACAAATCCGTTGTTTTAGCTGAAAATTTTAATGCAGTTTACGATTTTACGGTTCGATTCGCTTCCATCAACAAATGATGAAGCCGCGCGGCAGGCAAAGTTGGGCGCAAACGAAGGTGTGTGCGTCGTTGCGCGGCAGCAAACCGCCGGTCGCGGGCGGCGCGAGCGGGTTTGGCATTCGCCCGCAGATGCCGGATTATATTTCAGCTTGATTCTGCGCCCGAAATTTGAAATGCAAAAATTGCCTTTGATAACTTTGGCGGCGGCGATTTCGGTTTCGGACGCGATTGAAGAAGCGTGTGATTTGCCGACTGATATAAAATGGGCAAACGACGTTTTTGCGGGCGGCAAAAAACTTTCCGGCATTCTGGCGGAAACGGTAGAGACGGAAAAAGGAATTGCGGTTGTTTTGGGAATCGGAATTAATCTGAAAAAAGACGCGGTTGCGCCGGAGCTTTTTCACACCGCAACCACAATCGAAGGCGAAATTGGAAAAGCGCCGGACGCAGAAAAATTGCTCGCCGCGCTGACAAAAAACCTGGAGAAAAATTATCGAATTTTGCATCTAACTAACGGCAGCGAACAAATTATCGAGCTTTGGACGAAGCGTTCAAGTTACGCTTTCGGCAAATCGGTGCGCGTGACGCTTGAAAACGAGACGTTTGAAGGAGAAACTTGCGGCTTGGAATCGAGCGGGGCGTTGCGCGTGCGCGCGGAAAACGGTTTAATGAAAATTGTTCACGCGGGCGATGTTGTTTCGCTGCGACGACAATAAGATAAAAAAAATGAACAAAGACGAATTTTACGAAGATTTTGACGACGAGTTTGAAGAAAGCGAACTCGGCGAAGATTTTGACGACGCGGATGAAATGGACGAGTCGGCTTTTGAAATCGAATTGACCAACATCAAACGACGAACCGTAATTTTGACCAAGAAAGATATGATTGCCGTTCTCGGCGTCCAAACTTTTGACCAGGGCGGCACAATTTGCCGCATTGACCCGCGCGAAGAACGCCCGGCGGTGCAGCTTTACGATAACCCGGAAGACGCCCTCGATTGGTTCAAGCGCAGCCTCCGCACCAGTCGCCAAAACGGCTGGCAAGTCGCTTACGACGGATTGCCTCTTCACGGCTGAAACAGTAATAAGTGATAAGTAATAAGTAATAAGTTTCAAACCGAATTACTTATTACTTATTACTGATTGCTGATTACTAAATGCTCCTTGTCATTGACGTTGGCAACACAAACACTTCTCTTGGAGTTTTTTCCGGCGACAAATTAATTGCAAATTGGCGAATGGCGACGGTTCGCGACCGCACGGCGGACGAGTATGGAATTGTCGCTCGCCAGCTTTTTTCGCTTTCGGAGATTGATTATCAAGAGATTACCGCAGTCGTCATCGCTTCTGTCGTTCCGCCTTTGAATTTTACTTTTCAAAAAGTTGCCGAAAATTATTTTAATCACGCGCCGGTTTTTGTTGATAACAAAACAAACACCGGCTTAAAAATTTTGTACGAGCCGCCGTCGGATGTCGGAGCGGACAGAATCGTTGACGCGGTTGCGGCTGTTTTTCGCTACGGAACGCCGTGCATTGTCGTTGATTTCGGCACGGCGACGACTTTTGACGCGATAAATCAGCAGGGCGAATATCTCGGCGGCGTGATAACGCCGGGCATTACGATTTCTTCGGATGCGCTTTTCGCGCGCGCGGCGAAATTGCCGCGCGTGGAAATCCGAAAACCTTCGCGCGTAATCGGAAATTCGACGGTCGGTTCGATCCAGTCGGGTTTGTATTACGGTTACGCCGGATTGGTTGACGGAATTTTGGGGCGAATGATTGACGAATTGGGTGCGGAGACTCACGTTGTTGCCACCGGCGGTCTGGCAAAATTGATTGCTAAAGCGTCGAAACTGATTGAAACCGTTGACGACACTTTGACGCTCGAAGGGTTGCGCTTGATTTACGAGAGAAACAACTCGAAAACTTGACATTCGAGGAATCAAAAATTATCCTTAATGTTTTGCTTGTCAGCAAATTTGCTCGCTATAGGATTTAAGTAAAGAAGTAATTTTAGAGGAAGAAATTTAATGCCGAATCATAAATCAGCCGAAAAGCGCGTTCGCCAGACCGAACGCCGCAACGAAGTCAACCGCCGCAACCGCAGCCGTCTGCGCACGGAAATCAAAAAACTCCGCACTTCCATCACCGGAAAAGATGCGGAAACCAGCCAGGCTGTTTTGCCGACAACCGTCTCGATGATTGACAAAATGGTCGCTAAAGGCGTGTTGCATCGCAACGCCGCCGCTCGTTACAAATCGCGTTTGACCAAGCACGTGACTAATTTAAGCGCGAAATAGGTTTGCTCGAATTTTAATTCAGCAGCGAGCGCGCCAGCAAAATAATCTTGCAAAAAACATGCAAGGCTCACAACGCGAACTTTGTGAGCCTTGCATGTTTTTTTGTTGACGCGCGAAGCGGCTCAGTCCCGGTTTTTTCGATTTATTTTAAGAATTTGCCAGCTCGCAAACGAGTATTTCGATTTGCAGCCGCGAGCCGCTCGCGCCGCCTCCGCCGACTGATGTTTTGATTGCCAAATCCGCAGCGGCGATTCGCTGCAAGCATTTTGCCAGAGTTTTCGCATCGGCGCGGCGCGCGGTTGCCAGAAAATCTTCGCGTTTGTTATACGGCAGTTTGATATTGCGGAAAACTTCTTCGCGGTCGGCACCGCGCGCCATCGCTTCTTTCGCCCACGCCAGACGGCGGTAATTTGAGGCAATCAAACCGAGCAGCATCAACGGCTCGGCGCCGTCGTCCAAAATTTTCTTTAAAATCTGCAAAGCGCGGCGGTTGTTTTTCGCCAGCAAATAATCGGTTAATTCAAAATTTGAAAGCTCGCGCGAATTCGGCACTAATTCTTCGACCAAATCAAAAGTGATTTGCCCTTCCGGCAATGCCGCAGTCGCCAATTTGTTTAATTCGTTGGTTAACGTTCGCACGTCGTTGCCGACGAGAGCCAGAAGATGCTGCAAAGCCTTTTCGTCAATGTGCGCGTTTAAATCGCGCAGCGTTTTGCGCGCCCAATTTGTGATTTCTCCGGTTTCGAGCGGCGCAAATTCGACTGCGGCGCAATGTTCAATCAGAGTTTTCGACAGCTTTTTTCGTTTATCCAAATCGTCGGCGACCAGAATTGCGACACAGGATTCTGCCGGGCGCGCCGCGTAACGCGCCAAAACTTCTTCGTCGGCTTCGCGCTGCAATTTATTGATCTCCGTAATGCGGACGATGCGGCGCGACGCAATCATCGGAAGCTGTTCGGCGGCGGCGATTGCCTGCTGAACGTCGGTCGAAGCGAGACTGAAAACCGATTCGTTGAATTCTCTGAGCGGCTGATCTTTTAAAACAAATTCGGTGATAAATTTGGCGGCTTGGTCGCGCAGATAAGTTTCCGCCCCGAAAAGCAGATAAATCGGCGCGACTTCGCCGTTTTTGAGTTGTTTACGCAAATCTTCGCGCGATATTAAAGACATTTACAAAATAAATTCAGGCAATTCTGCGCCGCCAGCGCAGAAGGATGTACGAGTAAATTAATAGATTGAAACCCAAAAGCAGCCCAGCCATCAAATTGCCGAAGCTCTGATTCCATGCGGGCGGATAAATTAACCCGATCAAATAAGGTTCGAGAAAACCTACGCCAAAACCGGATTCAAAACTCAAATCTCTGAGCCAGCTTTCAAGCGGCTCAATCGGACATTTAATATTTAATAATTCGCTCAACAAACCGTAAGCGAGCGCCGGAAGATGCAAAAATATCATCCACCGCCGAGCGAGAGCCGCCAATGCGCCGAAAACAATAAACAAAATAAACGCAAAATGCGCCGCAATCAGCGTTTCAAGTAAAATTCGGTAAACCATAGAATCAATTACGAATTTCAAATTACGAATTACGAATTGAGAAATTTATCTTTGATTTAAAAATATTCCGCAATTCATAATTCGTAATTCGTAATTCGTAATTATTTTTTCTCTTCCTTAACGCCCAAGCCGTTGACAATCGCCGAGACGACCGATTCGGAAAAAGCGCGGGCGATTCGTTCGACAGCCGGGTCCTCTTCATTAAAAAACGAGCGCGGGTCTGAAGCGAATTCAAAAGAATCGCGGAAAACGAAATTTTGGTTGTCGTATAAAATCTTGTTTTCCTGCGTATCGCGAACTGTGACGGTTCCGACAATTGTCACTTCAAAAACACGCGCCCTACCGGTCGGGTCGAGTAAAACGCCGGAAAATGAAAAATCGCGCAGAGAGCCTTCGACGATTGCGTCCGCGCCTTCCCTCGTTCCCTGCACGCGAAGCCCGCGCCCGCGTCGAATGACTTCGCGAACGACAGCCTCGGTAAAACGCGACTCCAAACGATAACGCAAAGCGCGAGCTTCAAACTGAAACGGCGGCACGGCAATCTTTTTTATCCGTTTCGGCAAACCTGTGTCCGTAACCGGCTTATAACATTCGGTAAAACCGGAAACCGTCAAAAACAGCAGAAAAATTGCGGCGAATTTGAAAATTTTACTCATAAAAAGATGAGCCGAATAACCTGCCCAAAAAAGTTTTGTGACTGTTCTTATTCTCGCGCTTTTCTTATCGCTTCGGCAACACGAGCGGTTTCAAAAGCCGCGCGAACGTCGTGAACGCGGACAATCTGCGCGCCGTTAAAAACCGCGATTGCAACGCTCGACATTGTTCCGTGCAAACGCCGGTCGGCGGGCGCGTCGTTCAATATTTTACCAATAAAAGATTTGCGCGATGTGCCGACGAGCATCGGAAATTCCGAAAAATCTGCGCAAATTTCTTCCAGCTTTGCCAGCAGCTCCAAATTCTGCTCGAAAGTTTTGCTAAATCCGATGCCGACGTCAAGCGCGATTTGCTCGCGCTTGACACCTCTTGATTCGGCTTTTTCGACGCTCCGGCGCAAACCGTTTTTAACTTCGTGAACAATGTCAGCGACCGGCTCTTGTTTGTGCATCGTTTCAAACGTACCGCGCAAGTGCATTAAAATTAAACCGGCGTCTGTTTTCGCTGCAACATCAGCAATTTTTTCATCAAAACGCAAGCCCGATACATCGTTGATAATTTCCGCCCCAGCCTCGATTGCGGCTTCGGCAATCGAGGCTTTTGTCGTGTCAACCGAAATCGGAATATCGAAGCGCTTGGCAATTTCTTTTAACGCAGGCACGACGCGCTCGATTTCTTCTGCCGTTGTTATTTGCGCGCTGTTCGGTCGAGTGCTTTCGCCGCCGATGTCGAGAATGTCCGCGCCTTCGGCAATCATCGTTTCGGCTTGATTTAACGCCTGGTCAAGCGAATAAAATTTTCCGCCGTCAGAAAAACTGTCGGGCGTAATGTTTAAAATTCCCATCACGAGAGTTTTATCGCCGATTGGAATTTGCCGCCGGGATGTTTGCCAAAATTTTCGAGACATTTTCTTTGCTCCGAAATTTTAACATTTTTAGTTTGTTGCACAATTTTTGCATTGAATATCGGGAAAAGAAAATGCGTTCGTAAACAGAACAGATTTTTAATGAGAAAGGGGAATTTATGAACGGAGAACTCAATAAATTTAGCGCAAACGATTTTTGGCTATTGGTTTTCATCACCGCAGCTATCAGCTTTATGGTTTCATTCGCTAATTCATAAAATCGCAAAATCACATAAAGATTAAAAAAAAGGAAACGGCTTTTCGAGCGCGTTTCCTTTTTTTTACGCAAAAAATAATCCGAGATACGTTAATACAGCGTGATACTTTTCGGCACAGTTTGCCGCGTTAGAAAAGTGGAAGCGATTTTATTGAGCGGAGGAAAAAATATATGAAAGAAAAAGATTATTCAAATTCATTTGAGTCAAACGATTTTTGGTTGCTGATGTTTATTGCCGCGTCAATCGTTTTTTTCTTCCTTAACTCAACTTATTAATTCTTTATAAAATGCGAAAAGCAAAAGGGAAATCAGTAATCACTGATTTCCCTTTTGCTTTTTTATTTAGTCGCGCTTGCTTAAGCCGTTGCCGGATTGCTGCCGGGAAGCGGGGGCAAAAGCGGTTTTTTGAGCGGATTGACGGTCGGCTCTTTTAATTGCGGACGACCGTTATCATCATCGGAAGCCGCATTTCCGTTATCGTCATCGAGCGGTAAACCGGCTACCACGCGGCGAATTTGCACGCCGTCGAGCGATTCGCGTTCGAGAAGAATTTCGGACAATCGAACCATCGCATCGTAATGTTCCTTGATGATGCTCATTGCGCGCTCGTACTGCGAAGAAATGATTTTCTTAACTTCCTGATCAATTCTAATCGCGGTATCTTCCGAAAAATCGCGGTGCTGAGCGATTTCGCGTCCGAGGAAAATTTGCTCTTCTTTTTTGCCGAACGTAAGCGGTCCCAAATCGGACATTCCATACTCGGTCACCATCGAGCGAGCGAGCGCAGTGGCGCGTTCGATGTCGTTTGACGCTCCGGTCGTGACGTTATCCGCGCCGAAGAAAATTTCTTCGGCTATTCGTCCGCCCATCAGGATTGCGATTTGTCCCATCAAATACTCTTTGGTATAGCTGTGACGGTCGCCTTCAGGCAATTGCATCGTGACGCCCAAAGCCATTCCGCGCGGAATAATCGTAACTTTGTGAACCGGGTCAGCCGACGGAACTTTCAAACCGACGAGCGTATGACCGGCTTCGTGATACGCGGTTAAGCGTTTTTCGGCATCCGACAAAACCATACTGCGGCGTTCCGCGCCCATCAAAACTTTGTCTTTCGACAATTCAAAATCAATCTGCGAGACGACTTTTTTGTTCAGACGAGCCGCGTTTAATGCGGCTTCATTGACGAGATTCGCAAGGTCTGCGCCCGTAAATCCGGGTGTTCCGCGCGCAATCACGCTGATGTCAACATTATCGTCAAGCGGAATTTTCCGTGTGTGAACTTTCAAAATGCCTTCGCGTCCTCTCACGTCCGGGCGCGAAACAACTACGCGGCGGTCAAAACGCCCAGGTCGAAGCAGCGCCGGGTCGAGAACATCAGGGCGATTGGTCGAAGCCATCAAAATCACGCCGTCGTTTGATTCAAAACCGTCCATTTCGACGAGCAGTTGATTTAAAGTCTGTTCTCGCTCGTCGTGACCGCCGCCGAGACCTGCGCCGCGATGACGACCGACGGCATCAATTTCGTCAATGAAAATGATGCACGGCGCGTTTTTCTTGCCTTGTTCAAAAAGGTCTCGGACGCGCGAAGCGCCGACGCCGACAAACATCTCGACAAAATCCGAACCGGAAATCGAGAAAAACGGCACGTTTGCTTCGCCCGCAACAGCGCGCGCCAGCAGGGTTTTGCCGGTTCCCGGAGGTCCCATCATCAAAACGCCTTTTGGAATGCGCCCGCCGAGCTTCTGGAATTTTTGCGGGTCTTTTAAAAACTCGATAATTTCCTGTAGCTCGTCTTTGGCTTCTTCGACGCCGGCTACGTCTTTAAACGTGACTCGCTTTTGCTGATTATTGAGCAATTTGGCGCGCGATTTGCCGAATGAAAGGGCTTTGTTGCCGCCCGCCTGCATTTGGCGGAACATAAAAATCCAAAAACCGATAAACAGCAAAATCGGTAACCATCCCAAAGCAATTGACCAAAACAGACTGTTTGCGCCTTCTTCAATATCTGTGGTCACATTTTTGGATTTTGCAAGATTTAAAATCTGCGTTTTGAGCGAATCGTTTGTCGCTTCAATGGTCGTGAAGAATTTGCTGCCGCTCTTGTCTTCAAGATTGAGCCTTGATTGACCTTGGGTTAATTTGGCAATCTCGCCGTTTTCGATTTTCGTAATCGTTTGGTCAAAACTTAACTGTTTTGTCGTCCCGCCATTGGTGCGCTGAATCAATTGATAAAAAATGACGACGCTGGCGATAATAACCAACCAAAAAATAATTTGTTTAACTCTGGAACTCAATTTGTTGCCTCCGATTTCGACAGCAATAAAACACTATAAACTCCGGTTCAAACCTAATTTTACAGGGAATTCGTGTGATTTGCGGTCGCTCTCGCGTTCATAATTTAAGTCAATTAAAAACGTCGAGTTTAAGATGTCGCCTTGCGCCTCTGAGTTGTTAATCTCTTACGGGCTGCGGCGCGGCGGCGAAAATTTCTTTCCCGCCTTTAATCCCGCTTTGATTTTAGTTGCCGGTAACGCTTTTTTCAACCTTTCCGTCGTTCAAAAACAAGTAAGCCTCTCTTTTTGAGAACGATTCCATCACCGGGAAGTTCAATGAAACTGTTGCCTTCGCCTCTCATCAACAGATTGTCTATCGCAATTAAATGCTTTGCTTCTAACTTTTGAAGCGAGCCGCGCTCTATTTTAATCCATAATCTGATTACGCGGCGGCGTTGCGCGGCGGAAGTTTTTTTTAAAACTTTTGTGTCGAGCGCGGAATCCGCAGCAGCCGTTTCGAGCAGTTTTTTCGCCGCTAAATTTAATTCTTCCGCATCTTCGCCGAGAAACAGCGCGGTTTGCGCCAACTGTTCGACGATTTTCGGATTAAAAGTTTTCAAAAGCGGCAGCAATTCGCGCCGCACGCGCACGCGGGCAAAATTTTCATCTTTATTCATCGAATCAACCCGAAATTCAATGCCGCGCGACTGGCAATATTCTTCGGTCGCTTCGCGAGTCGCCCAATTCAAAAGCGGGCGAACCAGTAGAATTGCGGATTGCGGATTGCGGATTGCGGATTTGTTTTCTGTGTTACCGTTCGTTAATTCTTGTTCCGAAAATGGTTTTCCGATTCGCAATCCGCAATCTGCAATCCGCAATTGTTTCATTGCCCCAAGCCCTTCAATACCGCTGCCGCGAAGTAACCTGAGCAGAAAAGTTTCGGCTTGGTCGTTTAAAGTATGCCCGGTTAAAACGGCGAATGCGCCGGATTTTTCAGCCGTTTCAAATAAAAATTGATAACGCGCGTTGCGCGCCGCCTGCTCTAAATTTTCTTTTAAATCTGCAATTTCAAATTTGAGATTCCATTCTCCGCAAACAAATTCAAAATCAAATCGAGCTGCTAAGTTTGCGACAAATTCGGCGTCTGTGTCGCTTTCCGCACCGCGCAAGCAATGATTGAAATGAGCGACGACAAAATTTAAATCCAGCTTTTTGGCTGTTTTTAATTCGGAACAAGTCGAGAGTAAAGCCGCCGAATCAGCGCCGCCGGAAATTGCTAAAACCGCAGTTTGCCGCTCTGTCGGCAAATCAAGCGCGCGCCATTCGCGGCGAAAGCGGCGCGCAAAACTTGATAAAATCTGCGATCTCATCGGGTTGAAGCTGAAAGGGAATTAAAGTTTTCGATGACGCTGGATGTCATTTGCAAACAATCTTTCGTTGTGTCGGCTGTTTCAAAAACAATCGGATTGATTTCCTGCAAATCTTTCGTCGCGGCGAGCGGCGCGCTTTTTAAAAGCGAAAACAAAGCGGTTTGATGTCCCAAAATTTTCCCCGATTTCCCGCGCATCGCCTCAAAAGCCCCCCGCGCGTTTTCCGAAAGCGGGAATTGATTTAAAGATTCGTTTGCCAATCGCGCCAAATGCAGCATCGTAAATCCGGCAGCGCCGACAAATTCGAGACAAAAATCGCGGTCAATTGCCGATTCGAGCGCGTTGTGAGCAACGGAAGCAAATCCCAAATCGCGGGCGATTTCCGAAAAATCAATTTCGGTTAAAGATTCATCCGTCTGAGAAAATTCGATGTGCGGCAAACAATTTGTCCGGCGCAAAACTCCGCCGAAAATTTCGCGGTCGCGGTCGAACATCTCAAAAAAAGCCGCGAAAACCGGATTTTTCGAGCTTTGCAAAATTTCCTCCAAATGTTCGAGCAGCTCGACGATTTGCTGGATTTCTTCGCGCAGCCAGAGCCGCACGGCGACTGCCGCCTGATGCTGCGGACTGCGACCGATTTTGAGTTTAGCCGCGCCGTCGCTGATTAATTGAAACAACCGGGCTTCGACAAAAGCGAAAACATCGGGCGAGGGCAAAGCGTCGAAATAATGGCGGTCGTAATCGGCTCGTTTGAGAACCGTCCATAAACCGTTTTTAATGCGCTCGGTTTCCTGTCTCGTCAAAATTCCGGCGCGGAAAAGCCCGTCGGCGTGCGCAAGAGACGCGCGAATCTCGGCGCGGAAAAGTCGTCGGTCGGTTTGAAATGAATTAACAAAAGCAATCGGCACAAAATTAACTTAAAACTAAACGCCAAAAAATCAAAGCAGGGATAAACGCTGCCGCATTTTATTTTCGTTTCGTTGTTGTTAAGCTGTTTTGAGAAGAAAAATGCGAATTGTTTTTATGGGAACTCCGCAGGCGGCTGTTCCGACTTTGGAGAAAATTTTAGCCGACGGACACACGGTTGCGGCAGTTTGGACGCAGCCGGACAAACCCGCCGGACGCGGAAAAAAAATGGCAGTGCCGGCGGTCAAGGAATTTGCGCTGAGCCGCAATTTGCCGGTTTTTCAGCCTGTGCGCGTTAAAACCGACGAAGCTCTGCAATTATTCAAATCGCACGAAGCCGATGTTGCGGTCGTAGTCGCTTACGGGCGGATTTTGCCGATAGCTTTTTTGGAGACGCCGAGACGCGGCTGCATTAACGTTCATTTTTCGCTTTTGCCGAAATATCGCGGAGCCGCGCCGGTAAATTGGGCGATTGTCCAAAATGAAACGAAAATCGGTGTGACGACGATGCGAATGGACGCCGGACTGGACACGGGCGACATTTTGCTGCAAAGCGAAACCGAAATCGGCGAGGACGAAACCGCGCCCGAATTGTTGCAGAGACTTTCCGGTTTAGGGGCTGATTTGTTGAGTGAAACTCTGAAAAATCTGGATGAAATCGAGCCGCGCAAACAAAATGATTTAGACGCGAGCTTTGCGCCGATTTTAAAACGCGAGGACGGTTTGATTTCGTGGGAACTGAGCGCGTTCGACATTAAAAATCGCGTGCGCGGTTTTCAACCTTTTCCAAATGCTTTCGTTTATACGGGCGACAAAAAACTGGTGATTTGGCGCGTTGACGCCGAGAGAATCGAAGCAGCTTTTGAGTTCGGGACAATTTTAAAAGCCAGAGGCGATGAATTAATCGTCGCTTGCGGTGAAAGCACGGTTTTGCGTCTGCACGAAGTTCAGCCCGAAGGAAAACGCCGAATGTCGGTACGCGATTTTCTCAACGGCGCGAAAATAGAAGTCGGGCAAAAGCTGATTTAAAAATGGCGATTAATGTTTCTCCGGCGAGAAAAGCGGCTTTTGAGATTCTGCAAAAAATCGAAGGCGAGCGAGCGTTTTCAGCGATTTTACTGCCGGCTTACGAGGAAAATTTAAAAACGGAAGACCGGGCGCTTTGTCACGCTTTGGTTCTAGGCGTTCTCAGAAATCAGTTTCTGCTGGATTCTCTCATTGAGCATTTTTCGGGTAAAAAAGTTGAAAAACTTGATATGGCGGTGAAAATCGCTTTGCGAATCGGGCTTTTCCAGCTTCGCTCGATGGAGAAAATTCCGGCGCGAGCGGCGGTCAACGAATCGGTCAATCTTGTTTATCTGGCGAAAAAGCGTTCCGCCGCAGGTTTTGTCAACGCGGTTTTGCGAAAAAGCGAGCGGGACGCGAATTTTAATTTGCTCGATAAAATCAAGAATCCGCTCGAAAGATTGTCAATCGAAACTTCGCATCCGGTTTGGCTTCTGGAAAAATGGAGTCGGCAATTCGGTTTTGAAGAAACTGAAAAGCTTGCCAAAACAAACAACCAACAACCGCCGACGGCGTTTCGTTTAACTAATCAAGATGGTGAGACGATTCTACAAGAACTCGAAACTGCGGATGCAAAGTTGGAAAAATCTAAAATTGCCAACAATGCGTTTCGTGTTTCGGGGGCAACTCAAACTATCAGAAAGTTAGTTTCGGAAAACAAAATTTATTTGCAGGATGAAGCGTCGCAGCTTGTCGGCGAAACTATTAATTTAAAACCGGAAGAAAATTTTCTGGACGTTTGCGCAGCGCCGGGAAGCAAAACCACTCTTGTGGGTTCAAAGTTCAAGGTTCAAAGTTCAAAGTCATTGCTGGTTGCCGGAGATTTTACTATTCCGCGCGTCAGAATTTTGAGAGAAACCGTTGATAAATTTGGTTCAAGGGAAATTGAAATTGTGCGTTACGACGCCAGAAAGCTGCCGTTTGCGGATGAAAGTTTCGATGCGGTTTTGGTTGACGCGCCTTGTTCGGGGACGGGGACAATTCGGCACAACCCAGAAATTCGTTATCATTTGCGCGAAAAGGATTTCGCCGAATTGTCCGAGCTGCAAAACGCTATTCTGACGAGCGCGGCGCGAGTCTTGAAGAAAAACGGGCGTTTGGTTTATTCGACTTGTTCGCTCGAACCGGAAGAAAACGAAGCGGTGATTGACAATTTTCTGGCGAAAAATCCAAACTTTAAAATTATCGCCAAAAATTTGCCCGCGCGATTTTTAACCGAAAAAGGTTACGGCAGAACTTTTCCGCCGCGCGATGATGCGGACGGCTTTTTCATTGCAAACTTGCATCGAACGAATTAAACCGCACGTCCGTTGAAAGAAATCTGAAACTAATTTATTGAGCCGGGCGTACAAATTCGGCGAGCAGGTTCGAGATTTTGGAAATCATAAAAATCTGAATTTTAGATTCTGACGATTACGCTCGCAGCCGCTCAGGTCTTTCGGTTAAATCAAACAATTTAATAATAAACAGAGGTTAGAAAAAATGGCTCTCAGCCGTCGTAAAAAAGTTATTATTGGCGTTTCCGCACTCACTTTGCTGGTGTTGATTATCGGTTTTAGCGTTATGGCTTCGCGCAAAGATACGCCCGAAGTGACGACCGTTAAAGTCGAAACGCGCCGCGAATTGAAATCCACCGTTACAGCTTCGGGCGAAGTTCGACCGATTCAATACATTAATTTGACCAGCGAGGTTCAAGGGCGCATCGTGGATATTTTCGTCAAAGAAGGCGATACGGTTACTAAAGGTCAGCCGCTGGTTAAGTTAGATCCGACGCAGCTCGAATCGAGCAAAGACGCGCAGGTTGCCGCTTTGCAAACCGCGCAGAGCGATATTCAGGTCTCGCAGTCGCAAGTGACAGCCGCGCAAAATCAGCTCGCGCAGAATCAGCAGGCTTACAACGCCTCGCTCGCTCAGATTGACTCGGCGCGCGAAGCCGTTAATTCGGCTCGCCAGCGCGCGATTGCAATTCAAACCGAAATTGATCGCGCGCAAGTTGAAGTCAATGCGGCTCAGCGCGAATTAAAGCGCGTTGCGGATTTGCTCGAATCCGGCGTTGTTTCGCGTCTCGAATATGATACGGCGAAAGACCGCGTAGAAAATTCACAGGTTTCTTTAAGAACCGCGCGCGCCAATCTTGAAACACAGCGAGCAGCCGTGCGCGAAGCCGAAGTCCGTGTGAACGAAAATCAGGCGCGCGCCAAACAAACCCAAGTCGGAATCCGCGAAGGTCAGCGGGCGGTTGAATCCGCAAATTTGAGCGTTCGTTCTTCGCAATCGCGCGCCAATCAGCAAGCCGCTTTGCTGCGCGGGCAAACCAGCCAGCGCGACAAAACTCTGCAAGTTGCGCCGATTAACGGAGTCGTGGCGGAAATTCCGTCCAAAGCCGGAACGTTTGCAACCGCAGGGCTTTCCACGACAGCGCTGATGACGATTGCCGATATGTCTTCGATTAACATCGAAGTCAAAGTTGACGAGACCGAGATTGATAAAGTCGAAGTCGGGCAAAAAGCGAAAATCAAGATTGACGCTTTTGGCGAACGGGAGATCGAAGGCGAAGTTTCGCAAAAAACTCCGCTCGCGCTCGGCAAATCGCAAACTACCGGCGGGCTTTCGACCAATATTAACGTTCAGGAAGCGAAGGAATTTCGCGTGGTCGTTAATCTGAAGAATTTACCGAACGATTTGCACGAAAGCTTGCGACCGGGAATGTCCGCTACGGCGACAATCACGACGAAAACCGCCGCCGAAACGCTCGCCGTGCCTTTGCAGGCGATTGTTGACAAACAACCCCCGACACCCACGCCTAATGCCGACGGGTCGCAGGCGCAAGCGCCGCAAAATCCCGCTGAAAAGCCGAAACCGATCAAAGGCGTTTACCTTTTGGACGAAGGCAAGGCGAAATTTGTCGAAGTGACGACCGGAATCACGGGCGAATCCGATATTCAGATCACGAGCGGGCTTTCTGCCGGTGTAGAAGTTATTACCGGACCGAGCCGAGTGCTGAAAACTCTAAAAGACGGCGACCCGATTAAGAAACAAACCAAGCCTGCGGGCGGAGAAAACGCTAATAAGTAGGTAGAAGATAGAATTTAGCAGGCGGTAGAAAACGAAATGCTGCCTGCTGCTTCCTACCTTCTGCCTTCTATCTACTGATACAATGAATTTAGCTGTGGCAGAAATAGAACAAATCGAACAAACGGTTAAGACAACCACAAACGGCAAGGCGAGAACCGGAACGGCGCTGATCGGAATGCACGACATTTGGAAAACTTACCAGATGGGTTCCGAGCAGGTTCACGCTTTGCGCGGCACGTCGTTTGAAGTTCAAAAAGGCGAATATCTCGCCATCATCGGTCCGTCGGGTTCTGGAAAATCAACTTTGATGAACCTGATCGGATGTCTCGACACGCCGACGCAGGGCGAATATTGGATTAACGGCAAGCTCGTTTCGGAAATGGACGACGACGCTTTGGCGAAAATCCGCAACAAAGAAATCGGTTTCGTTTTCCAAACGTTTAACCTGCTCGCGCGCGCCACGGCGCTGCACAACGTCGAACTACCTTTGATTTACGCCGGAATGCGCTCATCCGAGCGGCACGAAAAAGCTCAAGCCGCGCTCGCTTCGGTCGAGCTTGGCGACCGTGTGCATCACCGCCCGAACGAGCTTTCAGGCGGTCAGCGCCAGCGCGTCGCAATTGCCCGCGCGCTCGTTAACCATCCTTCGATTTTGCTGGCGGATGAACCGACAGGCGCTCTGGACACGAAAACGAGTTACGAAATTATGAACCTTTTCGAGAAACTGCACGCCGAAGGCAACACGATTATCGTCGTCACGCACGAACACGACATCGCCGAACGCGCGCATCGCGTGATTACGATCCGCGACGGGCAAATCGAAAAAGACGAGCGAATCAAATAAAAACCGAAAGTAACCTTCAACACTAAAAAGCGCCTCTCGAAATATTTTTTGAGCGGCGCTTTTTTGTTACTTTCGCCGGTTATTTTCCGCGTTAAAAGCGAGGTATAAAAATGATTGAAAACTTGCCCGATTATATAAACTTGATTTTTGCCGCCGCGACTTTCATCGCTGTAGGAATTTTTATACTCGCCGCGCGAAAAACAGATTCGAGCCGAGCGCTGGTTCCGGTTCTTTCGGTGACGCTTTTGATTCTTCTCGCCGTTTACGCCGTTTCGAGCCTGAACGGTTTTTTTCTGGTCACAAACACGCTGCCGCCCCGATTCGTTCTCGCGCCGCTTCCGACAACTTTGATTTTGCTCGCCATTGTTTTCTTTTTTGCCCGAAATTCACTTTCAATTTCCGCTTTGCAAACGCTGACTCTGCTGCACATCGTTCGCGTTCCGGTCGAGTTTTGTCTGCATTTGTTGTATCAAAACGGGCAAATCCCGCAATTGATGACTTTTGAAGGTCGCAATTTTGATATTCTTTCCGGTTTGACGGCTCCTTTAGTCGCGTTTTGGGCTTTTCGCGGCGGGAAAATTAATAAACCTTTGCTCATCGTGTGGAATTTGCTGGCGCTCGGTTTGCTGATAAACATTGTCGCGCACGCGATTTTGTCGCTCGAAACGCCGTTTCAGCAATTGGCTTTTGAGCAGCCGAACCGCGCCGTTTTATATTTTCCGTTCATCTGGCTTCCGGCGATTGTCGTCCCGATTGTTTTTGTCAGCCACATTTGGAGCCTCTGGCAGCTTTTTCGCGGCTCGTCTAAATAAATAATAATGAAAACATCAAATTTTAAAACCGTTTCTGCCCGGCAGGCTCTCGAAAAATGGATTGATTATTTTGTCGAAAAATCTTCGCTCTCGTATGCAAAGCTGGATGTTGCGACTTCTTACGGCACGACACGTTTGCTCGCCGTCAATCACGAAAATAAAAACTTAAAGCCGATCTTATTTCTGCCCGGAGCGAGAACTTGCGGCATATTCTGGGATTTAAACGATCATTTGCATTTATTGGGGGACAATTACCGAATTTATTTGCTCGATGTCATCGGTCAGCCTTCTCTAAGCAGCGGCAACTGCCCGGATATAAAAGGCGACGGTTACGGCGTTTGGCTCAAAGAAGTCTGTGACGAAATCGGTTTTAAGAAAGGAATTTGCGTCGGCGCATCGTTCGGCGGCGAGCTTATCTTCAAACTGGCGGCAATTGAACCTTCGTTGATCGAAAAAGCCGTTTTGATGAATCCTATCGGACTTTCATTTATCAGCTTCTCACCGCGCACTCTTTACTATACTTTGCTGCCGATTTATTCGCCTGCGCGGAAAAATATCAGAAAGTTTTTCGAGAAAATCGTTTTTACGCCCGAAGAAAAACTCGATGATGAAAAGTTTGAAATGTTGATTGATTACACGGAAAATGTTCTCAAAAACTTCGATTCTCAAGCGCAAAATCCGATTAAGCTGAACGATGCTGAAATCAGAAAACTTCAAGCCGAAACATATTTAATCGTCGGCGCAAAAGACGGACTGATTCCGCAGCATAAAACCGTGGAACGCGCTCGGAAGATTTTGCCGAACTTGAAAGATGTGACCGTTTTCCCAAACATCGGTCACGGCATCGAAACGCAAACTGCCGCGATCTTGAAATTGAGAGAGATTCTGTAAAATACCCGCGTGAATTATTTAAAAACGAACGATGACGTTTTAATGTCTCTCAATGCCGAATCGGTGATAGCAGGTCGAAATGCTATCGCAACATTTCGACCTGCTGTTTCTGAGATTATTTCAACGCCTTTTGTGAATTTGCATTGAATAACCTCAAGCGGCGGGCGGGGCGAAAGTTTTCAAAAACTTTAAGCTCGGCGCGAAAAAGAATTCGCCGCCTTTCATTTGGACAAAGCCTTGAAACGAAAATTCGATTTCTTCACCGGCTGGCTGACCGTAATGCCGCCGCCATTTTTGATCGTTCCCGGAGCCTTGCCCGATAATTGGGTCAAGCCCTGTTTCGTCTTTAACAAAATCGGAGTTGTTCACCCAGTCAATTTGCATAAATGCAAATTGGTCTTGAATACCGGCTTGAAAACACATAAACAACAAACCGACTCCTTTAGTCGGATAATCCGAAAGAGATTGAGCATCGTTCGGGTGTTTTTTGCGTTCCCCGTAAGTAATGCCGCGCCGCGTAATGCGGTGATTGCGTTCTTGGCGTTCG
Source organism: Pyrinomonadaceae bacterium (assembly GCA_036387135.1). Lineage (GTDB taxonomy): Bacteria > Acidobacteriota > Blastocatellia > Pyrinomonadales > Pyrinomonadaceae > JALZCH01. The sequence goes on along the minus strand of DASVUH010000021.1, from coordinate 32,991 downwards.
CTGACTCCGAACCTTCGCACCGTGTCCCCGCGCGGATTGGTTTTGCGAATATGCGCCTGATACGGACATTTCAAACCTCCTGGTATCGTCGGATTTTGCGGGTCGGGTCTATCGTCATCAATGCTGTAATCAAAATCGTTTTCTTTGATCGGAATGTAACCATCGGTCGGAGACAAAACTACCGGCGTTCCGTCCTCAAATCTGCCGACCGCCAGCGCACCGGCGCGCTCGCGTTCTTCTGTGGTCACAAATCCGAGTTCGTCGGCGAGCTTCTGTTCGCGGGTTTTAAAGCTCAACACGTCTTGCTCGAGCTTGCGAAAAACAAAATAGCTGCCCCAATTTCCGTCTCCGGCTAATTTGTCACCGGTTAAAACGATATTAAGCGGTTCGACAGGATTCCATTTATCGGTTGTGCCTTCATTTTTCAGGTCGGTCGTCAGATAAATCGGCTGGCTGCGCCCGTCAACATAGCCGAAATGCTCGATGCCTTCATTGTTTTCCTTGTTTCTTAACGCCTCGCCGCGTTCGACAACGAGAATCTCACAAAATTCGTCTAGAGCATTGATCAACTCGCGCCCGCGCCGCAGCAAAAAATCTTTGTCGTCGTCGGCAAGCAAAAACATCGCGTCAATTGAGCTGTTATAGCCTTCGTCCCATTTTGCCGGTGCCGGGTCTTTGAAATCATTGTGCGTAGCGGGCATTCCTTGTCTAAAGTAGTTGTCCGTGAAAGCGGTATTTAGCTGTTCGTCGGTAAAACCGAGAGCGCGATAGCCGTTAGCCGTCAAAAAAATGTTCCCGAAAATCGCGCCGGGAATTTTGTATTTTCGGTATTGCTCGCTTTCGACGTGCTGCTGCCACGCCGATCTAATCGTGTCTTTGGCGACTGCAGCGAGCTTCTTCCGCAAATTCCTGACATTGTTCGCAGCGTTAAATTTAACGAAAATATGAATTGTATGGTCGCGCCCGTGACCTTTCAAAATATTGCCTTGAATGCTTTCGAGCAAATCTTGAATGTCTTTCGGGTCATACGCTTTCGATTCACTAAAATCAATTGGCATTTTTTCTCCTTTTGTATGTTTAAGAATTAGTTTTATATTTCCGATGCGCTACCTAGCGGTCTGTCAGACAACGTCGAAGCCGAATACTTTTCTTTTCAGAAACTAATCTTTTCTGAAGATTTATGTAATCTTTGCCTAAAACATTACAAATTACTTTTATGACCTTAAAATATTGAGAGCGGCGGTGATGATCGGATGCAAAGATGCAATGCCTTCTTTCGAACTGAAATCTCTTTCGGGTGCAGCTCTTGACATAGAAACACCCAGAACGCCGACGACGTTTTTAATTTTTTCTTCCAGAGCCTCGCGTTCTTGATTGGCTTTTTCTTTTGCCTGTTGCACGGCGTCGGATTTTTGTGTTAGACGGATGATTTCTTCTTTGAGTGTTTGTTCGTTTTGCTGCGCCGGCAGCCTGCCGAAGTAATATCCGATAATAACGAATATAATCGGCTCAAGCCGCGTCACCAATGTGACATCGCTCAAAGGTCTGAGCCAGCCAAGCAGCGCCGCCGCGTAGAAGATGACAAAAATCAGCGTTAGGACAATCATCATCCAATTTCTTATTGCACCCGTCATATTTTTGCTCGAATAAGCCGCCCGCGTCTTGCAAATTAGCAAATACCGCGATATAAATACCTGCACATCACGGGGCTAATCAAAAAAACAACTTATGATTGAAGATGCGAATTTTCAATCCGGCTTATTTGTCTCTCTAATATGTAACGCCCCGATTTGATTTAAAAACTATCAAGCGAAGCAGAATTTTTTTTGACAAATTTGCGGCATTGACTTTTTTTAAATCAAAAACCGTTCGGAAACCGAAATTTGCGATATGGCTTGCACGTCGGAAATCACGTCTCTGCTGATAGATTGGAGCCAGGGAGACCGGGTGGCGCTGGAAAAGCTGCTGCCTCTGGTCGAAAATGAATTACACCGTCTAGCGCACTATCAAATGCGGCGGCTCAAGCCGGGTAACACCTTTCAAACGACAGCTTTAATCAATGAAACGTATCTTCGTTTGATTAACCAAAATCGGGTTCACTGGCAGAATCGAGCGCATTTTTTCGGCATCGCGGCGAAACTTATGCGGCGGATTTTGCTTAACTACGTGCGCGACCAAAAACGCCAGAAACGCGGCGGGGACTTCACCGTCCAGATATCGCTTTCCGAAGCGGCGGTTATTTCGGCGGAAAAAAACGACGAGCTGCTGGCTATTGACGAAGCGCTGTACAGATTAGCGGAAATAGACGAACGCAAATGCAAAGTCGTCGAACTGAGATTCTTCGGCGGATTGAGCATTGAGGAAACTGCGGAAGTCTTGAAGATTTCTCCGGCTACGGTAGCCCGTGATTGGAATATGGCGAGGGCTTGGCTTGCCCGCGAAATCGGGAATGGAGACTAACAACTGGCAACAAATCGAAACTTTTTTCCATTCGGCGCTCAGCCTCAGCGGTGAAGAGCGAACCGCGTATCTTTCGCAGGCTTGCGCCGAAGACAATTCTCTGCGCTGCGAAGTCGAATCGCTGATTGCCGCTTTTGAGGAAAACGGCGAATTTCTCGACGAACCTGCTTTCGATCTCGGAATAAAAGTAATCGAATCTGATTTGGAAACCTCTCTGGAAACCTCTCTCGCGGGGCAAACAATCGGTTCTTACAACATCTTGAGCAAGCTCGGCATAGGCGGAATGGGCGAAGTCTATCTAGCGGACGACACGCGGCTAAATCGAAAAGTCGCGCTCAAGTTTCTCTCAAAAGCGCTGCTCGGAGATAAGTGGGCGAAGCGGCAATTAATCAAAGAAGCTCAAGCGGTCGCAATGCTCGATCATCCGAACGTTTGTCCGGTCTATGGAATTGAAGAAATCGGCGAGCATAATTTTATCGTGATGCAGTACGTCGAAGGCGAAACTCTGGCGGATTTGGTTCGCCAACGCAGGCTCACAACGGAACAGGTTTCTTCTCTCGCCAGGCAAATAGCCAGCGCCATCGAAGCCGCTCACGCGCACGGAATTATTCACCGCGACATAAAAACCGGAAACATTATGGTAACGGCGAGCGGTCAAGCGAAAGTGCTGGATTTCGGACTCGCTAAAATCATCGAGCCGCTTCACAAAGCCGAAAACGGCGGAGAAAACATCAGCCAGTTTTCGCAAAACGGTTTGATAATGGGAACCGTTTCTTATATGTCGCCGGAGCAGTTGAAAGCCGAGAAATTGGATTTCCGAACCGACATTTTCAGCTTCGGAACAGTCCTTTACGAGCTTGCTTCCGGCGAGCATCCTTTTCTGCGGAAAAGCGATGCGGAAACGATTACAGCCATCTTAACCGACCAACCCGCGTCGGCTCGCAATTTCAATAACAAATCCGCCTCATCCGGCATCTATCCTGTCGTCAGAAAATGTCTGGAAAAAAACAAGGAACAAAGATTTCAATCCGCCAGCGAACTGCTTTTGGAGCTTCAAAATTTACAGGATAAAAAAACGCCCATAATAAAAAGACGGCTTTTCTTCCCTTTATTAAGTGCATCTTTAATCATTCTGCTTTTGCTCTCAATCGGAACTCTCCTTTACCAACGCGCAACCGCGCCGCGCACGCTTGCGGTGCTGCCTTTCATCAACGAAAGCGGCAATTCCAGCGCCGATTATATCAGCGAAGGAATGGCGGAAAGTCTGATCAATAAACTGTCAGATTCATCAGACCTACACGTCAAAGCCTTTACGCTCGTGTCTGGTTATAAAGGCGATATTGATTCAGTGAAAATCGGACAATTTCTCGATGTCGAAGCCGTCTTGACCGGCAAAATCCATAGTCAAAACGGGCAATTGCGACTCGAAGCAAAGTTAATCAATACAACTGACGGAACACAACATTGGGGCGACGACGTTCCTTTAAATGAGTCCGATGCTCTAAGCATTCAAAATAATATTTCCGAAATAGTAATCTCGAAACTTCAATCTCCGGCAAACAACGAAAAGTCAAAAAATCGCGCGACGAATAAACAAGAAAATCCCGAAGCTTATAATTACTATTTGCAGGGGCGACATTACTGGAAAAACAGAGGCAAAGATGAAGAAAATATTCTAAGGGCAATAGAAGCCTTTGATAAAGCTATAAAAATTGATCCAAATTATGCGCGAGCGTATGCCGGATTAGCTGATGCGTACACCGTGAGAAGTTTGGTCACTTTTAAACCGATGCCCGCTAAAGAAGCAGCAACGATAGCGAAGTTTAATGCAGAGAGGGCAATAAGTATTGATGGCAGTCTTTGCGAATCACATGTAGCGCTCGGGGTCGTTCTGCATCGGTACGAATGGGAGTGGGCGGCAGCAGAAAGAGAGTACAAACGCGCAATTGAACTCAATCCCGATTATGCTCAGGCTTATTATTCGTATTCTAATCTGCTGGCAGTAACCGGAAGACACGAAGAAGCCTTAGCCCAAAGCTTAAAAGCCAAAGAAGTAGATCCGTTTTCGTCTCAGGCTGATGTCAACATCGGGCGAGTGCTTTACTACGCACGCCGATACGACGAATCCTACGAACAACTAACTAGCGCCTTAAAAGAAGATCCAAACAATTCAGGCGCAGAGTTTATAAAGGGGCTTATCCATTTGCGAAAGGGAAAATACGAAGAGGCTTTAAAGAGATTTGAAAAGTTATACGCTTCGGGTAAAAAGGATAAATTGATGACTGCCGCCGTCTTGGGTTTTACTTACGGAAAAATGGGCAGAAAGCCGGAAGCGCAGAAAGTGCTGAAAGACTTAGAAGAGCTTGAAACGAATACATATATTCCACCGCAGGAAAAAGCTATTATTTATCTCGGTTTGAATGAAATGGACAAGGCGATTTTCTGGTTTGAAGAATCTTTTGAAAAGCAATCATCCGGTCTTGTTTCTATTAACGTAGAACCGCTATATGACGAATTACGTTGGAACTCAAGATTTCAATCTATAGTTTCGAAAATGAATCTCAATCCAAACTGGATTGTTAATTCTGCGCGGGCGAAATTTTAGCGGATTTTAAAGTTGCTTCAAATTTTGGGCGACGGTTTTTGCCGTCGGGTATTTTGTCGGATTGGGATTGAGCAACTGCGAGACTAACAGCTTTATTTCAGTCGGAGCATTTCGTCGTAAAATCTGCGGTGTGCCAGTTGCGATTGTCACATTTGGTAATTCACCTTCAAATAAAAGATAAATAATCGCTCCTAACGCGAATAAATCAGAATTTATTCCGCACTCGCTCAAAGAATTTTTGCTTTCTTCAAAAAACGCAACCGCTAAAGTGCTGCACGGAACGTAATCCGGTTGGTTAATCGGACAAGCTCCCTCAAAATCTATCGGTCTCAAGTCGCCGTTTTCGGTGACAATCAGGTTATCCGGCTTGCAATCTCTCCAAAGCCAGCCAGCCGAATGAATTTGAGCCATTAAGTTCGATAATTGAATGGCATATTTTATTGCTTGAGAAATGCTTAACCGCCGTTTTCTTTTTTGTAAAAAGATATGAAGAGTTTCGCCTTGTATAAATTCGGTGACAAGATAAAAATTTTTTGCCGTTTCAAATGAAGAATACACTTCGGGAACATTAACTCCTGCGTTTTGCAGAATTTCCAAGACGCACTTCTCGTATCGAATCCGCCAGAAACCGTCGCGCCCGTCCCAATCAACTTCTCCGTTTTTTCGCCCTTCCTTAACCAGACAAAAACGCGGCGAAACGCGGCTGAAATCCACAGCCTGATAGACGCCGCCCTTGCCGCGTTGCGACAAAGCGCAAAACACCCTGTAATCTTTTGCCAGCGGCGTGTCCCGCGTTTCTGGCTCCTCCGAAACGGTCACAAACGGATTTGAAACCCATTCGGACTGTGGCGTTTCAGTAAAACGCAAATCGGGAATCCGTTTTCCGTTTTGGTCGTGCATTGCCAAAACCTTTGAACCATCTTCATTTATTAGCTCAAATGTTTTAAATGCGCCGTAGCGATAATAAATGCAGCTTTCCTGTTTTAATCTAAAGTCGAAAGGAACGGCTGGAGCTTGAAACTGTTCGGTTAATTGATGCAATTGTTCGGCAAAAAAAACGGCTTGTTCGTTCGTTTTCGGGTAAACCGTAATGAATTTGCCAATTTGAGAATAATTGTAATAAATGCCTGAGTTAATTTTTTTTAATTCCCGAAGGGAAACGGGAGCTTTAAACAGCGCGCCTTGATTTTCTAAAAACGGCGCGACCGTTTCCAGAACAGTCGAGGCGCTTAAAATAGTCGCCGAGATATGAAGTTTCCAGCCTTGATCGGGGTCATCCTGCTCGTGAATTCGGCTGTATCTCCAAATGGTTTCTTCTGAAATGATTGGTAGGAAACGCTGACTAATCTCCTGCCACCGTTTATTTAAAGATTTGGCTAAATTTAATGAGGAATCCTCATTAAATTTAGCCAAATCAAAAAAGTCAGTTTCGTTTTCGGAAAATGCTTTCAAAATTTTAAATCTCGAAAATTTCGAGCAGACTTAACAAATCCACCGAATCGTTTCCATTTGATGTTATTAATCCAGAGTATTACCGACTCCGAAATCTAACGGAGCACCAGAAGGAGATTCCGCTCCGCACGGACCGTTTCCGAGGAGATAAACGCGAGCGAGATTTCTGCGACCAGCGTCAGTACTATAACCCGAACCTGATCCCGATCCTGAACCCGAACTCGATTCCGGCTCCGGCATCAGTTTAGCCAATTCGGTGTCATTCTTAGCGAAGAGCCTCATATAATCTTTCCATTCATTAGAATTAGACCCTTTCATTATTGCTGCATACGCTTTTCTCCGCACTTCATCCCCGGTCGGTGTGCTGCCCGTTCCATGCTCCTGCTGGATTTTTGCCATAACTTCTTTGATGTTGTCGCTTATTGCCATAATTTCTCCTTCAAATTTTTTGAAATATAAAACCTTCATTCTTTAACGCCCCAAAATAGATTGAAACCTATCATGTGGTTTAGGTTTTTTTACAAGTTTTGACTTAAAAGGATTATTTGAATTTTAAGAAGTCGTGTTCAGACTCCAATTTCAGCGGTGCGGGCGGCATAAAGAAGGTAGCCGGGCGCGAAACGCCCAATTAGATTGAACAGAAAATTTCATGCTGAGACATATGAGCAGAAATAACTTTTGCGCATTTTTAATGCGCCGTTTTATCGGTTAACAAATTCCAGACCTTTCACATCCGGCTACTTTCTTTATTACGCTTTCAACCCGGGAATTTGGAATTTGAACACAGTTTCTAAAAGATAGTTAGGTGTTGTATCAAATTCTATGCTCTGTGTTTTCTCTCTGTGACTTCTCCGTGTTCTCTGTGGTGAGTTTTTCTCAAGCGAAATTTCACCACAGAGTACACGGAGAAGTCACAGAGAGCCGCAGAGATTTCGGGGCATAAATTGTGAAACACCACCCGATAGTTTTTAAGGCTATTTTGTGTAAATTGCTTCGAGCATTTTCGCCAGACGATAGCCGGCTTTGGCAATCTGAGTGCGCGCTGTTTCCTGAGCTTGAGCGTCATATGCGGCTGCATCACCGCGCGAGATTAAATAATCGGTCACTTTTCTGCCGTTGATTTCGCGCTCGCGTTTTTCGGTTATTCGGAGGTTTTTGTAAGCCGATTGCTTTGATTGCTTGAGCGAATCGGCTGCCCATTGCGAAGCCCATTGATAAATGTCGTTTCCCTGCGCGTTCCAACCGTTTTCCGGTGTGATTGATTCTTTTAAAAATCGCCCGAAAGTTTCCGGGCTGCGCGTTCGCTTTGCCGCAAACATCAAACGCTGGACGATTTCGACATCCCAGTAAAAATGCAGATTCGCTTCGCGTTCCGGGTCTTCCGGTTTTCCCAGAATCGGTTTGTATTTTAAAACCACTTTGTTGCCGCCCTGATCGTCAAGAAATTTAAATTGTCTGATACGCTGCGGGTCGGTTTCGATCTGAATGTTGCTCAAATCGTTTTCGTTGATAAATCCGGCACCGACGTGAAACGGCATATGCAAATCGCCGATGAGATGAATCAGCATTCGCAACGCATTGCGCTCGGAAATCGGATGCTGCGGGTCTTCTTTTCCGGTTTTCAAACGACGCACGGAAAAATTAATCATCTGCACGATGTCGTCCGGGCGTTTAAAACCTTCGCACGAGTTGTAATCCGGGCAATCGAGCGGCAAATCAACGTAATGCCAAGTGTCGTTTTTATCGTTTTTATCGTTTGCCAAAAACGATTTTGTTTCCGGGTCTAAATCGTCTTCGTCGGCGCGGCGTTTGGTCGTGTCAGCCCAAACCGAAACTCCGGCAATCGAATCGCCGAGCAGAATCTGCGTGATTCGATTTAAAGTGGTGGGTTTCAGATAAGCGGCGGCTTCAGCGCCGACGGCGCGGTGTCCTTCTTCGCCCCACGCGAAAACAGGAACATTGGTTGAAAAAACGAAAGCGAAAACGAGAATTAAAGAATAGATTTTTTTCATTGCGCTAAATTGGAGTTTGATTATAAACCCAAATGCGCCGTCGGGAAAAAGAAAAAGCGAATCATTGGGCGATTCGCTTTTTCTTCCTTCACAAAAAACTATTTTCTAATAACTTGGACTATTGTTTAATCCGACGGGCGAAAGCGGCGAGCCGCTGCCGTTTAAATTGAGCAGATTTTCGCCGGGATTGACTGTAACGGTCGTATTCCAAATCGCGTACGAATCCGTTCCGACTTTGGTGACGCCAAAAACGTAATAGCTATCGGGCTTTACATCTTTAAACGTTCCTTTTCCGCCTGCGTCGGTCGTAACCCGATAAACAATGTGCGGATTGATTGCCGCTAAACATTTTTGGCGAGTCTCGCGCCGCGCCGGGTCAATCACGGCAGCCGCGCAGGTCGAAGCTAAATCGCCTTCTTCCGGTTCAATATTGGCGCGGCTTAAAATTTCGTCCAGGCTTTTATTGAGCAAATAGAATTTTTCCTGTTTGACGGGCTGCGTCGAGCCTGTTCTGCCCGCGACGGTCGCTTTGATTTCCAAATTGCCTGTGCTCGGTTGAACGACATTTGTCGTCGTGTTTGATGTCGTCGAAGTTGTTCCGGTGCTCGGATAAGCCGTTTGCGGAGCGGTCGAAACGGTCGAATCCGGTATTTGCGTGACCGGCGCAGTTGTAGTAGTAGTGGTTTCCGTTGTTCCGGTTTGCGCCCCGGCGTTCGTCACGGTTCGCGTTCGCGATGCGGTTTCGCTCTCTCTCAAACGCACGTTGACCTGTGTCCGGTTATCGTTTTCATTGGCGCTGTCTTCGCGCATCATCAAAAACATAAACAGCGCGACGACCGCCAAAATGACGATAATCGGAATAAAAATCCAATTCGGAAAACTTTTATTTCTCGGCGTTTCCGTAACAATAATAGGCTCGCGCGCCGCGACCGGCGGCGGAACGACAATCGTCGGAGCCTCAAACGGACGACCGCATTTCGGACATGCTACCGCTTGGTCGGAAACTTCGTTTCTACATTCGGGACAAATTACCAGTGCCATAAAACGACTCCTTTTTTTTAACGCCGAATCGTTTATCAGAATCAATTCGGCTAACTCTTGATTTTAAAACGCAAAGCGCGTTCCAGTTTTATTTTATTCAAAATTGATTATTAAACTGTTGAACCAGCATAACATATCCTTTCCGAGGGGATTTCGGCAAGTTCATTTTTCGTGTCTTGATATAGTACAATTGAACAAAAGGAATCAAATCTAATGAGAGAACATCCGCAAAAAATAGAGGAGCTGCAAATTGAAATCGCCCGCGTGGGCGCGGAGCTGCAAGCAGTTCGGGAAGAAATCGGAAGCCGTGAGGCGTTGATGACGCTTGATGTTGTCACGGCGCGAGACGAAGGCGGCAAACCGCTTTATTCAAACGAATCGCTCAGAGCCGCCGCTTTGACTTTGGCAAAAGAGCAATCGGACGAATTAAACGAATTGAAAAATCGGGAAAAAACTCTCGAACAAACACGCGGAGAAATGTTTGCGCGTCTCGAAAGATTAAGATTGGAATTCAAGCTCTTTCTGCTAGACCGGGAAGCGGAAATCAAACGTTAATAAAAAAGGTCAGGTAAATTGCCTGACCTTTTGATTTCAATTTTTCTGAGCCAAGTTAATCAACTCTGCCGTGAATCTTCATCCGAACCAAATCTTCAACGTCTAATTTTGCGCTGCTCGCGGATTGGGCGCGTTGAATAAAAGCAGAATCAATTTTGAAGATTTTAAGTTGAACCAAATCTTCGATGTCTAAGTTTTCTAAACCCGTAGTTTTCATTTCCCGTAAAAAGCCGGGCGTGATTTTAAAGATACGCATCTTGACGAGAGTTTCCATTGGTTGATTTTCGCCGAATCCCATTTCTTTGACTTCGCGGGCAAATTTGGCGTCAATCTTGAAAATCCGAGCCTTGACCAAATCGTCCAATTCCAGATTTTTATATCCAATCGAAGCCATCTCGCTGGCAAATTCCGGCGTGATCTTGAAAATCGTAGCTTTGATAACATCGTCAAACGAAAGATTCGGAAAACCTGCGGTTTTCAAATCGTCAATCGTTTTAACTCGAACGTCGAGCATTGCCGAGGCAAATTGTTTTTCTTCGTTCAAAGCATAGCCGCGGCTGGTCATCGCGCTTAAAAAGCTCTGGCTCGGCACTAATGTAAAAGTTCCCGAACCTTTTCCGGCGTTAAAGCTTCCCTCAAACTGAAACGTTCCGGCTTCGCGCTGCAAACTGAAATTGACGTTAGAGGTGCCCATCACCTGATCGCGCGTTAAGCCCTGGAAATCCGAAACTTCGTACGTCGAACCGGAATTGCTCATTCCTCCTCGTTCCGTACGGCGTTTTAAGCTCAAATAAAGCGAGTCTTTTTTAACGATTTCATCCTGCTCGTCCGCTTCGTGTTTTTTGGGGCGAGATTTGCCGAATTCCGCCGTCCACTCGCCGGCGATTTGCGTTTGAGCAGTTACGGGTTCTTCGCTGTTTAAATTATTAGAAGCTCCAACCTCGTTTGTTTCCGCGAATAAAACGAAAACAAACAAAACAAAAATTGCCAGAATTTGAAAATATGGCTTGCATTGAAAAATTTTTCTCATTTTTACGATCCTCAGTTTTTTAGAATTAATTTCGGTCAATCATCTAAAGAACACCGCGCTTTTCAAATTTGTGACATTTTTTTGATGGGAAATTCCAACAGCAACTTGACCGGATTTAAATCGAGCGGCGGCAAAATCTAAATCCGAAACTATTAGACAGACATTAAAAGTCTTTATTTATTTTTAGCGATCAGCCCGCCTTGCTCGCCACCACGATTGGCATTTGAATTAATGCCGTCCAAGTTTTGAATTATTGCGGGCTGTGTCACTTCCGATTCCAAAGCCGCATTTAAGACATCGGAAACGTGCTTTGCGAAAGTGAAATTAAGCTCTTTTCGCACATCTTCGGGAATGTCTTCGGTGTCGGCTTCGTTGCGTTCGGGCAAAATAATGTGCCGGATTCCGGCGCGATGTGCCGCCAAAACTTTTTCCTTGATGCCGCCGACCGGAAACACCAAGCCGGAAAGCGTGATTTCGCCGGTCATCGAAGTGTCGTTGCGCACCTTTCTGCCCGTATAAAGCGAAGCCAGAGCCGAAGCCATCGTGACGCCCGCGCTCGGACCGTCTTTCGGAATTCCGCCGGCGGGAACGTGGACGTGAACGCCGTTTTGTTTAATCAGATTTGCGTCAATGCCGAATTCGGCGGCGTGCGACCAGAGATAGCTTTGCGCTGCCTGCGCCGATTCCTGCATCACTTGTCCCAATTGTCCGGTCATTTTCAAACCGCTGCTGCCGGGAAGCAGCGTTGCTTCGATAAAAAGAACTTCGCCACCCATCTGCGTCCAAGCCATTCCCGTTGCGACGCCGACCGGCAATTCGGCGCGCGCTTCTTCGGGGTAAAATCTGGGTGCGCCGAGATATTCGCGCACTTCGCCGACATCAACCGTTTGTTGTTGGATTTCGCCGGTCGCAATTCGCAATGCGACTTTGCGAACCACGTTTCCGATTGTGCGTTCGAGCTGTCGAACTCCGGCTTCGCGCGTGTAACGCGAAATCAACAGATTGAGCGCCGCGTCCGTGATCGAAAATTGTTCGGGCGTCAAACCGTTTTCTCCGGTTTGTCGTTCGACGAGATATTGCTTGGCGATGTTCAGCTTTTCCGCGTCCGAATAACCGGCAAGCTGAATAATCTCCATACGGTCGCGCAAAGGCGCGCTGATCGGCGCGAGATCGTTTGCTGTCGCGATAAAAAACACTTTCGACAAATCAAATGGCAAATCAATGTAATGATCGCGGAAAGCGTTGTTTTGCTGGGGATCGAGAATTTCCAGAAGAGCCGAAGCCGGATCGCCGCGAAAATCGTTGCCCAATTTATCAATCTCATCGAGCATAATCACCGGATTTTTGACCTGCGCGCGCCGCAGAGATTGAACGATTCTGCCCGGCATCGCGCCGATGTAAGTTCTTCTGTGACCGCGCAATTCGGCTTCGTCGCGCATTCCGCCGAGCGAAAATCTTTCAAAAACTCTTCCCAAAGCGCGGGCGATTGATTTTCCTAATGAAGTTTTTCCAACTCCGGGAGGTCCGACGAAACACAAAATCGGGCTTTTCGTTCCCGGTTTTAATTTAATAACCGCTAGAAATTCCAAAATGCGTTCTTTGATGTCTTCCAGACCGTAATGGTCTTCGTCGAGAATCTTTCTGGCTTCTTTTAAATCCAATTTATCTTCGGATTCTTTTTTCCAGGGCAATTCCAGAATATATTCGAGATAAGTGCGAATAACGTGATAATCCGGCGCGGCTTGCGGCAGTTTTTCCATCCGGCGCAATTCGCGTCCGGCTTCTTTTCGCACGTCTTCGGGCAAATCCGCCGTGTCGAGTCGTTCGCGCAATTGCCCCGCTTCGGCTTTTTCGCCGCCTTCGTCGTCTTCGCCAAGCTCTTTTTGAATCGCTTTTAATTGCTGGCGGAGAATGTAATCGCGCTGCGCTTTATCCATTTCGGTTTGCGCTTCGGTGGCGATTTTGGAGCGAATCTGCATAATCTCAAGCTCGTGCGCGAGCGCGGCGTGAGCTAATTGCAGCAATTCATCAACCGTATCGGCTTCGAGCATTTTCTGCTCGTGCTCGACGCCGAGAGCCATCACCGAACCGAGAAAATATGCAATCTGCACCGGATCGTTCGCGTTCATTACCGCCATCCGAATCTCCGGCGGAACTTGCGGCAGCAGCGCCAGAGCCTGTTGAATCATTCCCTGAACGTTGCGTTTTAAGGCTTCGACTTCATCATTATTTCTAATTGTCAAATCAGGCAAAACTTCGATATTCGCCTGCAAAAACGGCTCTTCCTGATTCCAGGAAACAACGCGCACGCGCTCTGCGCCCTGCACGATTAATTGCAGAGTGCTGTCGTCCGAGCGCATCATTCGCTTGACGGCGACGAGCGTTCCAACTTCGTATAGATCAGTTGGTTTGGCTTCCTGTCCGGTGATGCCTTCGGTTTTGATCGTGATGCAGGCGAGCAGTTTTTCTTCCGAAGCGAGCGACGCTTCGACCGCTTTGACCGAGCGCGGACGCCCGACGGTTAAAGGAATAATTGTTTCGGGGAAAAGCGTCGTTTGCTGCAAAGGCAAAACGGCGATGTCAAATCGCTCGCCCACCTCAATATCTTTTAAATCTTCTTCAGCCATTAAATTTCAAACCCTTAAAAAATTATTTTGCGGCGGCTTCGCTCTTTTCTTCGCTGATGCCGCTGCTGCGCAGGTGAATGATTAACAAACCGTCCTGATAGTTGTATTCGAGCTTCGCGCCGTCAATCGAGCGCGGAAATTTGAGCGTTTTTTCAAACCGGCTGTAAGTTATTTCGAGCTGGTGATAAGTGACGCAATCGCCGCAATCGCCATCGCGCCGCGTTCCGGCAATGTAGAGCGTGTCGCCCTGAATATCAATTTCCACGTCTTCGAGCGAAACGCCAGCCAGCTCGACTTTGACAATCCAGCCCTCGCGCGATTGATAAACATCCGCCGCCGGATACCACAATCTGCCCGAAGGTTTCGTCTGCCGCGCCCAGCCCGGCGGCAACATTTGAAAATAACGATTTATTGATTCAGCCACAATAATTAAACGATGAATGATGAATGATGAACGATGAGCTGTTTTTAATTCATCATTCATCATTCATCATTCATCGTTTCTTCCAAAACGCCGCTCCGCTTGAGATTTCTTCCAACGCCTCGGCGATTTCGCGTTCGTCTTCCATTTCGAGCGCGATGTCGGCGAGCGACAAAATGCCTTTGAGCTTTCCGGCGTCATCAACAACCGGAATTCTCCGAATCTGCTTGTCGCCCATCAGACGAATCGCTCGAAAAACGAAATCGTCCGGCTTGACCGAGAACGTTTCGGTCGTCATTACGTCGCAGACCTCCGTTTGCCAATCTAATTTGTCGGCGACCGCGCGCACGACAATATCGCGGTCGGTGACGATTCCGACGAGCTTGCCGTCGTCATCAACCACCGGCACCGCGCCCATATCGCCCTCGCGCATCATTTGGGCGACTTCGTGCAAAGTCATTTGCGGCGTCGCCGATTTGACGCTGCTCGTCATAATCGAACGGCAGCGCAATCTCTCACCGCTTGTTTCCGATCCGCCGGTTTTCATTTCAATTTAGAATATAAACTTTCGACAGCGCGTGTTCAAACTGTTTTCGTTTTGCAGCCTCTTGCCTAATCCAAAATCCAAAATCTAAAATCTAAAACAGAAATGGGAAAATATTACGACAATCCGCGCAAACCGAAGCGCAAAGGGGAAAAAGTGACTGTTGGCGGCATTGACGCGCTTCCTGCGGGACGCGGAGCGACGGTCGAATTAAACGACGGCGCGGAAGTCGCGCTCTTTAACGTCGGAGGAAAATTTTACGCGATTGAAAATTTCTGCCCGCATAAAGCCGCGCCGCTCGCCGATTCGCGCCTTTCGGGTCACATCGTCGAATGCGAGCTGCACAACTGGCGTTTCGACGTGACCAGCGGCGAATGTTTTACGAAAAAAGGCTGCTCGATTGAATCTTACGAAGTAGTCGTTGAAGACGAGATGATAAAAATCGTGATTTAAACGACTTAGTTGTCTCGCAAATGAAAAACGAAAACTATCAACTGTAAACTTTAAACTGTAAACTGTTTTGGGAGAGAAAAACGTTTCTGCGAAATAGTTTATAGTGAACAGTTTACAGTTGATGGTTTTGTCGAATTCCGGCTTCTTTGAGTTTTCTATTGAATAAAAATCTCGTCCGCAAAAATATAAGCGTCGCCGCCCGCGCCGGGATGCCAAGCGGGAATTTTGCCTAAATTGCGAGCCTTTATGCGAATGAAACGCGCTCGCGTCGGAGCGATTTCGGTTCGGTAATCGCGCGCAATGTTTTCCATATTTTCGGGCGCAACATCGGTTTTTATCCCGGCTACCGGGCGGAAGTTTACGCCGTCGCTCGACGCTTCAAACTCAATGCGAGTCGGCATCCAAATCCACGAGCGCGCGACCTGCAAAAATCCGGCGCCGAGAGTTTTAATTTCGGTTTCGCGCTGCAAATCAATGACTACGGCGAAATCTTGTCCCTGATAACCCTGCCATGCCCCGGCTGCAAAGTTCGTCGTGCCGCGAATGCCGTCAATCAAGCCTTCGTCGCCTCCGCCCGTATATTGGCTACTGTATTTTGAAAGGATTTTCACCGTCCAATCGTTCGGCTTTTTGCGAATGACGGCTTCGGCAGCCAGACTTTTCTCGCCTTTTTCATTCATCGCTACGGCTTTGACGGTTGTGGTTCGGTCAATCGGAAACGGTTTTTGATATTGCGCGGATTTTTCGTTTGGCTCGCCGCCGTCAATCGTGAAGAAAATCCGCGAATTCGGCGTGACCGATTTCAAACGGATTTCAGTTTTGTCTTTGAAAACTCTTTCTCCGGCTTCGATCAGCGGCACGGCGGCGAAATCCTGTTTGGTTGCCGAAATCGGCGGCTCTTGAAACGCAGTTTTGACCGGCGCATTTGTCATTTCAAATTCGAGCGTTCCGCCGCGCATAATTTCGTCGTGCGTGATGAACGATTTTGTGTGCGGTTTTCCGTCGAGGCGCGCGGATTTGATGTAAAAGTTTTGTTTGGAAACGGCGGGCGCTTTGATTGTAAATGTTTTGCCGTTTTCGAGATTGATTCCGGCTTCTTTAAAAAGCGGCGTTCCGAAAGCGTAAACCGGATCGGACGGATTGACTTGATAAAATCCCAAAGCGCTCAAAACATACCACGCCGACATTTGCCCGCAATCTTCGTTGCCGATCAATCCGTCGGGCGTCGGTTTGTAAAACTCGTCCAGTATTTTCCGCACGTAAAACTGAGTTTTCCAAGGCTTGCTCGCATAATCGTAAAGATAGGCAATGTGATGCGAAGGTTCGTTGCCGTGAGCGTATTGACCGATTAAGCCCGTAATGTCGGGCTGTTCGCGCCCGGAAAGTTTTGTCTGTGTCGTAAAAAGCTCATCGAGTTTTTTGACGAAATTTGGCTGCCCGCGGTGCAGTTCAATCAAACGCGAAACGTCGTGTGGCGCGAAAAACGAATATTGCCAACTGTTGGCTTCGGTAAAATGAAACGTGACCTCCTGCGGCTCAAACGGCTTGACGAAACCGCCGTTTTGTCGCGGACGCATAAAACCTGTTTCGGCGTCGAAAAGATTTTCAAAATATCGCGCGCGCCTAATATATTTTGCGTAATCGTCT
Organism: Pyrinomonadaceae bacterium; assembly: GCA_036387135.1. Lineage (GTDB taxonomy): Bacteria > Acidobacteriota > Blastocatellia > Pyrinomonadales > Pyrinomonadaceae > JALZCH01. Next base: position 16,144 of record DASVUH010000021.1, on the reverse strand, counting down.
TTTTTACTCAAAATCCGAGCCATTTGCGCGATGCAAAAATCGTTGTAGGCATATTCGAGCGTTTTGGAAACCGATTCGTTTTCGTCTTCCATCGAGATATAACCGCGTCTTTTATATGCTTCGAGACCAAAATGATTTAGCTCGGCGGAATGTTTCGCCGCCGCAAAAGCCTTTTCGTAATCAAAGCCTGTGATGCCTTTCGCCATCGCATCGGCAATTATCGAAACGGCGTGATAGCCGATCATCGTATCGGTTTCGTTTGCCGCCAATTCCCAAACCGGCAGACGCTCGCCTTGTTCGTATTGCGCGAGAAAAGTGTTGATAAAATCTACGGTTCGCCGTTGGTCAACAATCGTATAAAGCGGATGCGCGGCGCGAAATGTGTCCCAGAGCGAGAAAATCGTGTAATTTGTAAAACCGTTTGCTGTGTGAATCTTTTTATCCAAACCGCGATAACGCCCGTCAACATCCTGAAAAACATTCGGCGCAATTTTTGTGTGATAAAGCGCGGTGTAAAAATTGGTTAATTCAGATTCCGTGCCGCCCGAAACTTCGATTGTTGAAAGGTCTTTCTGCCACGCGCGTTTCGCGTTTTGCCGCACGCGGTCAAAATTCCAGTCGGGAATTTCTGTTTTTAAATTCTTTCTTGCGCCTTCAATATCAACCGCCGAGATTCCGACTTTAAGCAGAATTTGCTCGCCCGCTTTGGTTTGAAACGGAAAGGCGGCTTGCAGGCTTTTGCCTTTTCCGTGCCGATAATTGCTGATTGCAGCTCCGTCCGAAATCGCGCCTTCGATAAAAGGTTTGGAAAATTCTGCAACAAAATAAACAACTTGATCCTGCGCCCAGGATTTCGAGCGGCGAAAACCTTCAACTGTTCGCTCGTTAACGATGTGAATTTCCGAATCCAAAACCTCATCGCGCCATTTAAGATCGAGAAAGATTCTCGCTCCGTCGGCTTTCGGAAAAGTGTAGCGATGAAAACCGGCTCGCGCGGTGGCTGTCATTTCCGCGAAAATGTTATCGTCGTCGAGCTTGACCGAATAATAACCTGCTTCGGCTTTTTCGTTGGCGTGGCTGAATTTTGAAGCGTAACCGTTTTCGTTTTTCTCGCCCGCTTTCGCCGTCCACAAAGATTCGTTTCCGATGGCAGGCATAAATAAAATGTCGCAATAATCGGGAATTCCGGTGCCGCTCAGATGCGTGTGCGAAAAACCGTAAATTATCGAATCGGAATAATGATAACCGCCGCTGCCATCCCAATCCGCTCCTCGCGTGTCGGGCGATAATTGGACGAATCCGTGCGGAACGGTCGCGCCGGGAAATGTGTGTCCGTGACCGCCAGTGCCGACGAACGGATTTACATAGCGCATAAAATCTTTTTGTGTTTGCGCAGCAGCCGCAAAAGCAAATAAGACAAAACAAAGCAGAACCGTAATTTTTCGCATTTTTACAAAAGATTTACCACAGAGAACACGGAGAAGACTCGGAGAAGCACAAAGTAAAATCTCTGTGTTTTCTCTGTGACTTCTCCGTGTTCTTTGTGGTGAAATTCTTTTTATTCATCAACAATTCTGCCGTCTCTGAGCCGAATAATTCGCTGTGCTTCGGCGGCGAGCTGTTCGTCGTGCGTGACGAGAACGAGCGTCGTGCCTTTGGTGCGGTGCAATTCGGTCATCAAATCGAAAATATGCCGCCCGTTTTTGGAATCGAGATTTCCTGTCGGTTCGTCGGCGAGCAGAATTTTCGGGTTGTTGGCAAAGGCGCGCGCGATGGCGATGCGCTGCTGTTCGCCGCCCGAAAGCTGCGAAGGATAATGTGTCGCGCGGTTTTTTAGCTCAACCGATTCGAGCAATTCCCAAGCGCGAAATTTGGCGTTTTTCAGTCCGGCGATTTCCATCGGAATCAAGACGTTTTCAAACGCGGTCAGCGCGGGAATCAAATGAAACGATTGAAAAACGAAACCGATTTTTTCGCCGCGCAAGGCTGCCAGCCCATCTTCGTTCATTTTAGTAATGTCAGCGCCGTCAATTAAAATTTGTCCTGCCGAAGGAGCGTCGAGTCCGGCGATTAACCCCAAAAGAGTTGATTTGCCCGAACCGCTTGCGCCGACGATTGCGACAAACTGCCCATCCGGGATTTCGAGCGAAAGCGAATGCAAAATCGTCAATGCCTCGTCGCCCGAACGCACGGTTTTTTCCACGTTTTTAAGTTCGATCATAAATCTCGAAAATAATAACTTAAATCCGGCGCGGCGAGAAAAAGAGGCGAAAGCGGCATCAAAAAAATTTGGATTTTTCAGGAGACGTTTTTAGGAAAATGTTAAAACAAATTGCACTATTCGGTTTGATTTTATTTGGGCTGCTATTAGCAGCGGCTTGCGATGTCGTCCAGCCTGCGAGCAATCCCAAAACGGCGATGACAAACGCAAACGCAGTTGCGCCCGCGACCGTTACAAATGCGAAAGCGCCGAAAATAATCGCTTTCGGCGACAGCCTGACCATCGGTTTGGGATTGACTGAAAAGGAGAGCTACCCGTCTTTATTGCAGGAAAAATTAAAAGCCGGCGGCTTTGATTATGAAGTCATCAATGCCGGAGTTTCCGGCGACACGAGCGCGGGCGGTTTGGAGCGAATTGATTGGGCTTTGAATCAGCCTAACGTCGAGATTCTGATTCTCGAACTCGGCGCAAACGATATGCTGCGCGGTCAATCGGTCGCCAAAATGAAAGAAAATCTGCGCGAAATAATCAAACGCGCGAAAGCCAAAAACGTCAAAGTTCTCTTGTGCGGAATGCTCGCGCCGCCTTCTTTGGGTATGGATTATATGCGCGAATATGCGGCGGCTTTCCGCGATTTGGCGAAAGAAGAAGCGGTCGCGTTTCTCCCGTTTTTCCTCGAAGGCGTCGGCGGCGTCAAAAATTTAAATCAAACGGACGGAATTCATCCAAATGCCGAAGGCGCGCGGCGAATTACCGAAACGGTTTACAAATCGCTCGTGCCGCTGCTGAAAAAATAGATGCGCGTATTACAACAAAATTAAAAAGACGGATTGATTTGCTTTTAAAACTTTTCAATCCGTCTTTTTGTGTTTGATCGTATTTTGGTTGGGATAAAAATATTGAGTTTCATGAATACATTAGCTATTCTGCGATTAAATTTTCATTTTACGAGCAAGGGGTTAGGTTATGAATTTGACAGGAAAAGTTGTGATGATTGTCGGCGCAGGACGCGGAATCGGGCGTTCCTGTGCCGAGCTTTTTTCCAAAGCGGGCGCGAATCTCGCGCTGGCTTCGCGCGATGAAGCGGAGCTTTTCGAGCTTGAATACAAGCTCGCTCACAAAAACAACACGGAGGTTTTGGCTTTGCCGACCGATGCAGCCATAAAAGCGGATGTCGAGCATCTCGTCGAAGAAGCCAGATGGCGTTTCGGGCGAATTGACACGCTCGTTTACTCAGCCGGAATCGGAATGTTGAAGCCGTTTAACGAAACCACGAGCCAGGATTTCGACCGGCTGTTCGATGTCAATACGCGCGGCGCGTTTTATGCGATGCAGGCGGTTTTACCCGTGATGGCGGAACAAAAATCGGGTAATGTCGTCGTTATTCCCGGCGTTTTAGGTCGCGCGCCGATGGCAAGCGCCGCCGCTTATTGCGCCGCGAAATACGCGCTGACCGGAATGACGAAATGTCTCGCGCTCGAATACAAGCGTTTTGGAATTCGTTTCTGCCTGATGCATTTCGGCGCTGTTGACACTTCGTTTTGGGACAACATTTCGATGCGCGTTCCTAGCGAGCGGATGATGACGGCGGATGACGCCGCCAAAGAAGTGTTTTTCGCCGCAACGCAGGAAGGCGAAAGCGTTTTGAGCGAGCGTATTTCGCAGCCCGAATTGCAGCAGCTTTAACAGTTAAATTTCACCACCGAAAACACAGAGGCACAGAGAAAATTAAAATCTCTGTGCCTCTATTTTTCTGTGGTAAAAATACTTTATGTCCGAAAATCCGCACTCGTCGGAATCGCCCGACGCAAATTACGGCATTGATGAAGAAGCCGACCGCGAGGTGAAAGGCGGGATTCTCGGTAATCTTACGATTGACCTGACGCCGCTCAAAATCTCGCGCGATTATCGTTTGTTGTTTTTCGGTCAGATGATTTCGGCGTTCGGTTCGATGATGTCGTTTGTCGCCATTCCGGTGCAGATGTATCAATTGACGGAATCGTCTTTGATGGTCGGGCTGCTGGGAATCGCCGAATTTGTCCCGGTAGCAACGCTGGCGTTTGTCGGCGGCGCGCTGGCAGATGCGGTTGACCGCCGAAAAATGCTGCGTTTGACCGAAATCGGGCAGATGCTTGTTACCGCTCTTTTGCTCTTTAACGCGTTTTTGCCGACGCCGAAAATCTGGATTTTGTTTCTGTGCGCCGCTTTGCACGCGGGTTTTGCGGCTTTGCAGCGCCCATCGTTCGAAGCCTTAATTCAAAAAATAACACCGCCGGAGCTGTTAACTTCGGTCGCGGCTTTAAATGCCGTGCGATGGACGACAACCGCGATTGCGGGTCCGGCGGTCGGCGGAATTTTAATCGGCACATTCGGCGCGGCGGCGACTTATGCGATTGATTTGGTAACATTCGTCGCATCGCTTGCGGCGGTCTGGATGATCAGCGCGGTTCCAGCGCCGGAAAATGCCGAACGCCCTTCTCTCAAAACAATCGTCGAAGGCATTCGCTACGCCTTTTCGCGGCAGGAGCTTTTGGGAACTTATCTGATTGACATCAACGCGATGTTTTTCGGAATGCCCATCGCGCTTTTTCCGGCGATTGCCGCGAAATTAAATGCTACGGCGTCAATCGGACTTTTTTATTCGGCTGTTCCGGCGGGTGCTTTACTGGTTACGCTCACTTCCGGCTGGACGCGCCGCGTCAATCGTCACGGTTTGATGGTTGCGATTGCGGCGGCTTTGTGGGGCGCGGCGATTATCGGTTTCGGGTTGGCGGAAAATCTCTGGCTCGCATTATTTTTCCTCGCGCTTGCGGGCGCTTTCGATATGGTCAGCGGCATTTTTCGCTCGACGATATGGAATCAAACCATCCCAAATCGTTTACGCGGGCGGCTTGCCGGAATCGAAATGATCAGCTATTTGACCGGACCGCATCTCGGAAATGTCGAAGCCGGACTCGCCGCCAGCTTGTTCAGCGTTCGGACTTCGGTCGTTTCCGGCGGCGTCCTTTGTGTTTTGGGAACAGTCGTTCTCAGTGTTTTGCTGCCAAAATTTATCGCTTACGACGGGCGCGAAGGTTTGAAAAGAAAAGAACTTGAGGAAGCTCAACACGCCGAAAATTCGGTTTCAATTTAAATTTCCAGAAGCGAGCGGCACGATTATTGTTGCCAAATGAAAACGGAGGCAAAAATTTAAGATTGTTTGGAAAGGGAACGGAACTCATGAGGAAGCTCGCAAAAATTACATTTATGGCAATTGCCTTTGGTTTTTTAGTGTCAAGCGCAGATGACGCGATGGCTCAAAACCGAGACAGAAATCGTGAAGCGCGCAGAGAATACAGAGGTGAAGTGCGCGAAGCCCGCAGAGAATACAGAGACGACATTAGAGACGGCGACAGCCGTCGCTCGGCGCGCCGCGAATATCGAAGCGAAGTACGCGAAGCCAGACGCGAATATAGACAAGACCGTCGGAGTAATCGCGGCTACAACCAAAACTACAGAATTTACACACGTCCGCCGTACGGTCGCGCCAACGGTTATTACAACCGCCGCAGCACGAACCGCAACAACAGCCGATATTATTATTACAACGGACGCATTTATCGCCGTTACTAATTAATCGGTAAAACGGCGGTTGAAATGATTCAATCGCAATTTCAAAACAGAAAAGCCGCGTTTTTATAAAAACGCGGCTTTCTTGATTTTAAATAATACGGCTTGTCACAACGGCGCGCATTTTTTATGATGTTCGGCGTAATGACAAACGAACAAACTACTCCAAAAATGCCGCGCGTATTTTTGATTGATGCGATGTCGCATATTTTCCGCGCGTTTTTCGCCCCGATGGGCAACCGCACCGACACTTTGCGAACCAGCACCGGTATCCCGACGCAAGCCGTCTTTGTTTTCACGAACATTTTGCGAAAGCTGCTCGACGAAAAACCCGATTACATCGCCGCCGTTTTCGAATCGCAGGAAAAGACTTTTCGCCACGACGCTTACGCCGATTACAAAGCGAACCGCGTCGCTCCGCCCGACGATTTCGGCGTCCAGATTCCGTTCATCATCCGCGTCTGCGAGGTTTTCAACATTCCGATTTTGCAGTCTTCGGGTTTTGAAGCCGATGACGTAATCGGCACGCTCGCCTTAAAAATCGCGGACAAAGGAATGCAGGCGGTGATCGTTTCAAACGACAAAGATTTGTGCCAGCTCGTCAAAGACCCGAACATCGTTTGTATGCGGCACAATTCGCAGGTCGTCAAACGAAAGGTGCCCGTGCCGCCGATTGAATGGTGCGACGAAGAATGGGTGCGAAACAAATTCGGAATAAACGAGCCGAAACAAATTATTGATTTGCTCGGTTTGATGGGCGACAGCGTGGACAATATTCCCGGCGCGCCCGGAATCGGCGAAAAAGGCGCGACCAGCTTGATTCAGCAATTCGGCTCGGTCGAAAACGTCCTCGCGCACGCCGATGAAGTAAAGCATAAAACTTACCGCGAGTCTTTAAAAAACAATCAGGCGATTATTCGTCAATCGGTCGAATTGGCGACCGTTCATCTCAATGCGCCGGTCGAGCTTGATTTGGATCAACTGAAATTTCGCCCGCCGAACCGCGCCGAAGCGTACAAATTGTTCCGCGAGTTGGAGTTTCAATCCCTGACGCGCGAATTTGCCGACGCCGCGACAGCTTCGGACGTTTTTGCCGCGTCAAACGTCCGGCAAAATTACAAAATCGTCAAAAATCGCACCGAATTGGACGCGCTCGTTCGCAAACTGTGGGAAACCGATTATTTCGGTCTCGCCGTTGACGGCGCGACTCCGGCAGGCGCGGGCGAACAATTCGGTTCTTACAACGAAACCGCGCCGACCGCCGTTGCGATTGCAACCGCCGCCGGAGTTTCTCATTTGATTGATCTCGAAAATTTTGAAGAAGGACGCGAAGCCGCGCTAGCGCCTCTGCGCGACACGCTTTCAAACGGCTTTCTGCAAAAGTTCGTTCACGACATCAAACGCGCGACCGCGATTCTGGCGCGCGACCGAATTGAGCTTGAAGGTGTCACGGAAGACACTCTGCTCGCCGCTTATCTGCTCGACCCGACGCGAAATCGTTACGAATTAATCAATCTCGCGCGCGAAGCCGTCGGCGCGGAAAGCGCGCTGGAAATTCCCGAAAACTGGGACGAAAAACAATTCCGTCTCGCCGAAATAGCGGATTTTACCGCCCGCGTCGCGCCTGTTTTGCGAAACCGTGTGGAGGAAAACGGTTTGGACATCGTTTACGAAACAATGGAGTTGCCGCTCGCGCCGTTGCTGCATCGCATTGAAATGGTCGGAATGAAAGCCGACGTTGACGTTCTGCGCGATCTTTCGACGGCTTTCGTCGTTGAAATCGAAAAACTTACCGCCAGAATTTACGAGCTTGCCGGGCGCGAATTTAAAATCAATTCTCCGAAACAAGTCGGCGAAGTTTTGCAGGAATTAAATATCGGCAAAGGCAAGAAAACTGCAACCGGACAAATTTCGACGAGCCGCGACGTTCTCGCCGAGCTTGCCGAAACTTACGAATTGCCGCGACTTATTTTGGAGTACCGCGAATTTGAAAAATTGCGGGCGACTTACACCGACGCTCTGCCGCTGCTGGTCGGCGCGGACGGGCGGATTCACGGGCAGTTAAATCAAGCAGTCACCGCAACCGGCAGGCTCTCAAGCTCGAATCCGAATCTGCAAAACATTCCGATTCGCACCGAATTGGGACAGAAAATCCGCCGCGCATTTGTGCCGGAAAAAGGAAATTGCTTAATTTCCGCCGATTATTCGCAGCTCGAATTGCGGCTTCTGGCGCACGTTACGAAAGACGAAGTAATGAGCGCGGCGTTTAAAAACGGCGAGGACATTCACTCGCAAACCGCGCGGCTGGTTTTCGGCGCGAAAAGCGATGCGGATTTGAAAGAAAAACGCCGCTTGTCGAAAATCGTCAATTTCGCTATCGCTTACGCCGTCGAGCCTTACGGACTGTCGGCGCGAACGGGCTTGAGCCTGAAAGAAGCGAAAAAAGCGATTGGGGATTATTACGAGACTTACAAAGGCGTCCGCCGCTATATGGAAGAAACGCCCGAAACGGCGCGCGAACAAGGCTATGTCGCTTCGTTTTTCGGTCGCCGCCGCCCGATTCCCGGCATCGCCGACCGAAATCACAACATCCGTCTGCGCGCCGAACGCGAAGCCATCAATATGCCGATTCAAGGTCTCGCGTCGGACATTGTAAAGCTCGCAATGCTCAAAGTAGAGGAGGCTCTAAAACGCGAAAATCTGCGGGCAAAAATAATTATGCAGGTTCACGATGAATTATTGTTGGAAGCGCCCGAACCGGAAGCCGAACGCGCCGCTGCGGTTGCGAAACAAGCGATGGAAACCGCCGCGAATCTGGACGTGCCGCTCGTGGTGGAAACCGGAATCGGCAATAGCTGGATGGAAACTAAGTAAAGTTTATTTGAACCGCCGAGACGCCGAGACGCCGAGTTTAGAACAAAAGAGATAAAAAGAATTGTTTCTCTTATTTTCTTTAACTTTCTCTGCGTCTCCGCGTCTCGGCGGTTAAATTTTTATTGAGATGGCGACAGCTAATTTAGCATACGGAAAATCAGAAATTGCGTTCGATTTTGACGAGCGGCAGTTTGAGATTCTGGCGAAAGAAACAAATCTCGCCGCGCTTTCCGATGTCGAAATTAACGCCGCGCTTGACGATCCGATTGATTCCGAGACGCTCGAAACCATTGTCGAAGCGGGCGATTCGGTTTTAATCGTCGTGCCGGATGCCACGCGAAAAGCCGCGACAGGGCAGATTGTTAATTTGCTCGTCCGGCGGCTGATTGCCAACGGAGTCGCGCCGTTCGACATTCGCATTGTTTTCGCCGTCGGAATTCATCGCCCGGTTACCGAAGAAGAAAAACGCGAGCTTTTAACGCCGTTTATAGCGCAGCGGATTCGCACAATCGAACACAATTCGCGCGATTTGATGCGGCTTGCAGGGCTTGAATCAAATCAGTTTGTTGATTTCGGATCAACGAAACGAGGAACGCCGATTGAATTAAACCGCGCGTTGGTCGAACACGACAAAATCATTCTCATTGGCAGCGTAAATTTTCATTATTTTGCAGGTTTCGGCGGCGGGCGAAAATTGATTTGTCCCGGTTTGGCTTCGGAAAAAACCGTCAACGCAACTCATCAATTAATTTTTGATTGCCGACAAAAAACAAGACGTAACGGTGTCGAAGTCGGGCGGCTCGCAGGAAATCCGGTCCACGAAGAATTTCTTGAAATCGTCGAAAAAATCAATCCGGCTTTTGCCGTCAACACAATTGTTAACGAAGCCGGAGATGCGGCGCGAGTCTTTGCCGGAAACTGGAAAACCTCTCACGAACGAGCCTGCGAATTTTACGCTGAAAAATTTTCGATTGAAATTGCGGAAAAACGCCCGCTCGTTGTTGTCAGCGCGGGCGGCTCGCCGCTCGATTTAAACTTGATTCAAGCGCACAAAGCTCTCGAAATGGCTTCTCACGCCTGCGCCGTTGGGGGAACGATTGTTTGGTTGGCGGAATGTGCCGACGGATTAGGTAAAAACGATTTTCTCGATTGGTTCGCGGCTGAAAATTCCCAGGAGTTAGCCGGAAATCTGTGCGCCAAATTCCAGGTCAACGGGCAAACGGCTTGGTCGCTGCTCGAAAAAGCCGAGCGTTTTAAAATTTATTTGATTTCAGATTTGCAGGAGGAAACGGTAAAAAAAATGCGCCTTGTTCCGGTGCAGAATTTATCGGATGCTTTCTCTAAAATTGACGGAAATTTAAATGGCTATATTTTGCCGTTCGGCGCGAAATTTCTTCCAACAATCAACAGTTAAACACCGATGCAAAAATTAAATTGATTAAAAGAATCATTGAACTATCAACTATCCACTATTAACTATCAACTGTTTTCCAATGCAAAACAGTTGATAGTTAATAGTGGATAGTTGATAGTTTCATCTTTCAGTAATTAACGGCAAAATGATAACCGTTAATTTTTTATTTCTTCACTTTGAAAGTGCGGGCGATTGAATCGGTCTGGTTGCGAATCAGTCTGAGCTTGTCGCGGTCGCCGGTAAAACGCAGGACGTAAACGGTTTTGTCATCGGCTTGGAGGAAATACGCCCGCCCGATCATCGGATTGCCCGATTTGGTGAATTCGTAATTGGCGACCTTGCCGTTTAAGCTGCCTTTGAAATTTTCTTCTTTGCCGTTCACGAAATTCGGCAGAAATTGGAGCTTCTGGTTTTGCTCGCGGTCAATCGTTTCGGCTAAAGTCGCGTTGCTAACGATTGAAAGTTTCCGAATTTCCAAAAAACCGTCGCTGCGGTCGCCGTAAACCAATTCGGTTTCCGGTTCGTCTTTGGCTGAAATGACGCGCCAGGTCGCGTTCGGCAAATCAAACGAAAACTCGCCGAAAGTTTTCGTTAGCGAATTGCTCGATGTTAAAGCCGTAGTTTGAGCCGCGACAAACGTCGCCGAAAAACATAAAACCAAAATCAAAAAAGGGAGACGAAACATAATTTTTTGTCCTTTTTGTTACAGGGAAGATTTACGTTAACAGTCTAAAAATTTTTGTCTGAAAAACCAAATTTTGACTTGTCTGTTGTGATGTCGCAAGCCGCGCCGATTGTTGCTTTTCGCGCGTTGCCGCAAATTGTTTTCGCCTTTTTCCCCACCTTCGGCGTCTAAACAAACAACGGATACGAAAGTTGCCGAAAAAAGCATTTATAAAAAATTTACAGAGGTGAAAGCAAAATGAAATTTGCCCGAAGCAAAGGTTTTCTCAATCAGAGCGTTCACAAAGGTTTGGCGACGTTTGCGCTGACCGCGATGTTTGCGCTGCCGCTCACGGCAACAGCGCAAAAAATGAATCAGCCGCAAGCGAAAAAGTCTGCGGTTGAAATCAAAAAATTAACCGAAGAGCAAAAAATCCTTCACGTTCTCAATCGTTTGGGTTATGGCGCTCGTCCCGGCGACGTTGAAAGAGTCCGTCAAATCGGTTTTGAAAAATACATTGAGCAACAGCTCAACCCGGAAAAAATTGAAGATTCAGCAGCCGAAGCGAAGGTTAAAAATCTGGAAGTTTTACGGCTTTCAAACGCCGAATTGTTTGCCAAATATCCGAATCCGAACGCAGTGCTGCAAATCGCCGCGCGTGAAAACGGCGTCAACGCCAAACAATTAAAAGGCGATTTGAAAACCGCTCGCAAAGAAAAGAAAAACGAAACCGGCGCGATGGCAATGAAACAGGATGTTGAGCCGAACGCTCAGCCAATAAATCAGGCAAATTTGTCCGAAACGGAGCGCCGCGAATATCAACAGAGAATCGCAGAAATTTACCGCGAAAACGATTTGCGCCGACCGCAGCAAATCACCCAACAATTGAACGCTTCGCGGATTTTACGCGCGGTTTATAGCGAGCGCCAATTAAACGAGCAAATGGTTGATTTTTGGTCGAATCATTTCAACGTTTTCGCAGGTAAAGCCGCTACGCGCTGGTTTTTGCCCGAATACGACCGGGCGGTGATTCGCCCGAACGCGCTCGGCAATTTCCGCGATTTGCTCACAGCCACCGCAAAAAGTCCTGCAATGTTGTTTTTCCTCGACAATTTTCAATCGGTCGCCGAAAACAACAATCAAAATCCGCGAGCAAACCGACGCTTAGAAAGAATCGAGCAAAACGGCGGTCAAATTCCGCCGCGAATGATGCAGCGCCTGCGGGAGCAATATCCAAATGCGAGCGATGCGGAAATTCAGCAGCGCATCAAGCAGCAACAGCAGCGAGCGCAAAACCAGCAAAGACAAAAACGCGGAATCAACGAAAATTACGCCCGCGAATTAATGGAGCTGCACACGCTCGGAGTTGACGGAGGCTACACGCAAAAAGATATTCAGGAAATCGCCCGCGCTTTTACCGGCTGGACGATTGTTGATCCGCGCGGTTATCGCCGCGTCGCCGCTCGAACGATGGGCGAAGCGGGCGAAAAAATGGGGCGCGGAATGCAGCGCCTTGCCGGGCTTCCCGAAGATGCCGAAAGCGGCACGTTTTATTTCAACGAACGAGCGCACGACAAAGGCGAGAAAACCGTTTTGGGGCAGAAAATTCCCGCAGGCGGCGGAATCGAAGACGGAATGAAAGTGATTGATATTCTGGTCAAACATCCTTCGACCGCAAAATTTATCGCCCGCAAATTGGCTGTCAAATTCGTTTCGGATAATCCGAGCCAGGCATTGGTCGCGCGAGTCGCCGACGCTTTCCAGAAATCAAACGGCGACATCAAAACGACTTTGCGCGCGTTGTTTAATTCACCCGAATTTTTCGCGCCGGAAAATTACCGTGCGAAAATCAAAACTCCGTTTGAAGTTTTAGCGAGCGCACTTCGCGCCGTTAACGCCGACACGAACGCGAGTCCGGCGCTGCAAGCGATGCTGGCGAAAATGGGCGAGCCGCTTTACGGTTATCAAGCGCCGACCGGCTATCCCGACACGGCGGAAGATTGGGTCAACACTGGGGCGCTTTTGGAGCGTTTGAATTACGGATTGGCTTTGTCTGCAAACCGAATTCCGGGAACGCGCGTTGATTTAACGAAATTTGTCGGGCGAGACCCGGACAACAAAGAAAAAGTTCTGGAAACTTTTATCGCCGCAGTTTTGCACAACGAAGTTTCGCCCGCGACAAAACAAACGCTGCTCAAACAGCTCAGTCAGCCGGTGCCCGAACCAAAGCTCGACGCTCCGAAAGACGCGGGCGACGGCGCAATGATGGAAAACGCTTCGATGCCGCAAGGCGGCGGGCGTAGAAATCAGGGAAATCAAGTTCGGCTGCTTCCGCCGAGCGGTAATGCCGAAGTCGTTAAAATTTTAGGTCTGGTTCTCGGCTCGCCCGAATTTCAGCGGCAGTAACCGAATAAAAACAGTGAGCATTTATTGAAGTTTGGAACATTGCCCTGAAAATAAAAAGCGCGAAGAATATTTTTATTCTTCGCGCTTTTTATTTTTCAATGATTATTCCGCAGTTTGTTGGCTTTGAGCGATTAGCAAATTTTCTATTTGCGCCAGATGACGCAATTCGTGAATACCGATAAAGGCGAGCCATTGATACAGATTAAATTTCCCGAAAGCCGGATGCGGGTATCCGACTTTTGAACAATCAACCGCTTCGATGCGCGGTCGCATTTCGAGCAGCGCGGCGCGCGATTGCGCCAATTGTTCTAAAGATTCGCTCAAACTCGCCGCGCCTTCGGGAGCGATAAACGCGGGTGCTTGAAAACGCTCGTTGCGCGCTCTGTCCGCAATTGCCGCAAAAGAAACCGGCGGATTGATTTTTCCGTCCGAAGGAGCGTTTTCGGCTTCGGCTTTTCCCAAAAGCTTGCCGACGACGCGCACCAGATTCGCTTCGGTTTTTGCCAGATGCTCGACAATCAAAATCGCCGACCACTTTTCCTCGCTGGAACGGAAATTCGCCTGCTCGTCGCTCAAATCAGAAACCGCATCAAGGACTTTGCCTCGCATTTTGTCGAGCGCGGCATAAATTTCTTCTACGCTTTTAAATTCCATCATAATTAAAAGGCAGAAACACGACCGTGAGGGAGTGTGCAGAACGCTTACACACTTCCTCACGGTCGTGTTTCTGCCTCGATACTCATATTTAATTCAAAACTGCCCCTTGCGGGCTTAAATTTAATTTGTGCCAGCGCATAAACGAGCGCACCAGCTCGCCGCTCACAAAATCTTTGACGTAGCCGGTTTGCAAATAAAGCGCGTCGTCCTGCGACCAGCGCAAGGCGACAATCGGATTAAACGACGCGGGCGGCTGCGCGCTTGGCAAAGTCGTCACAGGAGCGTTGTTTGCGGGCGCGGTTTGCCCTTTTTGTTTGTCGTCAAACGCCTGAGAAGACGTTAAAAGCTGGACTTGCAGCGGAATTGCCGCCGAGCTTGGCTGGTTTCCAACCGCGTCGTAAATTCGCACGTCGGTTCGGTAAGCAATCGCCGCTTTCGACGAATCGGGCGAGAAAACCGGGTGCACGTCCGACAAATTATCATCGAGAAGCCGCTCGCGCCCGTTTTTTTCCAAAAGCCTCGGTCTGCCGAGCGGTCTTAGAAGCTCGCCGCGCGACGCGGCTTGCGTTTCCATCGCCTGCCACTCGTTTTCTTTGGCGGCAAGCGCGCCGAGCATCGCGCCGTCGGGCGACCACACGAAATAAAAATAAATCAAGCCTTCTTTTTGCGTCAGCGGTTTTAAATCCGCGCCATCGCGGTTAACGAGATAAATCTGTTCGGTGCGAAACGTCATAACCGGAGCATTCGGCGTGGGCGAAGCCGCTGCAGCGGGCGAATTTGCCGGCGCGGCGTTTTGATTTTCATCTTCGAGCGATGGCGGTGACGGCGCTTCCTGCACGATTTCCTGACTCTGCGCAGAAACGCGGCGCGCTCCTGTAAAAGCGACCGTTTCGCTGTTCGGCGACCACGAAACTATATCGGGAAAAACAAGCGACAAGCCTTCGGGCGTGATTTTGCGAATCAATTTTCCGCTCGCGTCGTATAAATCCATTCGATATTCCTGCTTTTCGTCGGTCGCACGGTTGAAAATCGCCAGAACACGCTGTTTGTCGGGTGAAAGAACGGTTTTATAAAGCGTATCCTGCGGGCGAGTCTGGTCGAAATCGGCTTGAATCGCCGTCAGCTTTTGCTGCTGATTCATCTGTACTGCATCAGGCGGCGCGGGAACGTCCGCCTCGTAGCGATAACTCAAACGCTGCGCCGGAACGTCGCGCAAAGACGACGGACGCACAATTTGTTTCGTCGCCTCCGGCTGCTGGCAAGCCGCTGCCGCCAGAATTATTGAAAGCAGAACAGTCGGAATAAATTTTCGGCTTTTGAAATTCATTTTAAAGAATTTGTTTTAATCCTCTTCCTCCAGATCATCCAGAAAATCGCTCATTTGCTTCACGTCAAATTCGACGCGCTCATAGATTTCGTCAAGTTTTACAGTGCAGTCAATCGAATCAATCCGCAAACTGTTTTCCGTTCCGAAAATCGAAACATAAAGCCAGCCGCCCCGTTTCTGTCTGGCGTAATGCTCGACAAACGGAACGTCCTGCGAAACGAGAACGTAATCCGACAGCGACGGCAGTTTTGATTGATAACGCATAAATTTCGCTCCGCGATCAAACTTTTCGGTCGAAGGCGACAGCACTTCAAAAATCACGCGCGGATTAAGCAAAACATCTCGCTGCCGGTCGTGAAAAACCGGCTCTCCGCAGACGACCGTTAAATCCGGGTAAGCAAACATTCCTTTATTCTCGCTGCGGACTTTCATATTCGGTGACAAGGCTTCGCACAATTTGCCGCGCAAAATTGTGCTAACCTCGCGCGCCAAATTTACGCAAATGCGGCTGTGCGACAAACTTTCGCCAGCCATTTTGACGATGTAGCCGTCGTAATATTCGCTTCGCTCTTCGGCTTCGCGCTCGAATTCGAGATATTGTTCGGGCGAAAATAATAGTTTTTCCTGCGGTAAAGCCATTTGTTAATGATGAACGCGGAACAAATCATTCATCGCTCATACTTCATCCTTTATTTCAGTTCCGCGCCGAGCCAGCCTTGATAAAGCCGTTTTTGCTCGCCGGTCGGATTCGGCACGGCGACGAAACGGAACTGTTCGGGCGCTTCGCTGCCGAGCGTGATTTCGATTTCGCGCAAATCGTCGAATCGAAAAACAGTTAATTTAATTTTATCGCCCGGTTTTTTCTCGGCGAGATAACTATTTAAAAATTGCTGCGTAGCCCGAACGCCGTCTATTGCAATGATTTGGTCGCTGGCATTTAAGCCCTGCTCGTAAGCCGGAGTTCCGACCGGA
>DASVUH010000020.1:0-13911 GCA_036387135.1 Pyrinomonadaceae bacterium | reverse complement strand
TTTTCTTTATTCTTCTTCCGTCATTCCGCATTCCGCATTCCGCATTCCGCAATTAAATGACTTTTGCCAACCTGATTACACTTTTGCGAATCGTTTTGATACCGCTTTTTGTTTCGCTGCTTTTTTATCAAAAATTCGGTTGGGCTTTACTGACTTTTCTCATCGCTGGCATTTCCGACGGAATTGACGGAGCAATTGCGCGCACCTTTAATCAATCATCCGAGCTGGGCAAAATTCTCGATCCAATTGCCGACAAGCTTTTGATGACAACGGCTTTTATCGTTTTGAGTCTCCCGACAATCATTACGGGCGAGAACCTGCCCGTTCCGTTTTGGTTGACGGCTGCCGTCATAGCGCGCGACGTGCTCATTATTTCGGTTGCCGGGGCGATTTTTGTGGCGACTGGCTTTCGCGGTTTTCGTCCTTCATTCTGGGGAAAAGTCAGCACTCTTGTTCAGGTTTTCGGCGTCGGTTTGATTTTGGTCGCCGCCGCTTTTCAACATCTCGCCTTTTATCTGCCTCTCGTTTACTTATCAATCTTTCTTTTCACCGCAATTTCGGGGATTCATTATATCTTTTTCATCAACAAATTAATGAGACAGCAAAATTCAAAATAAATATAACCACTATTTTAAGCAATTTAATTTAAAAAGAGTTGGTTGAGTTTTGTAGTATAAGAAACTTGACAATAATGCACTCAACTATTATTCTTGTAATTGATTCAACTAGGTTGAAAAGCAATTTGGAGTAAAAGTTTATGAGCAAAATTATCGGTATTGACTTAGGTACGACAAACTCGGTCGTCGCCGTAATGGAAGGCGGCGAGCCGGTGGTTATCACTAATGAAGAGGGCGGCAGAACGACGCCTTCGGTTGTCGCTTTTACGAAAGACGGCAATCGTCTGGTCGGTCAGGTGGCAAAACGCCAAGCCGTGACCAACCCGGAAAATACGGTTTATTCGATCAAGCGTTTTATGGGACGACGCTTTGAAGAAGTTTCGGAAGAAAAGAAACAAGTTCCGTACAAAGCCGAACGCGCAGGAAACGGTGACGTGCGAGTCGCCGCGGGCGGCAAAGATTACAGCCCGCCGGAAATTTCCGCAATGATTCTGCAAAAATTGAAAAAAGCTGCGGAAGATTATCTCGGCGCGAAAGTTGACCGCGCGGTAATTACCGTTCCGGCTTATTTTAACGACGCGCAGCGCCAGGCGACCAAAGACGCGGGCAAAATCGCAGGTCTCGAAGTGATGCGCATCGTCAACGAACCGACGGCGGCGGCTTTGGCTTACGGTCTCGACAAGAAAAAAGACGAGATGATAGCCGTCTTCGACTTCGGCGGCGGAACATTTGATATTTCGGTTCTGGAAGTCGGCGAAGGCGTCGTCGAAGTAAAATCCACGAACGGGGACACGCATCTCGGCGGCGACGACGTTGACGAAGCGTTGATCAAATGGATTATCGAAGAATTCAAACGCGATCAGGGCATTGATTTGTCGCAGGACAAAATGGCTTTGCAGCGCCTGAAAGAAGCGGCGGAGAAAGCGAAAATCGAGCTATCGAGCGCGATGCAGACCGATGTCAATTTGCCGTTTATCACGGCTGATGCTTCCGGTCCGAAGCACTTGAATATGTCGCTCACGCGATCCAAATTCGAGCAGCTCGTTGACCCGATTTTGCAGCGTTTGATGCCGCCGGTCGAACAGGCGATTAAAGACGCCGGTTTGACGAAAGATAAAATTGAAGAAATCGTCCTCGTCGGCGGTTCGACCAGAATTCCGAAAGTGCAGGAAATGGTCAAAAACTTCTTCGGTAAAGAGCCGAACAAAACGGTTAACCCGGACGAAGTTGTTGCCCTCGGCGCGGCTGTTCAGGCGGGCGTTTTGGGCGGCGAAAAAACGGATATTCTGCTGCTCGATGTGACGCCGCTTTCGCTCGGAATCGAAACTCTGGGCGGTGTGGGAACGAAATTAATCGAGCGCAACACGACGATTCCGACCCGAAAGAGCGAGATTTTCTCGACCGCTTCGGACAATCAAACGTCGGTCGAAGTTCACGTTATTCAGGGCGAGCGCCCGATGGCTGCGGACAATAAAACGCTCGGCAAATTCCATCTTGTCGGAATTCCGCCCGCACCGCGCGGGATGCCGCAGGTCGAAGTCACGTTTGACATTGACGCCAACGGCATCGTCAACGTCTCGGCGAAAGATTTGGGGACGGGGCGTGAGCAGAAGATTACGATCACGGCTTCTTCGGGCTTGTCGAAAGATGAAATTGACCGGATGATGAAAGACGCCGACGCGCACTCGTCTGAAGACGCCAAACGCCGCGAAGCGATTGAAGCCAAAAACCGGCTTGACGGTCTCGTTTATCAAGTCGAAAAAACTTATAACGAGAACAAAGAAAAGCTCGACCAGGCTTCGGCGACCGAACTTGAAGAAGCTCTCAGTGAATCGCGTACGGCTTTAAACTCAAACGACGCCGAGCCGATGAACAATGCTTTCAACCGTTTGCAAACTGCTTCGCACAAACTCGCTGAAGTGCTCTACAATCAGCAAGGCGCGAGCGGCGGTCAAACAACCGGCGATGAGCAGGCTTCA
This sequence comes from Pyrinomonadaceae bacterium, assembly GCA_036387135.1. Classification (GTDB taxonomy): domain Bacteria; phylum Acidobacteriota; class Blastocatellia; order Pyrinomonadales; family Pyrinomonadaceae; genus JALZCH01. The sequence goes on along the minus strand of DASVUH010000020.1, from coordinate 11,315 downwards.
TCAGCCGGAGCGGGCGCGAGCGGCTCAACCGGCGGTAACGCCGGCGGCGGGGCTGATGATGTGATTGACGCCGAATATGTTGATGTTGACAACGATAAAAAGTAAGCAGTAAGCGGTGAGCAGTGAGCGGAAAACAGTTCTGCTGCTCACTGCTTACGGCTCATCGCTCACTGTAGAAATGGCAGCAAATAACAAACAAGATTACTACCAGCTTCTGGGTGTAAAAAAAGACGCGACGGCGGAGGAAATTAAAAAAGCCTACCGCCGTTTGGCGCGAAAATATCACCCTGACGTTAATCCGAACGACAAATCTTCGGAAGAAAAATTCAAACAAATTACCGAAGCCAATGACGTTCTGACCGACGAAAAGAAGCGTAAGATTTACGACCGTTTCGGTTATTATTCGGACAATTTGTCCGAAGCCGATTTGAAAAATCCGTTTGCCGGAGCAGCCGGGCGCGGCGCTGGCGGTGCTGGCGGTTTTGATTTTTCCGGTTTTAATTGGGAATCTGGCGGCGGCACAACAAGTACGGGCGGCGGTTTTAGCGATATTTTCGAGACTCTGTTCGGCAAGGGCAAAGGAAAAGAAGCCGAGCCGCCGCGTCCCGAACCGAAAAAAGGCGAGGACATCGAAATGCCGCTCGCGCTCTCGTTTGAAGAAGCGTTTCGCGGTTTGACGACGAATATTACGGTCAACCGCTCGGTGCAATGTTCGCGCTGTCAGGGCGCGGGCGATATGGGCGGAGCGCTCGTCACTTGTACGACCTGCAACGGCACGGGACAAGTGCGGCGAACCGGCGGACGGCTTGAATTTCAGCAATCTTGCCCGGATTGCGGCGGCACCGGAAAACGCCGTCCGCCTTGCCCGCTGTGTCACGGCAAAGGCGTCACGCCGGTTTCCGAACAGGTAAAAGTCAGGATTCCGCCGGGCGTTGACACCGGTTCGCGCGTGCGCGTTCCGGGCAAAGGTCAGGGCGGCAGACTCGGCGCGCAGCCCGGCGATTTATTTATCGTCACGCGCGTGGGCGAGCATAAATTTTTAACGCGCAAAGGCGAAAACGTTTATGTCACCGTCCCGATTACAGTTTCGGAAGCGGCTTTGGGCGCGAAAATCGAAGTTCCGACGGTCGAGGGAAAAGCGCAGCTTAAAATTCCGCCCGGAACGCAAAGCGGGCAAAAATTTCGTCTCCGCGAGCGCGGTTTTCCCAGTTTAAGAAATCCGCAGGCGCGCGGCGACCAGTTTATCGAAGTGCAAATTACGCTGCCGAAGGTAATTTCGGAAGAAACAAAAGATATTTTGCGCCAATTTGAACGCGCCAATCCCGAAAATCCGCGCAAGGCAATGGGACTCGAATAGAACAGTTATCAGTTATCAGTGAACAGTCAACAAAACGGCTGATAACTGATAACTGATAACTGATAACTGACAAAGTGAAACGTAAAGCGAAAACTTATACGATCAGCGCGGTTGCCGAAATGTACGAGCTTCATCCGCAAACTCTGCGGCTTTACGAGCGCGAAGGTCTTCTTAAACCGTCTCGTTCCGAAGGCAACACTCGCCTTTATACCGATCCTGATTTGGAGCGGTTGGAAATCATTTTATCCTTAACCAGAGATTTGGGCGTTAATCTGGCGGGCGTCGAAATTATTTTAAATATGCGCCAGAAAATGGACGAGATGCAGCGCGAATTTGAACGGTTTTTCGAATATTTGCGAACTCACGCCCGCGAGTTTTCACAGCCGCCGAGCGATACGGACAGCGAAGCGCTTGTGCCTTCGATCCGGCTTAACATTTTACAAAGAATAAATAGCAGAGAAAGCGACGAATAATAGAGTTTCGCGCGCCGACCGAATTGCCTTCCGCCTTTTTGTTTTCGCTCCTTTACAAAAGAGGCATATTGTTAGAAAATAACAACTTTAGATTTCTAGCCTCAAACCTAACTTGGAGAAATTTTATGTATCTCAATGCGACCGTTCTGCGGTTTTGTCTATTGATTTTTACTGCTTTATTTTTGTTTTCTTTTAACTTTAATCAAGCGATTTTTGCGCAAGATCTGGACGAAGTTACAATTTCCGGTCGCGTCGCAGATCAAAACGGCGCGATTATTCCGGGCGCGACCGTCACGGCAATTCTGGTCGGCGAAAACGTCGAACGCACCGTGACCGCTGACGAAGAAGGTCGTTTCCGAATCATCGAACTCAAACCCGGCGTTTACAATTTGCGCGCGACAGCCACAAATTTCGGGACGCAGGAGAAAAACGAATTAACGACGATTTCCGGTCAAAACGTGCAGCTCGATTTTACGCTCGCGCCCGCCGGAGTCAGCGTAGAAACGGTCGTTGTTAACGACGATACCGCGCCTGCCGTTGATACAACCAGAACGGTTGTCGGCGGCACGGTAACGCAGCGCGAGATCGAAGAATTGCCGAACAATACGCGCAATCCGCTCGATTTGGTATTCACTTTGGGCGGCGTTACGGAAGAACCGCTTTCGACTCGTGATTTGTCGGGCGACAGAGGAACGCGCGGATCAATCGCTCAGGGAAATACGCCGGAAGAAGCAGGAACTTTTGCTTTGTCCGGCGGCGCGGCTTATTCAAACAACATCACGATTGACGGACTCGATAACAACGACGACCGAACAGCCGGTTTTCGTTTTCAGCCTTCGATTGAATCAATCGCCGAAGTTCAAGTTGTCACCAATCAATTTTCCGCCGAATACGGTCGCGCGTCGGGCGGTCGCGTCAATCTCCGCACGCGCACCGGGAGCAATAAATTTCACGGACGCGGCTTTTTCTTTTACCGCGATTCCGAATTAAACGCCAACACCTGGAACAATAACCGTCGCGGCATCGAACGCCCGCCTTTTACAAACTACAATCCGGGCGCGACTTTGAGCGGTCCGATTGTCAAAAATAAATTATTTTTCTTCTCGGCTTACGAATTCGACAAAATTCAGGAAGATACGATTATTGACGTTTATCTCCCGATCAATAATACGTCGCGTTTCACTTTGCCCGCGCCGACAAATCCTTCGCAGGCGTTTGTCTCGAACACCGGAAACAACTTTGTTCTGATCGCGCCGTATATTCAGGCGGTTGACACGCCTTCGCGGAGACATACTTTTTCGACCCGCATTGATTGGAATTTGAACAACGCCAATAGTTTTACTTTCGGCTATCAAATGGGGCGCTCAAACGATCTGCGCCAGTTCAGCGGAACGAATCGTCTGGCTGATGCTCTGATCGGGCGCATCCGCGACACAGACGGATTTAACGCCACGCATAATTTGATCGTCAGCCCGAAAACGGTCAATCAATTCCGTTTTCAATATTCATCGCTCCGCCCGACTTCAACTCCTAACGCCGGAGAAACCGCGCCTGTTATTCTGGTCAGCGGTTTTACGCCGCCGGACGAGGCTTTTTCGGCAACGCAAACTTTCGGCGCTTCGACTTCAGGTTCGAGCGACCGCAAGGAAAATCGCTTTCAATTTCAAGACACTCTGACGCAAATCGTCGGCGATCACAGCCTGAAATTCGGTGCCGATTATCAGCGTGTTAATACTCGCTATATTGACCGTTTCGATGCGACGGGAACTTATCGTTTCTCCAATTTCTTCTTTTTCGGTCAAAATTCGGTGACGAGCTTTCAGCAAAATTTCAACACCGAATCGGAACTAAAAAACAACTATTTCGGCATCTTCGCGCAGGACGATTGGCGCATTCGCCCGAATTTGACGCTCAGCCTGGGCGTACGCTACGAGCGCGAAACCGTCGTTGACGACAACAATAATTTCGGTCCTCGCGCGGCAATTGCCTGGAATCCTTTCAAGGGCGACAAAACCGTGATACGCGCGGGCGCAGGAATTTTCTACAACCGCGTTCTGCTGCGCACGGTTGACGATTTCACAGCCGGAGCGCAGGAATTGCGCTTCGACACGAGAAACCGTTTTCCGAGCGATGTTACGTTCAACCTCATTCGCGATTTCTTCAGCCAGCGATTCCCGAATCCGGTTACGCTCGACACGGCGATTCCGATTAACGCCGCCGGCGCAACCAGAACAGTTCGTGAATTGTCGCGTCCCGGTGCTTTCCGCGAGCTTGACCCGGACATCAAGATTCCTGAAAGCTATCAGTTCAACATCGGTTTCGAGCGCGAGATTTTCAAAGGAATCACTTTTGAAACAAACTTTACGCTCAACAAAACGATTCACCTGTGGCGCGAATACAACGCCAACGCGCCCGCTCTGCCGGCGGGAACGCCCGACAGAAGCGGAGACGGGCAAGTGACTTTTACTGACTATCTGCTCGGAATCAATTCCGGCATTTCACGTTTCGTTCTCGGTTCGCAGACCGATGATGTAGGGTTAATCGGAACAAACGGCAGCGCCTGTACGGGCTTTACGCAAACCTGCATCGTCAATCTCAATTCGTCGCAAAACCGTTCTGATTGCGATTCGGCTCTCGATCCAATCGGAGCGCCGACGCTTTCGCCGATTTGCCGCGCGCTCGCGGCGGTTCAATTGCTTCGTCCGGCGGAGTTTCAGAATCGAGGGATTTTTACCCAATTCGAGCGCGTCGCTTCAATCGGCAACAGCTTTTACAAAGGCGCGACGTTTGAACTCAGAAATCGTTTTCGTCAATTCGGCGGCGGCTTCGGCGGCGCGATGCGACTCGTTTACACTTTGTCGAGCCTCAAAGACGACGGCATCGTCAACACTTCTTCGGCTCAAATCGTCGGAGATTTCAGATCGGAATATTCGCGCAGCTTGCTCGACCGTCGCCATCGAATCGCCTTTTCCGGCACTTTCGACACGCCTTATTGGCTCGGCAAATTGCGCCTGTCGCCGCTTTTCCGCTTCGGTTCGAGCGCGCCGTTTAATTTGTCGGTCGGCGGAAACGACCGCAATTTGGACGATGTCGGAAACGACCGCCCCAATTTCAGCGGCGATTTGGACAGCATCACCTGGCGACAATTCGGCACGGCTTTCTCGCCCCAAGTGGCGGCTCAATTTTCACAGCCGACCATCGGCAGCCCCGGAAATCTGCCGCGCAATGCCGGAAACGGTCCGCGACAATACATCTTTGATTTAAACGTCAGCCGCCAATTCAACATCGGCGAAAGATTCCGCATTCGCCCGTCAGCCGAATTCGGCAACATTTTGAATATGGCGGTGTTTAGCTTCGGCTCGAATTTTATCAACTTTGACGGGTTAAACTCGACAAACGCGATTACGCGCCGCAATGCTCAAGATGTTTTTCTCGCTCCGACGCGCACATTGCGCCCGCGCCAGGTTCGCTTCGGGCTTCGCGTCGAGTTTTAATCAAACGAAACAGCGAATAAAAAACTCCGGCGCTTGAGATTTCAAACGCCGGAGTTTTTTATTTGAAAATTTTGTGTGACTAACTCGGTTGGTTCGGGTTATTATTAACAAAGCTGCGCGTTTCCCTCGCGCTGTAATTTGTCTCGCCGTTTCATTCCAGGTTTGTCAGATGAAAAAAACTTCAGTCCCCGCCGCAACAAGCGTCGAATTATCCGTCGAATCAATTTTGCTCGACTCGGATTTGTTCGTGAAATATAAATCAGCCGAACGCGCCGTTAAACTGCTCCAGGACGCAATCGAACGCAGTCCGCGATCAGTACCGCTGAGAGAAAAATTGCGCGAAATCTGCGCCTCGAACGGAAATATCAGCGAAGCCGCGCGTCAATGCCTCGCGCTCGCCAGCCTTTACATCAACCGCGAAGATTTCGAGCCGGCTTACGACCGACTTCAGGAAGCGAAATTGCTCGACCCGCGCATTTCAATCGCTTCCGGTCTCGAAGCCATTCGCCGGGCGAAGCACCCGGAATTTGCCGTCGGAACTGTTTATCAAAGTCCGCAGGCGGCAAAAGCAGCCGCGCCGCCCGTTTTCCGCCGCGACGCCGCTTTTGCCGGAGATTTGTCGCTCGTCAGCCTTTTCGACGTGATTCAGGTAGCGGAAAATTCAAAACTAACGGGACTTTTAACTTTAAAATCGTCGCCGAACATCGGCAGCGTCGCTTTCAACGTCGGCAAAATCGTTGACGCCGAAGCGAGCGGAGCGACCGGAATCGCCGCGTTTCGCCGCGTAGTCGAAATGACCGACGGCGCATTTGAATTTATGCTCTCGGAAAAAGAATTTCCCGTCGTCATTCAAGCCGCTTCAAACACAAACCTGCTGCTCGACACGCTGAGCGATATGGACGAGGAAAATAAATAGAAACGATGAATTATGAACGATGAACGATGAACAGATTTTTAATTCATCATTTACCGTTCCTAATTCATCGTTTTAATATCAATTGCCTGTTTTCTTTAAAACAAGATATAGTGCTATTGCTCTCTCTATAGCACTATTCAATGTTTAGGCTTCAGCGACTCGAAATTACAGGTTTTAAATCTTTTGCCGATTACACGGAAATAATTTTTACCGAAAACGGCGGAATCACAGCCGTTGTCGGTCCGAACGGCTGCGGAAAATCAAACGTTTCCGACGCAATTGCGTGGGTTTTAGGCGAGCAAAGCGCGAAATCTCTGCGCGGCGCGGAAATGCAGGACGTGATTTTTCAAGGCACACGCTCGCGCCAGCCTTCGGGAATGGCGGAAGTCGTGCTGCATTTCGTCCGCGACGATACTTTTGCGGACGTTTTCGAAACGGACGACATTGACGAAGCGTTGAGCGAGTTTGACGAGCAAACGGCGGAATTCGGCGACTTTGAAAATCCGCCAGCCGAAATCTCCAATCCGCAAACGGAAAACGGTTTTCATCCCGAATCAAATGGACACGGCGCGCAGCAAATCGCAACGGTCGGAACAGCCGTTGCGCCTGCAAAAACGCAATCAAAACGCCGCTGGAAATCGCGCCGCGCGCAGCTCGATTTTGCGCCCGGCGAAGCAGTTTCGATTACGCGCCGTTTATATCGTTCGGGCGAAAGCGAATACTTGCTGAACAATCGCGCCTGCCGTTTGCGAGACATTCAAGACCTTTTTTCCGGCACAGGACTTTCCGGCGCGCATTACGCTTTGATTCAGCAGGAGCGGATCAGTCAAATTCTCTCGTCAAAGCCTTCCGACCGCCGCGCGCTGGTTGAAGAAGCCGCCGGAATTACCAAATTTCGCACGCGCCAGCGCGCCGCCGAAATCCGGCTCGAATCGGCGAAAAACAATTTGCGCCGTTTGTCCGACATTGTTTCGGAAGTCGAGCGACAGGCAAGCGCTCTGCGAAGACAAGCCGCGCGCACTAGTCGTTACAAGCAGATGCGCGAAGAACTGCGCGAGCTTCAGCGCAAAGTTTTCGCTGCCGAAGGAAAAGAATTTACCGCGAATCTAACCGATTTACGCGGAAAGCTCGCCGCCGCAATTGCCGAAGAACAGAATTTGGCTGAACTGGTCACGGCTCAAACCGAGAAATCTCGACAAGCGACTCAAACGGCGCGAGAATCAGAGGAAATTTTAGCTCAGATTCGCCAGCAAATTTCAGAAGCCGCAATTCTCAGAGAACGTGCCGCTCGTGATTTCGCGCACCAAACAGAGCAAGCGGCGTCGCTCGAAGAACGCTGCGCGGCGCTGCGTTTTGAAATCAAATCAAACGAAAAACGGCTTCAGGAAATCGCCGCTGACCGAGTGCGTCTGCTCGAAAAAAATGAGCAGGCGAGCAAATCGAATCAAACCGAATCAACTGATTTGCAAACCGCAGAAACCGATTTCCGGCAAAAACAATCCGAAGTTTTAAAGCTCGAAAGCGAAATCGAAGAAACGCGCCATTTGCTTTTGCAGCACACGGCGGCGGCAGAGCGCTTGCGGGAAATCGCCAAACAACAGGCAAACGCGCTCGAACGTCTCGCCGAACGCGCCGAAGGATTGGAGCGCGAACACGCACGCGCCGAACAAACTTTTGCCGAAAAGAAACAGGAAGCCGCCGGGCTTGAAACAAAAGTCGCCGCGCAGCGCGAGCTTCTTGCAGATTTAAAAACACGCAAGGAAAAAGCTCTCGAATCCGTTAAACAATCGCAAAACGGGCTGCGCGAAGCCGAAACGGTTTTTAATAAAATCCGCGACGAAGCGAACGGAGTTCGTCATCGCCGCGAAACGCTCGAAAAATTGGACACAAGCAACGCGATGCTCGCGCCTGCGGTGCAAAAGCTGTTTGCGGCGCGTGAAAAGCTCGGCGTTAAACTGCGCGGAACGCTGGCTGATTTTTTCAATGTCGAGGCTAGATATGAAAAAGCGGTCGAAGCGGTTTTCGGCGCGCGTCTGCAAACCGTTTTAATCGAGTCGCATGAAGACGCCCGAAAAATCGCCGAATGGCTGCGTGAGAACAATGCGGGAAAATTGGATTTATTGGTTTGTTCGTCGTTCGTCGTTAGTCGTTCGTCGTTCGTCGTAAATAATGGCAGAATCGCAGATTTAATTGGAGTTTCCGATGATTTGCTTGAAATTCTGCGCGAGATTTTCCCGCGGGAAACGGATTTCCACGTTGTGGAAAACTTTGCGGCGGCGGAAAATTTATCGAACGAAAACTGCGTCACGCTCGACGGCGAATTGATTTATAAAAACCGCTTGTTCTCGCTCGGCAAAACCGGAAAAGAAACGGGCGGGATTTTGAGTTTCAAACGCGAATTGCGCGAGCTTGCGGCAAAGGCTGAAAAACTGAAAAGCGAATTGGAAATTGCCGAAGAAACGGTTAAACAGGCGCGGGCTGATTTGACCAAACAGGAAAATTTTATCACCGATTTTCAGTCACAGATTTTGCTCGCCGAACGCGAATTGATGTCGCTCGGCAGCCGTTTTGACGCGGCAAAACAAGACTGCGAGCGAGCCGAGCGACATCAAAAAGTTGTCGCCGACGAAATTTTGAGACTCGCAGCCGAAAGAGACGACACCGAACATAAACGCGCGAAAGCCGAGCGCGAAGCAAGAACGGCGGAAAGCGAGCGCGTTGCCGCGTCGGAAAAGCTGGGCAAAATTTCCGCCGTTTTGCTCGAAACAAAACGCGAAGCCGAACATTTTAACTCGGTTCTAAGTGAGCGCCGCGCCGCCGCCGCCGCCGAAGCCGAACGCCGCCGCAGCTTGCAAAACGCTCTGCGGCGCGTCGAAAACGATCACGGCGAGCTTGCTTTTCGTTTGGAAAAACAGCGCAAAGAACTGGAAGAAACCGATATAAAATTTGAAAATCTGCGAAAATCGCTGAACGCGCTCGAACATCAAACGGCTTCTGCCGAAAACGAAAAGAAAACGGAAAACGAAAAGCTCTCCGCCGCTACCAAAAATCTGCAAACTGCGCGCGGGGATGCCGACCGTTTGGCGGCAGAGCTAAACGAATCGAACAAAAAAGCCGCAGCCGCGAAGGACGCGCGCGCCTCGCTTGAGGTCGCGCAAGCCGAAACTGCGACAAAGCTCGAAAATTTGCGGGAAAATTGTAATCAGGAATTGGGCGAGCGACTTGAAAATCTGTTTGCGGGCGAATTGTTTGACGATTTTGATTTGCCGGAGGAAAAACGGCGAGTCGAATCTTTGCGTGAAAAGCTCGAAGGTTTCGGCGCGGTTAATTTGCTGGCGCTCGAAGAACTAAAGGAAGCCGAAGAACGCCTTTTGTTTTTGACGAGCCAGCGCAAAGACATTGTGGATAGCATTGCGACGGCGGAAGAAGCTCTCGATGAAATAAAACGCCGCTCCAGAGAACGTTTCGAGCAGGCTTTTGCCGAAATCAACCGCAATTTTACAGAGCTTTTCGCAGAGCTTTTCGGCGGCGGGCGCGGCGAAATGAATTTACTCGATGCAGCCGACGTGCTCGAATCCGGCATCGAAATTATCGCGCAGCCGCCGGGAAAACGCCTGCAAAATTTGCTGCTCCTTTCGGGCGGCGAAAAGGCGATGACGGCAATTGCGCTCGTGCTGGCGATTTTCCGTTTTCGTCCCGCGCCGTTTTGTTTGCTCGACGAAGTTGACGCGCCACTCGACGAAGCAAACGTCGGGCGTTTCGTCGAAAAAATCGCCGTGATGTCGGAAAACACGCAGTTTATCGTCATCACGCACAACAAACGGACGATGGAAGCGGCGCGCGCGCTCTACGGCGTGACGATGGAAGAGGCTGGCGTGTCAAAAGTTGTTTCGGTAAAATTCGAGTAGCAAAAATAGGAGCGAAGCACTATGAATGCGACGGTTTTAGATTTTGAGACGATTACAGTGGCGGATTTTCTCGCCAACGGTAACGGCAAAACTATTTTATTGACCGGAGTTTCATGGGAAGAATATGAATCGCTTTTACGACAGTTCTGGGAAAAGACAAATTTGAGTTTTGCTTACAATAACGGAAGGCTCGAAATTATGCCGAAAAGCCAGAGACACGAAGAGTACAGCCGATTTATTTCTAAACTGGTTTTTGTTTATTGCAGCGAGCTTGATTTGTTATTTGAAGAAAGAGGAACGGCGACATTTAAACAAACCGGATTAAAAAAGGGAGTCGAGCCGGACGAATGTTTTTACGTGCAAAATGCGGAAATTGTGATTGGATTGGGAGATGTCGAGTCCGAAGATTTTCCTGCTCCCGATATTGCCGTCGAAGTTGATTTGACAACCGATTCGCTTGACAAATTTCCGATTTATGCGGCGCTCGGCGTGCCGGAATTGTGGATTTACGATGGCAAAAACGTCAGGTTTTATCAACTCACGGCGGGTGTTTATGACAAAACGGAAACAAGTCCGGCTCTCCCGCATTTGACGGAAACCGTTTTGAATGATTTCTTAACCTTAAGCCAAACAGAAGGGCAGACCGTTGCTTTTAAACGCTTTCGAGAATGGCTTAAAGAATGGAAAGCGGCTTGATTCGTAATACAATTCTAATGAAATTTTGGTCATTTTTATTAATCGCGTTTTCGCTGGTGATTTTCAGCCAGTCTACGTTTGCTCAGTCAAAAGGTAAAAATCGGAAAACGGCGGCGAAACCGCCTGAAGCGGTAGTCGCGCCGACGACTAAACCTATTTCGCCCGAAACCGAAAATGTTGCTCCGGTCGTTGCCGCCCCTGGGGGCAAGAAAAATCACCGCGACGCTTTGGTGCAAAGCGAAAACCCTAAAACAAACGGCGACGCGCAGAAAGCAGCGGCGAAAATGCCTTATGCTTATGAGTTTTCGCAGCCGGATTTTCTCGTCAACCACGTTTTAATCGAACACGACGAGAACGGAAAAGGGACAATTACTTTTGAAAAACGACAGCTCGGCGAACCGATTACCGATCCGATTCAAATCGCGCCCGCCGCGCTCGAACGAATCAAAAAATTGTGGAGCGAGTTGAATT
>DASVUH010000019.1:0-198915 GCA_036387135.1 Pyrinomonadaceae bacterium | reverse complement strand
TTGCACACCGGCGAGGCTGTAATCCGAAAGGCGATTGTCAAAACGGTGGTCGCCAAGAATCGTCGCCCATTCGGGCGAGGTTTCGAGCAATTTTTCGATGTAATCTTTCGCGAGTTTTTCAAATTGCCGGTCGGCGGTTTGGTTAGTCGTATTTGCCATTGTGGTCGGTAAAACAAAAATCAAGGTCAAAGCCAGAGCTGCAACTTTTTTGAGCATTATTATCAATCCTTCGGGTTGTCAAACTTGAAAACATTATGTAAGCAATAAAGCAAAGTGTCCAATTCGCAAATTTATAAAATAGTAAAAGCAGAGACACTTGATAAATTTGTCTCTGCTTTATAGCTCGCTGTAAATTTCGCGGAAATTGCGTTATAAACTAACCAAAGTCTGAAACTTCTCAAACAAATTATGTCAACTGAAAAAACGAATCGTCGTGAATTTATGCAGGCGGGCGCGGGCTGCGCTGCGGCTGCGCTGCTTCTCACCGGAAAGTTGAAAACCGAAGCGCAAACGAGAGTTCCGCGTTTTGAACTCGAAGAAGCTACGATTGCCGATTTGCAGGCGCGAATGCAGCGCGGCGATCTTTCGGCGCGCGAAATCACGGAAAAATATCTCGACCGCATCCGCGATGTGGACAAGCGCGGCGCTAATGTTAATTCCGTCATTGAAAGCAACATTGACGCCGTGAGAATCGCCGAGCAGTTGGACAGGGAACGAAAATCAGGGCGAGTTCGCTCGCCGCTGCACGGAATTCCGGTGCTTTTGAAAGACAACATTGATACGGCGGACAAGATGAAAACCACAGCCGGTTCGCTTGCGCTGCTCGAAGCGCCGACTCCGCAGCGCGATGCTTTTCTGGCGCAAAAGTTAAGAGAAGCCGGAGCGGTGCTTATCGGAAAAACAAACCTGAGCGAATGGGCGAATTTTCGTTCGAGCAATTCTTCGAGCGGCTGGTCGGCGCGCGGCGGGCAAACCCGTAATCCTTATATTTTAGACCGTAATCCGTGCGGCTCTTCATCAGGTTCGGGCGTGGCGATTTCGGCAAACCTCGCTGCGGTTTCCATCGGCACGGAAACCGACGGCTCGATTATCTGTCCGGCTTCAAACAGCGGAATTGTCGGAATCAAACCGACTCTCGGACTCGTTTCGCGTTCGGGAATTATTCCGATTGCGCATTCGCAGGACACCGCCGGACCGATGACGCGAACCGTCGCGGACGCCGCGATTTTGCTCGGCGTCATTGCGGGTTCCGACGCGCGCGATTCTGCGACGCGCGGGCAAAAGGCGCAGAAAGATTACACACAGTTTTTGCAGCGCGACGGTCTGCGCGGCGCGCGAATCGGCGTGATGCGGCAATATTTCGGCAAAAACGGGAAAGTTGATCGTGTTCTGGAATCGGCGCTCGATGTGATGAAACAAGCGGGCGCAACTTTGATTGACGTAAAATTCCCGACTTTCGACAAATTCGGCGACGCCGAGTTTGAAGTTCTGCTTTATGAATTTAAAGCGGATTTAAATAAATATCTCTCCGAACGCAACTCGCCTTACCGAACTTTGGCGGATTTAATTAAATTTAACGAAGACAACAAAGACCGCGAAATGCCGTTTTTCGGGCAGGATATTTTTATTTCAGCGCAAAAGAAAGGCGATTTAAATGAGCGGGCTTATCGTCTGGCGCTGCAAAAATCGAAAACGATGACGCAGGCGCTGGGAATTGACGCGGTGATGAATCAACACAAGCTCGACGCGATTTTTGCGCCTTCAAACGCGCCGGTTTGGGCGACCGATTTGGTCAACGGCGATTGCGGCAGCGCATACATCGGAAGCTCAAGCTGGGCTGCGGTTTCCGGTTATCCGAGCATTACGGTTCCCGCCGGATTCGTGCAAAATTTGCCGGTCGGGGTTTCATTTTTCGGTCGCGCTTGGACGGAAAACCTTTTATTAAAACTTGCGTATTCATTCGAACAAGCGACAAAGGCGCGCCGCGCGCCGCAATTTTTGCCCACGGCAAGTTATTAAACAGAGAAATATTATGAAAAGCAGAAAACTTCTCGCAGGTTTCGCGCTGGTGGCTTTTATCGCCGCAGGCGCTCCGCAAACGATTAAAGCTGAAAATTCAGACGCGAAAAAAGAACCAAGTGCAATTCGCGTGACGCCGCCCGCACCTCGATTTACGGATGCCGAACGACAGGCGGAATTGGCGAAACGCCGCCAGCAAATTGCAGAAAAAATCGGCAAAAACTCGATGTTGATTTTGTTCAGCGCCGAACCGCGAATTTATACGAACGACGTTGATTACGTTTTTCGACAGGAAAACAATTTGTATTATCTGACGATGCTCAAACAACAAGGGGCAACGCTCGTTTTGCTGCCCGGAAACGGCGGCGCAATGAGCGAGTTTTTGTTTTTGCCGCGCCGCAATCCGCAGCGCGAGGCTTGGGACGGAAAGATGTACAGCGTCGAAGAAGCGCAGCGGATTTCCGGCGTTAAAAACGTTTTCTTGAATGATGAATTTAAGAAATTTCTCGATGCCGTAAAAAGCAAACAGCCGTTTGTTTCCACAACCGGCGCGAGCATTTCACCCGCAGTCGAAAATCTTTACCTGCTGCTTCCGGGCGGCGAAAACGATTCGAACGGAACGCGCGAATATCGGCAGGAATACAATTTCTCCAAAGAACTGCAATCCGGTCAAGCCTACAAAATTCAAAACGCGCAGCCGCTTTTTGCCGAGATGCGGCATATCAAATCGCCGTTTGAATTGAAAATCCTGCAACACGCGATTGATATTTCGACCGAAGCTCATATGCGCGCGATGGCGACCGGCGGGCGAGCGAAAATGGAGTATGAGGTGCAAGCCGAAATGGAATACATTTTCCGCAAGCGCAACGCCGATTATTGGGGCTATCCGTCAATCGTCGGCTGCGGACCGAACGCGACGACTTTGCATTACAACGAATCGCAAAGCCCTGTCAAACCGGGCGATTTGCTGCTAATGGATGTCGGCGCCGAATACGATCATTATACGGCGGACATTACCAGAACTTTTCCCATCAACGGAAAATTTACGAAAGAACAAGCTGATATTTATCAAATCGTTTACGATGCGCAGGAAGCAGTGGGGCAAAACACCAAACCGGGTGTGAGATTTCAGGAATTGAATAGAGTGTCGGATGAAGTGCTTAAAAACGGGCTTGCTCGGCTAGGCTTGATCACCGCACCGAATGCGACTTTGAAATTAACATCCCCGAACGGGCAGACAAGAGAATTTCCGCAGTATCGCTTTTGGGCATTCCACGGTCTCGGTCACTGGCTCGGAATGAATGTTCACGATGTCGGCGATTACAACAAACCGCTCGCCGCCGGAATGGTTTTTACCAACGAGCCGGGCATTTATATTCGCGGCGACGCATTCGATTATTTGCCCGACACGCCGGAAACGAAAGAGTTTTTAGCCAAAGTGCGTCCCGTTTATGAGCGATACAAAAACATCGGAGTTCGCATCGAAGACGATCTGCTCGTCACAAATACGGGCGTCGAATGGATGAGCAAAACCCTTCCCCGGAAGATGAGCGAGATCGAATCGTTCATCGCGCGAGCTTCGAAAGAAATCCCGGCGACTGCGGCTCGCAGACGCGGCTCGCCGCAAACAAAAATCCTTTTCGGAGACCGGGCAAATTGGTTTGAATCAACCGCCGCGTCTTTGCTGTTTGAGCGTAAAAGCCCCATATTTATTGCTCAATAGACATTTCTCATTGAACA
This sequence comes from Pyrinomonadaceae bacterium, assembly GCA_036387135.1. Classification (GTDB taxonomy): domain Bacteria; phylum Acidobacteriota; class Blastocatellia; order Pyrinomonadales; family Pyrinomonadaceae; genus JALZCH01. The sequence goes on along the minus strand of DASVUH010000019.1, from coordinate 195,156 downwards.
TTTATCATTAAACATTAAATAAAATTCCCACCGCTAAATGATAAATGTTCAATGAAATTTAATTCCAAAAATCCTTTGATTCTCATTCGCTTGAGATGGTATATCTCGTTGTGGTATAACCTACCAAACAATTCGGCTAGGAACTACAAGTTCTATCAGCTTGGAACTACAAAGTTCTAAAAGAACCACAACAATTCATTCCAAAAGGAGACATTCGATAAGTGAAGTACATCACTACACAGATACTTTTCTCACTTGCGTTAACGGTATGCACCCTCGCCCTGTTCTCCGCCGACACCCAAGCGGCAAACTTTACAGTCACAACCACTGCAGACAACGGCGCAGGTAGCCTGCGCGAAGCAATCAATGGAGCAAACTCTTCAACCTTCGGTGAAGACACAATTAACTTTGCGATTCCGAACTGCACCGGAAACGCAGTTTGCACAATCACTCTGACCACCGGCGAATTAGTTATCAACGCGGCGGGCAAGCTGACAATTACAAATTCAACGGGCGCGAGTCGTTTGTTGATTTCGGGTAACGATCAAAGCCGCGTCTTTTCCGTCAGCTCCAACGCCGACCTGACCCTTGATGGAGTAACGGTAAAGGACGGCAACGTCAACGGAAGCAGGTCAAATCAATCCGGCGGCGGTATTTACATCAACTACGGCGGTAAATTAACGCTGATGAATTCGGCGGTCAGCGACAATTCAGCGAGCAACGGCGGCGGCGTTTACAATTACAATTCCAGCACCACCACATCGCTGACGATTATTAACTCCACCATTAGCCGCAACAATGCGGGCATCGGCGCCGGAATTTCCAACAACTACGGCAAAGTCACAATTGTCAATTCAACGATCAGCGGAAATATAGGTCAAACGTATGGCGGCGGTATTTACAATGGTTATGCGTCCGGCGTGACGCTAATTAATACCACCGTCACTAACAACCGTTCGGACGCCGCCGTTTGCGAATGCGCCGGAGGCATCTATAATTACGGGAACGCTACTTCGGTCGTAAATCTTTTCAACACGATTGTTGCCGGAAACACTGCTGTTAGTGCTTCGTCCGCGCCCGATTTCTTTGGCGCGGTTTCGTCAAGCTCATACAGCATCCTCGGCAGTAATAAGCTGACATCAGGCATCAGCGACGGCACCAACGGCAATCAAGTCGGCAGTGCCGGTTTTCCGATTAACCCTCTGCTCGCGCCGCTTAGCAGCGCCGGCGGAGGAGCGACCGAAACGCATTCGCCGCTGCCGCTTTCTCCCGCGATTGACCGAGGCAACAACTGCGTTTTATACGCCGGTAGCTGCGGAAACGGCAACCCGGCTTTGGCGGGCGATCAACGAGGCTCAGGTTTTCCAAGACAATCCGGCAGCGCGGTTGATGTCGGCGCGGTTGAATCTGCGCAAAGTCAGGGCGGTAGTTTCGACATCAGCGGAACCGTTTTCTACGGCACGTCCGGTAATCAGCAGAAATTCGTTCCCGGAGTAACGATGTCCGTTTCGAGCGCTCCTGAAATGTCAACCTCCACGAACTCTTCGGGTTATTACACGGTTCGTAATTTAGTTGCCGGTGGAAGCTACACTATCACCCCGTCAAAAAGAGATCACGTCAACGGAATCAGTTCGTTTGACGCTACGCTCGTTTTGCGTCACGTTGCCGCAGGCGGAAATGGAATATTAAACGACAATCAACGCATCGCAGCCGATATAAGTAACAATGGCGAAATCACTGCATTTGATGCCACGCAAATTTTGAGATTTGTCGCCGCCGGCGGACCAACACCGTCAGCCGGAAACTCTGGCAATTGGAAGTTTGTTCTTTCTTCGCGCAGCTATGGTAGTGTCACAAGCTCGGTTTCAGGTCAAAATTACGACGGCATCTTAATCGGAGACGTAAATGGAAGCTGGGTTCCGCCGACATTTTTAGCCGGTCCCGAAGAAGCCGAAGCGAAGCTCCAGGATAACGATCAATTCGACTTGATGCAGAAACCGGAAACGCAGGTTCAGCTTTCCTTGCCCGACGTTGCAATGTCTGAAAGCAACGGCACGATTGTATTTCCGGTCACTTTAACAAATTATTCCGGCACGCGGATTTCTTCCTTTAGCTTTGGCGTCGCGTATGATCCGAACGTCTTGCAGCCCGCCGCTCAAGCGGTTGATTTAACGGGCGTTTTGAGCAACGATGCAGGATGTGCGGTTGTCACAGACACAGCACAGGCTGGAAGAATCGGAATCGCCGTTTCATGTCCGACGCTAGGGATTAGCGGTGCGGAAACGCAGTTGAATCTGCATTTCAGAGCTATCAGAAAAGGGCGTTTGAAGGCAGACGCTTCAGCGGCTCTAACTTTCTCGCAAACACCAATCTTTGAAGATAGCGACGGTCAATTGCTGCCTGCGAAGCCGGTTAAGGTTTTAGAGAGATAGAGCAATTTTCAGTTAATTAGAAGAATAAACCGCAGAGAACGCGGAGCGAAGAAGCAGAGAATCGCAAAGAGAAATTATCTCTTTGTCCTCGGCATCAGCCCGGCGTCCTCTGCGGTTTATTCTTTTTATATTTCAGCAGAATGAAATTACCTTTATTCGTAACTCAACGCTTCGACGGCATCCATACGCGCAGCGCGGATTGCCGGGTAAAGCGCGCCGATTGCGCCGCCTAAAAGACCGACAAAGAGAGTTATCAAAATCCATTGCCACTCGATTTCGATTCGCATCGTCGTCGTTCGTGTGACGATGAAACGCGCTAACAGAGTCAGCAGAAATCCGGTCATAACCCCCAAAAAACTCAGCAATAAAGCTTCCTGCGTAATCGTCCACGCAATTTCGGTTTTCGACATTCCGAGCGATTTTAAAACGCCTATTTGTCTGGTTCGTTCGGTGACGGTCGTGTACATTGTCAGCAAAATAACGAGCGCGCTGATGATTGCCGCGACGCCGATCACGACGTTCAAAAAAACGTTCAAAGCCGGAATCGCATTTGAATAAATTTCTTCCAAATCTTTGGTCAGCAGAATTTGGTCTTCGGGAAATCTCTGGACGATTTGTTCGCCGATGAGTTCAACGTCGGCAGTGTTTGCGGCTTTAACTAAAATCGCAGTGCATTTTCCTTCCCCGCCGAGCTGTTCCTGCATCGCGGCGAGCGGAATTTTAATGCGCGCTCCGGCAGCCGGTTCGTATGTTCCGACAATGGTAAAATCTTTTTCGTAAAGCGAGATTTTAGAGCCGACTTTAAATTTTTTCGCTTCCGCCCACGCCGTATCAATCACTGCTTCGTCTCCGCTCGCGCCGAGCGCGCGTCCGTCAATGATTTTCAGCCCGGCGACATTCGCATATTCTTCAAAGGAAACGCCGTCAACCAGACGGCTGCCGAAATTTGTGTCTTTCGCCGGAACGAGGTTTTGCCCGATTGGGATCGCGGCTTCAACGCCTTCGATTTGACTGATTTCATCGGCGCGGCTGATCGGCAAACGAAATGCATCCGTCCCGCTAAAGCCGGTTGTTCCGGCGGCGCGCACCATAATTTCCGCTCCGACGTTTGCCTCGCGCTGCGCGTTTTCGTGCAGCGTGCCCCGCGCCAAGCCCGTCGTAAAAACGATCAGCATTACGCCGACGCCAATACCCAAAACGCTGACAAATGTTCGCGCCGGGCGATGCAGCATATTGGAAAGAATTAAATTATCGCTCATCGTATTTTGGGGAAATTATTTTTGAGAAGTGTTTGCCGCAACCGAGTTGTTTGACGGTTTTGTATTGGCATTCGCCGTTTTTTCGGCTTCGGCTGATTGTTGCTGCTCAGGCGAGCGCCAGCCCGCGCGCTGGAGCATCGGGATCGCATATTTAATCGGAATCGCCATATTTCCGGCGGTGTTTTCAGTGAAAACGCCGAAGTTGACGCCAATGACGCGCCCCGATTGACCGAACAGCGGCGCGCCCGAACCGCCTACCGCCGTTTTCGCGTCATGAACCACGCGCCGCGTGTCCAAATCAGTGATTGTCCCTTGGGTCGTCAACGGCTGAATGCGTTTGGTTTGCGCCAGAAAATTGACCAGCGTTTGCAGATTCGAGCCGTAGCGCGCTTGAATTGAGCGGGCTTCGGATTCGTCAACCATCGCTAAAATCCGTTCGGGACCGTTCGGATAACCCATCGTTACGACAGTTTTGCCGATTGAAACCGCATCGGAATTGGCGTCGAGCGGCAAAATCGGAATTTCGGGGAAAACCGAATTCGGGTCTATCGAAGCAATCGCCAAATCCTCTTTTGCCGCCACGTCGCGGACGCGAACCGGAAACGGATTCGGAAAACCCGGAAAATAAACCACAAGACGGCGCAGACGGGCGCGCCCGTTCGATAATTGCGCTAAAACTTTGATGCGCTCGTCGTTTGCCCAGGGCTGGACGACGTGGCGATTTGTCAGCAGAAAGCCTGAGCCGACGTGAAAGCCCGTGCCGACAAAATCGTATTCGACCGCAGTTCCATTGCCTTCGGTCGTTAAAGGCGATTCCTGTTTTTGCGGAGCATCAGGCGCATTCGCGGGCGCAAAATTCTCGCCGCTTTCCGAAACTTGCGGCGTCTGCGGCTCGAACGGATCGGGCGTGGCGACGACGGTCGGGTCTGGATAGCGAAGCTGTTTGCCGGTCGCTTTATCAACCAGATCGTAAGTTCCGACGAGCAGGCAGACGCCGCTCCCGTATTCGTTTCTGAGCGTCGCGGCGAGCGAAACGATGTCTATGATTTGTTTGTTGGTCTTATTTAAATTGCCGATTTCAGTGCGATTCTTGGTTAATTCATCTTTTAACAGACCGATAATTCTGCCTTGTTCTTCTGCTTCTTCCCGGCTGCGTCTCATCTCCTTGTAAAATCCCGAACCGAGATAAAACAAACCGCCGAGAGTTCCCACAACGATAAGCAAAACAATCAGCTTCGTCACCCAACTGATTTCCTGAACCAGCTCGCGCGTAAATTCTTTGAGAAAAACTTTGGCGTCGTCGCGTTTAGCGGTCGCGGCTGATTCGATGGCGGCGTTTTCGATAAACGGCGCGACGCGCGCTTCGCGACTGCTGCGCGTAATGGATGAAATCGCTGCGGCGGTCGAGGGAACGGTAAAAAAGAGAAGGGAAAACTCCGAATCGTTGAAAGCGATTTTATCGCCGTCTTTGAGTCTGGTTTCGAGCGCGAGCGGCTGCCGGTTCAAATTCAAATTGAGCGTTTCGTCAAAATAAACAATTCGATAATTGCCGTTGACGCCGCGCCTTAATTCGAGCCAAACGCCGTTTGCCGCCGCCGTTTGATGATCGGGCGGCGGCTCAATCCGCAAATCGCAGGCTGCATCGGTTCCGATTCGCACGCGCTCGTTTATAAAAAACTCGGTGCGCTTTTCGTCCCCGGCAACAACGTGAATGACAATACCGTTTGCCACAAAAAAGGTCTGGAGTTTGCAATCGAGAGTAAAAATTCTAAGTCAATTTCTCAGATGCAAATTTGGAGTCTAAAGTCTTAAACTCTTCAACTTCAGGCTCCAGACTTCAAACTCCAGATTGTTCGTATATTAGCATAAAGTCATCGGCAAAGCAGAGTTGGCGGCGGACTCGGAGAAAGATTGGAAAATGTTGAAAAAACTATTCAATCAATTGAGGCACAATTCATTCAAATTGAATCAGGTTGACCGAATCAGGCTCTGTTAGAGAAAAAACTATTCATAAAAATATATTAAAACCCAGCTAAAACGCCGGAAATAAAAAATAAATGAAAGCGGCACGGGGGTTGCTAAACCAGGAGCGGCTCAAAGGCTGCAAAACTCTTTCACTAATTTTTCAAGGTCTAGAAATGAAATTCAAGTCAACTTCCCCAATATTTGCATTGATGCTTCTTTGCTCAATGTTTTTGTCTTCGCCGATTTTCGCGGCTTCGGCTCAGATTGCAAACGACGAAAAAATTGCGCCTCCGATTGATCTAACAAACAGCGCCGGAAACCAGCGCGCTTCGGCTCTCGAAAGAGAAGCGACGAATTTAAACGAACTCGCCAAACAAGTGGCATTTCAACATGTTTCAGCTTCCGAAGCGAAAGAAGTGAAACAAATTGCAAAAATATTAGCTCAAACCGAGAAAAACCCGGTTTTGCTGGCGGAAGAAGCGAACCGCGCCGTCAAGACGGTCAATTCGCTCGCTCAGGAAATAAACGGAAAACGTCAAATCGGGTTAAGAAATAAAAACATCTGGCAGCTTGATTTTCGCGCCCTCATTGAAACCAGCAAAACGGCGAAAGAAGCCGCCTCGCGGATGAAAGCCGTTTTGAACGACGCCGAAAAATCGCGCGGTCAAGCCGTCTTGTTTGTCGAAGATTTTGCGCGTCTGCTCGCGTCGCCCGAAATCGGCTCGCTCGTCAGTGACGCCATTTCGCAAGGTAAGCTCCGGGTTATCGGCGCGATGCGTACAGTTGACGCGAAAGAGGCGATTTTCACGGACGAAAAATACAGTCGCTATTTTCAATTCATTCGTCTTCCCGAACGCGGCAAAGACAATGATGATTTTGTCGGCGACGATAAGCTCTCTCCCGATCTCCGCGAATTGGTTGGAAATGCAGACCCGAATGACCGCGTTCGCGTTATTTTGCAATCGGACGACATCCGAAATCCCGGTTTGCTAAAGGTATTACGTCGAAATGGCGTAACGATTGAAGCGCAGGCGGCGGATTTGAATATGCTCGTCGTCGAGCTTCCGGTCAGCGCCGCCGAAGCTGTCGCCGGACATCAAAACGCCAAACATCTTTCGCTCGACCGGGAAACGCAGGTTCTCGGTCATATCGAAGCAACGACCGGCGTCGCGGCAATGCGCGCTCAGCTCGGCAACAGCGCCATCAACGGCAGAGGTATCGGCATCGCAATTGTTGATTCCGCCGTTTTCGACAATCATCATATGTTTCTCGGAGCGGATGGAAGCAGACGAATCGTCGAACATAAAGAATTTGTCAGCGGCGGCTCCGAAGACAAATACGGACACGGAACGCACGTCGCCGCGCTCGCGGCTGGACGCGGCGGAAAACCCGGCGACAACAATTCGATCAACAAATTAAAAAATTATCAGGGCGTCGCCCCCGAAGCGAAAATTATCGCCGTTCGCGCTCTCGATAACGCAGGACGCGGCACAACGGCAAAACTCATCGAAGCTCTTAATTGGATTTTAGCCAATCGCGCTGTGCATAACATTCGAGTCGTTAACTTAAGCCTCGGCACACCGGCTGTTGAAACCTGGCGCAACGATCCGCTCTGCCGCGCCGTCCGTCAATTAACCGCCGCCGGCGTTGTAGTCGTCGCGGCTGCCGGAAACAACGGCAAAGACGCCAACGGACAAAAAATGTACGGCGCAATTCACTCGCCGGGGAACGACCCGACGGTGATTACGGTCGGCGCAGCCAACACTTTCGGGACGGACGCCAGAAACGACGACGGAATAGCCACTTACAGTTCACGCGGTCCGACGCGCTCTTTTTACACCGATGCGAACGGCGTCAAAAAATACGACCATTTAATCAAACCCGATTTAGTCGCGCCGGGCAACCAGCTCATTGCGGCAAGAGCAAAAGATAATGTTTTAGCTGAAAGCAACCCACAGTTGGAAGTTACAAACGACGGCAGCAACGATGAGTTACAACTGATGTATCTGTCGGGAACTTCAATGGCGGCGCCGGTTGTTTCCGGGACGGTTGCATTGATGTTACAGGCAAATCCGCGGCTTACGCCGAACATGGTCAAAATGATTCTGCAATACACGGCGCAGCCGCTCGCCGGATTCAACACGCTCGAACAAGGCGCAGGTCAATTAAACGTCGAAGGCGCAGTGCGTCTGGCAAAACTTATCCGCCAAGATTTGCCCGAGCCAGCGCCGCTCGGTGAGCCTTTGCTGACGACTTCGATTTTGCCCGTCCATACCTCGACAATCGCCGGAACGACTTTCCAGTGGGCTGGCGGCATATCCCCAAGCTACGGCGCTCTCGCGGGAACAGACCTCATCACCGAATATCAAAAGATATACGCGCAGGGAATAATGATGGCAGACGGAATTTTGGTCACAGACGGAATAATGATGGCGGACGGCATATTAGTTACCGACGGAATAATGATGGCGGATGGAATAATGATGGCAGATGGAACAATTTTAGGCGACAATGTTGCTCCAAACAATGCGCCGCCCATAACATCTGGCTCAAAAGTGTTCGCTTCAAATCAGCTTTTTAACAGCAGCGTGCCGATGGTTGACAGAACGCTGTTTGGAGACGGGATTTTGATGAGCGACGGAATCTTGGTTACTGATGGAATTATGATGAGCGATAATACAACATCGCAATCAGGCGGGGTAATTGTTAGTGGTGATAATACTTCAAGAATGCAATAAAAAAAACACCGAGTCATCTAAAAATCTTGCCTAAACACAATTTAGTTGTGATAAAGTAAGATTCAGGATGATTCGGTGACTGTATTTTCAGCTCATCGAGCCGTTAGCTCCAATATCCTCACCTCGTTACAGGAGAAATCAAGAGCTTGTTAAAAATGTTTCAGTTGAAAGGTGTTAATTCGATTGTTAATCTACAACGAGAATTCCTTTAAAATCTACAACGAGAATTCCTTTAATCATTTTCTTTTCTCCTTCTTATTTTTAGTTTATGGAAAATACGAAATTGCGTTACCGACTAGTCTCGGCATGATTTAGTTTGGCTTCGCTTTTCCGCGATAATCCGTCAACTTAATAGCTGCGATGTTAAACACTACCTAATAGTGTGTCAAGCATTTTTAGGTCAAATTGATTAAAAACAAATCAATAGAAAAGAACTTTTAATCAATTTGACCGAATATTTATCAAAAAACGGCATACCTGCAAAATCCTCGAAAATTAACTCGGTGATAAATCAATTTAAAATGAAATTCGCAGTTAAAACATTCATTTGGAGTACTATTGCTGTAGGCGCTACATTATGCCTTACCGCGTTGTACAATCTGCCGATTGATCAATTGAACTTGCAATTCGCTTTTTTGGGGATTTTTACAATCGTCTTTGGTCCTCGGTTGTGGTTAGAAATGCCGCAATCTAAAATCCGTTTTTCGATGGGAGATGTCTTAATTTTTCTGATATTTTTGTTATACGGCGGCGAGGTGGCTATTTTATTAGCCGCGAGTGAAGCTCTCGTTACGTCGCTAATAATGAAAAGACAAGGCAATAAGCTAAGTAATAAAACTATAGTTTTTAATGTAGCTTTAATGGCTTGTTCGACAGCAGGAACTTATGCGGCATTTTTGGTTTATCAAAAACTAAACGGCGGTGTTCCTAATTTTGAAATTATCAGTGAATTTGTCCCTTTGATTGGACTAATGGCTATTGCACAATTCTTTTTTAATTCAACCTTAGCTGCTGTCTACCAAGGTTTCAAATCTAATATTTCAATTTGGCAAGCATGGAACGAAAAATGTTTGGTTGGTTCGATAACGTATATTATTGGAGCAACATTTGCGGGAATACTATATCAACTGATTGAATACTCAAATCTTTTTACTTTCATCGTCGCCGCAATTATTATCATATTGATTTACGCTACTTACCGCCGATACATCAAGGAACTACAAAAAACAATTGATCAAGCGGAACAAGCCGAGCGTCAAAAAGCCGAACTCGAACGTCTGCGCGCCGTTGAAGCCGAAAAACATGTGTCGGAGCTATCTGCGAGCATTGCTGAACAAAAGCGGATCAGCGAAGCTCTGCGGGCGAGCAAAGAACGTTTTCGACATGCGGCGCTGCACGACGCTTTGACCGGTTTGCCGAATCGTTCGTTTTTCACCGAACAGCTTAAATATTTGCTCGATAATGCAAAGCTCGATCCTGCTAAGGGATTTTGCGTTTTGTTTATTGATCTCGACCGTTTTAAAAACGTCAACGACAGCCTGGGTCACGCAGTCGGCGACGAGCTTTTGATTTTAGTCGGAAAACGGATTGAACACGTCATTCGACAGGGCGACATCGTTTCGCGTCTTGGCGGCGACGAATTTGCCATCGTTCTGGTTAACATTAGTACAGCCGATGATGCCGTTAAGTTTTCCGAGCGGATTTACGAAGCAATCGCGCAGCCGTATCAATTGCACGGTTTTCAGGTTTACACCGCGCCGAGCATCGGCATTGCGATGAGCAACGACGAATACGAGCAGCCCGACGATATTTTGCGCGACTCGGATATTGCGATGTATCACGCCAAAGAAGGCGGCGGCGGCTGCGCCTTGTTCGACCGCGAGCTTCGTACCCGCGCCGTCGGGATAATGAAAATCGAAAGCGAATTGCGCGATGTCTCCGAGCGCGGAGAATTAAGAGTTTTTTATCAACCGATTATCTCGCTCGATTCCGGTCGGCTCGCCGGGTTTGAGGCTTTAATGCGGTGGCAGCACCCGGAACGCGGGCTGATTTCTCCGGCTGAATTTATTCCGGTCGCGGAAGATACGGGTTTAATTGTCCCGATGACGATTTGGATTCTGCGCGAAGCCTGCACGCAATTGAGCCGCTGGCGCTGGCAATCGCCGATCAATCGTTCGCTCCTGGTCAGCGTCAATCTTTCGGGCAAACATTTTACCGAGCCGAATTTGGTGGAACAGGTCAGCCAGATTTTGCACGAAACGGGACTCGAACCGCATTGTTTAAAGCTCGAAATTACGGAAAGCGCGGCGATGGAAAATGCCGAAGCGACGGCAAGGATTTTGTCGAGCTTGAGAGAACTTGGCGTCCGGCTTTCGATTGACGATTTCGGAACAGGTTATTCGAGCCTAAGCTATCTGCACCGTTTTCCGATTGACACGCTCAAGATTGACCGCTCGTTTGTTTCGAGAATGGGCGAGGATGGCGAAAATTCAGAAATTGTGCAAACGATTCTCACGCTGGCGAAAAATCTCGAAATGGACGTGATCGCCGAAGGCGTCGAAAAGAGCCATCAAATCGAGCTGCTTCGCAAATTCGGCTGCCGCTACGCGCAAGGCTTTTTGTTCTCGAAACCGCAGCCCGCCGCCGACATCGAAAAATTAATGAAGCAGCAATCCAACTGGCTGCCGGAAGAAATCGAAGTTTTACAGCACATCTCCGCAAGCAATGTCGTGCCGTTAAGATAAATTTCATCACTTCTTGGCGTTTAATTTATCAAATCAACTGTCAGTTTTACATTGTCAGACAATTTACAGTTGATAAATTATCAACTGACAGGGATTACGACGAATAACGATAAGATGAGAGAGTGATATTCATATCAAAAATAAGTCTTTATTAAATTTAACTATTGATTTATAGTTGCCAAGATGCTAAAAGTTTTTTGGCTTCCCGACTGTTGACATAGAAAGGGAAGTTTTGCTGCACTTGGCAAAAAGGCTTGTCTCAATATGGCAAGCCTCCTAATTCTTTCAATGTATACAGAAAAGCCCGCCCATCCCTCGGCGGGCTTTTTCATTTGACCTTTATCAAAAACATCGGACCTCAGCTCGAGCAAAACCCTTTTGAAAATGCCGCTTTTACTCAAACTGTTTTCTAAAATCTTCAAACATTTGCTTGAGATTTTCGAGTTCGGACGCGAGCGATTCGACTTGTTGTTCGAGTTTCGAGATTCTTTCACTTTGCGCCGGAACTGCTGGAGAGCGTTCAAAAGCTGCCGGGTGTTCGAGCGCGGCTGGGATTGAAATTTCACCGGCGAGAAGATGAGCGAAGCGCGATTCTTTTTGTCCCGGCTGGCGTGGCAGACGCGCGACGAGCGGTTGAATGTCGTTTGAAATAAGGGAATTTATTGCTTCCTCGACTTCGCCGAAATCGGAAAACCCGTAAAGCCTACCGGTTCGCTCGCGCAGCTCTCCGAGAGTTTGGTGCCCGCGCAGCATTAAAATGCACATCAAAGCGACTTGCGCGGCGGAAAGCTCGAAAACTTCCGGCATCATATGTTTGTATTTCGGCGTCCGGCTCGTGCTGCCGTAGAAAACGTAAACCAAATTTTTGTCGCGCAAATCGTCAACCGCACCCAAAACCTGCGTTTCATTGTAATTAACAACCGGATCGCGGCTCGATTTCTGGTTGCATGCGGCGACGAGCGCGTTTAGCGTCAGCGGATAATATTCGGGCGTGGCAAGCTGTTTTTCAATCAGCGAACCCAAAACTCTGATTTCAATTTCACTCAAAACAAACGCCATATTCAATTACACATTTCAAAGGAAAATCGGCGAAAAGAATAACATAAATTTTAATCAAATAAACCGAGTTGCGGAGTCGGACGGCGAAAAGTGTTTTCGCGCTTGGTTTCTTCTGTCGGCTGATTTAATCCGTGTCGCTTGCAGGCGAGGCGAAACATTTTTTCGGCTATTTTCCAATGCTCTGTCGTGCCGTGCATTCGCTCGCCGAAATTTGATGAATTGAGCTTGCCGTTTCTTTCGGCTCGAATGTGATTCACGATTCGTTTTTCTCTTGTCGGCAGTCGTTCGGCTAATTTTTGGAGAAAATACGGGCGCACATTTCCGGGCAACCGGAGCAAATTGATAAACGCGGTTTTAGCGCCCGCCGCAGCCGCTTTTTCGACGAGCGCGGGAATGTCAGATTCGTTCAAACCGGGAATCACCGGCGCAATTGCCAGACCGACCGCAACGCCCGCGTCCGACAAAGTTTTCATCGCATGAAAACGCGCTTCGGGCAATGGCACAAACGGTTCGAGCGCGCGGCAAACTTCCGCGTCCAAAAAAGGAATTGAAAAGAAAACCTGCGCCGACGCTTTTTGCGCGAGTTCGGCGAGCAAATCCGTGTCGCGGCGAATGAGTGCGGATTTCGTAACGATGGCGACCGGGTTGCGAAATTCGAGCAGAATTTCCAGACATTTTTTCGTTAATTCGTATTTCGTTTCGAGCGGAATATACGGGTCGGATGTAAAGGACATCGAAATCTGTTCGCCTGTCCACGAAGGCTTCATCAATTCTTTTCTGAGCAGTTCGGGCGCTTTTGTCTTAACGATGATTTTCGTTTCAAAATCCGTCCCCGCGCCGAAACCCAAATATTCGTGCGTCGGGCGCGAGAAACAGTAAGCGCAGGCGTGCGTGCAGCCTCGATAAATGTTGAGTGAAACGTCAAAACCGACATCCGGCGAATTGTTTCGCGTCAAAATCGTCCGCGAGGCTTCGTCCTCGAAAACTTCAACACGCGCTTCGGGAGGCTCGCCAAGCCATTCAACCGATTCGGTCAGCCACGGATTCGGTGGATTGTTGACGTATCTGAGCGACATTAGTTTCATTATAGAAAATTTGTTTCAAATTCGGGCAACAAAATTTTAATACAGCGTTGCTTTCCGCTATCGCATCATTTTTAAAGTTCTCCCAAATCTAATTTGTCAAAGAGGGGAAGAAATGAAGCGTTGGAATAAATTCTTATTTTTAGTTTTGACATTGTGCGTCGGATTTTTTGAAAGCGGCGCAGAAGCGCAGCGTCGGGCGAAAAACGAGCAAAGCCAATTCGATTCCGCGCTTGTGCGGGAAGCCGAAAGAATTTCGGGCGACCGATTTACGATTTCGACCAAAACTCCGAACGGCGCGATTGTTTACGCCGTCAGGCAGCCGAACCGCGCGACTTTGCAGGCGATTGACGATGGTTTTGACGACCTTTTCGCCCTCGCTCGAAAAAACAATTATCGCTCGCGGTTGAATTATTCCGATTACACGATTTTCATCGCCCGCGCAGACCGCAATAAAGACAGCGTCGGAAATTATTCGCCCGACATAGCGGTTTCCGCCAATCAATACGCGGGCAGCGTTTACGATCAGGGCGGTTATGTTTATGCCGCCGGAATGGTCGTCGGTTATAATCCGTCGGCTTTTATGATTGCCGAGCACGAGAGGAATTTACAGCGCATCACAGACGTTGTGCGCTACGAAGGCGAACACATCGTTTTGTATCACAACGACCGCCGCAAATATCGCCAAACCGCCGACCACAGCAAAGGCGGCGGTCATCCTATTTTGAACTAAAATAAATTGAAAAAGCAGCCGGATTTGAAAGGCTGCTTTTTTTATTGATTGCTTTTCAAAGCTGCCCAAGCCAGACACAGCCAGCCGCCCAAAAACGCAAGTCCGCCGAGCGGCGTAATTGCACCGAGCCAGCGAGTTTCGGTTAAGCTCAAAAGGTAAAGACTGCCGGAAAACAGAATCGTTCCGACGACGAAAAGCCAGCCCGCTGTTGCTGAAACCGAGCCGGGAAAACGCGAGCTTGCCCATGCGACAAAGAGCAGAGCGAAGGCGTGATACATTTGATAACGAACGCCGGTTTCAAAAATAGCCAACATTTCCGCGCTCAAACGAGATTTCAAACCGTGAGCGCCGAAAGCTCCGGCAGCAACGCCGACAAAGGCTGAAATTGCGCCGAGTGCGAGAAACAATCTTTCGGAATTCATAAACGTCATTGTAACCGATTTGTTTTTCGCAGGAAAAAACAAAAGATTTGAAAAAAGCGTTTTCGCTCCGCGCTTTTCAGTTTCAACCGATTAGTGATAATTTGCCGTGTAATGAATTGTAAATTTTCGTTATTCACTTTTCTTTTGTTTTCTTTAAGTTTTATGGTCGAAGCTCAAACTCCGAACGATTGGAAAACGCCCGCCGAAAAGACCGATTACCGGACGACGCCGACTTATGACGAAACGAGGACGTACATCGAACGCATTGACGCAGAATCGCCGCTGATTCGATTAACGAGCTTTGGCAAAACCGGAGAAGGAAGAGATTTGATGCTCGTCGTGGCGGCGACAAATGCCGGTAAAATGACGCCGGAATCGGCGCGGAAGCAAGGCAAAGTCGTTATTTTAATTCAAGCCTGCATTCACGCCGGAGAATCCGATGGCAAAGACGCCGGACTCGCTCTGCTGCGCGATATTGCGATTACCAAAACCCGTGCGAATCTGCTCGAAAACGTCGTAATTCTGTTCGAGCCGATTTATAACGCGGACGGGCACGAGCGCCGCTCGCCTTACAATCGAATCAATCAAAACGGTCCCGAAGAAATGGGCTGGCGCGGCAACGGCAGAAATATCAATTTAAACCGCGATTACGTAAAAGCCGACGAGCTGGAAACGCAGGCTTGGCTAAAGCTCTGGAATCAATGGCAGCCGGATTTGTTCATTGATTGCCACGTTACGAACGGCGCTGATTATCAATACAATTTGACTTATCAATTCGAGCATCACGAAACCGTCGCGCCGAGCGTGCGGAATTGGCTGGCGGAAGCGGTCGAAAAACGAATTGTGCCGAACACGGAAAAAGCCGGAAATCTGCTCGCGCCGTATCTGAGTTTTCGTGACAACCGCGATTTGACGCGCGGAATTGACGAGTTTCTTTCGACTCCGCGTTTTGCCACGGCTTATCCGGTTTTGCGAAATCGCCCCGCAATATTGCTCGAAACGCATATGCTCAAAAATTACAAATCGCGCGTGCTGGCGACTTATGATTTTCTGCGTTTTACGCTTGAAGAAGTTAATCAAAATAAAGAAAATTTATTAAACGCCGGGCGTCAGGCAGATGCGGAAACCGTTGCCGCTTTCGGAAAATACGACGCGAACCGGCGTTTTCCTTTGAGCCTGGAATTGACCGATAAATCAAATCCGTTTGAATTAAAAGCCGTTGCGTCGAAAGTCGAAAAAAGCGATGTTTCGGGCGGAAATTGGGTTCAGTTTGACGCGACCAAACCGATAACTTTGACCGTGCCTTTTTACAACGAAACGCGCGTCGCGGCTGCGGTTGCTCCGCCCGTTGCTTACATTGTTCCGCCCGTTTGGGCTGAAGTTATCGAAAGATTGGAACTGCACGGTTTGAAAATCGAGCGGACAACGAAACCGCAAATTTTTGAAGTCGAGATGTATCGTTTGACGCAGCCGAAATATGCTCCGTCGTCGTTTGAAAGCCGCGTGTTGTTGACCGATTTTAAATCCGCAATTTTTACGGAAAAACGCGAATTTCCGGCAGGCTCCGTAATCGTCAAACTCGATCAGCCGAACGCCAAAGCCGCCGTTCATTTGCTTGAGCCGATTGCGCCCGACAGCCTGCTGCGCTGGGGATTTTTCAATCCGATTTTCGAGCAGAAAGAATACGGCGAAAGCTATGTTCTGGAAAAATTAGCGCGCGAAATGCTGGCGAAAGACGCCAATTTAAAACGCGAATTTGAAGAGCGGCTAAAAACCGACGAAAATTTTGCCAAAAGCCCGCGCGCTCGTTTAAATTTCTTTTTTGAACGCTCGCCGTATTTTGATAAAAATATCGGTTTATATCCAATCGGCAGAATTACAAAATTTGAGTGAAATGAATTTTCCGTTATCAAATCGCCTTGAATTACCGATTTTGCAGGAGCTTTCTGCGACGGGCGGGCGCGACGACGTGCGGTTTTTGTATTCGCGCCTTGTCTCATATTTCCCGCAACTCGATGCGGCTTCGATTCAAAACGGCAGGCTCGAACGCTGGCGTCTGCACGTTCAGCGCGCGGGAAAAGAATTGGACGAACAAGGTTTGATAAAACGCGAGCGCGGAATCTGGACGCTGACAAAGCAGGGCAGAGAACGAGTCGAATCCGAACAAACCGAATTTGCCATTTTTCAAAACGAAATCGCCGCTCAAGACGAAGAATTAACTCACCAAAAAGTTCAATTGATGCTCGTCGAAATCGGGCGCATTTTGGGGTTTTACGCTCAAGCCGAGTTTGACTATTACGATGTAGTCTGGCGCGAAACCGAGAAAACGCCGCGTTTGTCGCACGTTTTTGAAGTCCAGCACAAAGGAAATATTGATTCGGCTTTCGCCAAATTAAAACGCGCTTACGATACGCAGCGTTCGCGTCCGTTTTTGATTCTCGCTTCGGAACGCGACTCAAATCGCGCGGCTCGTTCAATTAATCCGGCGCAAACCGGCGCTTTTCACGAGCTTGAAACAGTTCTCACGGTTTTGAGTTTTGAGCAAATTCGCTTGTTGCATCGTTCGCTTAATTCGATTTCCGATATTTTGCCGCATTTTTTAGGGAAATAAATGATTTTTTAGGAACAAAATCCGGTTTATGATGTCTAAAACAAACAAAGGAAAAGACTATGAACAAATATTTATCGGCTAGTTTAAAATTCTTCTGGTTTGCCGTCACTTTTCTGCTTCTCGCTCTGCCGGTTTTCCTTCCTTCTTTCGGCGGTTTAATTAACGTCATAAATATTTGTTTACTGGCGATGATTTTATTGTCTTTTCCTTGCAATATTCTTGTTTTACCGTTTTTTTCGCTGCCGGATTTTCATCATTCGGTCTCAATCAATCTGCTTTATACACAGTTAATAATTTGCAGCGTCATCAGTTATTTTCAATGGTTCGTTCTTTTCCCGCGACTCGTCAAATACGGTCGAAAATTAAATGCGAGAAAACATCAAACCGCATCCGACGCTAATTTTTCGCAACTCGAACCGCCGACTGAAATCTGGCAAAAAAACTGGTACGACGAGCAAAAACGAACGCCTGTTGAGCGTATTTTTGAAGACAAAAACGAATAAATTTGGCAAATTCGATAAGATTGGTAGAATAACGGGCGGAAAATAAAATTTCCGCCTTTTCTTTTGCCGCCGGATGAATTCTCCCCGCGTTTTCTGGCAAAATAAGCGGCAGCCTTTTTGCCCGGCTTTTGAGGAAACAAAAATGGGATTTGCACAACCAAAAACTCTGATAACTGCGGAAGAATATCTCGCGTTCGAGCGCGCCGCGGAAGAGCGCCACGAATATTGGGACGGCGAGATTTTTACGATGGCGGGCGAAAGCCCTAATCACGGAACGATTAGCACGAATTTAATTACAGAGTTAAGACAACGCACAAAAAAAACGGATTGCCGGATTTTTAGCAAAGATATGAAAATCCGAAGTGGCTCTGATATTGATCTGCACAAATCGCTCAAAGGCTTTTTCTCTTATCCCGACATTGTAATTGTTTGCGGCGCGGCGCGAATGCACGACAAAGTGAAAGATGTAATGTTAAATCCGAAAGTCGTCATTGAAATTTTATCTCCGACAACTGAAAAATTCGATAGAGGCGAGAAGTTCATACGTTACCGGAATAACTTGCAGACTCTGACCGATTACGTTTTGGTGGCGCAAGATTATCCTTTGATTGACCATTTCCGGCGCGGCGCGGAGGATAACGGCGAATGGATTTTTACGCCCGTCAGCGGGCTTGAAGCAATCTGGAATTTAAAAAATCTCGAAATCAGCATTCCTCTGGCTGATGTTTATGACGGCGTTGAATTTCCGGCGGAAGATGCGGAATCGGATTTTGACGAAGAAATTGGCGAATGAAAACCGAAACGCCGATTCGTCGGCAATATCTCGAAATCAAAAAACGTCACCGCGACGCGCTTCTGCTGTTTCGCATCGGCGATTTTTACGAAGCGTTTGACGACGATGCGCGGCTTCTGGCACGAGAATTGGACATCGTTTTGACTTCAAAACCGATGGGCAAAGGCTTGCGCGTGCCGTTGTCGGGCGTTCCTTATCATTCTCTCGAAAGACATCTCGCCACTTTAATCGCAAAAGGTCACCGCGTTGCAATCTGCGAGCAATTAACCGACGCGCCGATTAAAGGCGAAGACGGAAAACGCCTTATCGAACGCGATGTCGTCCGCATCGTGACACCCGGCACGGTTCTCGAACCCGGACTTTTAAACAGCAAAACGAACAATTACATCGCCGCTTTTTGCACCGACGGACGGCGCGCCGGAATCGCTTACGCCGACGTGACGACGGGCGATTTTGCCGCTACCGAAATCGAAAACAATTACGCTTTGACCGAATTGCAGCGCATTGCTCCGGCGGAAATTCTATTGGCAAAAACCGACCGCGAATTTTCAAATCAGGCTCTGCCCGGTTTCGTGACTGCGATTGATTCAAAGATTTTTGAACCGGAAACGGCAAACAGGATTTTGCGAAAACATTTCGCGTCAAAATCGCTTGTTCCTTTCGGTTTGGAAAATCAGCCGCTCGCAGCTTCGGCAGCCGCCGCTATTGTCTTTTATTTGCGCGAAACGCAAATCGCAGCCGCCGAGCAATTAACCAGATTGACGAGCTACGACGCCGGAAATTTTATGATTCTGGACGCGCAAACCGTCCGCAGTCTGGAGATTTTCGATAGCCAATCGGAAGGCAAAAGTTTGCTCGCAGTTTTAGACCGAACCAAAACGCCGATGGGCGGCAGACTGCTTCGCCGCTGGCTCAGACAGCCTTTGATGAACGTCGCGGAAATTGTCAAAAGGCAGGAACACATCGCCTTTTTTAAAGAAAACCGGGAAGCGAGAATCGAGTTGTCGGCGATTTTGGAAAATCTGCACGACATCGAGCGGATTGTCGGGCGTACGCGCGCAAGTCTTTGTTCGGCGAACGAGCTGCTCGCTTTAAGCCGGAGCTTGCGGCAGATTCCGCGCGTTCGCGGAATTTTGCAAAAAGACTCGGCTCGGTTCGGAACTACGTTGGTTAATTTGCCCGCGTGCGAGCAAAGCGCGAATTTAATTGAAAAAGCAATCTCCGATGAAGCGAGCGCGTCGGAGAAAATCGGAATCATCCGCGAAGGGTTTAACGACGAATTAGACCGGCTGCGAAAGCTCGTCAAAGACGGCAAAAATTATCTCGCCGATTTGGAATCGAGGGAACGGGCGCGGAGCGGAATCAAAAGTCTGCGAGTTACTTACAACAAAGTTTTCGGTTATTTTATCGAAGTCTCGAAATCTAATCTGCATCTCGTCCCGGCGGATTACGTCCGCAAACAAACTCTGGTCAACGCCGAACGCTTTGTCACGCTCGAACTCAAAGAATACGAATCGCTCGTTTTAAATTCGCAGGAACGCCTCGCCGAATTGGAAAACAGCATTTTCCGGCAGGTCTGCCACGAAATCGGCAAAAATCGCCAGCAAATTTCTGCCGCCGCGCAAATTCTCGCTTATCTCGACACCGTTTGTTCGCTCGCCGAAGTTGCCGACAAATCCAATTACTGCAAACCGCACGTTAACGACACTTCGCTGCTGCGAATCAAAAACGGTCGTCATCCGGTCGTCGAGAAAACGATTGAAAACTTCGTCGCTAATGACGCCGCATTGGGTGGAAACGGCGCGCCGAACATCGCTTTAATCACGGGACCGAACGCATCTGGCAAATCAACTTATCTGAGGCAAATCGCGCTCGTTGTTTTAATGGCGCAAATCGGTTCTTTCGTTCCGGCGGAAGAAGCGGTCGTCGGTTTAACAGACCGGGTTTTTACGCGCATCGGACTTTACGACCGCATCGGGGCGGGCGAATCAACGTTTATGACCGAAATGGTCGAAACAGCAGAAATTCTGCATCACGCGACCGGGCGGAGTTTGATTTTACTCGATGAGTTAGGGCGAGGAACTTCGACTTACGACGGTTTAGCCGTGGCGCGGTCGGTCGTCGAATTTATTCATAATCATCCGAAACTGCAATCGCGGACAATTTTCGCCACGCATTATCACGAGCTTGCAGAACTTGCCGAAATTTTGCCGCGTCTGGAAAATCTGCACGTCGAAATCGAAGAACGCGGCGACGAGCTGGAATTTTTGTACAAAGTTTCGCCCGGCGTCGCGCTCCGCAGTTACGGCGTTTACGCGGCAAAATTAGCCGGGCTGCCAAAACCCGTCGTGCGGCGCGCCGAACAGCTTTTGGGCGAATACGAAAAGGACGATTTGAAATCGAACATTTCAGATTTCAAATCTCAAAATCTGACCGAAACCGAGAGCGCTTTGCTCGAAATTGATTTGGACGCAATCTCGCCGGTCGAAGCGTTGATGAAATTGTACGAATTGAAAAAACTTGCAGAAACCGGCAAAACCAAAAAAGCAAATCGGTCGCGCTCGGCAGCGTGAAAAAAGAAGAGGAGAAAAGGAGTGGAGGAGAAGAGGGAAATTTTGTCCTCTTCTCCTCCACTCCTTTTCTCCTCTTCTCAACTACTGCGGCAACTTCCGGTCTTTAAATTGATCGAAAAGCTCCGTGTGTTTCGTGTTCAGAGGCATTTTACGACCGTTGATGAAAAGATGCCGGATGTGCGTTCGCGGGTCGAGAATGTCGCCGTCGGCGACAACTACGTTGGCGACTTTTCCGACTTCGAGTGATCCCATTCGGTCGGCGATTCCCAAAATCTGCGCCGGGTAAAGTGTTACCGATTTTAAGGCTTCGTCCGGCGTTAAACCGAAAGCGGCGGTCATTCCCGCTTGATACGGGAGGTCGCGCGCATTTGCGCCTTCGTCGCCCGAAGCAACGGCAAAGCGAATGCCCGCCCGTTGGAGCTTTGAGGCGTTTTCAAACAAAACGTCATAAGCGTCGTCTTCGCGCGCGGGCAATGACCAGATTCCGGTGATAATTACCGGAACGTTTCTTTGTTTGAGCAAATCAGCCGCTCGCCAGGCGTCGTTGCCGCCCATCAAAATCATTTTTAATTTATTATCATCGGCGAAACGAACGGCGTTGCGGATGTCAATTTCCCGGTTCGCAATCATAATCACAGGCTTTTCGCCGCGCGCAAACGGGACGAGCGCCGCCAATCTTAAATCGGTTTTCGGTCGCGGCAAAGTTTTGTTTTGCGCGTAAGCGTCGTGCGCTTTGCCGTAAGCCTCGGCGTCTTTGAGCATCCGGCGCAAATCGGTCAAACGCTGGTCGCGCGTGCGGATTGCTTCTTCAAAATTGGGTGTTTGACCGCCGAAACCGCCGCCAAAACCACCACCAAAGCCACCTGCTACGCGCGGAAAATCAATCACCAGCGCAAATGCCGGATTGACCGCCATCTCGCCCTGCGTCGAACCGACGAGATTGATGATTGCGGCTTGACCGGAAACGATTCCGCCTTGCGGCATTGTTAAAACGGTGGTTGTGCCGTTCACCCGCGTGACCGGAATATGCGTCAGATGCGGATTTACGCCGACGATTGCGCGAGCGTTCGGGTTCATATCTCCGACTTCGGCGTCATCATCAGTTCCGGGCGCGCCAAGCGGAATTTCCATCAAACCCATATTCGTCGCCGCGTCAATCATTCCCGGAAACACCGTCAAACCGCTACCGTCAATCGTTTCCGCACCGGCGGGCGCGTTTACGTTTGCGCCGACCGCAGCAATTCGCCCGTTTTGAATCAAGAGCGAGCCGTTTTCGACCGGCGCGCCGGAAACAGTCACAATCCGCGCGTTGCGAATCAAAAACGTCCCGGCTTGCCCGTTCTGATTTTGCTGCGACGGCGGCGACAACTGCGCGCTGACAGTGAGCAGTGAGCAGTGAGCGGTGAGCAGTAGAAGCGCAAAAATGAACTTTGAACTTTGAACTTTGAACTTTGAACTCATTAATTGTTTCCTCCGTCAATGTCGTCGGCGTCGTCGAGGTCTGCTTTGACGCGCTCGCGCGGAACGGCGGGCTGTGTTGCGCGCGGGCTGGTCGAGGGACGGTTGGCTTCGTCGCGTTCGAGCGTTTGTCGCTCGGCGGCGAGCGCCGCACGGTTTTGCACATCCTGTTCGCGGTCGAAAAAGGTTTCGCCTTCGATCATCGTTCGCTCAACTCTGGCGTAAGGGCTGAAGGGGTGCGCCGACCAGATTGCGATGTCTGCGTCTTTGCCGACTTCGATTGAACCCGTTCTGTTTCCGATGCCAAGCTGCGTCGCAGGATTGAGCGTTATCATTTTCAACGCTTCTTCTTCCGGCACTTCGCCGTATTTCATCGTTTTGGCGGCTTCGAGATTAAGTCGGCGGTGGCGTTCGTTCGAGTCCGAGTTGATTGAAACGCTGACGCCGTTTTTGTACAAAATCGCCGCGTTGTATGGAATCGCATCGAACGCTTCGATTTTATAACCCCAGTTGTCAACGAAAATCGAAGCGGCGGCACCGTGCCGGGCGATTTCGGGCGCAATTTTGTAGGCTTCGAGACCGTGCTGCAAAGTTCTGACTTTAAAGCCAAATTCGTCAGCCAAATTGAGTAGCATCAAAAATTCATCCGAGCGATAACCGTGCGAATGAACGAAGCGTCTGCCTTCCAAAACTTCAACCAGCGGCTCAAGCTCGATGTCGCGGCGCGGCGCGGTCAGATTTTTATCGCGTTTTGATTTCTCCCGAAATTCGTCCCATTCGGCTTTGTAATCGCGGGCGCGAATGAAAGCGTCGCGGATGGTTTCTTCGACGCCCATCCGGGTCGCCGGGTAACGCCGAGTTTGACCGGGAAGCAGATTGCTGTGCGAGCGTTTCGGGTTTTCGCCGAGCGCGAATTTAATTCCGGGCGGCGCGTCCGCGATTAAATAATCCTGCGCGGCGCGTCCCCATTTGATTTTGATGGTGGCGTTTTGCCCGCCGATTGAATTTGCCGAACCGTGCAAGACGTTGAGAACCGTCACTCCGCCCGCGAGCGCGCGATAAAGATTGATGTCGTTCGGATTTATTACGTCCTGAACTCTGGTCATCGAAGTCACCGAATATGAGCTTTCGTTAACCGAGCCGTCAACTGCTGCGTGCGAATGGCAGTCAACGATTCCGGGCGTGACAAATTTTCCGGTGGCGTCAATCGTTTGGGCGTTCGCGCCGGCGCGCAGATTTTTACCGATTTGCGCGATTTTTCCCGCGCGAATCAAAATGTCAGTTCCTTCGAGCCGCCCGCGAGCTGCCGTCAAAACGGTCGCATTGCGAATTAAAACCTCATTCGTGTTAGCAGCGGTGTTTCGCTGCTGCGCCGAAAGCGGCGCGGAAACGAATAAGACAATCAGAAATAAACTAAGAATTTTTTTCATCCTTGATTCCTCAATTTTAATCAATCACTTACGGCGTTTTAGTTCCTGTAAACGAAGTTGTTCCCTGCGGTGCCGTGACGGTTCCGGTCATTTGATTTTCTCCGGTAACTCTGCCCGCGAAAACGGCGTCAACCTGTTCGCCCACGTTTAATTTGACGACGAAACGAAAACCTTCAGCCGATATTTCGCCCTGCGAAATCGGCGCAGTGCCGAGCGTTGATTCAAACTGCCCGGCGAGCTGATTTCTCTGCGTTGTCAAAGTTACGGTCGCCTGGACGGTTTGACCTCCGAGCTGTATCGTCAAATTCCATTTTCCCGCAATTGCCTGCGCCGCCGCTGCGTTTGCTCCGCCTCCGCCGGTCGTTGTCGGCGCGGCGGCGGGAATTTCATACATCCGCCCGTCAACAAAAACGTGCGTCACGGTTCGCGCGCGGTCGAAAATGTCTCCGCGCACAACTGTCAGATTGGCGATTTTGCCCGGTTCGATTGAACCCATTCGGTCCGCGACTCCAAAAATCTCGGCGCTGCCCAGAGTCATCGCGCGGATTGCCGCCGGGCGAGCCAAACCCGCCTGCACGGCTCTTCCCGCGTTCGCCCAAAAATCCGTGTAATTCGCCATTCCGCCCGATTGGAACGCAAATCGAACTCCGGCGGCAGCGAGTCGCGCGGCGGTTTTCGGCGCTTCGGCGCGGGCGCGCAGCACGCTCATACTTTCAGGGTCGGCTTCGGGCGAGGTCGAGGAAGTGCGGCGCGGGAAATTGAGCGATAGCAAAACCGGAATGTCCTGCGCTTTTAATTGCTCGGCAAACCGCCCGCTTTCCGCGCCGCCCGAAATTATGGCTTTTAAGTTAAATTCGCGGGCAAAACTCAAAACGCGGGCGATTTCGCGTTCGGTGTTCGCCTGAAAAACGATTGGAGCCTGACCGGGAGTTTGGCGATATAAATACGGAAACAGAGCTTCGAGCGATTTGTTTGAGTCGGGACGGCGCGCGCCGCGCGGATTTTTTTCGTAATTCGTTTGCGCTTGCTGTAATTGCTGCGCGTCGAGAAACATTTGGCGAACGGCGGCGAAAGAACCCATCAAGCTCGTGGGAAATTGCCCGGCTTGCAGCGGTACGAATGAGAGATGCAGCGCAACGGGCGCGCGGACGATTGATTCGCCAGCCGTTTCGCCCGACAGATTTATGAGAGCCGATTGACCTTGAAAAATCCGCTCGCGCGGAACTACAAGAACGGTCGTAAATCCGCTGTTGCGCGCGGTTTCAATCGAAGAATCCGATGTTCGTATCAAATCAGCCGCCGTTATTTCCGGCAGCAGACCAGCCGGATAAACCGAATTCGACTGGGATTGTGATTGCTGTTGAGCTTGCTGTTGCTGCTGCAAAAACTGCGCGACGTTTTGACCGCCGCCGGCTTGCTGAGTCGGGCGCGGCGCTGGAATTCCGGTGCTGGCGCTGGCGTCAATGATTCCGGGATAAACGGTCAAACCGCTCGCGTCAATCACGCGCACGTCAACCGGAACTTGAACGTTTCCCGCGCCGAGTGCAACGATCAAGCCGTCGCGGACGATGATTGTGCCGCGCTCGATGTCGGCGCCGGAGGCGGTGACGATTCTGGCGTTCGTAATTGCAAAAGCTCGCGGCGCGTTGGCGCTGCTTTGAGCCGAAACTTGTTGGTAAAACAAGGGCGATAAAAGCAAAACGGCGCTGGCGAAAAAGGCGAAAAACCTCGATAAATTAATTTTCATATTCTACGGGTTGGAAAGTTTTGTTGAGCGAAGATAAAACGAAGCGGTGTTTTTTGCAAGCGCTTTTTTTGGAAAAATTTTATGCTTTCGTAAGATTTCGCATTGCGGAGGCGATTGCCAGCGAATTTTCATCGGCGTTTTCAATTAGTCCGCTGATAACTCCGGCGTGAAATTCGGGGCGATGCTGGCTCAGTTTAAAAGCGGCTTCAAAACGCGAAACTGCAATGCGAAAACCTACAATTCCTTTCACCAGCTTTTCAACAATTTCCGGCGAGACAGTCTCCAAATCATAGCCGGTGTTCGGCTCGAATTTTGCGATTAAACGTCCGAGCATTTCAACGAGCGCGTTTTTTTCTTCGACGATTTGCGGTTTTCCGTAGGCGTGAATTGATTGATAATTCCACGTCGGCACGTTTTGTTCCGGCACGTCGTACCAGCGCGGCGAAATGTAAACGTGCGCTCCGGCGAAAACTGCGAGAATTTCTTCCGCAGCGGCGAAAGTTTTCCATTGCGGATTCGCGCGGGCGATGTGTCCGACGAGATGAATTTGGTTGTTTTCCGTTTGTTCGACTAAAAGCGGAATGTGAGTGGCAATCGGTTTTTCGCCGTCAAAAGAGATTAAGGTGGCAAAGCTGTTTTGCTCGACGAAATTCAAAATCGTTTCGCGGTCGGTTTCCAAAAATCTGGTCGGGATGTACATAATAGCGGCATTGACGTGACGCGGGACGCGAAGAAGCTGACAAAGAAAACAACGTTACCGTCTCGCATTCACGTCCGGTAACTTATTCGATGCGGGGTTTAATTTTATGTGCCGTTTTTCATAAACTCATTAATCAAGTGTCTTTGTTGATTTGTCTATCATCGGTTTGAACAGAAACAGCCATAAAAATAATGCCAAATTCAATAATGCACCAATAAACAACCCATAATCTAAAACATTGCCTGAAAATATATGAATTAAGAGAAAACCTAACATTGCTATAATTATGCTCCAGGGCAATGCCAAACAGAACTTAAGAAAAGAAAGTTCCAAGAAAAAAGAAATAGCGATAGATGCGCCGTATAAAATTGCTAAAAAGCTAACAATTAATACTCTAGTTTTCATCTTATTATTTCAGGAGGATTATCTCCGCAAAATACAATTATCTCATTTCATCCGTAAGCGTCGAACTCTTTATTAAGCCGAAGCTATGCAGATTAGGATATTAGCCGAGTTTTTCGCCGCTTGCCAAACTGCGCGCGCCTCGTTATAGTTTTGTTAATCCTTATGAACTGCAAAACGCGCAAAAATCATTTCCAAACTTTTACGCAAATTCATTCGGCGTGGCGCGCGACGGCTTTCTGGTGGGCTTAGCGCCCAATAAATCTTTTTTCTCCACCCAAATCGTAAATTCGTTTGTTTTTCAACCTTTTGTTGATTTGTATCGCCGTTTTTGTCGTGACAAACTCAGGCAAATATTCACCGAATTTGGAAATGCCAGAAAGTTTTAATTTCAACGCCGAGATTTTTAGCGCCAGCAGCGACAGCACGACGCCGGTGGCGCTTTACGCCAATTTGCGACAAATTTTCCCCGAAACTCTGCTACTCGAATGCGTCGAGCCGCACACGCCCGAAACCGCCAGCTCGTTTGTTTGCGCCGACGCCGTTGCGCGGTTTTCAATCAAAAACGGAAAAGCCGAAATCGAACGCGAGGGACGCAAAATCTCCGAGATTGATTTGACGGCTAATTCCGCCATCAACGCTTTTGACGAATTTCAAAATTCGATAAAAATCGAGTCGGGCGAAAACAACAGTTCGAGCGGTTTGTTCGGCTATGTCGGTTTTAGCGCGATCCCGCATTTTGAAGACATCCGATTTGCCAAATTGCCGCCGCCGGACGAGCAGATCGCGGATATGCAGTTTGCGCTTTATCGCTACGTCTTTCGTTTCGACCATTTCCGAAATTCACTGACGGCGACAAAGTTTCGCGACGCGGAAAATCCTTTAAACACGACGATTGCTCTTTCCGATTTGTTTGCAAAAATCACTCGCCGCCGCGCGGTCGAGTTTCCGTTTGCGGCGGAAGGCGGCGAAACGGCGGAGATAAGCGACGCGGATTTTGCCGAAATCGTCCGAACCTGCCAGCGGCATATCAATCGCGGCGATGTTTATCAAATCGTGCCTTCGCGCAAATTCTCGGCAAAATATCGCGGCGACGAGTTTGCGGTTTATCGCGCTTTGCGCCGCATTAATCCGTCGCCGTTTCTGTTTTTCTTCGATTACGGCGGTTTTTCCCTTTTCGGCTCGTCGCCCGAAGCGCAGCTTTTAATCAAAAACAAAACCGCCACGCTGCATCCGATTGCCGGAACTTATCCGCGCGGCAAACACGAATCCGAAGACCGCGAATTTGCCGCGAAATTAATCAACGATTCAAAAGAAAACGCCGAGCACGTAATGCTCGTAGATTTGGCGCGAAATGATTTGGGGCGAAATTGTTCGAGCGTGCAGGTCGAAAAATTCAAAACGGTCGAATTTTATTCGCACGTCATTCATCTCGTTTCGCAGGTTTCGGGCAAATTAAACGAGAACGTTTCCGCGGCGCAGGTTTTTGCCGACACATTTCCGGCGGGAACTTTGTCCGGCGCGCCAAAATATCGCGCGATGCAGATTTTGAATGAATTAGAGCCTTCGGCGCGGTCGTTTTACGGCGGCAGCGTCGGGTTTTTCGGTCTGGACGGAAGCTGCACGCAGGCGATTATGATTCGCTCGTTTCTGGCTCTAAAACGGCAACTGATTTTCCAAGCCGGAGCCGGAGTCGTCGCAGATTCCGTGCCGGAAAAAGAAACCGCCGAAGTTCGCAACAAACTCGCGGCGCTCCGCCGGGCTATTGAGCAAGCGGAAACGAAATTCAAACAGGGATGAAAGGGATAAAAGGGATTTTGTTTGATCCCTTTCATCTCTTTCATCCCTGTTAATTTTCTGATGAAGATTTTACTTTTAGACAATTACGATTCCTTTACGTTCAATCTTTTCCAACTCGTCGGCGAAGTCGGCGGCGTGACGCCGGATGTTGTGCGAAACGACAAAATCACGCTTGAAGAGGTTGAGAAATACGACAAAATTCTGCTCTCGCCCGGTCCCGGTTTGCCTTCGGAAGCCGGAATTATGCCCGAACTCGTCAAGCATTTCGCCTGGAAAAAAAGCATTTTGGGCGTTTGTCTCGGTCATCAATGTATCGCCGAAGCTTTTGGCGGACAGCTCGAAAATTTGGTGCGGGTTTGTCACGGGCTGGGAATCGAAACCGTCGTCGAAGATGAAAACGAACAGCTTTTTCGCGGGCTGCCGAAAACTTTTCAATCCGGGCGTTATCATTCGTGGACTGTTTCGCGCGAAAATTTGCCGGAAAGTTTAAAGATCACGGCGAGCGACGACGACGGAAGAATTATGGCTTTAAGCCATCGTGAATTTGATGTTCGCGGGATTCAATTTCATCCCGAATCGGTGCTGACGCCCGAAGGCGCAAAGATTATTCAAAATTGGTTGGAATTATGAAAGATATTTTAGCGTCAATTTTGAGCGGGCAGATTTTGACCGAGCAGGAAGCGGCTGCGGCTCTGCGAATGATGCTTTCGGGCGAAATTCCGCAGGCTCAGGCGGCGGCTTTTCTGGCGGCGATCACGATGCGCGGGATTTGGCTCGAAGAATTGCGCGGTTTTCAAGGCGTTTTGCGCGACATCGGGAATAAAGTTGATTTTTCCGATTTAGCGCCGATTGACGTTTGCGGAACGGGCGGCGACGGCAAACACACTTTTAATATTTCGACAGCTTCCGCGTTCGTTTTAGCGGGAACTGGCGTGCGAGTTGCCAAACACGGAAATTCGTCGGCAACTTCGGGCAGCGGCTCATCGGATGTTTTGAAATATCTGGGTTTTGAATTTACTAATGACGAAAGCGTTTTACGCCGACAGCTCGAAGAATCTAATTTTTGTTATCTTCACGCGCCGCTTTTTCAACCTGCTTTGAAACAAGTTGCGCCGCTCCGCGCGGAAATCGGCTTTCGGACGTTTTTCAATCTCCTCGGACCGCTGCTCAATCCCGCTTCGCCGCCGTTTCAATTCGTAGGCGTCGCCGAACCTGCGGTTTTGCGGCTTTATCGTTATTTTCTCGAAACTACGCCGACAAAGTTTGCGCTCGTTCACACGCGAGACGGTTACGACGAAATTTCGCTGACCGCCGCTTTTGATGTTGTCACAAACGACGGCGCGGAGACTTTTTACGCGGAAGATTTGGGATTTGAAACCGTGCGGGCGGAAGAATTGCATGGCGGCGAGAATGTCGAAGAAGCCGCCCGACAGCTTTTAAATATTTTGCGCGGGCAGGGAAGCCGCGCGCAAAATCAAACGGTCATTGCTAACGCAGCTTTTGCGATGCGCGTGGCGAAATCGGAATTTTCATTTGAAGAATGCCGCGAACGCGCAGCGGAAAGTTTGCAATCCGGCGCAGCTTTTGAGGTCTTTTCAAAATTAATAAACCGCCGAGACGCGGAGACGCAGAGAGAAAATAAATGAT
This sequence comes from Pyrinomonadaceae bacterium, assembly GCA_036387135.1. Taxonomy (GTDB): domain Bacteria; phylum Acidobacteriota; class Blastocatellia; order Pyrinomonadales; family Pyrinomonadaceae; genus JALZCH01. The sequence continues at coordinate 165,058 of DASVUH010000019.1, read as the reverse complement.
AAAACCTCTGCGTCTCCGCGTCTCGGCGGTGAAAATTTAATTGTGATTTTAGAAAAAATTATTGCTCATAAACAAAAAGAAGTCGCCGAACGGCGCGAGCTTGTGCCAATCAAAAAACTTGAGCAAAGCGAGCATTTCGGCGCGCCCGGCGTTTCGCTGGTGCGTTATTTGAATCGTTCGGATAAAGTCGGCGTTATCGCCGAAATCAAACGCCGTTCGCCTTCAAAAGGCGTGATTAACGAATACGTTTCGGTGGAAAAAGTTTCAATCGGTTATATGCAAGCGGGCGCGAGCGCGCTTTCGATTTTGACCGACGCGGAGTTTTTCGGCGGAACAAACGAAGATTTGATTACGGCGCGAAAATTTAATTACTGCCCGATTCTGCGCAAAGATTTTACGATTGACGAATACCAGGTCGTCGAAGCGCGCTCAATCGGCGCGGACGCGATTTTGCTGATTGCAGCGGCTTTGGATGAAAAGCAAATCAAAAATCTGGCGGCTTTCGCGGCTTCTTTGGGATTGGAGGTTTTGCTGGAAATCCACGAATTCGAGGAATTGCCCGGCGATTTGGAAAACATTTCAATCATTGGCGTTAACAATCGAAATCTCAAGGATTTTTCGGTTGACGTTAATCGTTCGTTTTCGATTGCCGAAAAGCTGCCCGCCGAAATCGTCAAAATTTCCGAAAGCGGTTTGTGCGAAGCCGAAACAATTGTCAAGCTCAAACGAGCCGGTTTTAAAGGTTTTTTAATCGGCGAAACGTTTATGCGAGAAAGCCAGCCCGAATTGGCGTGTGGCGAATTTATTCGCAAAATTCAGGCTTTGGAAGGGAAATGAACAACCCGGAAATCAAAATCTGCGGGATGCGCGAGGCTGGAAATATGCGCGAAATCGCACAGCTCAAACCGGACTTTTTCGGGCTGATTTTTTACCCGAAATCGCCGCGTTATGTTTCGATTGAGCAAGCCGAAAAACTACCTGAATTTCAAGAAATCCGCCGCGTAGGCGTTTTTGTTGATGAAAGTTTGGAGAAGATTTTTGAAATTGCCGAACGAGCAAAGTTATCACTCATACAGCTTCACGGCGATGAAGCGCCTCAGTTTTGCGAGACTTTGAAAAAACAAAATCTGCAAATCGTCAAAGTTTTCAAAGTTGATGGAAGTTTTGACGGCGAGCGGCTTAAAGAATACGAAGCGATTTGCGATTACTTTTTGTTTGACACGAAAACCTCTCAGCACGGCGGCAGCGGACACGCGTTTGATTGGCAGATTTTGCGCCGGTTTTCAATCAACAAGCCATTTTTCCTCGGCGGCGGAATCGGCGTTGAAAATGCTGCAAAATCAATTGAGGCTTGTCGAAATTTGCCGCTGTTTGCTTTGGATATTAACAGTCGCGCTGAGATTATGCCTGGAGTTAAATCGCCGGAAATTGTTGCTCAAATAATAAAAAGTTTATGAATTACAAGGTTGACGAAAACGGATTTTACGGCGAGTTTGGCGGCGCGTTTGTGCCGGAAATGCTTCAGCCGAATATTTACGAGCTGCAAACGCGCTATCTGGAAATTATCGGATCGGACGAATTTCAACGCGATTTTCAAAAGCTCCTCAAAGATTACGTCGGGCGACCTTCGCCGCTTTATTTTGCCGAAAGATTGTCGGAATCGGTGAATCAGCGCGTTTATCTCAAGCGCGAGGATTTAAATCACACCGGCTCGCACAAAATCAACAATACAGTCGGACAGATTTTGCTCGCCCGCGCTCTTGGCAAAAAACGAATCATCGCCGAAACCGGCGCGGGGCAGCACGGCGTTGCGACGGCGACGGTTTGCGCGCTTTTAAATCTCGAATGCGTTGTTTTTATGGGCGCGGTTGATGTCGAAAGGCAAAAGCCGAACGTCGAAAAAATGAAAATGCTCGGCGCGACTGTCGTTCCGGTTCATTCGGGGAGCAAAACTTTAAAAGATGCGACAAACGAAGCTCTGCGCGATTGGATTGCGCATCCGACAAACACGCATTATTTAATAGGTTCGGCGGTCGGACCGCATCCTTTTCCAGACATTGTGGCGCGTTTTCAATTTGTCATCGGGCGCGAAACCAGAGCGCAATTGCTCGAAAAAGAAAACCGTGAAACGCCGGATGCCGTTGTCGCCTGCGTCGGCGGCGGAAGCAACGCAATCGGCGCTTTCGGAGCGTTTCTGGAAGATGAAAACGTCAAATTATTCGGCGTTGAAGCAGCCGGGCGCGGCGTTGAAACTGGCGAAACGGCGGCAACAACCGCGCTCGGCAAACCGGGAGTTTTGCACGGCAGCAACACGCTGCTGATGCAAACCGCGGACGGGCAGGTTCTTGAAGCTCATTCGATTTCCGCAGGGCTTGATTATCCGGGCATCGGCGCTCAGCACGCTCATCTTTTTTCAACCGGGCGCGTTCGATACGTCAATATAACTGACGAGGAATCTTTAAGCGCCGGACTACAATTGACCAGACTCGAAGGCATCATTCCGGCAATCGAATCCGCGCACGCGATTGCATATTTGCCGAAAATGGATTTGCCGAAAAACTCGCTCGTCGTTGTTTGTTTATCGGGGCGCGGAGACAAAGATATGGCGACATATTTGGATTATTTCAACCAGACCACAAAATGAACAGACTTGAGCGGCTTTTCGCCCAAAACAAAAAGATTTTCTCGATTTTCGTGACCGCCGGTTTTCCAGCTCTCGAAGCGACAGTTCCGGTTGTCGAAACTCTCGCGGCAAGCGGGGTTGATTTAATCGAGCTTGGGATTCCGTTCTCGGATTCAATCGCCGACGGAGCGACGATTCAGCACGCCAACGAAATCGCTTTGCGAAACGGCGCGTCGCTCAATTGGACGCTCGAAGCTTTGCGTGAAATTCGGGCAAAAGTTGAAATCCCGATTATCTTGATGGGCAGCCTCAATCCGGTGATGCAATACGGTGTCGAACGGTTTTGCCGAGACGCGCGCGCGACGGGCGCTGACGGCGTGATTTTGCCGGATTTGCCGCTCGAATTTTATCTCAAAAATTATCGTGAGTTGTTTGAGCAAAACGATTTGGCAAACATTTTTCTCATCACCGAAAACACGCCCGAAGCGAGAATCAGAGAAATTGACGCTTGCAGCAAGAGCTTCGTTTATGCGGTTTCGATGGCGGGCGTGACGGGAAAGAATTTACAGTTTGACGAGAACAGAAAATCGTATTTGGAGCGTCTTGCCGCAATGGATTTGCGTTCGCCTTTAATGGTCGGATTCGGAATCGAAACAGGTAAGCATTTTCAAGAGGTAACGAAATTTACTGAGGGTGGGATTGTCGGCAGCGCCTTTTTGAGAGCAATCGAAAACGCGCCCGACGTAAAAGAGGCAACAAAACAATTTGTGAAAAGATTTATTTGAAAGCAAAAACCTTTGCGCTCTTTGCGAAAAACCTTTGCGTCCTTTGCGGTTTAATTCTTAAAAAACTTAAACGCAAAGATCGCAAAGATAACCGCAAAGAGCGCAAAGGTTTTAATTTGGATTTTTATGATTATTCAATGCGCTGAAAATATAGAGCAGAATGAGTTGGCAACTCTGCGCGAGCAGATTAAAAGTTTCGGCTTGAAAGTTACCGAAGTCACAACGCAAGTCGGGCGATATTTGATTGCTTTGGGCAGTTACGACGTTGATATTCGCCGGATTGGCGGTTTAAAAGGCGTCAAAGACGTTCACCGCGTTTCGGACGCTTACAAGCTGGTTTCGCGGAAATGGAAAGTTTCGTCAACCGTAATTGATTTGGGCGATGGAGTAAAAATAGGCGATGGAAATTTCGCTTTTATGTTCGGACCTTGCTCGCTCGAAAGCGCCGCGCAAATCGAAAGCGTCGTCAAATTTTTAAATAAAAACAGCGTTCGCATTATGCGCGGCGGCGCTTTTAAACCGCGCTCGTCGCCTTACGCTTTTCGCGGGCTTGGCATCGAAGGCTTGAAAATGTTTTCCGAAATTGCCAGACCGCACGGCATCAAGCTGACGACCGAAGTTATGGACGCCGCGCAAATCGAAGCGATGTATCCTTACGTTGACGTTTATCAGGTCGGAACTCGAAACGCGCAAAACTTTACGCTGCTTGACGAGCTTGGAAAAATTGACAAACCCGTTCTGCTCAAACGCGCAATGTCCGGCACAATCGAGGAATTGCTGCAAGCCGCCGAATATATTTTTATGAACGGGAACGAGCGAATTCTGCTCTGCGAGCGCGGCATCCGCACGTATGAAAAAGCGTATCGCAACACTCTGGACATCAACGCGATTCCGGTTTTAAAAGAAAAAACGCATCTGCCCGTAATCGTTGACCCGTCGCACGGCATCGGCGTCCGGCGCCACGTCGAAGCGATTGCGCTCGCAGGTCTCGTTGCGGGCGCGGATGGTGCGATCATCGAAATCCACGAAACGCCTGAAAAAGCGGCTTCGGACGGAGCGCAAACGTTAAATTTCAGCGAAACGGAACGGCTTTTGAAGAAGGCAAAAGCGATTGTCGAGGCGACAAAATCAGTATCAAACTCGTAAGCCTCGAAGGTTCGAGCGTTCGGCTAAAACAAATTCCGGCTGGCGGCTAGGGAAAACGAACAATCGCGTTTGCCACCGGCAATTCGGCGAGACGTTTATCCTTTGGAGCATCGAGGCGCGGTTTCCAGCCTTTGCCGTTTGTCAGCAGTTCTTCGGACGGCAAAATGCCTTGCATCTCGAACGACTCGAAAACAAAGGGAACGCCTTCCGCGCCGAGCGGAGAATTTGCGTCGGCAACGTGAAAATGAAGATGCGGCGCATCGGAATTGCCGCTGTTGCCGAGCAAAGCCAACGCCTGACCGCGAGTTACTTTATCTCCGATTTTGACGCGCTGGCTTTTCGGCTGCAAATGCGCGTAAAAAGCAAAAAAGCCGTTGCCTAAGTCGAGAATAATGTAGTTGCCGCCGACGGTTTCGAGCGTAATCGGCACAGCTTTTTTGTCCGTAGCCGGATCGTTTTCCGGGATGCCGTCTTTAACGTCAACGATTACGCCGTCGGCGACGGCGAGAACTTCCGCGCCGTAAGCCGCCCAATTCGCATTGTTTGCCGGATTTTCGCGAAACGCTTGACCGTCCGCGCCGATTCTCGTCCAATCTGTCGCAAATCTCTGAGCAATTCGCGCTTTGCCGTTAACCGCGATAATCGCGCGGCGATGATCCGAATTGTTTGAAAATCCGTTGAACGCGAGCCAGCCTTCGCCTTTTAAAGGAGAACCGACAACGAGCGGCGGATTTTGTCGAACCGCAATGCGGGCGCCTTCGACCGAAGTTTCTCCGTCTTTGGGAGTTTCTGCTTTAAAGAAAAGGCGATGACGCAAAGCCGGCGGAATTTCCAAAGTCGTATTAAAAGCAACCTGGAGAAAAATAATGGCTCGCATTCCGCCGCCGATAATTCGTTTGTCGGGCAAATCCGCAGCCGCGCCCGGTCGTTTGAGACGGCTCGCAAGTTCCGCATCTTTGTAAATGGCTATCGGCGGCGCATCGGCTTCGTCTTTGAAAATTTCGGCTCGCGTCAACTCCAGATTTTTAGGGCGAAAATTGGTGAGATGTAATTCGTATAAAAGCTGTATTTTGCCTTCGACCTTAACGGGAGCCGGAGCAAACGGAATTTCAAGATCAACGGGAACGGCAGACGGCTTTTGACCGAAAATATAATTTGAGCCGGTTGCATTGGAGAGATATATTAAACCGAAGACCAAAAAAAATATCGAGGTTCTTTTCATCGTATTTCCTGTTCGGGGAGAGCCAGCCGGATGGATTTGTTTTCAAACACAAAGCAATTGAATTTAGTGCGGTTATACAGAAAATACCGATTTTTGGCAAGCCGAAACTTTTATCCAATCCTTTTTTTCGGTGCTCCGTTGCTCTTTTAATTTGACGGGAAGCCGCTGAGCGCTAAGATTGAATTGATGAACGATACTGACAGCGCTGGAAATGCAATTGTTCTTTTCGACGGAGTTTGCAATTTCTGCAACGGCACGGTCAATTTTATTATTCGCCGCGACCGCGAAAACCGTTTTCGTTTTGCCGCGCTGCAATCCGAAGCCGGGCAGGAGCTTTTACGTCAATACGATTTAAACGCGCCGGGCATTGATTCAGTCGTTTTAATCGAAAACGGAAAAGCTTTTACGCATTCGACCGCCGCCCTGAAAATCGCCCGACAGCTTGGCGGCGCATGGCAAATTTTTTCGATTTTTCAATTTGTGCCGCGCCCGGCGAGAGATTTCTTTTATCGCCTTTTCGCCCGCAACCGTTATCGTTTGTTCGGCAAAAGGGACGTTTGTATGATGCCGACGCCGGAATTAAAAGCGCGATTTTTAAGCGAAAACGCTGAAACTAACTAGAAGCCGTCTCAAAAATCGGATTTGGATGTTCCAGAGCATATTTCATAAAAGTGAAAGACAAAGAATTAACAGGGATGAAAGCGATAAAGGGGATATTTTTTGTTTTGATTTATCCCTCTCATCCTTTTTATCCCTGTTAATTTTCTGTTTCTTGTATTTCGACTAATTGAAATTGGCTCAAAGTCAGGACTTTGAGTCGGCTAAAGCCTTAGGAAAAGCCGCCTCAAGACGGGACTCAGAACGATTGATACTGTCTTGGAGACCTTTTATTTTACTGCTTTAATTTGAAATTGTTCGGCACAAATTCGAGCGCGACTATTTCTCCTGCGGCTTTTGCTTTGGCGTCGGTTGCAGTTTTGTAAGTGGCGACGACGAAATTTTCCGGTTTGCGCGCGCCGCAGTTGATTTGCCCGCCGTTCATTTCGGGCGTGAAAGCCATCAGCAGCAGGCTTTGTGCCGCGCCGAGACGCAGTTTAAGCGTTTGATTGTCGGCGCGCACGACAAAGGCTTGACCTTTCGAATCGCATTCAATCTCGGTCAAATGACCCAAAACGCGCGTTTCTCCGGCTTGCGGTTTTCTGAGAGCCTGATTGATGGCTGAATTCATCGCTTCTTCCGGCGTAGTCGCTTCGGATTGCTCGACGACCATCACATTTTCGCCGCGTTCTTTCAGGGCTTTGATATGCGCCGTTTGTTCAGCCATCGAGTTTATTTGACCTAAAATCGCTTGCGAACCCGAACGCAATTCCGGTTCGACGGCTGTTGCCGCGATTTTTTCGGCAATCTTTCTGGCATCGTCAAATTTTTCCTGCCGCGCGTAAATCTGCGCCAGATCGAGCGCAAACCATTGATTTCCCGGTTCGTATTGCAGAGCGCGTTTCAGCAGCGTTATTCCTTCGTCGAGATTTTCGTTATTGACCAGATTAACAAAAGCCGCCAGACGATATGATTCGGCAAAATCCGGTTTGAGCTTAATCGCCTGAACCAGAGAACTGCGAATCTTTTCAGCCGCGCCGGATTCGTAACGCGAGACAAAACCGTTTTCGCCGCCCATCGGCTCGCGGCTCAAAACGTATGCGTAATAATAATGCGCCAGATAATTGTTGGCGTTGAGCGCAACGGCTTTTTCCAAATGCTTTTTGGCTTCGGGGAAATTTTTCTGCCGCATTCTGGTCATTCCCATCGAAGCGTGCGCCATCGCCACTTTGTCATCGGCGGCAATCGCCTGCTGCAATCTCGCGGCGGCATCGTCCAAACGGTGTGTGTGCAGCAGCAAATCGCCGAGAAAAGCGTTGGCTTCCGCATCGGAAATCGTCAGGGATTTGATTTCGGCGTCAAACGTCAGCTTTTCTTTAAAAGTGATGGTTTCGTAATTGAAAGAACGCCGCCCGACATAATCGCGCAATTCTTTTTCCATCGTTTGATAATCGGTTTGAAACGCTTCCTGAAAAGCCTCGCGCGGCGTTTTGTTCGCTTGCAGCAACCCGATAAATTTGCTTAATTGCCCGCGCCGCGCGCCTTTGTTCCCCTGCTGCAAATAATGCTGCAAAGCCCAAGCCTGCGCGTAGAAAATATTTCTGCCGTGATTTCCCTGATTGTGGAGGGAAAAATTATCAATCGCAAAAAAAGTTTCGAGCGGAATTAATTTATTCTCATTCAGAAGAACCAGATGTACGTCCTGAAGCTTGCCGAGACTGACTTTCTGGTCGTTTTCGATGCCGAAAGTTTGATAATATTCCGCCAAACCTTCGTTAAACCACGCCGGAACGGTCGAGCGCCCGAAATTATTTTCGAGCATAAAATGGACGTATTCGTGAAAAATCGTGCCGAAAGTTTCCTCATCTTCTCGCTCGATGGAAAGCGTGATGTAATTTACATCCTCTCCCGGCTGAAAATATCCGGCAATTCCTTCGTCCGTTTTTCCGTTGGCGCGAACAGGCTTAAAAGGCTTGTAAGTGCGGGAATTTTTAAAAACGACGACTCGCGTCGGAATCGCCGAATCAAAATTGGCTTTGGGAAAAAGCTTGCGAAACGTTTCGCGAAATTGTTCAAACTTCGTTGCTACGCGGCGAATATCTTTTTCGGCGGCGTCGCCGATTAATTCAAAATTTTTCGATTTAACGCTCGTCCATTCGTCTTTGGCTGATGCAAAAACAGGGGAAATCAACAGTCCGAGGACAAGAAAGAGCAAAAGGTGAGTTTTCATTTTTATTTCTCCGAATTCTAAGGTTGTGCTACGAGGAGTAGAAAGAAAAATTTAGATAATTACCGTTATTTTGTCAACACTTAGGACAGAAACCTAAAATAACTCGGCACAAACTCGATTGAAACGACTTCGCCTTTGAATGTCGTGTTTGTTTCTTTCGTCGGGCGATATGTCAAAACCACCGGATTTGCCAGTTTTCTCGCATCGCAGCCGATTTGCCGTCCTTCGAGATCGGGCGCGAAAGTTTTCATGGGCACTTTTTGCAATTCGGGCGCGCTGAAAATCAGGGCGTTGTCTGCCGGATTATTGCCTTGAACTACAAACGTGCTGCTTTTTCCACGGCATTCGATTTCGGTCAGAATTCCTAAAATGCGCTGCTCGCCCGCGCCCGGTTTTCGCAATGCTTCGTTTATGGCTTGGAGCAAGCCTTCTTCCTGCGAAATTACCGGCAGCGCCGCGTCTTTGCCTTTTATTTCCTCGATGTCAATAGCGTTAAGCCGCGCTCGGATACTTCGCGCGCTGATGGCGACCGATTGCGCGTTCAAACGCAAATCTTTGTCGGCGGTTGTTTGAAAAACTTTGTCGGCGAGCGTTTCCGCTTCGACGTAATTCGTCAGCCGCAGATTGACCTGCGCCAAATCAAAAACAAATCGCAAATTTCCCGGTTCGAGCCGAATCGCCGTTTTCAACAGCCCGATGGCTTCGCCCAAATCTTCGCCGTTGATTAAATTGATGTTGGCTAAAACCTGATAAGAAGCGGCGAAATTCGGATTCAGCTCGATTGATTTCTTGAGCAGAGCGCGCATTTGCGAGGTTTTGGCAGCCGGAATTGCTTTGACGTAACCGCCCGCGTCCGCTTCCTGCTTGAACAAAGCATAGCCGTATAAAAACGGCGACAGAAAACCGCCCGCGCCGATTCGCAGAGCCTTTTCAAAATGCGGCTCGGCGGCAGCGAATTTTTTCTGAAGCGTCAACGCCGCGCCGAGCGAGGCGTGCGCGACCGAGTTCGAGTCATCCGCTTTAACCGCTTTTTCGAGCAGCGCGGCGGCTTCGGCGAAACGATTTTGCTGAAACAAAAGATGACCTAAAACCGTCATCGCTTCGGACTCTGAAATCACGGCGGTTTGCAATTTTAAATCCGCTTCGGCAGTGGTTTTTAACTCGATTGAGACGCTCGCAAATTGTTTTGCGGTCAAATGATTTTTCAGTTCTTTTTCGAGCGTCGCGCTGTCAATCCGAAACGCGGTTTTGAATGCATCCGAAACAGTTTCTCCGGCGAGCAGAAGCGAGAAAAATTTGTTGAATTCCGTTCGCCGCGCTCCGGTTTGAAAATAATGAGCCAGCGCCCACGCCTCGGCGTAAAACAGCGACCTGCCGTGATTGCCTTGATTTTGCAGGGCGAAACGGTCGGTTTTGAAAAAAGTCTCAAACGGAATCAAGGTTTCGCTTTCCATCAATTTAAGCAGTGCCGGTTGTGTTTCGCCCAAAACAACGCGGTCGTTTTCGGCGCGAAACGTTTGAAAATATTCGGCAAGACCTTCGTTGAGCCACGGCGGAATATCGGCGCGCTGCAAATTGTTGTGAACAATGAAATGAACGTATTCGTGATAAACCGTGCTCGGCGCGGCGGTTTTTTCATTGACCGGAAAAACGATGTAATTCGCCTCAAGTCCGGGTTGAAAATAACCGACTGCCGCTGTATCGGCGGAACCATCCGAGCGAAGCGGTTGAAACGGGCGATACGATTCGTGTTCATTAAAAACGACCACGCGCAGCGGAAGAGACGAATCGAGATTTAATTGGGGAAATTGCTGCCTGAAAAATTCCCGAAACTGTTCGAGATTGCGCGCGGCGGAGCGAATCCGGGTTTCCGAAGCGTTTCCGGTTAATTCAAAATTCTGCGATCGTACGCGCGTCCACACGTCTTTCGAGAATGCCGTACTGGGTAAAAGTATAAAAAGCGCGGTTATTAAAAAGCCGACGCGGAAAATGAATTTTGCGTTTATTCTAGCTCGCAATTTTGTATAGAAAATTTTGAATATGAATTTCTAAAAAAGACGATTTGTTTGATGCAATTTTAGCCCAAAGGGCTTGCAGAATGCGCTACAATTTTCTCAATGAATACGCAATCATTTTCAGCTTTGGAATATGACAAACTGCGCGCGCTTTTGATTCGATACGCGCAAACGCCGATGGGCGCAGGGCGAATTGAGGATTTACAGCCCGTTCAAGACCGCGCCGAATTGCAGAGACAGCTCGAAGCCGTTGCCGAAACCGTGGCGCTCAAAGAACGCGGCGCGGGTTTTAATTTTTCAAGCATCTCCGATCCGTCCGATTCGCTGGCAATTTTGCGAATCGAAAACGCCGCGCTCGAACCGCTCGCAATGCTCGATTTGGCGAATTTGATCGAACAGGCGTTGTCGGCGCGTTTGATAATTTTGTCGGAAAAAGAATCTGCGCCCGTTTTAACTCAAATCATCGAGCGCGTGCCGCGCGAATTGCAGCGAGTTTCGCGCCGTTTGCAGGAAAAAATTCTGCCCGGCGGAATTCTCGACGACCGCGCTTCGCCCGAACTCGCCAGAATCCGCAGCGACATTAACCGCCAGCGCGAACGCATTTCAAAATCGCTCGAAAGCATTATGGCGAAAACCGAATCCGCCGTGCAGGACGAATTTATCACGGTTCGCAACGACCGTTTTGTGATTCCGATCAAGACGGATTTTCGCGGTCGCCTGCACGGCGTCGCGCACGGTTTTTCTTCATCCGGGCAAACGATTTTTATCGAGCCGCTGCAAACAATCGAGGCGAATAACGAATTGCAGGCTCTGCGCGAAGCGGAAGAACGCGAAACGGCGCGCGTGCTTTTTGATTTAACCGAAAGTTTGCGCTGGGAGCTTGCGGGAATCGAAGCGGCAATCGCCGCCGTTTCCGAGCTTGATTTCGTCAACGCCAGAGCCGCGTTTTTCCGCGATTTCGATTGCGTCATCCCGAAAATTTCGGCTGATGACATTTTGTTTTTGCGCGAAGCGCGTCATCCGCTTTTGGAAGAAAACCTGCGAAAACAGGGCGGGCAAATTGTGCCGCTATCGTTTGAAATGACGGCGGAAAAGCCGGTGATGATTATTTCGGGCGCAAACGCGGGCGGCAAAACCGTTGTTTTAAAAACCGCCGGATTGCTGAGTTTAATGGCTTTGTCGGGCGTCCCGGTTCCGGCAAACGACGCTGAAGTTCCATTTTATCGCTCGATTCTGGCAGACATCGGCGATCAGCAATCGCTCGCCGCAAATCTTTCGACTTTTACGTCGCACGTTTCAAACATCGCCGCAATGATGCAATCGTGCGAGCGTCCGGGGCTGGTTTTGCTGGATGAAGTCGGAACGGGAACAGACCCGGAAGAAGGTTCTGCGCTCGGCGTCGCGGTCGTTGATCATTTCCGCCAAAACTGCGGTGCGCACGTTTTAGCTTCGACGCATTATCGCGGTTTGAAAATGTACGCGGGAAATTCGCCGGGCGTGCAAAACGCTTCGGTCGAGTTTGACGAAAAAACGTTAAAGCCGACTTATCGTTTGCGAACCGGAATCGCCGGAATTTCAGCCGGAATCGAGATCGCACGACGTTTCGGAATCCCCGATGCGGTGATTGAGAATGCGAAACTAAATGTTGATCGTTCGTCACTCGACGCCTCGGAATATTTAACGAATTTGCGCCGCGAAGTCGCCGAAGCCGAAGATTTGCGCCGCGCGGTGGAAGAAGAACGCAGCGCGACGGCGGAAAAATATTCGCAGCTCGAACGCGATTTTCAAAAACGCGAACAGGAACGCAGCCGCGAATTTGAACGCGAACTGGCGAAAACATTAGAAGAATTTGACCGCCAATCGCGCGCTTTGCTCGAAGGAATTGAAGACAAAACGATTCGCGCCAAAATTGAAAAAGACGCGCAAGCCAGAAAAGCCGAATTAAAACGCGCCGCAGCCGCAACCATAAGCGACCAATCGGCTTTTGCCGGAGATTCAAAAGCAAAAGAACAAGCTCCGAAATCCGATTTACCAATCGCCGTCGGCGCAAAAGTGCGTTTGAAAAATTTCGGCTCGATTGGAACGGTAGAAAAACTGAGCGACAACGAAGCGGAAGTTCTTGTCGGCGCAATGCGCCTTCGTGAAAAAGTCGAGAATTTGGAAAGAGTTGCCGATGAACAGCCGCAGCAAACGCAGGGAAAACTCGAACGATTGCAGGAAAAAGCCAAAAGAGCGGAATCAAATCTGCGTTTTGAAGAGGAAAACCGCAACGCCGAATTAAATCTCGTCGGCAAACGCACGGACGAGGCGGAAGATTTGCTCGACAAATTTTTGGACAACGCTTACTTGAGCGGCTTCCCGCGCGTGCGCGTGATTCACGGCATCGGCACGGGAGCTTTGCGAGCGGCGGTTCACAGCTTTTTGAAAAATCATCCGCATGTTCAACGCTACGCCATTGCCGCGCAAGACGAAGGCGGAAATGGCGCAACTGTTGTCGAACTGAAAAAATAACGATAAGCCGAAATTAAAAATGAAACCTCAGTTTAGCGGCAGGCTTGCCCGCTCTTCAATGCGAAAGGCGGGCAAGCCCGCCGCTAAACAAATATTGATTTTAATTTCCGTATAATTTCAATTAAAAAGAGCGACGAAATGAGATTCGTCGCTCTTTTTAGTTTTGCGTTTCGTTAAAACTAACGCGGCACGGGCGGATTTGCGCCGGGCGGTAAGAGAAACAAATCGTAACCGGCGCGGTCTTTGTTGCCGCCGTTGACGATTGTGATTCGGCGCGGGTCAATTCCGCGATTTCTGACGAGATAATCTCGTGCGCGCACTCCCAGCCGGTCGGGCGAAGTCAAGCGGCTGCCGCGTCTGCCGTAAGTGATGATGTAGGCTTGATAATCAGGGCGGTTCGCCAATTCAATCGTGAAATTATCGAGACGCGCTTTGACATCATCGAAGGCGACAAACGTAAAGCAATCGAAACAAGTGATTGGCGGCGGCGGCGGCGGCGGTTTGACCGGGACGGTCGCCGTGTTGGCGGCGCGACAGCTCTCATCGCCCGTTGTGTCTTCGGATTCGAGACGCGCCGTTACCGATTGTCCGGCTAAACCGGTCGTGTCAACGGTAATCGAAGGCGTGCCTTGACCGCTCGTGATGCGCGCGGATTCGGGTGATACCGTCCAGCGATATGCGAGCGGAGTCGGTCCCCCATAGTTGACGCTGCTCGAAAATGTAATCAAATCTCCGTCGGTCACTTCCGTCGGCGCGTCAACGCGCAAATCGTAGGGACAGAATTTTTCGAGGACGCGCTCGTTGTAAGTCAAACAAATGCAGCTTCTGCGTCCGGCGTTGACGATAATTTCTCTCGTCCAGCTTTTTTTAGGAAACTGAATTTCGACCAGATAAGTGCCGGGCGACAAATCAACTTCGTTCGGATTCGGATTGCCCGATAAACCCCACGGTTTGCCGTTAACCAAAACGGGATACGCGGCGGGCATGGTTTTGACCGAAAGCCTGCCGGTCGTCGGAACTGCCTGTTGACGGTTGCGTCTCTGCGCGCTCGCGTCCGTCAAGCCGAAAACGAGCAGCAAGCTGAAAACGAGAAACGTGCTGTAACAAATTCTTTTCATCGGTTGTGCCTCTCAAAAAATCGAACCGAAATAACGTTTGCGACTAAAAATTTGGACGCGCCCGGCGTAATCGTTTGATTTCTATCAAATTGAGCCGCCGGGCGCTGGCTGTCGCCGCGAATCTTTATTCGGAGTCTTCTTCCTCTTGTTGTTTTTTCCGCCAGCGTCGCCGCGCAACCGCGCCCACGCCCGCTAATCCCGTGCCGAACAGTAGCAGCGTCAACGGTTCGGGTATCGGTTTCGGCGTCGGCGTCATTGTCGGCGGCGGAGTTTTCGTTCCCGTCGGAGTCGGCGTGACTGTCGGCGTAGGCGTTTCCGACGGAGTTGGCGTCACGCTCGGCGTAACCGTTGGAGTTGGCGTCACAGTCGGCGTCGGAGTCACAGTCGGCGTCGGAGTAACTGTAGGCGTCTCCGTCGGTGTTGGTGTAACCGTCGGCGTCGGCGTTACAGTCGGGGTCTCTGTCGGCGTCGGAGTGACGGTCGGAGTTTCCGTCGGCGTCGGTGTCGGCGTTCTGCGCTCGTCATCATCGTCGCGTTTTAAGAACAGCAGCGGAATTGCGCCGAAACCTAAAACCCACCACGGAAAACCGCCGCCGCGCACAATCGCCGGCGGAACCGGCAAATCCGGGCAATCGCAAGGCTCTTCCGTAATTTCAACTACTCCTTCGGTTTGAATTCGCGGATTTGTCGGCGGCGTTTGCTGCGGTACAGCTGCGCCATTGCTGCGCGGATCGTCCTGCGGATCGAGCCGCAGCTCCGAGAAGCTGCCTTTGTTTAGATTATTCGGATTGCTGCTGACGACTTGAACAACGTCCGACAATTTTATCGAACCGGCTTTAATCGCCGATGATGCCAGCACAATAGAGAATAAACTGACAACGGAAAGAAAAATCCGAATCGGTCTGTTTTTCATAACTGTTTCCTAACGTTTGCGATTCGCTTCCAAAAATCGAAGAAGTCGAACACGGCTGAAACTCCAACAGACAAATCGCTTTACGGCGATTTGCTCTATCTATGGTTCGAGAGTGGTGGGATTGTAGCAGAAAATTCAAAAAACGCATCAAATTTTTAAGAAAAATTTGATTGTTTTGTCAAATTGACTTAGTAAATTCTAACGTTTTGTCAAATTGACCTATCGGCTGCCGCAATTCCAAACGCTCCACTCCAAACTGCGGGAGCTTTCGGTTGTCTCAACTCAAAATAAGTGTTAATCGGCAGCCGTTTCCAAATTTTCTGGCGGATTTGTTAAATAAAGTCAGTTAAATAAAAAAAAGAACGCAAAGGACACAGAGGTTTTTATTGTTTTTCCTCTGCGCCCTTTGTGTCCTGCGGTGGTGAGTTAAATCTTATCTGCGTTAAAGATTTATTCTTCTTTCGGCTCGCTCGCTCCGTTTTCGCCTCCGCCGCGTTTTTGTTCTTCGCGTAATACGGCGCGGCGCGAGAGCTTGATTTTATTGCCCTCTTTGCCGATGCATTTGACCATTACCTGCTGACCTTCTTTCAGTTCGTCGCGCACGTCGCGCACGCGGCGATCCGAAATTTCCGAAATATGCAGCAGCCCGTCAACGCCTGGGAAGATTTCGACAAACGCGCCGAAATCAACGATTCGGGAAACCGTGCCGAGATAGTTTTCGCCGATTTCGGCTTCCGCCGTTAAAGCGCGGATGCGGTCAATCGCGGCTTGCGCGGCTTCGCCGTCGGCTGACGCAATCGAAACAGTGCCGTCGTCTTCAACGTCAATTTTCGCGCCGGTTTCTTCGACAATCGCGCGGATAATTTTGCCGCCGGGTCCGATGATGTCGCGGATTTTGTCCGGGTTGATTTTAATCGTGACGATTCGCGGCGCGTTCGGCGCAATGTCTTCGCGCGGTTCGGCGAGCGTTTGACTCATAATGTTCAAAATATGAAGTCTGCCTTTGCGCGCCTGTTCGAGAGCTTCCGCCATAATCTGCGCGTTGATTCCCTCGATTTTAATGTCCATTTGCAGAGCCGTAATTCCTTCGGCGGTTCCGGTGACTTTGAAATCCATATCGCCGTAATGATCTTCGGCTCCCGCAATGTCGGACAAAATCGCGTAACGATTGCCTTCCATCACGAGTCCCATCGCCACGCCCGCAACCGGAGCTTTAATCGGAACGCCCGCGTCCATCAAACTCAAACAGCCGCCGCAGACCGAAGCCATCGAGCTTGAGCCGTTCGATTCGGTGATGTCGGAAACAATTCGGATTGTGTAGGGAAATTCTTCGGCGGAAGGCAGAACGGCTTCGAGCGCGCGGCGCGCCAGAGCGCCGTGACCGATTTCGCGGCGCGACGAGCCGCCAACTCTGCCGGTTTCGCCGACCGAATACGGCGGGAAGTTATAATGCAGCATAAAGCGGCGTTTGACCTCGCCTTTTTCGATGTCGTCCATAAACTGCTCGTCGTCTTTCGTGCCGAGCGTGGAAACGACGAGCGCCTGCGTTTCCCCGCGCGTAAACAGCGACGAGCCGTGCGTGCGCGGTAACCAGCCGACTTCGCACGAAATCGGGCGAATCTCGGAAAAACGGCGACCGTCCGGGCGGCGACGTTTGCCCAAAATATCTTCGCGGAAGATTTTTTCTTTCAACGTCGAGAAAATTTTGCCAGCCATTTGTTTTCTCGTTGAGTCTTCTTCGGAAGCGTAAGCCTCGCTGACCTCTTTTTTGAGAGCGTCAACCGCCGCGTAAGAAGCCTGTTTGTCCTGCGTTTGCGTGTCGAGCGCGGCTCGCAGTTGTTCCGAATACTTTTCTTCGATTTCGCTCGCCATTTCCGCATCGGGTTCGGGCGCAGACCATTCGCGTTTTTCGACTGCGAGCGCTTTTCCAAGCTCTTTCTGCCAGCGGCACAAACGATTGATTTCTTTGTGCGCGAGCATCAGAGCCTCGACCATAATCGTTTCGGAAATTTCCTGCGCTCCGGCTTCGACCATAACAATGGCTTCCTCGGTTCCGGCGACGATTAAATTCAAGGACGATTCGCGGCGTTCGTCGTAAGTCGGATTGATAATGTAACGCTCGCCGATTAAACCCACGCGAACTGCGGAAACCGGAGTCGTAAACGGAGCGTCAGACAAATAAAGCGACGCGCTCGCGCCGATAATCGCAATTACATCCGGGTCATTGTCCGGGTCGGCGGAAATGACGGTGGCGATAACCTGAGTTTCAAAGCGAAAACCATCGGGAAAAAGCGGTCGCAGCGGGCGGTCAATCAATCGGCTCGTAATAGTTTCTTTTTCTCCGGGACGACCTTCGCGGCGAAAGTAGTTTCCCGGAATGCGACCGGCGGAATATGCCGATTCGCGGTATTCGATGGTCATCGGAAAAAAGTCCAAGCCTTCTTTGGCTTCTTTGGCGCAAACCGCCGTGACCAAAACCATTGTGTCGCCGTAGCGCATAATTACCGCGCCGTCGGCTTGTTTGGCGACTCGTCCCGTTTCGAGGGATAATTCTTTGTCGCCCAATTTAATTGATTCGTTCAAATATTTTTTCTGTGGCATATCAATTCAAGGATGAAGGATGAAGGCGGAAGGATGAAAATTAAGGAATCTAAAAACTTTAAGCAAAACAATTTTTATAATTAGAAAATCGCTTTGGGTTTTTTCTTCATCCTTCATCCTTCATCCTTCATCCTTCGCAAAAAAGGCGGCAGAAGCTCTTGCCGTGAAAGCCTCTGCCGCCGTTCGATTAAATATTCTCTTGACGACTGTTTCCTTTTGCCGCGAGATTCGCGCCGTCACGTTCGGCTCTCGTTCGACAAACTCTTCGATGGAAACAACTAACAACTTACAAACGGCTCGAAGCAGCCGTTTCATCAATTACGAATTACGAATTGCGGAATCTTATTTCTGATTTAAAAATATTCCGACATTCGTAATTCGTAATTCGTAATTCGTAATTTATCTTCGAAGTCCGAGCCGTTCGACAATTGTGTGATACTGCTCGATGTCCTTGCGCTTGAGATAATCAAGCAGGCTGCGACGCTGCGAGACCATCTTCAGAAGCCCTCGACGCGAGTGATTATCTTTTTTGTGCGTTTTAAAGTGATCGGTTAATTCGTTGATGCGCTGCGTGAGCAGAGCGACCTGAACTTGCGGCGAACCCGTGTCGGATTCGTGCGTGCGATAGTTTTGCAAAATTTGCTCTTTGGTTTCTTTGGCTGTAGCCATAATATTCTTTAGATAGCCTCTCCTTAATCGCAGAAAACCGCTTTCCAACTTTAGAAAGCGGCAACCGCGTGATTCTAAATTGCTTTGGTAAATTTACACGAGACGTGCGGTTTCTGTCCAGCGCAGGGCTTAACGGGTCGAACCGGCACCTGCGGAATAATCTTTTTGGGCTTGCAAAATGTTTTCCAAATCGCGTTTTATCTGGAAAACCGCTTCGCGCTCTTTTTCGCTCGCGGCTTTTGAATCGAGCGAACCGGCTTGAGTTTGAAAACGCGCGGCGGCGTCGGAAAGAATTTTGAGAGCTTTCGGAACGAGCGGATTTTTCGGTTCACGACTCCAAACATTGTCGAGATTGTTCATCGCTTCTTCCAAAATTTTGGCGATGTCGCCGAGCAATTCGGCGCGCGTTCCGGTCGGAGGCTCGCCCCAGTCGGAATTGTCTTTTTCTTTTTCTTTTTTCGCGGGTTTTAATTCGGTTAAAACGCCGAGTACGACAAAACGCCGCTCGGCGGCTTTGACAAAAACTTTTGTTCGCAGGTCTAGCTCCTGCGTGTCGCGGATAATTTCGATTTCGGCTTCGGTTAAATGATCGCGTTTTTGCGCCGAGACGGAAAAAGACAAACCGCCGATTAATAAAAGCAAGAGGACAAAAAACAGAGGTCTGAAAAAATATTTACTTTTCACCGAAATTAATTTTTAAGGTTTCTTTTCTTTGGAAAAACCGTTGCCGCCGGAAACTGCGGGTTGCGGCGCTCTATTCGGCGTTATTCCGCCGGCTGTTTCATTAGATAAAATTGTATCGCTGAAAAACGAATCGAGCGCGCGGGCGCGGGCGTCGCGGGTAAAATTCAAGATGGATTTTAAATGAACGGCAAATTCAAACGGCGTCGTGCGGCGGATCGTTTCGATTCGCGGCGTGTAGGAACGAAGCGTGATGTCCATTCGGCGAAAATTGTCGCGCACTTTTCCGGCGCTGTAATCGCCTCGTTCAAGAAATTTTATGTGGTTTTCAATAATCGCTTGATACGAACCGAGGTCGGAAAGCGCTGTTTGAAAATCTTCCCGGTCGGTTGCGGCTTCGGCGCTCCGCAAACGGGCGTCGGCGAGCATTAGACAAAGCTGCGTACGGCGTTTTAGATCGGATTCATTGCCGAGCTGCGATTTTTCTGCGCCCGACATCGTAAAAACCGGAGGCGGTGCGGTGTCGTTCGCGTCCTGATAATCATTCGGCTGAGCATCCTGCCCGAAAACAAAACCCGTCAGACAAAAAACAGCAACCAGAGAAAATAAACCATTCACCGTTTGTTTCAAAAAATCGTTTTGCATCTGTTTTATTAAGGCTTTTTCTTTTTGCCCGCCCCTTTCTTAACTTGGTTGGCGACTGCCGGAAGCCGCAGTTTTACTTTGTCAATTTCGAGTTGATTCGTTTCCGGTTTCGCAAGCTCAAGAAACTTTTGATAAGCCGCCAGAGCTGCCACGTAGTTTCCCGCAAAATCGTTTGCTGTCGCTAAATAATAGTAGATAACAGGCGCATCGGGTTTTGCTTCGATCAAACGTTCGAATTCCTCTATTGATTCGTTATAGCGCTTTAATTCGTAGAGCGCAAGAGCTAAATTTTGTCGGGCGGTAAAATTCTTCGGTTCGACCGCTAAGAGCTTGCGAAAAAGCTCGACGGCTTGGTCAAATTGACGGGCTTGAACGAGCGCCGCGCCGAAGCCGACGGCGTGTTTAATTTCAGCCGGCTCAAGCTCTTGCGCGCGTCGGCAATAATCCAAAGACTTCTGCGGATTGACGGTTCTCGTCAAACTGCACAAACGACTTAAAAGAGAGACATTTTTTGTATCAGTTTTAAGAGCTTTCTCCAAAAGCTCGATTCCTTCCGCGCCTTCCGCGCCGACGACGAGCAGCGCGTTTTTCAAACTGACGACTTCCGGCTGATTTTTCGAGCCTTCGTCAATCGCTTCCAAAACTTTGCGGGCGTCTTCGGTTTTGCCGGTTTCGGCAAGCAGACCGGCGAGCAATGCTTGCGCGCGCCAACGAGTTTTCGGCGAAGACAAGCGAGCGACCGCTTGCAAATCAACAATCGCGGCTTCCGCATCGCCTTGAGCGGCAAAAAGCTGCGCTCTTTCGAGCAGCGCGGTCGAGTTTTGCGAATCAATCGTCAACGCCCGATTCAAGCTGTTTTTCGCTGACGCATTGTCTTTCAAACGGCGTTCGAGCGCGCCGCGCGCCGCCCAAACCGAAGCCGGAACATTGGCTTTGCCCTCGGTCGCGGTTCTGATTTGCGCGAGCAATTCGTTTAATGTATTTGAAGACGTTGAATAACGTAGCCTCAACTCGGCGAGCGCGACCATCGCGGGAAAATTATTAACGTCAAGCTCGATTGCTTTTTGTAAAACCCGAACGGTTTCGCCGTAAAGCTGTTTTGATTCTTCCGAATCGGCGGAATTGCCCGCCGAATGTCTATCAACCAAAACTTCGCCGAGCTTTGCCCACGCCAGAGACCAATCGCCGCGCAATTCGACCGCGCGGCGAAAAGCTTTTTCCGCTTCCGCCGAATTTCCCAGAGAAATCAGCGCCGCGCCGCGCTGATATTCGGCTTCGGGAAATTCGGGGAAAAGTTTTAAGGCTTCCTGATAAAATTTCAGAGCGCCGTTTAAATCTCCTTTTTCGTGAGCGTTTTGTCCCTGTTCAAACAATGCGACGGCTTGATGTTGAGCGCCGCCTGCGCTTGATTCGTCGGTTTGAGCTTGAGCAAAGCCGACCATAAAAACGGCTGCGGCGGCAAAAGACAAAAAATAGAAGAAAATTTTATTGAAAAAAGCCTGAGACATAATAAGGAATAAAAAATCAAACAAATTTTATCACCGGGCAGCTAATCGGTCGAACAAAACCTTCCGGTTGCGTCTCGCGTCGAAAGTGCGTTAAAATTCGATGCTTGTTTCAAGCAATGCATCTCCTCGGCAAAAAACTTGAACAAAAATCAAGTATCAAACGAGCAAAATGGCGATAGCAGCAAATAAACAAGCATTACTTACCGCACGAACTGTCGCCGCTTCCGAACAAAACTTAGAACAAAAAGAAGTAAATTTGCGCCGCATTTTGCGTGAAATGCGCTCAATTCTTGTCGCCTTTTCGGGCGGCGTTGACAGTTCTTTGCTGGCTTTAATCGCCACGCGGGAACTGGGCGACAACGCTTTATGCGTGACCGGCATTTCAGCGAGTCTTGCCGCCGAAGAAAAAAAACTTGCCGCCGAAATCGCGCAAAAATTTAATTTTCGTTACGAAACAATCAACACCGACGAGTTGTTGGATGCGAATTATCGGGCAAATGCTCCCGATAGGTGTTACTTTTGTAAATCGGAGCTTTACGGTAAACTCGTCCCGTTAGCAAAAACGCGCGGGTTGAATTTTGTTGCCGACGGCTCGACAGTTGACGATTTGTCGGATTATCGCCCCGGCAGGCGCGCGGCTGAGGAAAAAGCGATTCGCAGCCCGCTCGTCGAAGCCGGATTAAACAAAGCGGAAATCCGGCAATTAAGCCTTAAATACGATTTGCCGACGTGGGACAAACCGGCGAGTCCTTGTTTGTCTTCGCGCATCGCTTACGGCATTCCGGTTTCGATTGAAAGATTATCGAAAGTCGAGCGCGGAGAGCAGATTTTGCGTTCCTTTGGATTCCGGCAGTTCCGCGTCCGGTATCACGAAGAATTGGTTAGATTGGAAATCGCTTCGGACGAAATGGAGCAGGTTTTGCAGCGGACGATGATTGACCGATTGGCAAGCGAATTTCGCGCGCTCGGCTTTCGCTACGTCACGCTCGACCTTGAAGGTTATCGCACCGGAGCGATGAACGAGGTTTTAAAACGATGAATGATGAATGATGAATGATGAATAAAAAACAGTTCATCATTCATCATTCATCATTCATCATTCAAAATTAATGGCAAACCCGATGGTAGATGATGCACGGCGATTCAAGGAGGAAAATCCGTTTGAATCAATGAGAGCGCGTTTTGACCGTGCCGCGCAGCTTCTCGATTTAGACCCGGATTTGTACCGGGTGATGATTGTTCCGAATCGGGAAATCAAAGTTTATATTCCCGTACGGATGGACAGCGGACGCATCGAAGTTTTTGAAGGCTATCGCGTGCAGCACAATTTCGCGCGCGGTCCGGCAAAAGGCGGTATTCGTTACGCGCCCGACGTGACGCTCGACGAAGTTAAAGCACTCGCGGCTTGGATGACTTGGAAATGCGCGGTCGTTAATGTTCCGTTCGGCGGCGGTAAAGGCGGCGTCGTTTGCAATCCGAAACAAATGTCAATCGGCGAGCTGGAACGCCTGACGCGGCGGTATGCGGCTGAATTGATTGATTTCATCGGACCTGAAAAAGACGTTCCCGCGCCGGATATGAACACGAACGAGCAAACGATGGCGTGGATTATGGACACTTATTCGATGCACGCCCGCCATACGGTCACTGCCGTCGTTACCGGAAAACCCGTTGAGCTGGGCGGCAGCGCCGGACGCCGAGAGGCTACGGGGCGCGGCGTGATGATTGTTGTTAACGAAGCAATCAAGCGCTTTAAGCTAACGCCGCAGGAAACGCGCGTCGTGGTACAGGGTTCGGGAAATGTCGGCGGCTTGGGCGCGCGTTTAATGTACGAAGCCGGTTACAAAGTTACGGCTATCTCGGACGTAAGCGGCGGCATTTATAACGAAAACGGACTAAACATCCATAAAGTTCTCGAATATCTAAAACAAAATACGACGCTCGAAGGTTACCCGGAAGCCGACCGCGTTTCAAATAAAGAGTTGTTGGAAATCGAATGCGAAGTTCTAGCGCCTTGTGCGACCGAAAATCAAATTACTTCGGAAAACGCGCACAAAATCAAATGCAAAGTTTTGGCTGAAGGCGCGAACGGTCCGACGACGCCGGGCGCGGATTCGATTTTGCACGAGAACGGGGTTTTCGTAATACCGGATATTTTGGCAAACGCGGGCGGCGTCACCGTGTCGTATTTTGAATGGGTGCAAGACCGGATGGGGTATTTCTGGCGTGAAGATGTCGTTAACCAGCGCCTGGAAGAGATTATGGTCGCCAGCTTTAACGATTTGTGCCGGTACGCCGACGCCCATAACGTCGAAACGCGGACGGCGGCTTATATGCTGGCGATTGACCGCGTCGCTTACGATACGAGAATACGCGGGATTTACGCTTAATAACGGGGACGGTTTGACTAAAGATGGAAAGATTTGTCAAATTTTAATCAAATAAACGCGAATAATAGCGAAAAATCTTGATTTTTATTGCTAAGATAAGGTAAGTTTCTCGCTTGAGGCTATTTCTGCCAGCAGTTTTGGCGAGAAATTTGATAAACCGAATTGACAAGTAAGCGATTTGCTTTGTATAAGCAAAAGCGAAGTCTTGAAGGGATTTATAATATTTGAATGTGGAGAATACAGCCTGATTGGCGCAATACGTTTGTAATTTCAGGTTTAAAACTTTGATAAATCTAAATTTATCGGGGTCGCGTCGAAAATATTATTTCCCGTTTTTAGTTTTTTTTGTTAAAACAACGGATTAGCCGCCTAGGCGGCTGTCACCGATGATTAAAACCTAGATTGCTTTTGATAAATTTTTTTTTTCGCCGGAGGAATGTGATGAGACTAGCGAAGAGTGTATTTTTGTTGACACTTACGATGCTGATGATGAGTTTAATCATCTCAGCCCAAACTCCGCGATCCGAAGAGGATGCGCGGAATACTGCCCCGACTGTTGGAACGGGCGGTTCGGTCGGTGGTCCGACCGGACTTTTTACAGTTTATGACGGTCAAACTTTGCGGAGAGGCGAATATACCTTCAGTATTGCCTATTCGAATTTCGACCGCGACCCCGGAAATGTGGACATTACTGAGGTTCCGATTAGCTTTCAAGTTGGTTTAAACGATTATATTGAATTGTTTTTCAACACGGACGCTTGGCGCGGCATTAAAGTTAACTCGCCGAGACACCTGTCGAGCTTCTATTTACCGAATTCTCAATTTCGTTTGCAAAATCAGAACGGCACGTTTACAAATCAAAGCGCGCCGGCAATCATTTTAGCTCCCGGAACTGGAAATGGTGCTATTTTTAGACCTCAGGGCGGTCAGCAATTTCTTTCATATCCGTTTATCGGAGGCTCGATTGGCTCCTTCGGAATTGTCGGCAGACCCGGATTTGGCGGAATTTTCGGATTCCCCGCCAATGTTAGCCCGACCATCGGCGCGGTTCGCCCCGGCGGAGGCGGCGCGGATTTATTCCCGGGACTCGGCTCTGCGGTCGGGGGTATTTTGCCGGGCATCGTCCTGCAAACCACAAACTTAGCGGGAACAGTAGCAGCCGGCATTCCGGGCAATACTCAATTAACCGCGCCGACCACCTTTACGGTTGCGCCGAGTTATCTGCCGGATGCTCCTTTCATCAACCGCCAATGGGGACAGTCTGCTTTCAACACATTTACGGTGGGCGGCAAATTCCGTTTTACCGGACCTAACAATCCGGTCGGAATCGGTTTGATTCCGTTCTACCGTTTTTATGGCGATAGCGCTAACAGTGCCAGCGGATTTAATCAACTGCAGCGCGGCGCAGGTCCGGGCGCAGGAAGCTGGAATCCCTTTAGCAATCGCGGCGATATTGGTTTGATCGCTTTTGCCGACGGTCGTTTGGCGACATGGGCTAATCTTTCCGGTAATATCGGCTACATCTATAATTCAAGCGTCAAAGCAGATTTTCCGGGAACGGATGATGCTGTTTTGCTTGATCGCGGAGACGAATTGATGGGCGCAGTCGCAATTGATTTTCCGGTTAATCGGTATTTCCAACTGATCGGGGAAGCCCGCGCGACAAAATATGTCGGCGGTCGAACGCCTAATGCGTTTGAACAAGACCCGATTGATTTGCTCGGCGGCGTTCGTATTTTCCCGAAGCGCTGGTTCGGAATGAGCTTCTGGTATCGCTGGAATGCGAATCAACAAGACCGCGACATTTTCGATGATTTCAAATCGACTAATACGGTTACCATTACAGGTCCGACTGCGGATATAACCAATAATGTTACAGGAGTTCCGGCGGGCTTTAATACTTCGACTGATCCGCACGGATTCGGCGCTCAGTTTTTCATTGGCAGACGCAACGAACGAGGTCGGAAAATACTTAATCAATTCCCGACCATCAACAGCGTGACGATCAGCGACACGGAAATCACTTTGCCTTGCACTCCGCCGCAAGAATCCGCTTCGGGCGGCTGCCGCGACGCGACTTCGGTTAGCGTAACGACAAATGCGACCGATCCTGAAAACGATCCGCTCGTTTACCAATACACGGTTTCAGGCGGAACCATTCAAGGAACCGGCGCAAACGTAACGTGGGATGTTTCGGGACTTCGTCCGGGAACTTACACCTTATCAGTTGCTGTTGACGACGGTTGCGGAGTTTGCGGACAACCGCGTCAGGAAACGATTCGCGTTGTCGAATGCCCGGATTGTCGTACGCCTCCGCCACCAGTGCAGCCTTGTCCGCTTACAAGTGTAAATGTATCGGCATCGCCGAACGTTGCACAGCCTGGTGAGACCGTTACATTTACTGCAACAACTGATGCAGGCGGAGCAAATGTAACTTATAACTGGTCGGTTTCCGCCGGTAATATCGCCAGCGGTCAAGGAACTCCGACTATTACAGTTACCGCTCCTTCAACGGGACCGGCATCAATTACCGCAACTGCGAGCGCGACGGCGGCAGATTTCCCGAATTGCTCTGCAAGCGGTTCTGCAACGGCTGATGTTCCGGCACCGAAAGTTCCGACAGAGCTTGATCGCTATGGCAGACTTATTCCGAACGCTGAAAAAGCTCGCTTGGATAACGTTGCTATTGCAGCTCAAAACGACCCGGGCGCGCGTTTGGTTATTGTTGCAACCGGCAGAAACGCTGCTGGGGCTAGACGCAGAGCGAATTTCGCTAGAAACTATCTCGTCAACACCAGAGGTATTGATCCGGGACGCATCGAAATCCGCAGCGGCGGAGTCGGAACCGAAGAAACGGTGATTTGGCTTGTTCCGGCAGGCGCTCCTGATCCGGCTCCGGCAGCCACTCCGTTTGAGTAAACCTTTGAAACGCTCGCGTCTCGTTTTTAACTTTAGAAACGAGACGCGACCTTAATCGGATTGCGGGCGACCAATTTCTCCAAGAATATTGGAGAAACAGTCGCCCGCACCATTATAAAAATCGTGAAAGATCGGATTTCTGAATCTTTCATATTTAACTTCTAACCACTTCGACGGGCGGACAACCGCCGCATTTTCCCGCAACATCACAAGCAAGCAGTTTTGCGCAAAGTTTTGCGCAAATCTTGACGCTCCCCGGCATCTAAGAAACGAGCGCGTTTAAAAGAAAGTCGCGCCGTAATAAAATCAGAAGTAATTTAAGATTTATGCAAACCGAATTTTTCAAGAAAGTTTTGTCCAATCTTCTTTGTGTCGCGCTTTGTTTGGCAGCCGGTTTCGTATCGGCGCAAGCGGCAACCGGGGACAATACGCCGGAAACTTTAGGACGTTTCGGGGCGTGGCAGGGCGTCGGACCGCTCGGCGGCGACGTGCGCTCGCTCGTCGTTGATCCGAAAGATAAAGACAGACTTTATTTCGGCACGCTCGACGGGCAGATTTACACTTCGCCCGACGGCGGAAAAAGCTGGCGAATTCTGACAAATTTTAATCGTTCGCAATTGGTGATAGATAATATTTTAATTGATTCGCGCGATTCGCGGACGCTTTACGTCGCCGCGCACCGCCACAAAGAAGGAGGCGGTTTTTACAAATCAACCGACGGCGGGGCTAATTGGCGCCAAGCCAAAGACCTGGAAGACGAAGCCGTGTACGCTATTGCTCAATCAGCTTCAAATCCTGATATGTTCGCCGTCGGAACGTATCACGGTGTTTTCGTTTCGTTCGATTCGGGCAACAGTTGGGAAAAGCTTCATAACGAAAACATTCCCGGACTAACGAACGTCGAATCTCTGGCGATTGACCCGAAAAACCCCGATGTCATTTACGCGGGTACGTGGTTTCTGCCTTATAAAACGACCGACGGCGGGAAAACCTGGCGCATTATCAAGCAGGGAATGATTGAAGATTCCGACGTTTTTGCGATTGATATTGACCCGCGCAATTCGCGTCACATTTTCGCTTCGGCTTGCAGCGGGATTTACGAATCGAAAAATTCGGGCGAAAACTGGACTAAAGTGCAGGGAATTCCGTCGCAATCGCGCCGCACGCGCTGGATTGTCCAGCATCCTTCAAAACCCGGCTACGTTTTCGCCGCGACGACAGAAGGCTTTTGGATGACGGCGGACGGCGGCAGCTCGTGGGCTTTGACGACTTCGAGACAGCTCGAAATCAATATGATTGCCGTTCACCCGGAAGAGCCGAACAAAGTTTTTATCGGCACGAATAACTACGGGATAATGGTTTCAAGCGATTTCGGTAAAACTTTTTCGATGACCAACGCCGGTTTCAGCACGCGCCTGACGAAAAACATCGTTGCCGATCTTGAAAAACCGAATCGTCTTTATTCTTCGACGATTAACACGGCGACCGGCGGCGGATTTTTCTTTGTCAGCGAAGACGGCGGCGATACGTGGCGGGCTTCGATGAAAAACTACCCGCAACGCCTGATTGTCTATTCAATTTTGCAAGACCAGGAAGAGCTGAACACGATTTATCTGGGAACGAATTTCGGCATTTATCGTTCGCTCGACCGCGGCGTTTCCTGGGCAGCCGTAACCGCGCCGAAAAAGCCTGCCGCGCGACGAGCGCCCGCAAGAAAAGGAAAAGCTGTGGCTAAAAAGCCTGCGGCGAAACCGGCTGCAAACGTCGCGCAAGCCCCGAAACCTTTGCCGAAAACCGTTGACGCGCTAACCGAAAGAGTCAACCAGCTTATTCCGACGCACGACGGCAAAAACGGAATGTATGCGGCGACCGACACTGGTTTGTATCGCACCTACGACATTTCCAAAGGCTGGGAGCGACTCGCTTATTCCGAAGATTTGGATAAACAAACTTTGACCGTCGCGGTCTCCGACCAATTGCACGAAAGAATTTGGGTCGGCACGGCGAAAAGCGGTGTTCTCAGTTCACGCGACGGCGGAAAAACCTGGAAACAGGAAGCGGGCGTGCAAACGGTCGCGCCGATTAGCCGAATCGAAATTGATCCGCAGCGCGCCGACTATGTTTACGTCGGCACAAAGCAGACGTTTTTCCTGACGCGCGACGGAGGCGAAGAATGGCAGCGGCGCGGCGGCGGTTTGCCGATGGGCGATTACGTTTCGATTCTCGTCAACCCGCGAAATCCTAATGAAATTATCGTCGGCAGCGCGCTCGAAATTCGCGGCGGAGCTTATCGCTCGATGGACGCCGGAATGACCTGGGAGCGATTCGATCAGCTCGACGCCAATATTCCGAGCCGCCGCGTCTGGGCTTTAGCGTTCGACCCGCAAAACCAGAATCGCATTTTGATCGGTTCGCACTCAGCCGGAATTTACATTGCCGACCGGGTTTTAACCGCACGCAACTAAAAAATAAAATAAAGCAAAAGAAACGGGCGATTTATTAAACAAATCGCCCGTTTCTCTTTTAATAACGATCACTTCCGCGCAACTGTAAACTATGCACTATCAACTATCAACTGATTCGCAGAAATCCTTTTTTCTCTGAAAAACAGTTTATAGTTTAGAGTTGATAGCTGACAGTTTCCTTTAGCATTTTTAAGAAGTATCTTTTTAAGTTCGTATTTATTCAAAAAAATATAATCAATCGTTGGACAAAGTTTGTATAGATGAAAGCCGGTCGTTATAATCAGCAGAGAGGAACGGTAGCCTGCAAAAAATGAGCAAAGGGGATTGTTTAAATACGCCTGTCAGCGCGCGTTTCGAGCGAGTCGAAACGCTGTCTTTCGATTGCATTCCGCATCAATCAAAGCTTTTCCTCGATTTTTTAAAAAATCCGGTCGCGCTCCGAAAATTTTTTCCGTCAGCATTGCGCTCTCACGTTGACGTTCCGGCGCGCGTGCCGGAGGTTTTAGAAAACTACAAAATTGACCGCGACGAGCTTGCTGATGCTTTGCTCGAAATTAACAAACGCTGGCAAGCAAGCTCGCAAACGCTCGAAAACATCGAAAAATTGCGCCAAACCGATTCGGTTGCCGTAGTCACCGGACAGCAGGCGGGAATTTTTACCGGCGCGCTTTATACGATTTATAAAGCGATTTCCGCAATCAAAGCCGCCGCGTGTTATCGAGGGCGCGGAATTAATGCAGTTCCGGTTTTCTGGATTGCGACCGAAGATCACGATTTTGCCGAAATCGCCGAAACTTTTGTCCAAAACCGCAACGGATGTTTGAGCAAAATCACAATGTCCGCCGCTCCTGAAACTGCCGGATTGCCGGTCGGCAAAATTGTACTTGATGATTCAATCAACGAATCGGTCGAGCATTTGTTTGCCGAATTGCCAAAAACCGAGTTTTCAGACGAAGTGGAGAATTTAGTGCGGGAAGCGTATCAGCCGGGAAAAAACGTGGGCGATGCGTTTGCGCTCGTGATGTCCAGACTTTTCGGTGAATACGGGTTAGTGTTATTTGACCCGCTCGACGAAAAATTAAAACAGCTTGCCGCGCCGCTTTATCTTGAAGCCATCGAAAAGTCTGCGGAAATAACGGCGGCGCTGCGGGCGCGAAACAGAGAACTCGAAGCCGATGGTTATCACGCGCAAATTTTGGTTGAAGAATCTTCGTTTCCGCTTTTCTGGCTCGACGAAGCCGGAAAACGCCACGCTTTACGGCGCGGGGCGGACGGGAAATTATCCGCCAAAGGCGATGAAAAGCAATTTGAAATTGAAGAGCTAAAAGAGATTGCTCAAAACGCGCCCCAACGTTTAAGCCCGAATGCAACCTTGCGCAACGTTGTTCAGGATTATCTTTTGCCGACCGCCGTTTATTTCGGCGGCGCGGCGGAAATTGCTTATTCGGCGCAAAATGCAGAAGTTTATCGCATTTTGGGACGCCCGGTAACGCCGATGCTCGCGCGCGCGAGCGCGACCGTGATAGAGCCGCGCGTTCGGCGAACGCTCGATAAATATAACCTGAGAATGGCGGATTTTTTCTGTCGCCCGGAAAATCTCGTTCCGCGAATCGTCGAAGAATTTTTGGATTCGGACACATCGGAAACTTTTGCAGAAGCGGAGGAAACGATTAAAGCGCAGCTCAATCGTCTGGACGAGCGTTTAACGGAAATCGAGCCGACTTTAGCGGCGGCATTGGCGCATCGCCGACCCAAAATTCTTTATCATATTCAGGCTCTGAAACGTAAGTTTTACAACGCTGAAATGACGCAAAACGAAACGGTCAAGCGCCGCCTCGAAGCCGCTTGTTCGTCGCTTTTTCCGCAAAAAGGCTTGCAGGAACGAAAGCTTAATGTGACATCTTTGATCGCCCTGCACGGTAATTATATTCTGCGATGGCTTTACGACGAAGTTGATATTGATACATCGGAGCATCAAATTTTCTACCTGTAAACTGCATTTTTAGAACTAACTACAGAAAATTTGAATTATAATTGTCAAACAATTTACAGTTAATAATTTACAACTGACAATTTGTTTCTCACGCAGTTTCGTTGTCTTACAGTAGCGGACTAGACCATTGACATTATTTAAATAGATGTTATATTTCTGAAACCAGATTTGTCTAAAACATTTCAACCAATAAAATAGAAAATAGAGATCAAGGAGATTTTTTATATGTCTCAAGCGTCCGGCTTGATTAAGCTGTCAGCTTCGTGCGCCTTCTTATTAATCTTTGGGTTAGCCGCCGTTTTTCAGGCGAATGCTCAGTCGCAAGCATTAAACGGTCAAATCGAAGGAACTATCACAGACCCGAACGGCGCGGCGGTTCCGAATGCGTCGGTTACGGTGAGAAACATTGAAACCGGCTCCGAGCGGCAAATCACGACCGATGAAAACGGCGTTTATCGAGCGCCGCTGCTCCCGCTCGGAACTTGGCGCATTACGGTCGAAGCGCCGAATTTTAAACGTTACGTTCGCGAAGGCGTGACCTTGACCACCGGGCAAACCGCGACGATTGATCTGGCGCTCGAAGCCGGCGATGTGTCGGCGACGGTGACTGTGACTTCGGACGCGCCGATTGCCGATCCGGGCAAAATTGATGTCGGGCGCGTGATGAACAGCCGCGAAGTGCAAAATCTGCCGCTCGTTTCGCGCAATCCTTATAATTATTCGCTGCTCCAAGCAAACGTCACCGGGAGACCGAATTCGGAATTCGGCGTTCCCCGCATCAACGCTAACGGCTATGCGCGCCGCACAAATTATCAGCTCGACGGCAACAACAACACTCAAGCCGACCGTAACGGAATTCGCTTGATGCCGATTTCCGATGTTTTCGTTTCCGAAGTTCAGCTCGTGACAAACGGTTTCGCCGCCGAATTCGGCAACACGCCGGGTTTGATTATGAACGCCGTTACGCCTTCCGGGACAAACGGAATCCACGGTTCGACGAGTTATCGCTTTCGCCGCACGCCGTTTTACGCGCGCCCGTTTTTCTACAACTCCGTCAATGATTTGCCGTCGAACAAAGCAGACAATTTTACGGTCGCGGTCGGCGGTCCGATTATCAAAGACCGCTGGCATTATTACACCGGCTATGAATATGTTAAGCGCGGTTTAGCGGTCGAACCGCAGCGTTTGATTACCATCAGCCCGGCGAATCAGGCGGCTTTGATTGCGGCGGGCGTTCCGTCCTCGGCTTTTGTACCGGCGATTCCGACTCAACAAAACGCGCACTTTTTTATCATTCGTACCGACGCGCAACTGACAGATCAGCATCGTTTGACCGGACGCTTTAATTATTTTAAAAATCTGACGACGAGCAACACCGCGGGCGGAATCAACACGCTCGAACGAACGATTGATTTCGACGATAAATCGTATTCGGGCGCGGTTCAGCTCGCTTCGACTTTTTCGTCAAATCTTTTAAATGAATTTCGTTTTCAGTACGCCAAACGCAATTCGGTTAACTTGCCCAGCCCGTTTACGCCTTCCGGTCCTTCGATTGTAATTTCCGGCGTGGCGAACTTCGGTCCGGCGGAAATCCTGAATACGGTTGCGCCGCTCGAAACGATTACCGATTTTAAAGATAATTTTACGATTATTACGGGCGACCACACCGTCAAATTCGGCGCAAGCGTTAGCCGCATTTACGATTTTCGACGGTCGGGGATTTTCTCGCGCTACACATTTCCGAACATTGCGGCTTACGTTGCCGCGCGCAACGGAACGAATCCGCGCGGATATACAAACTACGTCGCATCGTTCGGCAACCCGGAATTTGAATACAAATCTTTCTTTTACAACGCTTTCATACAGGACGATTGGAAAGCGACGCAGAAGCTGAAAATCAATTATGGTTTGCGCTACGACCTTTACAAAATCCCGGAAGCGAACGCTTCATCGCCTTTCGACGCGTCGCGCGAATTTAACGTTGATAAAAACAATTTCGCGCCGCGTCTGGGAATAGTTTACGGTTTGCGGGACGGCAAATACTCGACGGTTTTACGCGCCAGCGCAGGGCTTTATTACGATCCGCCGGCGATTGACGTTTACGCGCGCGCTTTGCAAAACAACGGCAGTCCGCAATTTGCCAATTACACTTTAGTTCCGTCCAATCCTTTGGCTCCGTCGTTTCCGACCAATCTGGCATCTCTGCCCGCCGGCGTAGCGTTGCCGACCCAAAGTATTGACACTGTTTCGCCGGATTTCGAGAATCTGTACGCGATGCACGCCAATTTCCAAGTCGAGCAATCGCTGACGAACGACATTTCGCTGACCGCCGGTTATATTCATTCGAGCGGCAGACACATTCCGGTTTACCGCAACGTGAATTGCCTACCGATTAATGCTTCGTTGTCTGACGGCAGACCTTTATTCGGAACGACAACTGTTAACCAGACGAGCGGCGCGGTTACTCGCAACACTTGTGTCAACAAAATTGATCCGAGATTTCAAAACGTTTTGATGGCGGAATCAGTAGGCAATTCCGAATACAACGCGGCGACGCTGCAACTTACGAAACGTTTTTCGCAGGGTTATCAATTCAGCGTCAATTATACGCTTTCAAAAGCGACTGACGACGCACCCGAACAAAATCTCGTCGCCGCTTCGACGCTCTCTTTGTCTGATCCGACAAACCGCGAGCGTGACCGTGGACCGTCGCTCGCCGATCAGCGACATACATTTGTTGCCAGCATTGTCGCGGCTCCAAAATTTGGTTTTGAAAACAAAGCTCTACGCTATCTTTTCAATCATAACCAAATCGGCTTGATCGCCACCGCCAACAGCGGCGAGCGGTTTAACATCATTTCGAATCAGGATTTGAACAACGATAACGTCACCGGCTCTGATCGCCCGGTCGGAATTGGTCGCAATTCGGGCAAAACTCCGCCGCAATACAACGTGGATTTGCGTTATTCGCGCTTTTTCAACTTCACCGACCGTTATCGCTTGGAAGCATTTGTCGAAGCGACGAATATTTTCAATATCCGCAGCATTTTTCAATACAACAGCACGACGTTGCCGGTTTACGGACTCGTCATTATTCCGACGAGTCAAATCAACGGAACTGACGCCAATGGCGTTTTGATTAACGGCTTGCCGAATTTCGCCACTGATTTCGAGCGTTTCACGACCGGAACAACAATAGGCGCGACGGCTCTCGACAGCCGTAACGTTCAAATCGGTTTTAAATTCAACTTCTAAAATGAAAACGTTTCTCCGGCATTTGAAAGAAAGCCGGAGAAACGTTTTTACAACCGTGAATTCAGAAGACACAAAACAGGAAAATCGGGTGGAAGAATTGCCCGACGATTGGTGGTATCGCGTTTATTTGGCGGTGATTATCACGACCGTCATTGTGCTTTGCGCGTTGTGGGCGTTTTCGCGTTATTTTTCGAGCTAAATTAAAATGAGATTTTTAGATTGGGCAGTCGTCGCGGCTTATCTGATTTACGTCATTTGGGACGGCATCCGAATGACCAAACACAGCGGCAGCACTGAAGGTTATTTTCTTGCTAATCGAAGTCTGCCCTGGTGGGCTGTCGGTTTGTCTGTGATGGCGACGCAGCTTTCCGCAATTACGCTCGTCGGGACGACCGGACAAGCTTACAGCGACGGAATGCGGTTTTTGCAGTTTTATTACGGATTGCCATTGGCAATGGTGATTTTGTGCATTACGGCAGTTCCGTTTTTTTACCGCGCGAAAGTTTTTACCGCTTACGAATATCTCGAAAAACGCTTTGATTCAAAAACGCGGAGCTTAACGAGCTTCTTTTTTCTGATCTCGCGCGGGCTTGGCGTCGGCGTCGTCATTGCCGCCCCGTCCGTAATTTTGTCAATCGTTTTGGGCTGGAGCGAAGTTGCGACGATTTTTGCGATGGGTCTGACGACGACCATTTACACAATGGTCGGCGGAGTTCAAGCCGTAACGTGGACGGACGTAAAGCAGATGATCGTCATTTTCTTCGGACTTTTCGTTTGTCTTTTCATCATAATTTCACAGTTTCCCGCAGAAGTTTCGGTTGCGGACGGGCTTTTTCTGGCGGGCGCGACGGGAAGGCTTGAAACTATTGACTGGCGCTTTGATTTGACCGAAAAATACACGATTTGGTCGGGCGTTATCGCCGCATTATTTCTTTTTCTTTCGTATTTCGGCTGCGATCAAAGTCAGGTGCAAAGGTTTTTGACGGCGAAATCGGTTTCCCAAGGCAGAACGTCGCTTCTAATGTCTGCGTTTCTGAAAATTCCGATGCAGTTTCTGATTTTGCTGGTCGGCGTTCTGGTTTTCGTTTTTTACCAGTTCGCCACGCCGCCGATGATTTTCAATCCGGTCGAATCGGCGAAAGTCGAGCAAACGGCACAGTATCAAACCTTAAAAAATCAATACGAAACGGCGCACGCCAGCCGCGAACAAGCCGCGCTCTCTTTTGCCGAAAACCGCAGCGATGAAGCGCGCCAAAGTTATCTCAACGCAGACAAACAATTTAACGAAACTAGAAAAAACGCCCTCAATTTTGTCAAAGAATCGAGCGGCAATAAATCGTTCACCGATGTGAATTACGTTTTTCCGATGTTCGTCGTCCAGAATATGCCCATGGGCGTGATCGGTTTGATTATCGCGGCGATTTTTGCGGCGGCGATGAGTTCAATTTCCGCCGAATTAAACGCGCTGGCGACCGCGACGACGATTGATTTTTACCGGCGGCATTTTAAAAAAGAAGCTACCGACCGCGAATACGTGCGATTCGGCAGAATCGCCACTTTTTTCTGGGGGATTTTCGCTTGCATCGTGGCGATGTACGCGACCAATTTAGGCTCGCTGATTGAGGTCGTCAATAAATTCGGCTCGTTTTTTTACGGCTCGCTGCTCGGAGTTTTCGTTCTGGCAATCGGCGTCCCACGCGCTCGCTCGCGCGGCGCGTTTTGGGGCTTGCTGTTTGGCATTGCATCGGTCTGGATTGCCAGCATTTATACCAACATCGAGTTTTTGTGGTTTAACGTCATCGGTTGTTTGGTGACGGTTTTAGCCGGATATTTGATCAGCTTGACGGTTAGTGAAGATTCAAAATGAAATTTACCAGATTCAAAACATTAATTGCTTCGTTTCTTAGTTTTGCATTTTTAATTTTGCATTTGCCGGTCGCGGCGCAGGTTCGCCCGATTTACGATTTGGGCGCGATTGGTTTGGGACAAAAAATTAAACGCCTGCAAACAACCGCGAGCGCGATGCACACCGCAGCTCACCCGGACGATGAAGATTCCGGTTTGCTGGCGCGTCTGGCGCGCGGCGAAAGCGCGAGAGTTTCCTATCTTTCCTTAAATCGCGGCGAAGGCGGGCAAAATGTCATCGGTTCGGAATTGTTTGAACCGCTCGGCGTGATTCGCGCCGAAGAATTACTGCAGGCTCGCACGCTCGACGGCGGGCAGCAGTTTTTTACCCGCGTGATGGATTACGGTTTCTCAAAAAAACGCGAAGAAGCCGCGCGGATTTGGGGCGAACAACAGGTTTTGGGCGATATGGTGCGGGCAATCCGTTTGTTTCGCCCGCTCGTCGTAATTTCCAGATTTTCCGGCACGCCCGCCGACGGTCACGGGCAGCACCAGCTCGCCGGTTATTTATCGCCCATTGCTTTCAAAGCCGCTGCCGATCCCGCGCAGTTTCCCGAACAATTGCGAGAAGGTTTGCGCCCCTGGCAAGCGAAAAAGTTTTATGTCGGTCAGAGCTTTGCTCAAAATCCGAACAACGCGCCGACTTTGGTTGTCAACACGGGCGAATACGACCGGCTTATCGGTCGCTCGTATTTTGAAATTGCGATGGAAGGCAGAAGCCAGCATAAATCGCAGGAAATGGGAAGTTTGGAATTGCGCGGCAAACAAAATTCCGGCGTCCGGCTTGCCGAATCAAGCGTCGGAAAAAGCGAAACGGAACGCAGCGTTTTTGACGGAATTGATACATCAATCACCGGAATTCCGAAAACCGTCAATTTAAACGATGATTTTCTCAACGGTAATTTAAGAGACATTCAAAGCGCCGCCGCCAGAGCATTGGCAAATTTCGACGCGATGAATCCGGGCAAAACAATCGAGCCGCTTGCCGAAGGCTTGCGCGCCGTTCGGAAAGCGCGCGACAAAATAGCGAAGGACGATAGTAAAATCCAGCAACCACTACGCGACGCAGATTTTCTGCTCGCTCAAAAAGAGCGCGAATTTTCCGACGCCCTGCAAACAGCCGCAAGCGTTGTCGTTGATGCTTTGACCGACTCAGAGACGGTTGTAGCCGGTGATTCGATCAACGTTGCAGTTCGTGTTTTTGTGCCGGAAGGCTCGACCGTCAAAGCGAGCGGCGCGAATTTGCGCGTGCCGCAAGGCTGGACTGCGACGCCCGCGCCTCAGCCGACGCCCGCGCCCGCTCAAGGCTTCCGTCCACGCGACGAAGCCGCCGCCAATGCCTATTTCTTCAAAGTTTCGGCTCCGGCAAACGCCGCCTTGACACAGCCTTATTGGCTCGAAAGCCCGCGTCAGAATTTTACTTTTAACTGGTCTGCGCCCGATGCTGAAAAAAACATGCCGTTTCAATCACATTTAGCTTCGGCGGAAGTCAAAATGGAAATCGGCGGCGAAGAAGTAACGGTCACCAAACCGATTCAATATCGTTTCGCCGACCAGATTCGCGGCGAGCTTCGGCGAGATTTAAATGTTGTTCCGCACGTCAGCGTCGGGCTTGATTCAAATCTGGTGATTGCCCCGGTTTCGCCTCGCGTGCAGCGCCACAAAATCGTCGTTTCAGTGACAAACAACGCGCCTCGTCCGACGAAAGGCGCAGCCAGACTCGATTTGCCATCGGGTTGGAAGGCGACGCCTGCTGCGGCGGATTTCGATTTAAAAGCGAAAGGCGAGAAAACCGCTGTCAGCTTTGATGTGACAATTCCTGCCGGCGCAAAACCCGATTCTTACAAAATTACGGCAAACGCCGTCGTCGGCAATCAAACTTTCAACCAATCAATGCAGGAAATCGCATACCCGCATATTCAAACGCATCGCCGTTATTTGCCCGCCGAAGTTTCGGCGAAAGTCGTGGATTTAAAAATTGCGTCTGTACGAGTCGGCTACATTATGGGAACCGGCGACCAGGTACCGGACGCAATCCGTCGTTTGGGTTTAAACGTCACGATGCTCGAAGAAAAAGACTTGGCGACGGGCAATTTATCGCAGTTCGACACGATTGTCGTCGGCATCCGCGCTTCGCAGGTAAGACCTGATTTTGTAGCGAACAATAATAGACTTCTTGATTGGGTTCGCGGCGGCGGAACGCTGATTGTTCAATATCAGCAGAACGAATACGTTCGGGAAAATCTGCCGCCGTTTCCGGCGAAAATGGATATGGTCGTTAACGGAGCGCAGCGAATTTCAAACGTTCGCGTGACGGACGAAAACGCGCCTATCAAGATTTTAGTCCCGACGCATCCGGTTTTTAATTATCCGAATAAAATCGGCGCGAGCGATTGGGAGAATTGGATACAGGAACGAAATCTTTACAACTTTTCAACCTTCGACGCGCAATACACGCCGCTGCTCGAATCGCACGACGAAGGCGACCCGGAAAGCAACGGCGGTTTGGTTTATGCAAAAATAGGAAAAGGGAATTACATTTACAACTCTTATTCCTTCTTCCGCCAGCTTCCGACCGGAAACGCGGGCGCTTACAGGCTTTTTGCCAATATGTTGAGCTTGCCGAAAGCTAGACCGGCGAAGTAGAAACAAGAAAGTGCGGAGACGCTGAAGTTAAGAATATTAACAGGGATGAAAGAGATAAAAGGGATAAACCAAAACAAATATCCCCTTAATCCTTTTTATCCCTGTTAATTCTTTTTCCGTAACTTTAAGAGGAAAATATAATGGAAGAAAAATTTCCCGCCCGAATTTATAAAGAAAACGTTCTCGCGGATTGCTTTAAAGACGCCAAACGCTATTTTTTGCAGGCTTATTACGAAGTAGATTTGGCGCACGCGATTATGCTCGCCGAACAGGGAATTATTACCGAAACCGAATTGCGGGAATTATTGGCGGCTTTGCATAAACTCGATTTCGATTCGATTCGCCGCGCGGAATACGACGGCAGCTTTGAAGATTTATTTTATTATTTGCAGCGCGAAATCACTCGCAACTGCGATGCGGATACTGCGGGAAAACTGCACACGGCTCGCAGCCGCAACGATATTGACGTGACGATTTATCGCCTTTATTTGCGGCAGCAAATTCTCCGGCTTTTGCGCGAAACGATGAATTTGCGCCAAAACTTTTTAAATCTCGTCGCACAGCATCACGAAAGCCTGATTCCTGCTTACACGCACACGCAGCCCGCGCAGCCTTCGACGCTTGCGCATTTTCTGCTCGCAATGGCGGAAAATCTGGGGCGCGACATCCGGCGTTTGCAGCGCGCGTTCGACAATATGAACCTTTGTCCGCTCGGCTCGGGCGCGATTACGACGACCGGATTTCCGATCAATCGTCACCGCGTCGCCGAGCTTTTAGGTTTTTACGCTCCGACCGTCAATTCTTACGGCTCAATCGCTTCGGTTGATTATTTTACCGAAGCTCTCGGCGCGACGAGCGCGCTTTTAGTCAACATCGGTAAATTCGCGCAGGAATTTCTGCTAATGGCGACGATGGAATTTAACGTGATTCGTTTGCCCGACAGTTATGTGCAAGGCTCTTCGATTATGCCGCAAAAGCGCAATCCGGTCGCCATCGAACACATCAGGGCGATTGCCAGCAAAGCTCTCGGTCAATCGCTCGGCGTAATGACGAGCGTCCACAACACGCCATTCGGCGACATTAACGATGTTGAAGACGATTTGCAGCCGCTGATTTACGGTGCGGTGCGCGACGCAACCCGCGCCGTTGCGCTTTTTGCCGGAACAATCGAATCTGCGACGTTTAATTTGGAAACACTTCGCCGACGAGCGGGCGAAAATTTTATCACCGTCACAGAGCTTGCCGACACGATTGTCCGCCGGGAAAATCTATCGTTTCGCATCGCGCACGGCATTGTCGCCAAATCGGTTCGAGAGGCTATTGACCGGCAAAGCGACATCACGCATCCGATTTTGCAAACCGCCGCGCGCGAAGTTTTGGGGCGTGAGCTTTCGCTTTCTGCCGAAGAATTGCAGCAAACGCTGTCGCCCGAAAATTTCGTCAACATCAGAACAATTTACGGAGGCACCGCGCCCGATGAAACCCGCCGCGCTTTGCGAGTCGAACGCGAACACTCGGAACAAGACGAACAATGGTTTGCCGAAAAAACAGATTATCTGGAAAATGCGGCTCAAAATTTAAACCGAACGGTGGAAAAATATTTGAACAGTTAGCCGTTTTTTCAATTAAACCCAGCCGGCACGGAAGAAACTATCAACTTTAAACTATCAACTATCAACTGTTCGTCATTGCAAAATAGTTGATAGTTGATAGTTTAAAGTTGATAGTTAAAGATTGAATATCATTCTTTGCGGCTGGTTCGTTTTAACCGCATTCTTTTTGTGGAATTTGGCGATTTGTGCAGTTTGGTGTAAAACCTGAAATACGATGGGAAAAATTCGTGTTTTATCCGACAATCTGGCAAATCAAATCGCTGCTGGCGAAGTCGTCGAGCGCCCTGCTTCCGTCGCTAAGGAATTGCTCGAAAATTCTTTGGACGCGGGAGCGAGTAGAATTGCAATCGAAATCGAAGCGGGCGGTCGTCGCCTCTTAAAAATCACAGATGACGGCGAAGGAATGACGCGCGATGACGCGGTTCTGGCTTTTGAACGGCACGCGACATCGAAAATCCGCGCGTTTGAAGATTTGAATCGAATCTCGACGCTCGGATTTCGCGGCGAAGCTCTGGCTTCGATTGCGTCTGTTGCGCGAGTTGAATTAACGACCAAAACGGCGGGCGAAAATGCCGCAACAAAAGTGCAAATCGAAGGCGGGCGATTGATTGACGTGAAAGATGCGGCGCATCCGCAAGGAACGACTGTTTGCGTCCGCGATTTGTTTTTCAACGTTCCGGCGCGCCGCAAATTTATGCGCTCTGAGGCGACTGAGAATTTTCACCTTATTAATCTCGTCACGCATTACGCGCTCGCGCACCCGGACAAAGCCTTTGTTTTAAACAACAACGGACGCGAAGCGATGCGCGTCACGCCCGCCCGAAATTTGCGCGAGCGAGCCTTTCAGATTTTCGGCGCTGATTTTCTCGACAATCTAATTCCGGTCACGGGCGGCAGTGAATTTATTGCGCGCATTTCCGGTTTTGTCTCCGCGCCGCGCGAACGCCGGACGACGCGAGACGCGCAGTATTTTTTTATTAACGGGCGTTATGTCCGCGACAAAATTATGGCTCGCGCTTTGACCGAAGGTTATCGCTCGGTTTTGCCGCACGGCGTTTATCCGGTCGCGCTCGTTTTCGTCGAAATTCCGGCGGAAGAAATTGACGTAAACGTGCATCCGGCGAAAACCGAAGTCCGTTTTCGCCGACCGGAAGCCGTCCGCGAAGTCATCACCGAAGAAATCCGCAAAGCTCTCGGCAATTCCGGTTTTTTGCAGCGCGAAACAACGAGCGAAAACGTTTCAAACGACGTTTTCGAGCAGACAAAAACGATTGAAAATTATTTTGACGCCGCGAATCTGCCGGCGCAGCCGGAAAACAAGCCCCCGCAGCAAAATCGAATCGAATTTGCTGCGGACATTATCGAACCGACAATCACGCCCTCAATTCAACCGGAAATTCCGGCTTTTTCTTCGGATTTTGAAAATCAAGCCTTATCGAGTGCGGAATTAAAAGCGGAAGATGTTTTTGAGAAAAATTTAGATTTTAAACTTCAAAATTCAGTTGCTGAAAAACAAATTGCGGAAAGCAAAGTTGAAAACCAAAGCCAGAGCTTTAATAAATCTTCAAATGCTCTAAATTCCGCACTCGAAAAAATGCCGTTTGATTCGGCGGCAAAGCTGCCGCGAGCCGTTGAAATCGAAAATCTGTCAGGGGCTGGAATTCGTCCATTGGGACAACTGCGCGAGAGCTTTATCATTGCGACCGATGCCGAAGGTTTGCTGTTGATTGACCAGCACGTCGCGCACGAGCGGATTCTTTTCGACAAATACCGCAAAAAAATGGGCGAGCGGCGGATTGAATCGCAAAATTTATTGCTGCCGGAAACCTTCGATTTAACTCCGGCGCAAGCCGCCGCGTTTGAATTGGTGCAAAATGAATTGGAAGAATTGGGTTTCGGTTTAATGCGTCTTTCCGGGCGGACGATAGCAATTAAGAGCGTTCCTTCGGATTTGCCTGCGGGCGAGGCGAGAAATTTGCTCCGCGAGATTTTGGAAACCATTGACTCGGAAAAACGCGGCGGCGCGCGTGAAACCTGGCACGACGAGATTGCCGCTTCGCTCGCCTGTCGCGCGGCTGTCAAAATCAATATGCCGCTGACGCAGGAGAAAATGCAGTGGATGATTGATAAACTCCTGACAACTTCGTCACCCACAACTTGCCCGCACGGTCGCCCCGTGATTTTGCGGCTGACAATGCGCGACATCGAACGCGCTTTTCATCGTCCTTGAAAAAGGTGAGCTAAATTCAAGAAAAATTGAACCGCCGAGACGCGGAGACGCCGAGATAAAAAATAAATAAACTCGGCGTCTCCGCGTCTCGGCGGTGAAAATCTTTTAACCAAATTGACATTAATTAAAGATTTTCGAGAACGCGCAGAACTTCTGCCGGATCAGTCAGATTGTTCAAAAGATAATCCGGTTTGTGCGGAACGAGAGTTTCCGCCGGATGATTTCTGCCGGTTGCAACGGCGACGGCTTTCGCGCCGAAATGTCTGGCGCAGGCAATGTCGCTCGGCGTGTCGCCCAAAACGATAAACTGCGAAGGCGCGAATTCGTAATCGAATTTTGCCGAAACATTTCGCGCCGCAACCGCCGGCAAATCAATTCTGCGATGCGATTCGTTGCCGAAAGCGCCGAGCGAAAAATCGAAAAATTTATGGAGTCCGACAAATTCGAGTTTGAAACGGGCGGCGAGCGGCAGAT
Source organism: Pyrinomonadaceae bacterium (assembly GCA_036387135.1). Lineage (GTDB taxonomy): Bacteria > Acidobacteriota > Blastocatellia > Pyrinomonadales > Pyrinomonadaceae > JALZCH01. The sequence goes on along the minus strand of DASVUH010000019.1, from coordinate 121,904 downwards.
TTCCGGTCAGCAACCCGTTGACAAAACGCGGATGCGCGTCGGTCGCCTCTAAAACCTCGCGCGCGCCGGGCAGAGCGACAAAGCGACTTTCTTCCGGCGCGCATATTCGCTCTATTTCTTCGCCGATTGCCAGACAAAACTCCTCTGCTTTCGCAGAAATCTGTTCAACCGAAAAGCCTTCGGGCTGCAAAGACTCGAAAGCGATTTGCAAATCGGTCATTCCCGAAACCTTTAACTGACCGCGCAAAATCCCGCTCGAACCGTAAACCCGCTCCATCGCGGGCGCGAAATAATCTTTGTAAGAGCCGCCGCGCGGCGCAATCAAAAGAGTTCCGTCAATATCCCACAGCAAAATGCGGATTTCGGAGTGCGGAATGCGGATTTGTTTTTCCGACTGTTCCCCTTGAACTTTGTAATTTGAACTCATTCGATAACTGCGAGAACGTCTCCGGCGTTGACGGTCGCGCCCGCTTCGGCGCGGATTTCTTTGACAACCCCGTCTTTCGGCGATTTCATTTCGTTCTGCATTTTCATCGCTTCGACGACAATAATCGAATCGCCAATTTTAACTTCCTGTCCGACTTCAGCAACAATGCGGACGACTTTTCCGGGCATTTGCGTGACGATTTGCGCAGTTCCTTCCGCCGCGTCGCCTGGAGCCTGCGCTCCGCGCAGGCGTTTCGGATCGAACAGTTTTAAATCAAAAGTTTTCGTGCCTTGCCGCACGCGGTTGACGCCTGCCGCATTTTTCGGCGCGACGTAACATTCATAAATACGTCCGCCGAGATTAAACAAATAAGTGTTCGGCTCTACCTCGCGCGCCTCCAACTCGTACTGTTTTTCGCCGACGCGCGCAAAAACTTTTAAATCTTCAATTTTGATTTCAATTTCGTGATGTTCTCCGTTATGTTCGGCAAATAATTTCACAGAAGGCAGGAGATAGAAGGCAGGAGATAGAAGGTAGAATAAATCTTCTATCTCCTGCCTTCTACCTTCTTTCAGATTTTTCGTATTCGGCTTTGAGCAAATTCATAAACTCTTCGCGGCGTTCAAACAGCCGTTTCGGTTGACGCGGTTCGTGCCGCGCCAGTGCGTAAGCTGTAATTAAAGGCAGCGCGACGGTCGAATCAATGTAAGCGACAACCGCATCCGGCAATTTGTCAGGATCAACTTTGCCCCATGACACTGCCTCGGCTGGCGTAGCTCCGCTCAATCCGCCCGTGTCGGGACGCGCGTCGGTCACCTGCAAAAAGTAATCGTGACCTTTTTCGTCAATTCCCAGAACTTCCTGAATCTGCGGCTCGGTTTGCAGAGCGAAGTTTTTGGGGCTGCCGCCGCCGAGAATAAAAATTGCGGATTTTCCGCCCGCCTCCGTGTCGCCGTGAATCGCGCCGCGTTTGGCGGCGAGAACGATTGACGCGGTTTCGTTGACATCGAGATTCGGATTTAAAACTAATTTTCCGCCCTGCAATTCTTTGGCGGCGATGTTCATTCCGATTGACGAATCGCCGGGCGACGAAGTATAAACCGGCACGGCGTGTTCGTAACAGGCGGCGAGCAGCGATTGATTTTTAATTCCGAGCATCATTTCGCGCTCTCTGACGTATTTCCCGCAAAGATAATGGAACTCTGCCGATGACATCGTTCGTTGGAACTCTTCGCCTTCAATCAAGCGACGGAAAAATGAATCCGTGTCGAGAAGAACCGAATAATCGAAAAAGATGTCGTAAATGCGAACGACTTCTTCTTCGCGCAAAATCCGGTCGTCCAATTTCGCATCGCCCTGGTGCAAGCTTAAACCGATTCCAAAATGCGTGTCGTGATAAAGATTCGCGCCCGTCGAAATAATCCAATCAATCATTCCGGCTTGCACGAGCGGAATCAAAGCCGAAATGCCCAAACCGGCAGGCGTCAAAGCGCCTGTCAGCGTGACGCCAATCGTCACGTCCGGCTCAAGCATCTTGCGGGTAAAAAGCTGGCAAGCCTCGCGCAAACGCGCCGCGTTGTAAGCCATAAACGACTCGTCAATCAAATCCGCCAGCGCCGTATTCGCATCAATCGGCGTCGGCTGAATCCGTTTGCCGCTCAAAAATTTACTTTTTTGTTTCATTTTTCGATTAAAACGATTTTGTTCAAATAATCTATCGTCAAAACTGCGTCTATCAACATTTCCGCGCCGATTAATGCGTAATTGTGTTCGCTGATAATTGCCGTAATTTCAAATTCATCGTCAAGCCAGCGAATCGTTAATCTGGTTGTTTCGGCGAGAAACTCGGTGTCTTCAACCGCTTTGAAATATTCTTGCCCGTCAATTTCCAACTGAAATTTTGAAACCATTTCGCGCGGAATCATTATTGTTCCGGCAAAGCCGGTGTCAACTTCACAAGATAACGATTCAAATTTACCATTTGCGAAAAACTCAAGATAGATAAGCGCTTGCAGGCTTTCGCTGACAGTTCCGTTAATTTTACCCATTCGCTCGCCGAAAGCCTCCAAAGCTGTGCGCGAAAGTGTAACCGATTCTTTGCAAATAAAATTTATTGTCGGGCATTTCGCGGTGCGCTTTGTCCATTGTTTCGCGCGTTGTTTTGCCGACAAAATAACGCCCGCTTTCGGGTTCGATAGCAACAAATTTGCCGTTCTCGGCAGGTTCGAGCAATGCCTTTAAGTTTTGGTTGTAAAATTCTCTGCCTTTTTCAGCTAAACTTGTATCCATATTTATTACACCAAACGCTTTCCACATTTGGGAGCGGTTCTGCTCCTCATACGACATCAGCGCGAGTCGAAACCAGCGTTGGCTGAATCAGTTTGCCGCTCAAAAATCTGCTTTTTTGTTTCGCCATAAATCAAGAAAATTAAAGTAAATTTTACGATAAACGATTCGCATATTTGAAGCCAGCCGTTTTGTTTTGGGGGGCGGAAAATTTTGCTTGTATTTTTTCGATTTTAGCAGCACAATCAACCCGCTTAATACATCTGCGGTTGAACGAAGTCGGCAATCAAATCTATTTCGGGAGGCATTGAAAATGAAAGTCGGGTTACGAATTTTAGTGTGCGCGTGCGCGCTTTTGCTCGTTTTCTCAAAAACGACGACGGCGCAGTTGAACATTCAGGCGATCGATGTCGCCGGCGACAGCATTTCCAAAGGTTACAACGCCGGCAGCGCAGCGCCGTGCGCTAACGCCGATCAGGAAGAATATAATTGGATCACGAGCAAAACGAACGGCGCGGTTAATTTGTGCAGCGCCGGACCGGAAGGGGTTTTTAGCTTTTTGGAGCGCGCGGAATGCGATCTCAATAAGACGATTTTCGCCAAGTTTCGCAACAGCGCAGCATCGGGCGCGAGAATGCTGTCCGATTTCGAGGCGCAGGCAAACGATATTCGGTCGTATCTGAGCTTCCAGTCTATTCCGCGCCTTGCGGCGGTTTTTCTCGGTCACAACGACAACTGCGGCGGAGCCGTGACGAAAATAAATCCGGCGTGTCCGAGCGCAGACCTCGATCCGAACAATTATTGCCGGACGAGACCGGCTTCTTTCGAGCGCGAGCTGCGCAAAGGCTTAGATATTTTAATGGGGATTTCTTATACGAAAATCGGCGTCGCCGCTCCGGTTCGCGTTTCGCAGCTCTGTAATTTTCAAAACAAGGCGAGCTGTCAGATTCCCGCTTCCTGCCGGGTTTTATGGGGCAACGCCAATATCTGCGCGTCGCTCACGCGCGATTGCTCGCCGACCAGAATCGTTGACACTTATATCACGATGAAAGCCTACCGCGACATTTTGAAAAACGTAACGGCGGAATACGCCGCCATCCCGGAGGGCGGGAGGTCGCGCGTCGTAAACATCGGCGGCGCGGTCGTGGGCGGCGCAACAAAAGCCTTTGCCACCGGTTTCGTTTACAGCGACGCGCCCTGGCAGTATCGTTTCAGCTCCGACCAGCTTTCCTGCTGCGACTGTTTTCATCCGTCAGCCGCCGGACAAAACAAACTCGGACAAATCATGAAAAGCGGTTTGAGCTGTACATCCGCCAATCCCTGCTGCCGCGAAACCGGCGATCCTTTAATTGACGGACAATGCGCTCGAACGGAAGCAAAAAGAATTTATTACAACGGTATTTTTTAAAAGCGGCGAGGTAAATTTGCGGAGAGAGTTTTTGATTGAGCATTTAGCATTTTGATTTTTGCAGAAGAATTAAAAAATAACAATGCTCATTCTACTCTGCTTCGCGGCTTTATCGCCTAAATTTTTAGAGCAGATTTCATTAAAGTGAAAGACAAAGAATTAACAGGGATGAAATGGATGAAAGGGATAATTCCGGTTTTTATCAATCCCCTTCATCCCTTCATCCCTGTTAATTTTCCCTTTTTTGTCTTTTGACTAATTGAAAGCTGCTCTATTGTTCCGATTCGGCGGCGTTTGAATCTCTGTCTTCGGCGGCGAGACGCAGTCGTAGAAGATTGATTCGTTTTTCGTCTGCTCGCAGAATTTCGACATCAAGTCCGCGAAATTGGAATTTTTCGCCTTCTTTCGGGACGTATCCGATTTCGGAAATAACGAAACCCGCGATTGTGTTGAAATCGTCGTCTTCGGCAAACTCGATGTCGAAGAGGCGTTCGATTTTATCAATCTCAACCGAGCCAAAGCAGTCGAAATATGACTTGTCCTCGCCTTCGATGATTTCGATAATTTCTCCCTGATCGGTGTCTTCGTCTTCGATTTCGCCGACGAGTTCTTCGAGAATGTCTTCGATTGTCACGAGTCCGGCGACGCCTCCGTATTCGTCAACGATAATCGCCATTTGCACTCGCACCATCTGCATTTCTTTTAAAAGCTCGGCGACTGGCTTTGTTTCCGGGACGAATCTCACCTCTCGAATCAGGTTCGGCGAGTTTTCAATCGTGATTTCTTCTTTGTCTTCCGCCCAGAATTGCAGCAAATCGCGGACGTAAATCATTCCCTCGATGTTATCAATCTGCTCGCGGTAAACCGGCAGACGCGAATATTTCGATTCGATTATCGCGTCGCGCGCTTCTCTGACCGTTGCATCGAGCGGGAGAGCTTCGATTTCCGTGCGCGGCGTCATCACTTCGTCGGCGGTCGTATCGCCGAAATCAACGATGGTTTCGATCAGTTCGCGTTCTCGTTCTTCGATTATTCCTTCGGCTTCTCCGGCTTCGATCAGCGTTTGCAGAGAATCGTTTTCATTTTCGTCATTTTCAGCTTCTTCTTCCGGCGTTTGCGGAGCGACGGTGATTTCGATTGGTGATTTCTCGCGTCTTAAATTCCCCAAAGGGTCTGCCATTGGACCGAAAATGCGGTAAAACGGACGCACTACGGGCAGCAAAGCAAGCGCGAATCTTTCGGGATTTTTTTCGGTAATAAAACGCGGGACGACTTGCCGGAAAAGAACCGACAGAATCAACGAAACGACCAGCCCTGCGAAAAACACTTGTGCGCGCTCAGTTTCGGCGGGATAAAAGCGAAACGCAATAAGTGTTGTTAAAACCGTGAAAATGATCAGCAAAACCTGAATCGCCGCCGACAGTGCGAAACGAAAACGCGGGCGATTTTCCAGAATTTCGCGCAGAAACTCGGTGTTGACGCGCTCGTTTTCTTCGGATTCGCTCGTCAAACGCCGCAAGCTCAAATCGCTGAGTTGCGCGAAAGCCATATCAACCGTCGCCAAAAATGCCAGCAAAAACAGCAGCAAAACCGCAACGGCTATCTCAATCTCCATACTTTAACGAATTGTAAATGGTAAATGGTAAATGGTAAATCTTTAATCCGCCGAGAGCAGCCGGGCGGCGTCTTTTTCTATCAACCAGAACAAATTTCCAGCGCGCGGGTTTACATTTTGCGCCGGAAATTTCTGCGGCTCAAATACGCCTCCCAAAACCGTTTTTAGCATTTGGGCTTTTTCCGCGCCGCCGACTAGAAAAATGATGTTTGCGGCGTTGTTGATAAGAGGAAACGTTAACGTCAATCGAAATGAAGCGAGTTTTTTAACCAAATTTGCGACCGCGAGCTTTTGCGTTTCAATCAAAGCCGAAGTTTCGGGAAACAGCGAAGCCGTGTGTCCGTCTGCTCCCATTCCGAGCAAAATCAAATCGAAACGCGGCAATTCGGTTTTGAAAAAATCGGTTAAAGTTTTTTCGTAATCCAATGCGATTTCTTCGGCGTTTTGCCATTCAGCGCGCCACCGATAAACATTTTCCGCCGGAATTTCCAGAGGCTTAAACAAATTTTCGTTAGCCATTCGGTAATTGCTTTCCGCAGAATTTGGTTCGACGTGCCGTTCGTCGCCAAAAAAGAAAAACGTTTTTGTCCAATCAATCCGCAAACGAAATTCGTCGCTCGATAAAATTTGAAACAACAATTTCGGCGTCGAACCACCGGACAGAGCGACTGTAAAACGATTGTTCCGCTCGATTGTTTCACCGCCGATTCGGACAAATATTTCAGCCGCCGCGCGGCTCAAAGCCTGCAAATTCTCTGAAATAATAATATTATGCGGCATTTTCCGAACTCTTTGTCAGCAAAGCATTTAATTATTCAAAAACGGCTCGAAATTAATTTACTTTACGAAACGAGCTATGCTAACATCCTGCGCCTAAACTAGCTATCCGCCCTCAGGAGAAAATTTATGAAAATGCCCCGCTCGATTTTGCTCGTCGTTTTGTTTTTGCTGTTTTGCGCGGCGCTTCCGGCGCAGGAAACCGCATCGCCGACCGAATCAAAAACCGAAAAAGAGAAAGCTCAAAAAGAGCTTGAAAAGCAGGTTTTGAAAATGCTCGATCAAGCTGTCGGCGATGCCGGGACGCTCAAATTGGCGACGAACCGGGCAATTGTTTATGCAATAGCGGGCGATTTGTATTGGAAGTTTGACGAAAAACGAGCCAGAGAGCTTTTTCGGAACTCGGCGAACGACGTGATTGCCGGCAATCTCGAAGCCGAAAAAGAAAAGAAAGATTCGGACGATCCGTTTATGCAGCTTTATGATTTCAGCGACATTCGCAATGAAGTTTTGCCGCTGATTGCCAAACACGACGCGGATTTGGCTCTCGAATTACTCGTGCAAACCCGCTCGGCAAAGCTCGCCGAAGAATTGGCGAAAGCCGCGCAGCCGAACTCCAAACAGGAAGGCGGAATGATGGATTTTAATCCGAGCCGGATTCGCGTCCAGCAGGAAATCGCGCTCGAACAGCGATTTGCCGTGCTTGCCGCCGAACAAAACCCGGACAAAGCCATCAAGCTCATCAAAGACAGTCTGGCAAAAGGCATTTCCTGGAACGTGCTGACTCTGCTGCAAAATCTCCATCAAAAAGATGAGAAAAAAGCCGCCGGTTTAGCCGACGAAGTAGTCAGAAAAATTACGGAAATTGATCTGGCGAAAAAAAGCGAGGATTTGGGCGCGGCAATTCGTTTTTTGCAATACGCTACAAATCCGAACACGCAGACAAAAGCCAATCAAAAGCAATTCAAGTTTTCCGAAACGCAAGCCAGAGACATCGCCAACAAGCTTGCCGCGACGTTTTTGCAGCCGTCTAATTCGCTCGAAATAACAATGGCGATGACGCAAACGATGTCGAGCCTGGAAAAACTCGTGCCGGAAAAAGCGCCATTGCTAAAACAAAGACAGACGGAAGCGATGAAAAATCTGCCGCCCGAAATCAAGCGGATGCAAGACCGGCAAAAACTCTGGAATCCGAACTCGACGCCCGAAGAAATTCTCGCCGATCTGCCCAAGCTCAATGAAGCCGATAAAGTTTTTGCTTATAATTCTCTAACCAACAAAATCGGGCAGGTTGAAGACGAAGAACGCGCGAAAAAATTAATCGAACAAATTCCCGACGAAAAAGCGCGCGAGAAAGCCGCCGAGCAATATCAATCGGCGAAAATCAGTCGGACAGCGAAAGACGGTAATTTGGACGAAGCCAAAAAATTGATCGGCAGCTTGAACAAAAAGAAAACGCAGATTCAAAAACTGGTCGCGCTGGCAACCGATTTTCACAAAAAAGGAGGAGAAAAAGACCGCGAAACCGCCGCGAATCTGATGAAAGACGCCAAAAGGCTGGCGAACGAATATCCTGAAGACGAAGACGAGCTAAATAGTTTGATGGAAATCGTCAAAGGCTATGCCGTCGTCAACCCGGTCGAAGCGTTTCGCATTTTTGAGCCGATTGTTGACCAGATCAACGATTATGTTCAGGCGACGGCGATTTTGAGCAAATACAACAAACGCAATCGAACGTTTAAAAAAGGCGAATTGCTGTTGAAAGTGAGCGGTTATTCGTGGGACGGCTTGCTGCTGTTTCGCTACATCAACCAAATCCAATCGCTCGCCAAAGCCGATTTAAATCGAATGAGCCTGCTCGCCGATAGATTCGCCCGCAATGACGCCCGAACCATCGTCAAGCTCTTCTCCGCGCAAGGATTTTTGCAGGAAGAGAAAAAAGACGAGAACAACGAAACGAGCGAAATGATGTTCTACTTTTAATTTATCGCTTTTATAGCAGGAGAAACCCGTGCCGCCGAAAGCGATGGTTTTGCCCCTACAAACGCTCCGATTATTCCGGCTAGAGTAAAAAAGATTGCGGCGGATATTATTCCGTATCCGATGTCAGGCTGATAACTTAAAAGGGCATTAAGCGGGGCATCAGCCAGCAGCGGAATCGCTATGAGCAAGGCACAGCTTACAGCTATACCAATAATTAAATTCGCTATAACCTTTGTTCTTATCGTAATAAAGAAGGGGTATCCGAGCTTGTGCCACTTCCACATCCGGCGAATAGACAAACCCGAACCGAATAAAAGAATAACGAGCAGGAGAAGTCGTTGAAACAGTTCATAAGGAAGATAAAATCTCGTCTGCTGATTGTGAAGCCGCCTGACGATTCCATCCGTCAGGTTGTAGTGCTGCGTGAAACTATTTACATTGGTAAGGATAACGATGCCGTATCCGCTTTCCGGCAGGATGTTCATATTGGAGCTAAAGGCTTCGTTTAACCCCGTGTGTCGGATTGATTTCAATCCGTTCCAATCTCCCTCAATCCATCCCATCCCGTATCGGGAGACGATATTTCCCGGCGGGCGGTGCATAAGCGTCAGATTCTCCGGCGTGATAATCGAACGACCGTCATAAACGCCCTCCCGCAAATGCGCGATGAGGTAATGACACATATCCTCGCCGCTGGATGCAATATAACCTGCAGCTACTTTGCTGCTATCATAACGCGTAGTGGAAACCGAAACAGGCAATCCAAATATATACTGATGACCCTCAGCCAAACCATGCGCCATCACATCATTGTAGGTTAGAAAGGTAGAGCGCATCTGCAAAGGATCGAGTATGTGTTCTTGCACGTACGAGTCGTAGCTCCGCCCAGCGACGGCTTCAATGAGCATACCGAGAATCTTGTAGTTGAGATTGCAATACTCATAAACTTTCCCAACCTGGTGCGTCAACTCGGTTCTCGCCAATAAATCAGCGTCGGGCGTAAAAAATCCGGCGGAGGTCGGAAAACCGCTCGTTTGATTGAGCAAATGCCGAACGGTAATCATTCGGGATGCCTCAATGTCTTTTAGCCGAAACCACGATAGATATTGATAAACAGGAGTGTCTAAGTTCAATTTTCCCGCTTCAACCAGTTGCATAACGGCAAGGGCTGTAAAAGATTTGCTCAACGAGCCGATGAGAAAAGGAGTCTGCGGAGTGACCGGTTTATCTGCCGAAGCCGTCCCGAAACCTTTCAGATACACAATCTTATCGCGCCGAACAATCCCGACGACCAAACCGGGAACTTGTGAAACTTTCCTTTGAGATTCAATAAATGTCGTGAGTTCCGCTTCATCAAAATTTATCTCCTGAGCAAAACAACATATACCGGCTGCTAAAAAAACGGTAAGTAAAATAAGTGTTTTGCAAGCGGAAAGCATACTATGTAAACACAACTTAGTTTGAAGTCTCATCATATATATTTGCTGATGAACAATTGAATTTATCCCCGCGAAACCGCAAATCCGCAGATTCGGGCGAGCGAGTAACGTGAATAAGAAATCAGCCCTTTCCGCTTCCGCCTTTATATCATAAACTTAGCGGAAGATTACTGAAAATCTAGCACAGATGTGTTTAGCTTTTGCTAGTGGGTTGGCTTTGCACAAATATTCAAATTGACTGCATAAACTGTTGATTTTATTCATTCCAGCGAATATTTGTGCAAAGCCGGTTAGACCTTAGCTTGTGTGATTGCCGTTTCCTCAAGTTAATCTACCGATTCTATTGAAAATCTTGAAACGGCGAGCCAAGTGAAATCTTGTAATTATTTTAATCTACAGTGTTTTTCCATCTTCGCCCGTCTCGTTCGAGTAATTCGTCGGCTTCGCGCGGTCCCCAGGCTCCGGCTTCGTAATTTGGAAACGAGCGCGCCGGAATCGCGTGCCAAACGTCGAGAACCGGCGAGACGATTCCCCAGCTTGCTTCGACCATATCGGCGCGCTGAAAAAGCGTCGCGTCGCCGATCATACAATCGTACAAAAGCCGCTCGTAGCCGGTCGAAATGTGTTCGCCGAAATGGTCTAAATAATTAAAATCCATATCAACCGCGCCCATATTGACAATCGGACCCGGAATTTTAGCGCCGAAATGCAGAGTAATTCCTTCGTCCGGCTGAATATGGACAACGATTCTATTTGTCGTCAGCCGTTCAATCGGCGTGTTGCGAAAGAGGACGAACGGCGCGCGTTTGAATTGAATGACGATTTCCGAATGTCGCGCCGGAAGCCGTTTTCCGGTGCGAACGTAAAACGGCACGTCCGCCCAGCGCCAATTGTCAATCGTCAGTTTCATCGCCGCGAAAGTTTCGGTATTTGAATCGGGCGGAACCTGCGCTTCGCTGCGATAAGCGGAAACAGCTTTGTCGTCAATCTTTCCCGCGCCGTATTGCCCGCGCACGGTTTTGCTCAAAACGTCTTCGGGCGTGAACGGCTGAATCGCGTGCAAAACTTTTGTCTGCTCGTCGCGCACTTCGTCGGCTTCAAACGAAACGGGCGGCTCCATCGCGGTCAAGGTGACAAGCTGGAAAATATGATTCGGAATCATATCGCGCAAAGCCCCGGCGGTGTCGTAATAACCGCCGCGCGATTCGACGCCCAATTTTTCGGCGACCGTGATTTGCACCGAATCAACAAAATTGCGATTCCAGATCGGCTCGAAAATGCTGTTGCCGAAACGGAAAACCAGGATGTTTTGCACCGTTTCTTTGCCGAGATAATGGTCAATGCGGTAAATCTGCCGCTCTTTTAAGATTTTTAATAGCTCGCGGTTTAAGTTTACGGCTGATTCGAGATCGCGTCCGAACGGTTTTTCAAAAACAAACCGTCGCCAATTACCGTTTTCTTCTTTGCCCAAGCCGTTTTTTGAAATTTTTTGGGTAACGTTGGCGAAAAGCTGCGGCGGCGTGGCGAGATAATAAAAAAAGTTTTCTGGAATTTGGAGAGTTTGACAGACTTCGGCGAGCATCGCTTTCAAATCTTTGAAAAGCTTTTTGTCATCGTCGAAATCGCCGCCCGTATAAAATGTGCGGTCGCAAAACCAATCGAGCAGCTTTTTATCGCTGTCTTTGCCGACAAATTCGTGCAAATCGCCGTTGATTTTGCTGCGAAACTCTTCGCTCGTCATTTCCTGCCGACCGACGCCGACAACCGCAAAATTTTCTGGCAAAAATCCCTGCTTCGCCAGATTGTAAAGCGCCGGAAACAGCTTGCGCTTGGTCAAATCGCCGGTCGCGCCGAAAATCACCATCACGCACGGCTCGGCTCGCTTTTGTGTTTGTTTTTCCGCTTCGTTCATTTAGAAAAGTTTAAACCGCCGAGACGCGGAGACGCAGAGAAAACAAAATAAAAAGAGAAACGAAGTATATCTCAAACTTCTTTCTGAAAAACTCTGCGTCTCCGCGTCCCGGCGGTGAAATTAAATCCGAAGTTTATCACGAAGTTTTAGCTCCAAGCGGTTCATTTCGCCTTTATCGGTTTCGTGGTCGTAGCCGCTGAGATGCAAAATTCCGTGCAAAATTAGTTGTTTGATTTCGAGTTCGAGAGAAAGATTATTTTCCTCGGCTTGACGCGCGGCTTGTTCGAGCGAAATCACGATGTCTCCCAGATTGTTTTCCGATTCTTCAAATTCGTCCGGTTCGTTCGGAAACGAAAGGACATCGGTCGTCGAGCTTTTGCCGCGAAACATTCGATTTAATTCGGTCATTTTCCGGTCAGAAACAAACGCGACGATGCAGCTTTTACCGCGCGCTTCTTTAACGGCGTCAACGGCTCTATCGGCAAATTCCTGAAAGTCTTCCGGCTTGATCTTAACTTTGCGCTGGCGATTGATAATTTCTGTCATCGTTTTCTGATACCGGATTATACGAACATTCGCGCGAAAACAAAAAATAACTCGCTGCCGTTTCACGCTTTTCGCCAATATTTTGCCGGAAAACGACAAAGCTTTTTTGCCCGGTAAAAAAAAACAAGAAATTTTTGGGCGGTTTCGATTCTTTTTTCCGCCTTATTGATTGAAAGCGAAATTTGGATTTGGGAGATGAAGATTATGAAGTTTTGTCAGAATTGCAAACAACAAAATGGTACGGAAGCCCAGTTTTGCCGATTTTGCGCCGCGCCGCTCGCGCAGGGAGCGCAAAATCAAGCCAATTTTCAACAGCAGCAATGGAATCAGGGATTTCAAGGCAATCAACCGCAAGGTTTTGCGCAGCCTTCCGCAGGATCGAGCGGTCGCGCAATCGCTTCACTAATGTTGACGATTTGCGGTTTGCTGCTCTGCTGCGCGCTGACGAGCGTTCCGGGCGCGATTTTAGGCTGGATGGAAGTCAGCGCGATAAAAGAAGGACGCTCATCGCCGAAAGGAATGGCAATGGCGAAAACCGGGATGTGGGGCGGCATTGTGATGACGGTTCTCAACTTTCTGTTCTACGGGATTTATTTACTGGCGCTGATGAGCAGCGGCGCGATGTATTACTAAGCCGACAAATTTTCGGTTAATAGAAATCGGCACGGAGTTTTAATTATGAATAACGCCATCAACAATATGAGAATTTGCCCGAACGGACATCAATCGAGAGATGCGGCAGCCAGATTTTGCATCACTTGCGGTACGCCGCTAACGGCAGCCGCCGCGCCGCATCCGGTTTTAGCCGGAAATTTTGAAAGGCAGCCGGTTAATCAATATTCGCCGCAAAACGGCGCGAATTATCCTCTGCAAAACTTTAATCAAAATCCGCCTCCGGCAAATTTTTATCCGCCGCAGCCGAATTTTAATCAATACCCGGCGCAGCCCGTAAATCCGAATTTTCAGCCGCCGGTTTATTCGCAGCCGGTTTGCCGGACTTGCGGCGGCGACGGTCGCGGGCTGGCGGAGAAAATGTTGATTTGCCCGGAATGCCGCTGGCTGCGCCCGCTCGCGCCGGGTTATTCGATTGACTGCGCGGCGTTTCAATGGGCTGAAGACGGCAAAGCGATGTCTGCCCTGCGCTCGATCACGCCGCTAACTGCGGCGGCGCAAAGTATCTCGAACAAAGTCGGGCGGCGCTGGATCGAATCCGCTTTTAACGCGGTCGCTTTGAGCGAAAAGCAGTTGCCGGATATTTATTTCCCGGCAGTCAGAGCCGCCCGCATTCTGGGAATGACGAAAATGCCGGACGTTTACGTTTCGGGCGATTGTCTCTGGGATTGCCACACTTACGGCAGCGACGATAACGCTTTCATTATCATCGGCTCGGCGCTGGCGACCAATTTTCGCGGGCTTGATTTGTTGTTCGTGCTGGCGCGCGAAATGGGACACGCACGCGCCGGGCACGCGCTCTGGAAAAGCGTGATTCGTTTTCTCGTCGGCGAGCAAAGCCACCGCAAAGGCGTTTTTTCAAACGGAATTCTCGGCGCTTTAAACCCGTCGGCTTTAATCGAAGGCGCGGTCGAAGTGCCGCTGCTGGCTTGGGCGCGGCAAGCCGAAATCACCGCCGACCGCGCCGGTTTGCTGACAGTCGGAAGCGAAGAAGTCGCGCGCCGAGTTCTTTTAACCTGGTCTTTGAAATCGGCGTTTTTGTGCAAACGAATCAACATCGCCGCGTGGCTCGAACAACAGGCGACAGCCGACGATTCGATGGTGCGGCTTTCCGAGCTTGCCACATCTTCGACGCCTTACATCACGCGCCGACTTTCTTTAATGGCGCAGTTTGCCGCCAGCCCGGAACTCCAGCGTTGGAGAAACGTGATCAATCAATACGCGCCTCTGCCGCAAGCCCAGCCGAAAACCGCCGCGCAAAATCAATTGCCGAAACCGGCGCAAGCTCCGCCGACAAATCAAAATGCCGTCGTGAACGAGCCGAAAAAAGCCACGGCTGCCGCGAGCAATGAAATAAAAATGAAATGCGCCGCCTGCACCGCGCCGATGCGCATTCCGAGAACAATTTTTGCCGGAAAAGCGCAAGTCAACGTTCGCTGCCCGAACCAGAAATGCGGAAAAATCTCGACTTTGAAAATCAAACAAAATCCCGTTAAGCCGGAAACAATGCCGAATAAAAAAGAAAGGAATTTAATGTGCGACAATGACTGAGACAACTATTATTACCGAAAATCTGACGGACGGAACGACCGCCGTTATTGAAATAACCACGCTTGAGGCGGACGCTTCGGTTATCGAAGACGTGATTGAGGCTTTGAACGATGACAGCGATGTCGTTTTTGAAGCCGCTCAGGACGAAGATGTTATCGAAGCCGAAGCTGATGCGACGGAATTGACAATTGATGATTTTGAACTCGCCAGCGACCCGATTGCTGCGGAGGTTTTCAACGACGGCGAATTCCATCTCGCGAGCGACGATATTGCCGCCGAAGTCTTTAATAATGGCGAGTTTCATCTTGCCAGCGACGAAATCGCCGCAGAGGTTTTCGGCGGTTCGCCAAACGGCACGAGTTATGAAGAAATGGCGCAATCGGCGGGTTATGAAATTACCGCGCCGGACGCGACCGCTTCTTCGACAATTGATGGAGTCACAGATTATTCTGCAACTCTTGAAGCCGAAGCGCACGCCGAAGCCGCGAGCGAAGCGCAGGCAGCCGCCAATGAATTTGTCGCGGCAGGCAATTACGCGGCTGCGGCTGAAGCCCGCGAAGTTGCCGAAAACGAGGCTTGGGCGGCGGGCGACCAATACATTTTGCACGGCAGCGATTCAACCGATTTGGAAACCGCCGCTTACCAACAGGAAAACGCCGAATATTTCGAGCAGCAACAAGCTCTGCACGCGCAGCAGGGCGATTACGAAGCCGCGCGCGAAGACGCGAGCAACGCCGCTTACGCAACCGCGAATGCCGATTGGAATGCGGGCGGCGCAGATCACACAGGACAAGCCGATGCGGAATATTTTCAAATGGGTTTAGCGGTTTCGGAAGAGCAAACGGCAGATTATTTCGCCCATTCCGCCGAACAAGCCGCCGTTGCGGGCGATTATGAAAACGCCGAATATTTCGCCGATCTAGCCGCCGATCATCAGGAGACGGCGGATTATCACGGAGATTTGGGGGAACACGGCGGAGAAATCGGTGTTTACGACAACACTTCCGTCGTCGAAACCGGCGGTAGTTACGAAGCTGCCGATTATTCTTCGTCTCACGATTATTCGGCGACGGATACGGAGTCGGAATAACGAAAAACTGAAAACAATTTCTCCTGAGAAATCCTCACATTTTGCGGGCGGTCAAGCGACCGCCCTTTTTTATGATTTAACTGAAAATTACGAGAGAAGAGTTTTGTCGTTGTTTAGTCGCTGCTTGTTGTTTCCACTTTGGCTTTGAGTTGTTCGAGCCATTTGCGATCAAATTCGGGGAGAGATTTTTTTTCAGCAAGCTGTTCAAGGATTTTTACGACTTGCACGTAATTCGCTTTCGCGTTTTGCTCGTGAGCCTGTCTTTTTTCTCCCGCCGCGGTTTTCGCCATTTCGTTGTAAATCTCGGCTCTGAAATCGTAAATGAGAGCTTGATTTCTGAGCGATGTCAGACCGCTCGGGTCAACCTGAAAAAGCTCGATATAAATGCGCTCGGATTTTTCGAGTTCGGCAAATGCGCCCGAGTAATCTTTTTGTTTGGCTCTCGCCTCAGCCAAACGCATCAACGCCGCTCCGAGGTCGTATTTCGTGCCGCCGCTTTTCGGATCGCTTTCGAGCCGCTGTCCTAATTCCGAGACTGCTTTTTCCAGATATGAAACCGCTTCGGCAAATTTGCCGGTATCGGTCGCGGTTTGTCCGAGCGTGGAATAAGTGCGCGCCAGACGTTTGCGGGCTTGGATGTCAGCGGGGTCTTTTTCGACGACAAGCTGAATCGTCTTTAAGGCTTTGAGCGCGTATTCGTGCGCTAGCGCATCGTTTTGGTCTTGATAAGTGTTGCTCGCCATCCAATAAGTTGACCAGAGACCGTTGCTGATGCTCACGTCGTTCGGATAATTTGCCTGAAGCGATTCGTAAATCTGAACGGCTTTTGTCGTTTCCGCCTCGCCTTCTTTTTGCTGTTCGTTCCACGAAAGCGCATTGCCCAGTTTTAGATAACAATTACCGGCGAGTTTTAAAAACTGCACATTATTCGGGTCGCTTTGGCGCAGCGGTTCGACCAAATCGAGAGCCTTTCGATAATAAGCAATCGCTTCGGCGTAGTTGGATTTTTCTGTGCGAACTATACCTATGTCGTAATTAATTTGAGCCAGAGCCAAACGCAATCTGGGCGAATCGGGATTTTCCGCCGCCAGTTTTTCGTAAAGATTTAATGCCGCATCAACTTGTTTGCCGGATTCATCAATCTCGTTCGCCTGCCAGCGAATGTCTCCGAGCGCCTTGTGATTTGCCGCTAAAGCCGCGCGCAACTCGGCATCGTTCGGATTCGTTTCGAGCAAGGTAAAACGCATTTTTTGCGCTTTCTCGTAGCTCGCAATCGCGCCCGCCAAATCGCCCAAATTCGGATTGGTCGGATTGCCCTGCAAATCACCGATTTTTTCATAAGCCGACGCCAACTCGCTCTGTAATTGCAAATCGTCGCCCGCTTCCTGGGCAAGACTGTCGAGATATTTGAGCGATTGAGTGACGACCGATTGCCGGGCTTCGGTCGCTCCAGGAAGATTTTCAATTTTCGGTGAAATGTCGAAAAGAAGAGCGTTTGCGAGCTGACGAACATCGGCAAATCGGCGCTCGGCGCGGTCGCGCTGCTCGCGCGCTAATCGCTCCTGTCGCCGCGCCGCGTTTGCCTGCCATAACGAAGCCGCCAATCCTGCCAAGAGCGACAAAACAATCAGCGCGGCGGCAAAAACCGGAATTTTATTGCGTTTAATAAATTTTTCGGCGCGATAAGTGAAACTGTCTTTTTGTGCCGTGACGGGCAGCTTGTCCAAATATCTCTGAATGTCTTCGGCAAATTGCTGGACGGAAGCATAACGACGCGCGGGTTCCTCGCGCACAGCCATTTGCAGAATTGCTTCCAATTCGGTCTTCGGTCTTCGGTCCTCGGTTTTGGTTGATTGCCGGTTGGTTTTATTGTTTGAACTGCTCGGACTTTGGGATTTGGACTTTGGAATTTGGACTAAATGTTGAAGCAGAATGCCGAGCGAATAGACATCGGAAGCGGTTGTGATTTGTTCGCCGGTAATTTGTTCGGGCGATGCGTATTCGGGCGTGAAGGCGCGATAAACTGTCTGCGTGTGTTCGTCGGCGTGTTCGGCATCGAGCAGCTTGGCGATTCCGAAATCGAGCAATTTCGGTGTTCCGTCTTTTGCGACGATAATATTTGAAGGCTTAATATCGCGGTGAACGACCAGATTTTGATGTGCAAACGAAACGGCGCTGCAAACCGCAAGGAATAATTTTAGCCGCTCGTTTGTCGAAAGTGTTTTTTCTTCGCAAAATTCGTCAATCCGTTTGCCTTCGACGTATTCCATCGCCAGAAACGGCTCGCCCGATTCCGAAACGCCGCCGTCGAGCAGGCGCGCGATATTCGGATGATTTAAAGACGCCAGAATCTGGCGCTCGCGCAGAAAACGTTTTTCCGTTTCCGAATCGAGAATCGTTTGGCGGACGATTTTCAGCGCAACTTGCTGCTTAAATGCGCCGTCGCTGCGTTCGGCTAAAAACACCGCGCCCATTCCGCCGCGTCCGATTTCCCTGATTATTTTATAATGCCCGAATTGTTTGCCGCTCAAGCGTTCATCGGCAACAGCCGGGGCAATTTGAAACGCCGGTTTTTCGATAAAGCTTTCGTTTGTCGAATGCGCGTCGAGCAGCTTTTCGACTTCTTTTCGCAGCTCGGTGTTATTGCCGCAATTTTCGTCCAGAAAATCGGCGCGCCTCGTTTCGGGCACGTCTAAAACGGCGATGAAAATCTCTTTCTTTTTGTTCCAGTTCGATTCGGACATTACAATCTCCAACAGCTTTATCAATTGCCGCTAGCTTTAGCTAGTGGACTCAATTAGCAACAACAAGCGGCTTTAGCCAAATAAAAGAAAAATAATTTTCCTTTCGACTTTAGCCTAATCTTCTGAATCCTTAAACCTTTGAAATCCTGCTCTTTTCAGAAAATCTTCAAATTCATCATCAAAACTTCTTCCCCGATGATGCTTTTCCTGATTAGCAATATAACCGCGCACATTTTCAAGAACCGCTTCGCTAACGGAAACGGCAAAATATTCGTCCTGCCATTCGAATTTAGTTCTGCAAAGACGATTTTTGTTTATCCAAAATGAGGATTCGCCTTTGATTAATTGCATTATCTTTTCAATTGTTTGGTCTGTTCCGAGGGAAATCAAACAATGAACGTGATCAAAATAGCCATTGATAAAATCAAGATGAATTCCTTTTTCTTTTGCATTTTCTCGAATATGTTGGAAAACTTTCTGTCTGATTTCATCCTTGAGAAATGGCGTGCGGTTTTTGGTTGACCAGACAAAATGTATCCAGACTTTGACCCACGGCATTGCGGTTTGATTTAGGCTAAAGCCAAAAGGACAATCTATTTTTCTAAATTTGGCTAAAGCCTTTTTCTTTTTTTATCTATCCACTAGCTGAAGCTAGTGGCAATTTATCAAGTTATAATTGTTCAGCTTTTGGTTAGCTCAACGCGAAGCCACGCTTTGGCGAATGCCCATTCGTTTTTGACCGTGGCGGGCGAAATTCTTAAGGCTTCGGCGGTTTCTTCAATCGTTAGCCCGCCAAAAAATCTGAGTTCTACGATTTTCGCCTGTCGCGGGTCGCTCTTTTCAAGCTCGGTTAGCGCATCGTCGAGCGCAACCAAATCCACGTCTTTTTTCTCTGAAAAGCTAACCGCTTCGTCAAGCGAGAGCAACTGCCCGAAGCCGCCGCGTTTTTCGGCTTTTTTCCCGCGCGCGTGGTCAACCAGAATTCTCCGCATCACCTGCGCCGCGACTGCAAAAAAGTGAGCGCGATTTTGCCACGAAACGTTTTCCCAATCAACCAATCGAATATAAGCCTCGTGAACGAGCGCCGTCGGCTGCAAAGTGTGGTCTTTCCGCTCGTTTGAAAGATAAGCTCCGGCTAATCGGCGCAAATCGTTGTAAATAATCGGCAGCAATTTCTCCGGCGCGTTTTCATCGCCGGATGTCATTGCTTTCAGCAGAATTGTAACTTCTTCCGGTTGTGGCATCTTTTTTCAGCCGGATTATACGACTGTTTTCAAAAAAAACAAATTTTTTGCCGACTTTTTTAGCTGTTTTCAATTCCTTTTGCGCCTTATCTGGCTAAAGGAGATTTTTATGAAGTGGCTACTTACATCATTAGTGCGTCGGGCAAACGCTTCATTTTCGACAATTCGACGCGAGTTTTAAACGGCGCTGAGGAAACAGAAAACATAAATTTTGTCGCCTACCGCAAAATTGACGACAACAAACTTTGCCGAACGAAAAAGGCTGGCAAAACATTAATGTTTTGCCAGCCTTTTTCTTCCAAATTTTATCGGATTTTTATTTGCGATTTTCAGAACTACTATCGTTTTTTGATTCGCGTTCGTCCGTTTGTTGTTTTGTGTGTTCCTCGTAAGCCTCGACAATCATTTGCACGAGCTTGTGGCGCACAACATCTCTTTTGCTGAAATGAACGAAATCAATTCCCGTAACATTGCCCAAAACCTCCTGCGCTTCTTTCAAACCGCTTCGCTGCCCGCGCGGTAAATCAATCTGCGTGATGTCGCCGGTAACAACGGCTTTTGAGCCGAAACCGATGCGCGTCAAAAACATTTTCATCTGCTCGCTCGTCGTATTTTGAGCTTCGTCCAAAATGATAAAAGCATCCGCAAGCGTGTTGTGAGTCAAAATAAAATCGTCGGTGACATAAAGCGAATCGAGCGCCGCAACCGCGATGCATTGGGTTTCGGCTTCGCCGACAAATTCGATGTTTTTGATAAAACGCATCGGGCGACCGCCGCCGTTCGCACGATAAATCTCGGCTTTGCGCTGCAAGCGAAACGGCTCGATTCCTTTCGGCAGACGAATGTCTAAAGTAAATGCGTCGTTGCGATAGACGATTTCGCGCCCCCGCGCAAAACCGGGCGCGCGTCCTTCAGCTTTGCGCTTGCGGCAATGAGCCGCGCCGCCGAGCGAGCGGGCGAGAAAAATTACGTCATCTTTTAACTGCTGCGACGTTGTTGTGTATTGAATCCGGCAGGTTCTTCCTTTTTGGGTGACAGGTCCGCCGTCGGTATCGAGCAAGCCCTGCAAAACCGCTAGACGAATTTCCGCACTGTTATAAAGATAAACGTCAGGAACGAATTTCGTCGCCGAATTTGTTCCGGCTAACTTTAATTCGCGCAGAGATTGAGTCAGCGGATTACGAATTGTTTGCGAGAAATGCCCGCCTTTTCCGGCAAGCGGATTGGTGATGACGTAATCAATCGCTGATTTGCGGCGGAAATTTAAATTCAAATCCGATAGTGAAATTTGCAAAGCGGAGATTAATTCGGCATCGGAAGTGCAGAAACTTGGCGAAGTTTTATCCGTGATGCATCCGTCGCCAAGCAATAAACCGAGCGCATACGGCTCAATCGGAACAAATTGGCGCGGAAACTCGACCGGCGCGGAAAGCATCGGCAATTCGTAACGATATTGGTGATTGCGGCGGAAATTGCTCAGCATTTCCTGTGTTTCCAAAACGCGAAAATCTTTGTTTCGGCGTTTGTCTTCCAGAGTTTTAACCGCCCAGAGATGTTCGGCGCAAGCCAGAGTTGACGAGCCGTCAGTCATCGTCAAACGATAAACAGCTTTTTTGCCTTGCGGAAAAACGCCGATGACTTTGACGGCTTTGCCTTCCGAACCAATCACATCGTCGCCGATTTCGATGTCGCCCATTTTCCGCCAGCCGCCGGGCGTTAAGATTTTGCTGTCCAAAGTTTGCGAGCGACCGCGCATAAAAGCCAGCGGAGCGACTTCGATAATGCGTTTTTCGAGCATTTTCGTGACGCGTTCGGCGTCAACCAAATCGAACAGCGCGTCATACAGCGGGCGCAAATACGGGTCAACTTTGTCCTGCAAATCGCCGGGCAAAAAGCCGAGCTTTTCTCCCGCTTCGACCGCCGGGCGAGTCAGAATAATTCGGGAAACCTTCTTCTGAAAAAGGTCTTGAACAGCCATTGCAACTGCCAAAAATGATTTTCCCGTGCCCGCCGGACCGATTCCGAAAGTCAAATCGTTTTTGCCGATGGCTTCGATATATTTTCGTTGCGTGGCGGTTTTCGGGGCGACGGTTTTTTTGCCCGACGGGTTAAAACGCGAGGTTTCAAAATAATCGCGCAGCGACAAAGCGCGGTCGTCGGCGATTTGTTTAAAAGCCTCGCGCAGGTCTTTGTCGGAAAATTGTTTTCCGGCGACGAATAGGTCGGAAAAATCGTGCAGGATGTTTTCGACAATCTGCACGTCTTCGTCGCCGCCGTCAATCAATAGTTCGCTGCCGCGCGCGTCAACGCGCACGTCGAGCAATGATTCGAGATATTTGATGTTTTGGTCGTGAACGCCAAAAAGTGTTTCGATGCCTCTCGGCGGAAGTTCTATTTTTTTCAAAACGAGTATTGGTTAATTTCTAAATAAATTTCACTTAAAATTATGCTACGCGCCGAATTTAAGTGCAAGAGCAAGCCGCGTCAGGAATAAGTGCGTAGAAATCATTCGATTTCGCTAAAGGCGATAAAAAAACAGTCAAGGGGAATCGTTTTTATGGATTTTCCCATTCTTAAATTTAACGGAAAATTCATGAAAAAATCTGTTGACATAATAAAAAGACGGGCGTAATATCCTTCGCGTATCAATAGCTCATTACAATCGCAATAAGGTCTGGACGAGAAATTTATCTTTTGATTTTTACTCGTCTTGAGGGAGAGGCATGTTAAAAGCGAGATCAGCACAATCCACTTCAATCAGATTGTCTTTTCTCACCTTAGTTAATTGATTTTTTGTTGCAGACGATAAAGTAGCGCGCCTGCATTTACCGCGTAATCAGTTCCTGGCGTTTTCCACAAAGCGTCATCTCTTACAACGGGAGAAGTGTTTTTATCTTTTCCATAACTTTACGAGGATTAAATCAATGCCGAACATAAATTCATCGAACTCGCACGTTGTTTTGAACAAATCCGTTTTCTTAGGTTCGTTAACAATTCTTATCGCCATTATCGGCAGTTTCGCATTTTCCGATTACTTTAAAGCAAGTGGGCATACAGCCGAGCAGCAAAAGGAAGATTTAGCAGAAAAAGCCGCTCAGAGCTGTTGTTCGCAAGCAAGTGCCGGTGCTGAGACACACACGCTCGTCGGCTCATACTATAGCCTTAAAGAAAACCAAGAAACAATGTTGATGTTCAACAACAAAGGACCCGAACCGCTCGTTGTCAGTCCTACTTTTTACGGCTTAAACGGAGAAAGATTGGACATTCCGGCTTTGACTATCCCGGCGACTTCTTATCAGGAGGTTGAAGTGCGCGAATTGCTAGCCGGGCATTTGCCGCAATTTGAAGAAGGCAGCTTGCAGGTAACGCATCAAGGAATGCGATTGCAGCTTGGAACTCAATTTAAAATTCTCAAAGGCGGAATACTTTTTGACGAACAATTTATCACTCCGGCAACACGGTTTCCCTCGCAGCGAATGGAAAACGTATGGTGGATGCCGTCATCGCAATCGAATACAAAATTTATTGTTTCAAATACAACAAACACAACTGTAACTACGAC
Source organism: Pyrinomonadaceae bacterium (assembly GCA_036387135.1). Taxonomy (GTDB): domain Bacteria; phylum Acidobacteriota; class Blastocatellia; order Pyrinomonadales; family Pyrinomonadaceae; genus JALZCH01. The sequence continues at coordinate 98,648 of DASVUH010000019.1, read as the reverse complement.
TATAAAAATTGAGGGAACTGCGCCACGACAACAACAACCGGCAGTAATACGATTAAATCCGCACCAAACTCGGGTACTTGATGTTATCCGCGATGTTGTTGGTCACCAAAACGGAACGATGCTTAAAACCGGCGGAATCTCGATTACACACGACGGGTCGCCGGGCGCGATTATGGCGCGAATGTTGATCTCCAATCAAAATACGGGCTTTTCAACGATTGCCGGTTTTGTTGATCCAACAAATCAACATTCATCAAAACTTAACGGCGGCGGATTGCGACTGGGTGCAATCAATGGCGACGAGCTTGAACAAATAATTGTCGCCAGAAACGTAGGAGACCGGCAAACAACCATTAAAGGACGCATTCCTTATACAAACGAGAACGGCGATGTCGCATTTGTCACTGTTCCCGAAGTTCAATTAAATCCGGGCGAAGTCCAAACTCTCGCCGTCAAACAAGCCGTTCAGCAGGCGAATGTTCCAGCAAGCGTAACCTTTGCCGGACTTGAGCTTGAATACACAACAACGCCGGGCAGCGTCGTTTTCAACGCACTGAGCGTAAGCCGAAGCGGTCAGCAAGTGTTTCAAGTGCCGCTACTTGACCCGGAAAAGATGCCGGCAAGCGCGGGCGGCTTTCCGTGGAAAGTAGATGAGGATTACAACACGGTGGTGTTTATTAAAAACGAAACCGACACACCGAAGAAATACATTGCCAACTTAATATACGAAGGCGGTGGTTATTCATTGGGCGTGAAAGTGCTCAAACCCAGACAAACCATTATCGTTGATTTTAAATCGTTGCGAGACAATCAAACGCCGGATTCGACCGGAAAGCTAATTCCGCTGAATATAGATCGCGGTCAAATTGCTTGGTCAATGAGCGGAAGCGACAATAAAACGGTTAGCGGACGAAGCGAGCAGGTCAATACAGTCAGAGGTGTTAGCAGTACGTATGCTTGTTACAACTGTTGTCCCGATAGCTTTTTCGACGGCAGGGTGACGCCATCGGACGTGTATAACTATCCCGGCGACATAGCTCAATTCGCAGCAATGGAAACTACTACAAATTGTTTCGGTTATATGCTGCCTGAGCATTACGCCGATATTCCGTATTTTACCAGTTCCGATTACGATGTAGCTTGGGCAAATTATTACGGTTCTACAACTGCGATGGATCAAGGATTGGCGACAATTACCGCGACGTGGACCGCGCCTAACTGGAGACTGGATCTTCACGGATATATGTGTGAGAACCATCCAATTGAAGTTGTCCGTGACGGATACATGGAGGTTCTTCCTAAAGTACTTGATGTATCGGCAAACGGGGCTACGCGCGTTACTCAAGTTGTCGGCGACGCAAATATACTTCATTTCGTAACGCCAAAAGGGGCACCGAATAGTCAAGTTACGCTTTCGGCTACAGTCCAATATCGTGATATTCACGTCCCTAACGATATTGAATGGGAGGGGGCTGTTGAATCGCCGAATAATCCATTTCAGGCAACTCTTTCAAAAGATACGGCACTCAGACATATAGTAAGAATCAAATATCAGGGAAGAGTTCTTAAAGAATTAAGAGTTTGGGTAGTTTGGAGCGAAATTACTTCAAATATAGGCGCGAACACATACTATAATAATGCCGGTATCGGGAGACCTCAACAATCTGGCGGCTATATTGTTACTGATATTGCATTTACTTTCACTATTCAACCTTTGGAGATAATTACAGACAGCAACAGACCAAATTTTAGTGGTGCAAATACCACTTCTGTTCCCGGAGGAACTCATCCTTTCTTTGGAGGTCCTCTTTCGGGAGGTGCTAACCGCAAATGGGATTCTTCAAGGCAGATGCGGGTAAAAATTATCAATCCTGCTAACATTAGCTCTCAAGATCAGTCATATCCTCCATTTTTCGATATATCGAACTATCCAACAGATGAAGTTGAAGGCAATGATGACCAATCAACTGACGACCCCGAATGCAATAATCCTTATTCTCAGGAAGGTAATTGCACGAATTCAAGAGGCACTCTTACCGGAAAAGACAATCCAAAATACGGGATTCGACATAGTGCTGGAACTAACGGCGACATATTTGAAATTCGTCTTCACTTTCGGGAGTTTGCCAGACTTGAAATTGAGGGCAGTTGGAAACGAATATCCGATTACTATCCCTGGAAGGATCATATTAAGTTTATTAAACAAAATGGTCTGTGGGTTGATAATGGTACTGCTATTGCATTAGACAACAACGGCTTTTGATGCAGAATTTAAAGGAGAAACAATTATGAATATATCTTCATACATACTTTTTTTAGTTTTGTTTATGGTTGGTTGCGATATTCAATCATTAAACACGGATAAGATAAAACTTGAACAATCAAAGGATGTAGTAAAAACTGATATGCAAAATCCACAGCAACAAGACTTGGTTCTGGCAAAGGATTATTACGTTGCAAAGAAAGCACTGGATAAAGCTGTTCAGGAAAAAGACGTAGCTGTGATTAGAAAAGGTTTGAAGGGGTTTTCCTTTCAAATTAAGAAAGATGTAGTTAAAGAGGTAAAAAAGCTAAATGACAAAACTTTTGTCCCGGATTTAGCGGATGTCCTGGAATTGAACCAAGGTGCTTTAAGTGGAGGCAGCGAAGTAGAAGTCCAACAAAAAGAATTAGACAGGCTTATCATTTCTGCTTTAGAACAATTAACTGGTTTAAAATTCGATTACACAGAAAATTTATCTCAAACATACAATATGTCTGAAAATGACGATGTACAAAGAATTATCAAGCAGGCTAGATTATGGTGGAAAGTTAACAAAAATGAATTTCAGAAGAATTAAAATAATTTAGTCAATTAAAGAATTGATGTCAGCGCGCAGCAATCTTAATTATACGAGCTGAGGAAGTTGCCCAATTTAGCGGTGTATTGGAACTGCGAAACCGTTTGAGCTTCTTTCGAGAAGTCGTAAGTGCATTTTCGAGACTCCACACCGTTGACTGTTCGACTTTCTCGTAGTTTGGGGCTACAAAAAATTCCTTGTGAACAGCCCGCATCTATGAAATCGGGAATTTATCGTCCAATTAACAAAACTAACGTTTAAAGTATCTGAACCTTTGTCTCCTGAAGATATTCAAAAAATTTTAAAGAAAAGTCGAGAGTGGTGGAAAATCCATCAAAGTAAAGATAAATAAAATTACTTGTTAAAGAATAACCGTTGCCGCGAAGAGGTTAAAAACTTAACTTTTTTCAAAGCAGATGATTCTTTACCCAATGTTGTTGATGTTTTGGGTAATTACCGTGCAATCGAGTCAGTTCCACTCTTAATTCAATTGAAGGGCAAAGGAAGATAAAATTTCAAGGTTATTTTGGCGATAACTCAAAATAAAAGACACTTAGCATTAAAGCCGGTGTCTTTTTTGACACTCGGCAAGCCGGCAGATGGAAATGCGGATTGAAAGCGAAAATCTTACTTTGTCTCAGCTTTATCAAGTTTGTGACAAATCGCACTATCTTTGCTTTGACCGCAAAAACTGTGTTAAATTTATCTCTTTGTTAACCAGCCTTTTCATAACAGTTATTAAAGAGGAGTTAGTTTATTTAAATTATGGCTACTGCTACAGCAACAAACGGAAACCAGATCGGGCGCGTGGTGCAAATCATCGGTCCGGTGGTTGACGTGGAATTTGATAATTATTTACCGCCGATTTATCAGGCTTTGCGCATTACTTCGGAAGGTTTCGACGTGCCGACGACCGTTGATGTCGTTTGCGAAGTGCAGCAGCATCTCGGCGAAGGTCGTGTGCGCGCCGTCTCGATGCTTCCGACCGACGGAATGGTGCGCGGGATGAAAGTGATTGACCTCGGCGCGGGAATCAGCGTTCCGGTCGGGGAAGCGACCTTAGGGCGCGTGATGAACGTTATCGGCGATCCGGTTGACGAGCTTGGTCCGGTTAATTCGGCGACTCGCAGCCCGATTCACCGCCACGCTCCGACATTTGAAGAACAAGCCACCGAGCTTGAAATGTTTGAAACCGGGATCAAAGTTATTGACCTTATTCAGCCGTTCAAACGCGGCGGAAAAATCGGTCTTTTCGGCGGCGCGGGCGTTGGTAAAACGGTTCTGATTATGGAACTGATTAACAACATCGCAAAGGCGCGCGAAGGTTATTCGGTTTTCGCCGGTGTCGGCGAGCGCACGCGCGAGGGAAACGACCTTTTGCGCGAAATGGTCGAATCGGAAGTTATCACTTACGGCAAAGAATTCAACCATAATATGGAGGAAACCGGCGCGTTTGATTTGACTAAAGTTGATAAAAGCGCGATTGCAGGTTCAAAAGTGGCTTTGGTTTACGGACAGATGACGGAACCGCCGGGAGCGCGTTTGCGCGTGGCATTGTCCGGCTTGACCGTGGCTGAATATTTCCGCGATCAGGGAAATGACGTGCTGTTTTTCGTTGACAACATTTTCCGCTTTACGCAAGCCGGTTCGGAAGTTTCCGCACTGCTCGGACGTATGCCTTCGGCGGTGGGATACCAACCCAATCTGGCAACGGAAATGGGCGAAATGCAGGAGCGCATTACTTCGACGAAAGTCGGAGCCATCACTTCGATTCAAGCCGTTTACGTCCCGGCAGACGATTACACCGATCCCGCGCCCGCCACGACATTTGCTCACCTCGATGCCGTAACGGCGTTGTCGCGTCAAATCGTCGAACTCGGAATTTATCCGGCGGTTGACCCGCTCGCGTCGAACTCGACTTTGTTAAGTTCGGATATTGTCGGTGAAGAGCATTATCGCACCGCACAGGAAGTCAAACGCATTTTGCAGCGCTACAAAGATTTGCAGGATATTATCGCAATTCTCGGACTCGACGAATTGTCGGAAGAAGACAAGCTGACTGTCGCGCGCGCGCGTAAAATCCAACGCTTCTTCTCGCAGCCGTTCTTCGTCGCCGCGCAGTTCACCGGCTTGGAAGGCAAATACGTCAAACGCGAAGACACTGTGCGCGGCTTCCGCGAGATTCTCGACGGCAAATGCGACGATATGCCCGAACAAGCGTTTTATATGGTCGGCACAATCGAAGAAGCCCGCGAAAAAGCGATCAGGATTGCCGAAACAGCGTAATGAAAACGATGAATGCGGAATGATGAATGATGAATTAAATTTAGTTCATCATTCATCATTCCGCATTCATCATTATTTAAAAAGTGGCAGATTTAAAATTAGAAATAGTCACGCCCGAACGCAGCGTGGTCAGCGAAACGGTTGATTCGGTGACGGTTCCGGGCAGAGAAGGCGAATTGGGAATTTTGCCCGGACACGCCGCTTTGATTTCCGGTTTGAAATCCGGCATTTTGACTTATGTCAAAGGCGCGGACACCAGACGAATGGTTGTTTCCGGCGGTTTTATCGAAGTCAGCAACGACCGCGTTTCCGTATTGGCTGATACGGCGGAGTTTTCCGACGAAATTGACACTGCGGCAGCGCGCGCAGAAATTGATTCGATTGACCGCACGATGGCAAATTTGAGCGGCGAAGAATTGGAAGACGCCCGCGACCGTTTTGAGCGCGCCGAAGCTCGTTTACAGTTAGCCGCCGGACGTTAAAAAAGTAAAACCTTAATAGAATAAAAAGCGATTTGATTTCACGTGAAATCAAATCGCTTTTTTGCGGTTGGAAACTTGACAAAAAAATAAGGTTTTATTTATTCTCTTCTTAACATATTCGGGGGAGTAGATTACCCAAAGCGGTCCGTTGCGTCGTCAATACGATTGTTTAAGCCAAACAATCCGGCGCATCGGGGAAAAATCGAGACCTTTTACGGCTGAAAAAACACAGTCGTGAAAGGTTTTTCCTTTTACGGCTCAAAACCTTAAAAGGAGATTTATCGAATGCTTTTTCCGTTTGCCGAATATTATTTGTTTTATCTCGGATTTCTGTTGTTCGTGCTGCTGATGCTGGCTCTGGATTTGGGCGTTTTTCATCGCAACGCGCACGAAGTTTCGTTTAAAGAAGCGAGCGCCTGGAGCGTCGTTTGGGTCAGCTTGGCGCTTGTTTTCAACACCGGACTTTATTATTTCGCCGCGTCTAATTTCGGCGCGGAAACCGCAAAAGCCGTTTCGCTCGAATTTTTAACCGGCTATCTGATCGAAAAGGCTTTATCGGTTGATAACATTTTCGTTTTCGTTTTGGTTTTCGGATATTTCGCCATTCCGCCGAAATATCAGCACCGCGTGCTTTTTTACGGAATAATCGGCGCGCTCGTCTTTAGAGCGATTTTTATCGGTGCGGGCGCATGGCTGATGCAGTTTCACTGGGTTGTTTATTTGTTCGGCGCTTTTCTGGTTTTGACCGGAATTAAAATGATGTTTGCGCCTGATAAGGAAATAGACCCGGAGAAAAACTTTTTAATTCGTCTTTTCAAGAAATTTGTTCCCGTCACGGACGAATTACGCGGGCAAAAGTTTTTCGTTCGCCAAAACGGCATTTTGTTTGCCACGCCGCTGTTTATCGCTTTGCTGTTTTTGGAATTAACCGACATTATTTTTGCGGTTGATTCGGTTCCGGCAATTTTCGCGCTGACGAAAGAACCTTTTATCGTCTTTACATCAAACATTTTTGCAATTCTCGGACTGCGGGCGATGTATTTTATGCTCGCCGGAGCGATTGATAAATTCCACCTTTTGAAATACGGATTATCGGTCGTGCTGATTTTCGTCGGTCTCAAAATGGTTTGGCTCAACGATGCTTTCGGCGGAAAATTTCCGATTGTCTGGTCGCTCGGTTTTATCGGTCTGACGATTGGCGTGTCGGTGGTTGCTTCTTTGATGTATCCGAAAACGATAAGCGAAAAGGCTTGAAAATCTGAATTAAGCGCGCTTGATTGCTTCGATCATCTCGCGCACGGCTTGATTAAGCCCGACAAAAATCGAGCGCGAGATGATATTGTGACCGATATTGAATTCGGTAATATCGGCAATTAAAGCGACTCCGGCGATGTTGCGGTAAGTCAAGCCGTGTCCCGCGGCGACAGCCAGACCGAGCGATTTGGCGTATGCGGCTGCCTCGCCGAGACGTTTTAATTCCTGGTTGGCTTTTTGCGAGCCTGCGGAATGCGAAGCTCGCCCGCCTAAAGTCAGCTCGGCGTATTCGGCGGTGCAAATCTCGATTTGTTCGGCTCCGCTTCGGTGCGCGGCTTCGATTTGCTGTTTGTCGGGGTCAATAAAAATGCTGGTGAAAATTCCGTTTTCGTGCAATGTTTCCACGCTTGCGCGGACAATTTCAAAATTGGAAACGACATTCAAACCGCCTTCGGTCGTGATTTCCGATTGATTTTCGGGAACGAGCGTTACCGCGTCAGGCATTGTCTTGACCGCGATTCCGATCATTTCTTCGGTCGCCGCCATTTCGACGTTGAGATAAGTCGTCACAATTTGTTTGAGCAGTCGAATGTCGTTGTCTTGAATATGCCGGCGGTCTTGTCGCAGATGAACGGTGATGCCGTGCGCTCCGGCTTGTTCGCAGACGCAGGCGGCGGCAATAACGCTCGGTTCGGGCGCGCGGCGCGCCTGGCGGACTGTCGCAACGTGATCAATATTGACGTTTAATTTCGCAGGCATAAAATTTAATCCTCGCTTCGTTACTTAATTTAATAATATACTTATTAAATTAAAATGTAAACCCGCGACGATTAAATTTTTGCTTCAGCGCCGGAAAGCTCGATTGATTTGGCGTTGACGGCTTTAATCGCCGGATCGTAAACGCCGCGTTTGGCGTTTTTGCGAATCAGGCGGACTTCGTTAAACATTCTCCGGCTGTCGCGCAGAACGCTGACTTTTGTGCCTTCGCAATGATTCCAGCGGACGGCGATTTCTTTCAAACGCAAATTGGCGAGATTTGCCGCGTACAAAAACTCGACATCGAAACCGAAACGGTCAATTTTCATCACCGGCAAAAGCGGGCGAAACACCGACATCCGAAACGCTTTAAAACCGCACTGCGTATCCCAAAACGGCAAGCCGGTTAAAGCTTTGACCACGACATTAAAAACTTTTCCGCCCTGTTCTCGCCGCCAGGGTTGATGCGTTCCGATGAGAGTGCGGTCGAGGGCGCGCGAACCGAACGTCACGTCGGCTTCGCCCGCTCGAATCGGTTCGACTAGTTTTGTTAATTCATCAATCGGAGTCGAAAGGTCTGCGTCGGAGAAAAGAGCGATTTCGCCGCTCGCGGCTGCCAACCCGGTTCTAACGGCGTAGCCTTTGCCGCGATTCGATTCGCAGCGAATTGCGCGCGCGCTGATTTCCGGCGTCCGCGCAAAGATTTCTTCGGCGATTCGAGCCGTCGCGTCCGACGAGCCGTCGTCAACGACGATTATTTCGGCATTTGTTTGGCTGTCCCGCAAATAGCGGATGACAATCTCCAAGCTCGCGCCGAGACGTTCGGCTTCGTTGTATGCGGGAATGATAATGGATAAAGGCAAATTCATTCGATTATGCGTTAAAAGCGCGATTTATTAATATAACAGCCCGTCAAAAGAAGATTCAAAGACAGTTACGCTTTCGGCTTTGACAGAGTTTAGTTTTTCCTTTTGATGGCAACCAATATGTTATATTTGATGTCCGAAGTGGTTAGATTTGTGAAACGAACAATCAAAACATTTGATTAATAGATAAAGCGAATGGGCAAGATTTTCAGTATTATTTTCGTCGCGGTGATTATGTCGGGCGCAATTCTCGGCGGACTTTTCGGAAAAGGCGCGGGCGCGCTGACGGCTCAAGCCGAGCCGACGACGCCGATTGAAAAAGTTCGCAGCGATTACACGGAAGCGCTGCGAGTCGTCGCCGACAATTACGTTTCGCCGATTGACTACGAAAAAGTCTCGGAAGATTCGATTCAGGGAATGCTCTGGACGCTCGACCCGCATTCGTCGTATTTTACGCGCGCCGAATTTCAGAAACTTCAGGAAGACCAATCATCCAGATTTTACGGCATCGGCGTTTCAATTCTTCAATACACGGACGGTGTTTACGTCCACGCCATCGTCAAAGGAACTCCGGCGGAAAAAGCCGGTTTGCGCTACGGCGACAGATTTCTCGAAGTTGACGGCAAAGACGCCCGCGAATGGACGAGTCAGGAAGTCTCGAAAAACGTTCGCGGCGTGCGCGGAACGCCGGTAAAAATCAAAATCGAACGCGCCGGAGCCGACAAGCCGGTTGATTTTGAAATCGTCCGCGACGCCGTGCCGTATCCTTCGATTCGCAATGCGTTTATGCTGCGTCCCGGCGTCGGCTACGTCGGTTTGACCGGCGGTTTTCAGGAAACGACCGGCGACGAATTGAGCGCAGCGATTGAAGAATTGCAAGAGCGGGGAATGAAACAGCTTGTGCTTGACGTTCGCAATAATCCCGGCGGTTTGCTGCCGCAATCAATTGACGTGGTGAGTCAATTCGTTCCGAGCGGGCAAACCGTAGTTTCCGTGCGGGGGCGTTCAAAACTCGCTCGTACTGAAGATTACAAATCAACCGGCGGCGCTGTGCATGATTTTCCGCTCGTCGTAGTCGTCAACGGTTATTCCGCGTCCGCGTCTGAAATCGTCGCCGGAGCTTTGCAGGATTACGCCAGAGCTTTAATTGTCGGCGAGCGCACGTTCGGCAAAGGACTCGTCCAGCGAGTTTTCACTTTGCCTTATCAAACCGGATTGACTTTGACGACAGCGCGTTATTACACGCCTTACGGTCGCTCTTTGCAGCGCGATTATTCAGCCGGTTCGATTTACGACTATTACACGCAAGGTCATCAAACAAACGCGGCGACTCCGACTCCGACTCCGCAAGGCGCGCCCGTAACGACTGCGGGCGGCAGAGTTTTTTACGGCGGCGGCGGAATCGAGCCGGATGTCAAAGTTGCCGGACAGCAATTTACGCAACTTCGCTCGCGCATTGCCGAAGCCGCGTTTTATTTTACGCGTCAGCTCACCGCCGGGCGCTTTGCCGGTCTGGAAAATTACCGCGTTGCCAAAACGCAGTTCGACCACGAATTGCGACCGACTGATTTTCCAATTACCGACCAGGTTTTTTCCGCTTTCCGCGATTTCGTCGGCAAAGATGCCAAGCTCGGTTTAACGACCGAAAATCTCAACGCCGAAATTGATTTTGCTAAAACTCGTCTGCGCGAAGAAATAATCACAGCGGCTTACGGCAACGAAACCGGGCAGCGAGTTCTGCTCGAAATTGATCCGCAGCTAAACAAAGCGGTCGAAGTTTTGCCCGACTCGAAAAAACTCGTCGAATCGGTGAGAAACGGCGGCAGAATTATCGGCTAAATCAAATTCGTTTGAACCGCCGAGACGTAGAGACGCCGAGTTTAAGAATGAGTTAAAAGATTTATCTTTTGTTTTTTTTCTCGGCGTCTCTGCGTCTCGGCGGTTCAATTTTCATTAATCAAGAGCGCGCAAAATCAAACATTTTAAATAATGAGTTTCCGGCACGCCGAGCAAAATCGGATGGTCTGAGCTTTGCGCGCGTTTTTCAATGAGCTGGACGCGGCGGCGCGCATCGCTTGAAGCAGCTAGAACGGTTTCTAAAAACAAATCTTCGGTCGCGTGAAACGAACAGGTGCAGGTTGCCAAAATGCCGTTCGGGTTTAAAAGTCGGAAGGCTTTTAAATTTATTTCTTTGTACCCGCGCAGAGCCGATTCGATTGTTTGGCGGTTTTTGGCGAAAGCCGGCGGGTCTAAAACGATAGTGTCGAATTTCTCTCCGGCTGTTTCCAAATCTTTTAAACGATCAAAAACGTCAGCCTTTTCAAATTTGAGATTTTCGATTTTGTTAAGCGCGGCGTTTCTTTTTGCCAATTCGATTGCGTCTTCGGAAACGTCAATTGCCGTCACTTCGTCGCAGGTTTGCGCCAGATTCAAGGCGAAACCGCCGTTGAAAGTAAAACAATCGAGCGCTTTTCCGAAAGCGTATTTTCTGAGCGCCAGACGGTTTTCGCGCTGGTCTAAAAACGCGCCGGTTTTTTGTCCGCCGAGCGGCGAGACGTAAAATTTAATTCCATCCTGTTCAATGACGATTTCTTCGGGCGCTTCGCCGTACAAGATGCCGGTCGTCAATTCCAGCTCTTCTTTTTGGCGCACTCGAACGTCGTTGCGTTCGACGATGGCGCGCGGCGCAAATTCTTCGATTAAAATCTCGACAAACGTTTGTTTTAATTTTTCAGTGCCTTGCGAGAGAGTTTGGACGACGAAAACATCAGCGTAAACGTCAACGATGAGCGATGAAATCAAATCGCCTTCGGAAAAAATTAAACGCTGCGCGTTTGTTCGCTGCTCGTCGTTCGTTTTTCGTCGTTTTGCCGCCTGCACAATTCTTTTGCGCCAGAATTCTTTGTCAATCCGAACATCGTCTCGCGTGATAAAACGCAGAGCGATTTCGCTTTTGTCGCTGTAAAACGCTTTGCCCAAAAATTTGCGGCGTTCATCCAAAACCGTGACGATTGCGCCGCCGTCGGAGTTTACGGCGCGGATGTCGCTTTTAAAAATCCATAAATGTCCGTCGCGGATTCGATTCGCGCCTTTGCGCGTGACTTCGGCTTGATTGCGTTCGGCTTGTTTCATCAACTAATTTTCGCATTTTTTTTGTCACGACGCATTTCGCTCTAAATCTCGATTTGTTCGCCCAATTCAACAACTCTGTCTGGCGGAAGACAGAAATAAGCCGTCGCAGTCGTGGCATTGCGCGAAAGAAGCGAGAAAAGCTTTTCTCGCCAAATCGCCATTCCCGAAGGTTTCTCGGTGGCAATAATGGTTTCGCGTCCGAGGAAATAAGTGATTTCCTGGAGATTTAAGGTTAGTCCCGGTTGATTAAGATTTTTCAGGACATTTGGAATATCCGGGTCTTCCATATAACCGTAATAAACCCGCAAACGATAAAAATTATTCGCCAGAGCTTCAAATTGTACGCGGTCTTCAGATGCCACGGACGGCACTTGTCTCGTTTTGACCGTGATAAACAAAACGCGCTCGTGAAGCACTTTATTGTGTTCGAGATTATGAAGAAGCGCAGGGGGAGTTCTCGACGCATTCCCGTTCATAAAGACGGCTGTGCCGGGAACTCGCGTCGGAGGTTTTCTAATGATTTCCTGTAAAAAATCGTCCAACGGCTGGGATTGTTCCTGAATCCGAGCGGCGAGTATATTGCGACCCTTTTTCCACGTCATCATCATCGTAAAGATAATTGCGGCGAGCAGGAGCGGAAACCAGCCGCCGTCGAGAACTTTGATAATGTTCGCGCCGAAAAACGCCAAATCAATAACGAGAAAAAACAGACACAGCGCCGCAGTCGGCAGAAAGCTCCAGCCCCAAAGTTTGCGGGCGACGCCGTAGAACAAAATCGTCGTAATAACCATCGTCGAAGTTACCGCCACGCCGTAAGCGGATGCTAATCTGCTCGATGTTTGAAAGCCCAGCACGATGGCGATACAGCCCGCCATCAAAGCCCAGTTGACTGCCGGAATGTAGATCTGTCCGATTTCTTTGCTCGAAGTGTGCAGAATTTTCAATCGCGGAGTTAATCCGAGCTGAACAGCCTGCATAGTTAGTGAAAATGCGCCCGAAATAACGGCTTGCGAGGCGATTATTGCGGCGAATGTCGCCAGCAAAATCATCGGGAATAAAGCCCACTCGGGTGCAAGATTGTAAAAAGGATTTTCTGCCATCGCCGGATTTTCAAGCAGCAGCGCGCCTTGTCCGAAGTAGTTTAAAAGCAAAGCCGGAAGCGCAATCGTGAACCAGGCAATCCGTATCGGGCGAGTGCCGAAATGCCCCATATCGGCATAGAGCGCCTCGCCGCCAGTCACGACCAGAAAGACCGAGCCGAGAATGACGAATCCATGCCAGCCGTTGCGAACGAAGAAATCCATGCCGTAATAAGGATTGACCGCGGAAAGAACCTGCGGATAGTGAACAATTTGCGCGATGCCAAGTGCCGCAAGAATTGAAAACCAGAACAATGTTACGGGTCCGAAAATCTTGCCGACGCTCGCCGTTCCGCGACTTTGCAAAAGAAACAGCCCAACGAGAATAAAAATCGTAATCGGCACAACAAAGTGACTTAATTGCGGCGCCGCCACGCTCAAGCCTTCCATTGCGCCCAAAACCGAGATTGCCGGCGTCAGAACGCCGTCGCCGTAAAGAAGCGCGGCTCCGAAAATGCCGATGACAATCAAAAGCCATTGCTCGGTTCGCCCGGAAGGTTTTATCGGCGTTGCCAAAGCCGTCAGCGAAAGTATTCCGCCTTCGCCGTGATTATCCGCTCGCAGCACGAAAACCAGATATTTAATCGAAATAACGATAATCAACGACCAGAAAATCAAGGACAAAACGCCCAGAATATTTAATGGCACCGTCGCGATTGAATGCGGACCGTGAAAACATTCGCGGATCGCATAAAGCGGCGAGGTGCCGATGTCGCCGTAAACGACGCCGAGCGCGGCGAGCGACAGAACGAAAAGATAACGTCCCTGCGGCTTTTCTTTTGGGATGTGCGGTTCTGCAATTGTTGTATGTATATCGGTTACTGCGGAATATGCCATAATTTATTCGGTCAAAATAAAAAACGCGAGCAAACCGCCCGCGTTTGAGATAAATATCTGCGATGCTGCCCTTCCATAAAGCCTGCGAGATTAGCTGTCGGGCTGGAACTTGGAAGTGTTCCGCAAAATAAACTTGCTGCGCCCCTGTCGTTTTCGACTCCGGTTCTCCCGCGCTGTCCGTCAATTCGCGGACAACTTCGGCTGCTGTATTTTCAATTGATAAATTACGTCTTTCGCATAAAAGACGCACAACCGTTTTTAGAGACCAAGCCGTTTTTTCCTCGCGGCTTTTTCCATAAAATCCAGCTTGTCGAGGCAATGAGCGCCGAATATCATTAGCGGAAGCGCCTCAATAATCGCCACTCTTGCAATAACGCCGGATATGGCGGAAGTCGTAAACCATGTGATGACGATCAGCAAAATGCCCAAAACAAGTGAAACAAAGCCGCCCGCAAAACAAAGAATTGCGCGCATCCGCCACAGCGTCCAGGTTGATTGAAACACATCGTCGTCCAAGTGCTTCTTCGCGGGAAAATCGTTTTGTGTGAGTGGGAAAGTCATCATTTCGTTCGTCATAAACTTAAATCTCAGATCGCCTTTCATTAAAAATAATGGCGGCGAATGATTCGAGTTTAGGCGGAATGAAATAAAGACGGAGTAAAGAGTTTATAAATAATTTGTAAAGATTTTCGGTTAAGGAGTGAAACGATAACCGACCCAGGGTTCGGTTAGAATATATTTCGGTTCTGCGTGATTCGTTTCGATTTTCTTGCGTAAATTGCCGATAAAGACGCGCAAATATTCGGGTTGTTCGGTGTAATCTGCGCCCCAGACGGCGGCGAGCAGCTTACGATGCGTCAATACTTTGCCGCGATTCTGAAAAAGATAAACGAGCAGATCGAATTCTTTCGGCGTCAGGTGAATTTCCGAGCCGCGCACAAAAACCTGACGCGCGGCAAAGTTGACTTCAAAATCGCCCTCGCTCAAATTTTCCGTTTGCTGCTCGGATTTCTGAGGCGCGCGGCGCAAAGCGGCGCGGACGCGCGCCAGCAATTCTTCAATCCCGAACGGTTTGGTAATGTAATCGTCGGCTCCGGCGTCGAGCGCTTCGACTTTGGTTTTTTCTTCGCCTTTGACCGACAAAACGATAATCGGAATTTCCGATTTTTTGCGAATCTCGCGGCATAATTCGATGCCGTTCATTTCCGGCATCGAAAGGTCTGTGATAATTAAATCCGGCGCAAAATCCCGGACGGTTTCGAGCGCGCTTTCACCGTCTGCGGCAGTACGGACTTCGTAACGATGCGCGCTCAGGCTGCGGCGCAAAACGCGCGTAATCTGTGGTTCGTCGTCAACGATCAGAATTTTTTGCATTTCGTTTATATTTCACGAATCGGAACTGTGAAAATAACTCGCGCGCCGCGCCCGTTTGCGCCGTCGGTTATCCAAATGTGCCCGCCGTGCGATTCGACGATTCCGCGCGCAATCGCCAAACCCATTCCCAAACCGCCGATTGATTGTTTTTCGCGCTCGGCTAAATCTGCGCGAAAAAATTTGTCGAAAACGCGCTCGCGTATTTCGAGCGGAACGCCGCGACCTTCGTCGGCAACCGAAATTTTCACCGTGTCAATCGAGCTTTGACGCGCTGTTACGACGATTGTCGTTTCAGCAGGAGAATATTTTGCGGCGTTGTCGAGCAAAGTATAAATCACCTGAGAAACGGCTTTGGCATCAACTTGAAGCTCAGGCAAATTCGGTTCGATTTCAAGCAATACGCGATGAGCGGCAAGCGCCTTGTCGGCGCGCGACAAAGCGGTTTGAACGATTTCTTCAATGCTGTTGAGAGTTTTACTGTCGCCGCTGACACCGGCTTCGGATTTGGCAAGCTCGACCATTCCTTGAATCTGACGATTCAGGCGGTCTGTTTCTTCGTTGATAATTTCCAGAAATTCAAGTTTGCTTTCCTCGTCGAGCCGAAAATCAATCGAATCGGATTTTTCATCGTCGAGCAGAGAAGTGACGGCGGCTTTGATCGAGGTTAGCGGAGTTCTCAAATCGTGCGTTACGGCGTCGAGCAAAGCTGTTTTTAATTTATCGCTTTGTTTAAGGGCTTCGGCGCGGCTGGCTTTTTCAAAAGCGTCTTGCAGCTTTGTGTAAAGCTGTTCGGTTTCCTGTTTGCGGCGGTTCGCTTCTTCCGCGCGGCTTCGCGCATAAAACGAAAGCTGCCCGGTGACGAACGCCGTGATTATAAACACCGCCCACGAAATCCAATCGTGCGAGCCGGAAATCGAAAAAGTTCGATATGGCGGCAAAAAGAAATAGTTAAACGACAATGCCGCAAGCAGAGCAGCGAGCAAAGCCGCGTTTCTGCCCGCAAATGTCGCCGTAAATAAGATCACGAGCAGAAACGAAAGCGCTATTGTCGTCGGACTTATTTGATTTTGATAAAGCGCGAAAAGCGTTGTGGCAAACGCTATGCAAGCTGAGCCGGCGATAAACTTTAGCCATTCTAAATCTTTGTATTGTTTTGTCTCTTGCGCCATCAAACGCCGCGCCGGTAAACAGTCTTTTATTGATATTATACCCAAGTTCAAACAGGGAAAAATGCCGCAATCATTTTTGCGGAATAAAATAAACGACGAAACGCCGAAACCGGAAGGCGTCGTTCATCACCGCCCGTTTGTTTCCGGTCACGTCTCGCGCCAGCCGATCAGCCGAACTTTGAATTTCAGGCAAGCGGGCGAACGCTATCGCTCGTTTGAAGATTGGGAACGCGACGAACTGATCAGCAATCTCGTCAGCGCTCTGAGCCAATGCGACCGCGATATTCAAGACCGAATGGTTCACAACTCTGCGCAGGCGGATGCCGATTACGGTCGCCGCGTCGCCGAAGGTTTAAGGATTTCAGTGAGCAGCCAAACCGCTTGAGACCGCCGGAGCGGCGTAAAACGTTTTGACGAATAAGGGGCGGGCGCAAAGAAGACGCAGGCGATATGTTTGTGTCTTCTTTGCTTTATTAGTTCAAATTAAATCTTGAAACGAGCGGAAAAAGAGAGTTAAGCTGTTTACAGATTGAAAAACTAATAATAAGTTTGACAAATTAATTTTGAAAAGGAGAAAAGTTTCTAGTGTTACAAATTGGAGACAACGCTCCCGATTTTGAATTGCCGAGCCATTTGGAAAAGGATAAAAAGGTTCGGCTTTCGGATTTTCGGGGCAAACAAAACGTCGTGATCGCTTTTTACGTGCTTGATTGGACATCGGTTTGAAAAGGCGAATTATCGTCCTTTGAAGCGGACAATGAACGCTTTGCGGGATATGATGCCCAAGTTTTGGGCATTTCGATTGACAGTGTGCCGTGCCACGCCGCGTACGCGAAAAGTTTGGGCGAATTAAGTTACGATTTGCTCGCCGATTTTCATCCGAAAGGCGAAGTGGCAAAAATGTACGGAGTTTGGCTTGAAGAAAAGGGATTCAGCGGGCGCTCGATTTTTATCGTGGATAAAGCGGGCAAAATCGCTTACGTTAAACATTACGAGATTTTAGAATCGCCGGACAACAAAGTTTTGTTCGATGTGCTGGAAAAAATATAGCTTTGAGAAAAGCAGATAACGCTTTCAGGACGGCTGAATCGTTTAATCTTGGTGATTCGGAGCGTTAAAATTTGAGGCGATGAATAACAGCAAACTTGTTGAGCATAATCCGAAAAAATTAGGCGGAGTTCCGGTCTTTCAAGGAACTCGTGTGCCGATTCGGAATCTTTTTGAGTGTTTGGAAGTCGGGGAAAATTTAGATGAATTTTTAGATCAGTACCCGACCGTCACTCGTGAACAGGTTTTAGGAGTTTTGGAGCTTTATCAAAATTGGCTGACGGAAAATTATGAGATTGCTGCTTGATGAATGTGTAACGCGGTATCTCAAACCTGATCTGGAGGTTGGTCACGAAGTTTTGACGATTAAGGAAGCAGGTTTCAAAGGATTGGAAAATGGAGAATTGCTTCGCGCGGCGGCGGTTAGTTTTGATGTTTTAGTTACGGTTGATAAAAATATTCAGCATCAGCAAAATATTGCAAATCTGCCGATTGCGATTTTGATTTTGTCCTCGCTGTTTACACGATACGATTCACTAAAACCGCTTGTCCCGCGAGCCTTGGAAGTTTTAAAGAAAATAAGAAACGGGGAAATTATCGTCGTTGAATCTGATTCATAAAGCTATGATCATATTTTCTAAAAATACTTTTCGTTAATCTATTTTAAGATTGAGATACCCGGAACACGCGAAAAATCAATTAAATCTTTCGATTTAAAATTTGCATCCTAATTTTGAATTTTTAAGTTATGTATAAAAAAATCGGAATATTGACGGGCGGCGGTGACGCGCCCGGTTTGAATGCGGTTATCAGGGCGGCGGTGAGAACTGCGATTCGTCAATTCGGGATGGAAGTCGTCGGAATCGAAGACGGTTTTGAAGGCTTAATCGGCGAATTGCAACTGCGAAATCTGAGTACAACCGACGTTGCCGGATTATTGCCGCGCGGAGGCACGATTTTAGGCACGCGCAACAGCGGACATTTTTGCTGCCACACGCCCGCTGGCGAATTATATTACCCGGAAGAGCCTATTAGTGAAGCGATTGAAAATATGCGCCGGATGGAAATCGAAGCGCTCGTCATCCTCGGCGGCGAAGGAACGCTGGCGATTGCCGAACAGTTTCACCGTCGCGGCTTTCCGGTTATCGGCGTCCCGAAAACGATTGACAACGATTTGGCTTGCACCGAATTGACATTCGGTTTCCAAACCGCCTGCGACATCGCGACCGAAGCGCTCGACCGTTTACACACGACGGCGGAATCGCACGACCGCGTAATCATTTTGGAAGTGATGGGCAGAGACACGGGCTGGATCGCTTTGCATTCCGGTTTGGCTGGAAGCGCCGATGTGATTTTAATCCCGGAAATTCCGTTTGTGATGGAACGCGTGATTGAAAAGGTCAGAGCCAGAGAAGGCGGCGGCTCGCGTTTTACCAACATCGTCGTCGCCGAAGGCGCGAAGGAATTGGGCGGCGAAGCGAAATACGTTGATTCGGGCGGAACGGACAGAGCCAAACGCCTGGGCGGAATCGGCGAGCACATCCGCGAGCGCGTCGAAGAAGAAACCGGCAAAGAATCGCGCGTCGTCGTTTTAGGACACTTGCAGCGCGGCGGCACGCCGAACGCTTTTGACCGGATGCTGGCGACGAATTTCGGCGCGTGCGCGGTTCGCGCTCTGGCTGAAGGACAGCGCGGCGTAATGGTCGGGCTGCAATCGGCTTCGATTATCACCGTGCCGCTCGCCGAAGCCGTGACAAACATCAAATCAGTCTCAGCCGACGGACAACTGATCAGAACCGCGCGAGATGTCGGAATCTCGTTTGCAGCGCCCGACGAACCGCAATTTATGAGACAATGATTTTAGATTAGTAATAAGTAATAAGTAATAAGTAATAAGTAAATACTTTTAGACTTATTACTTATTACTTATTACTTATTACCATTTTTAAAGAATGACTGAAGATATTAAGCAAAAACTGCAAGCCGAATTGAAAGCGCTTGATTACGAACTGACGGTATCGCTGCCGCGCGAAATCAAAAAAGCGGTGGAGTACGGCGATTTGCGCGAAAACGCCGAATACAAAGCGGCGCTCGAACGACAGGAAGTTTTAACTTCGCGCACGCGGCAATTAAGAGAGCGTCTGCACGAAATCGAATCAATTGATTTATCGAAAATTCCGACAGATCGAGTCGCCTACGGCTCGATTGTCGAGCTTTACGACGCGGACAAAGACGAAATCGTGACTTATCGTCTTGTCACGCCGGAAGAAAGCGATCCGCCGAAAGGCTTTATTTCCTCGGCTTCACCGATTGGGCGCAGCTTGATGGGCAAAGAAGAAGGTGACGAAGTTCGCGTACAAACTCCTGCCGGAAGCCGGACGTTTGAGATTCAAAAACTCAAAACTTTGCACGAACAGAAATAGAGAAAAGGAGAAAAGGAGAAGAGGAGCAGAGGAACAATTACTTTGTTTAATTCCACTTCTCCCTTTCTCCTCTTCTAATCCAGGCGCGGTACGATGTCGCCGTAATTTCCCTGAAAATAAAGAAGCGGTTTGCCTTCGCGGGTGACCGCTTTTTCGATTTCGCCGATAAAAATCGTGTGGTCGCCGCCTTCGTAAGACAAAACGAGACGGCATTCGAGATTGCAGAGCGCTCCCGGTAAAATCGGAACGCCGTTTGATGTTTCTTCAAATTCGATGTTATCGAATTTATCGCGCAGCGGCGTGGCGAATTGACGCGAAAGAAATTCCTGCTCGTCGCTTAAAATATTGACGACAAAATACGGGCTTTCCGCAAAGGCGTAATGGCTGCCGGTAAATTTATCAATGCAAATCAAGACGAGCGGCGGTTGAAGCGAGACGGAAGTAAACGCGCTGACCGTTATTCCGTGCAGATTTCCTGAACGGTCTTTGGCTGTGACTACGGTCACGCCGCTCGCCCAGTTTCTTAACGCCTCCCGAAATTCTTCGCCGCCAATCGCCATACGAACAGTTTCTCCAAAGCCGGCGGTTTGTGCAATAGCGATAAATAATGCGAATCAAGAGCACTGGTTAAAAATAACAGTCAAACCCTTCTCCGCGTCCTTTGCGAAAACCTTTGCGTTCTTTGCGGTTTAATTCTGAAGAAAATTAAACCGCAAAGAACGCAAAGAAGAGTTTTTACTCTTGATTCGCGTCAATATCAAAAAGATTCGGCAAAGATGTCGCCGAAAATTCGGTTTTGGACTAATCGAACCGAAGCCGTTCGGACGAGTTCGAGCGCGGCGAGAAAAGCTAAAATCAATTCGCGTTTGCTGCGCGCGACGGAAAAAAACTCGGTTAAATTTAATTTCTTTTCGACAGAAAGGCGTTTTTTCAGATTTTCGAGCATTTCCGTGAGCGACATTTCTTCGCGCTCGATTTCCAGTTTGATTTCTTCTTTTTGGCGGGCGAGAATTTTTTGAAAAGTCGAGATTAAATCGAAAACCGTCGCATTGATTTCCGCCGTTTGATTGTCGGTTTCGGTTTTTCCGCGCTTGAAAACCGATTGCTCGACAGTTGATTTCGTCCAGAGTATCTGCGCGGCGGATTTGAATTTTTGGTGTTCGAGAAGACGCCGAACAAGCTCCTCGCGCGGATCAATCGCTTCTTCTTCCGCTTCATCTGTAAACGGGTCGCGCGGGAGCAGCATTTTCGTTTTCATTTCGATAAGCTGCGCCGCCATCACCAGAAAATCGCTCGCCATTGTTATGTCCAGATGTTTCATCAATCGCAAATAACGCAGATATTCATCCGTGATGCGGGCAATCGGAATGTCGTAAATGTTGACCTGCTCTTGTTTGACGAGATGCAGCAACAAATCGAGCGGACCGGCAAACTCGCCGAGCCGGAGCTTTAATTCATCGTTGCCGCGTCCGGCGACAATGTGCGGCATCGTCGTTTGAAAATCGAAAGTTAATTGCTGCGTTTCCATTTAAAAAATAAACGGTTTGCAAATCAGGCTGCAACCATTTCGGGAGTTTCTATTGTCAGGTGAGCGATAATATCTTCTTCGGAAATATCTTCGGTTTGCTCCAAATAATAAGACAAACCTTTTGGCGTCGGAGCCTCACCGCCGCTTTCCACAATTCCTTCGAGATGAAATTCCAACGCTTCACGCATGTTTTCAAGCGTTTCTTCGACGGTTTTTCCCGTTGAAGCGCAGCCGGGAACATCCGGCGAAAACGCTGAATAATTATTGCCGCCTTTTTCAATTATCACGAGATAACTTTGCTTCATTGTCGAAATCTAAAAAATTTACTTGAGTCCGGCTTGTTTCAAAATGCTGTTTGCCGTTTTCGGATGCAAATCGTCGTTCGGATGCCCAGGAATTGTGACCGTCCCGCGTTTGGTTGAATGTTTATATTGCCGATGACTTCCTTTAACTCTATCGAGAAACCAGCCGTCGTTTTCAATCAATTTAATGATTTCTCGAACTTTCATTTACATCCGAAGTAAATAGAGAACTGCTATTTGCACCGGGTACATAATCGCTCTGATAAAGCCCATATACATCAGCAGCAACAAAATCATAAAGCCGTATTGTTCGAGAATGTCCATTACCGGCTGCCAGCTTGGGGGCAAAAACGTCGAAAGAACTTTGCTGCCGTCAAGCGGCGGAAACGGCAAGAGATTGAAAATTGCCAGCGAGACGTTGAGAAACAACATCATATTGAGCAAAATTCCAATCGGATTTTGCGTTTGCCCAATGGCATCGTAAATCGTAAGTGTGCCGGTTGCCATCATTATTTTGATGATCGTAAAAGCGGTGATTGCAATGATGAGATTCGCCAAAATTCCGGCGATTGAAACCATCACGTTGGCTTGTTTGTAGTTCGTCCAGTTGCGCGGATTTACGGGCGTCGGCTTGCCCCAGCCGATGAGCGGAATCGAAGCGAGCGCGCCGCCCATTGCGCCTAAAATAAAGCCTACGACTGGAATCAAAAGCGTGCCAATCGGGTCGGTGTGAGAGATTGGATTGAGCGTCACGCGACCGAGCATTCGCGCCGTTTCGTCGCCGTATTTGCTCGACATCCAGGCGTGCGCGGCTTCGTGGGCTGAAATCGCCAGAAGCAGCGTCACCAGAAAAATTAACAGCCGACCGATCAGTTCAGCGCCGAAAGCATCCATTTTATAAACCCTCAAAAGGCAAAGTAACACGCTCCAAATAAGGTGTCAAAAGACTTGTCGGCGTTGTCTTTTACGGGGTTTTATGCCATTCTGTCTCGGTCAAATAAAAATATAAATGGTTTATGAATATTGTTTGTCTTGCTTCGGATTTTAAAGGCATACCGTTTTTAAGAAGAGCTAAAGATTTGGGTTGTCACGTCACGCTTTTGACCAAAGATAAACACCTCCGCGACGAATGGGACTGGAGCGCGATTGATGAGATTCATCCGACTTCAAACTATCCGACCGCCGACGAATACATCAGAATTGTAACGGGATTGCAGCGTTCGAGAAAATTCGATCTGGTTTGTCCGATGGACGAGTTTGACGTTTTGCCGGCGGCTTTCGCCCGCGACCATCTGCAAATCGAAGGGCAGGGAATCGAGAGCGCCGCGCGTTTCCGCGACAAGCTGAATATGCGCCGCACGGCTGAAAAAGCTGGCGTCCCCGTTCCCGATTACGTCGCGCTTTTTAATTCGCTGGATATTGAACAGTTTGCCGAACGGGTCGAGCCGCCGTGGATCGTCAAACCGCGCACCGAAGTTTCGGCTTTCGGGATTCGCAAGCTGCACACAAAAGACGAGCTTTGGCAAAATCTGGCGGAACTCGACAATCGCGGGGTTTGGCGCGACCATCCTTCGCAGTATCTGCTCGAAAAATTTATCAAAGGCGACGTTTTCCACGTTGATTCGGTCATTTTTGACGGCGAGCCGGTTTTTTCCGGCGTCAGCCGTTACGGAAAACCGCCGTTTGCGGTCACGCACGGCGGCGGAATTTTTACAACCAGCATTTGCCGTTACGATTGCAGGGAAAAACAGGAATTGCTCGAATTAAATCGCCAACTGATTCGCGGTTTCGGTTTGCAAAAAGGCGTCGCTCATGCTGAATTTCTGCAATCCGAAGCCGACGGGAAATTTTATCTTTTGGAAGTCGCTTCGCGCGTCGGCGGCGCTTATATTTCCGACGCTTTGGACGCCGCGACGGGCGTTAATCTCTGGGCTGAATGGGCGAGCGTTGATCTTTCGACGCCGGAAAATCCGTACCAGCCGCCGAATTTACGCGAACATTACGCCGGAGTCGTTCTGACATTAGCCAGACAGGAAACGCCCGATACGTCCAATTACACCGAATCGGAAATCGTTTACCGCATCAAAAAGAAAAATCACGTCGGTTTCATCGTCGCTTCGCACGATTACGACCGCGTGCAATATTTGCTCGAACATTACCAGCAGCGTTTCGCTGCGGATTTTATGGCATTCGCCCCGGCGCGCGAGCGGCACGACGATTTGTAAAATCCGTGCAATAAAATCATAATTTTTAAAGCACAAAACTATTTTGCGGTTTTGTGCTTTGTATTTTTAATGTGAATTTAAGTTAGGGATTATTTCACCGCCGAGACGCAGAGACGCAGAGAGTTTTAACCAAGATTTGAGAGTTTCGGAAATAACGTTTTTAAAAAAAACGTCTCTGCGTCTCGGCGGTTCAATTCTGCTTATTCCAAACTCTCTGTATTTTTATGCAAGCGGTTTCCGAAGCAAACGGCGTTTTGTCGCCCGCAATTTTAAAACACGATTTAAAGCCGTATTTTTCCGAATTGGCGCAGTTTGATTCCGTCAAGGCGCTGGAAAAATCGGAAATTTATCAAAAATTAAAACCGGAAATCGAGCGGCTTTTAAATTCGATTGTGGGGGAAAACTTTGCGCCGCCTGTTCTCGAAAAAACGGAAACAATTCGCGCTCTCGCGTGGAACATCGAGCGCGGCAAAGAGCTTGACGGAATTATTGCGGCGCTTAAAGCTCACGAGGATTTCCGCAATCGAGATTTGCTGTTGCTGACCGAGCTTGATTACGGAATGGCGCGTTCTGAAAATCGTTTCGTCGCCCGCGAAATCGCCGCCGAATTAAAACTAAATTACGTTTTCGCTCCGTGTTATCTGGCTTTGAACAAAGGCAACGGCGTCGAAATGGACATCGCAGGCGAAAACGAGTATGCGATTCACGGACTCGCGCTCTTTTCGCGTTTTCCAATCAAACAAGCGCGCATCATTCGCTTCCCGAACGGCAAAGACAAAATGCACGGCGCGGAAAAACGCATCGGCGGTTTGCGGGGTTTAGTTGCCGAAATCGAACATCCGGCGGGCAATTTTTACGCCGTCACGGTTCATCTCGACGCGCATTCGAGCCGCGCGCACCGAGTTCGGCAAATGCGGATTCTGCTCGAAAACATTGACAAACTTCAGCCAAAACTGCCCGTCATTATCGGCGGCGATTGGAACACGACGACACACAACGCGCAAAATTCGACGCGCGCAATTTTGGGTTACGTCCGCCGCATTTTGATGGGCGCGCGAAACGTCACCGAAAATCATTACCCGCGCCCGGAACGCTTTTTCGAGCGCGAATTGTTTCAAACGCTCGAAAATTTCGGTTTTGAATACAAAAAATTTAATTCGCTCGGCGAAGGCACACTGCATTACGAGGTAAACAGTTTGACGAAAAATCAGATGCTCGCCGATTTGATTCCCGACTGGTGTTTTGCGTGGATTTTCTGGGCAATGGAAAACGTCGGCGATCAATTTTCCCTCAGGTTGGATTGGTTCGCCGGACGCGGCATCGAAACGGCGAAAGGATTTGAGCCGAAAGTCGTCGGCAATCTGACGCAGCCAAGCGGCGTCCCGCTTTCCGACCACGACGCAATCGTGTTAGATTTCAAGTTAAACGAATCTCGAAACAAAATTCGTAATTCGTAATTTGAAATTCGTAATTGATTAAATAATGTCACCCGATTCGAGAAGCAATATCAGCCTGGCGAAAACGCTTTGCTACAAATTGGAAGGTTTCGATTTTGAAACCGTAGAACAGGAAAACGGAAAAGCGACGGTCATCAAATTTCGGCTTGAAGAACCGTCGTACAATGCCGGCGACGTGCTTGCTTTGATGGACGGCGAGGAAATCCCGTTTCACGGAATGATCGGACAAATCGCCGACGGCTGGGCAGTCGCCTCCGACCGCCGTTCTACGCTCAAAGCTGTTAATCCGCAGTAAAGCGCGCCTGATTCGCTTGACAGTTTGCCGCCGTATTTTTATCATCAAAGGCGTGCTTGTGGGGCAGTAGCTCAGTTTGGCAGAGCGCCGCGTTCGCAATGCGGAGGTCAGGGGTTCGACCCCCCTCTGCTCCACCAAATCAATAATTTACAACTTTCTTGTCTGTCTTTGCGTGTTAGCGGTAGGATTTTCCAACAGTTCTACAGCTTCACGCATTATTTCTTTTCCACGCTCGCACCGATGAACGTTTCCTATCTCCCCCGGTAAAAAGCTAGACATCAAAAATCCCACTCTGAGACTAAACACTTAGAGAAGATATAATTTTTTCATCGGATGTGAAAATTTATTTCTCTTCGTTGTTAATAATCCGTCGCGGCGTACGTTTATATATATGGACGACGATTCAAAGGAGACTAATTTGAGCACCGCCACAGCCAACATGCCATTACCAAGCGATTTAATAGACTCCGCAAAAAGCGAGACGCCACTTAAAGCGGTCGCGGGAAATGCGGAGCTTGAAGAACTCGGAGTTCTTTTTCGCGATTATCATAAAGCGATTTTTCGCATCGCGTACCGTATTACGGGCAGCCAGAGCGATGCGGAGGACGTGTTGCAGACTATTTTCCTGCGGCTCACTCCGAACCATGCGCGACGCGATTTTTTGCCGAACGCCGGAAGCTATCTGCATCGTGCGGCGGTCAACGCCTCGCTCGATTTGCTCAGGAGTCGGACGCGCGCCAATTCCGTCTCTTTGGATGTCATAGATTTCGATCAAAGCTCAAAGCTCTCGCATCCGAGTCCCGAAGACGATTTTGCAGATGCGGAGCTGCGCGAGCTTATCCGCCATGCAGTCGCGAAACTCGAAGGGCGCGCCGCGACCGCGTTCGCGCTCCGTTATTTTGAAGGTTACGACAATGGTCAGATCGCGCAAGTTTTAGGTATGTCGCAAATGGTCGTCGCCGTCACGCTGCACCGCGCCAGAACACGTTTGCGCAAAGAAATCGGCACTTATTTGGAGAAACATCATGAAGCTTAATAAACAGGATTTGGACGCAATTATAGACGACGCCGCGCGCGGCATACGCGACGAGCAAATCAATGATTCGATCATTGAGCAATCCGCAACGCGCGTTTGGGCGCGCGTCAGCCGACAGATGTCGGACGAAAATTTCGCTGCGGCGGAGAATTCGTCATCCGCCAATTCACATTTAGGAAATTTAAATACAATGAACACTAACAACACTACCGAACAAATTCGTGGATGCGCTGATTTCCAATCGCTCATTCCGGCGTACCTCGACGGGAAACTTTCGACGGCTCGCGCGTTGCTCTTCAAAGACCATACAAACGAATGCATTCCGTGTCGCCGGGCGCTAAAATTCCAAAGCGCAGACCAGACGCCAAAGACGGCGACGGTTGGCGCTCGTCAACCCGCGCGGAACCCGGCGTCTGGACAGCAGCGCGCATTTATGAACGGATGGAGCAGAACCAATGTTGCGCGCTGGAGCGTCGCCGCCGTGTTCGCCATCTGTGTCGGGCTGGCAGGATTTTTTGTCTTCGAGCGGCTGGATTTATCCGGGCGTACGCTTGCGGCGACGGTCGAGAATGCGAACGGCGCGGTTTATGTTGTTTCCGACGCGCAGAGTCGCCAGCTTGCGGCGGGCGAGCAGCTTCAGAAAGGCGAACGCGTGCGTACGGCGAAGGACTCGAACGCCCTGCTGCGACTCGCGGACGGTTCGACGGTTGAGATGCGCGAACGCTCCGAGTTTTCGGTGAGCGAAAACAGGCGCGGCGTAACCGTACAACTCGAACGCGGCGATGTCATTGTTGAAGCCGCGAAGCAGCATAACGGTCGTCTTTATGTTCAGACGCCCGACTCGCTCGTTTCCGTCAAAGGCACGATCTTCGCGGTCGAAAGCGGCACGAAGGGTTCGCGCGTTTCGGTGGTCGAAGGCGAAGTGCAGGTCAATCACGCGGGCAAAGACGAAACCTTGCTTCCCGGCGATCAGACGACGACAAACCGTAGTTTGGACAAAACTCCGGTGCAGCAGAACGTCGCGTGGAGCCGCAACGCCGCGCGCTATGCGAATCTCGTCTCAGAGTTGGCGAAACTGCGTCGCGATGTTAATCAACGCGTCCAATTACCCGGTGTCCGTTACTCTTCCAAGTTCGTTGATCTCGTGCCGGAGAACACGGTGTTCTACGCGGCACTGCCGAATTTGACCGATACACTCGCGGAATCGCAGCGCATTATGCAGGAGCGCATCAGTCAGAATCCGGCGCTCGCCGAGTGGTGGAAAGGCAACAAAGGCAATGGCTTGGGCATTAACGAACAGACATTGGCGCGCGTCCGCGAGTTCGGCTCGCAGCTCGGTGAAGAGATCGTCGTCAGCGCGGAGATGGATGCTAAAGGCGAGCCGAACGGGGTGCTCGTGTTGGGCGAAGTAAAGAACGCAGCGAATTTCCGCACGTATCTTGACGGACAGCTTGCAAACTTCGCGAAAGAATCAGGCAACGCGGTGAACGTCCGCATCATTGACGATCCGCTGACTGCAACAGTAACGAATACTTCGGCATCAACAACGACCGCGACACCAAACGCGGCGCTCGCGAAAAACGCGGCGGCTAAATCCGAAGAACTGTTTGTCTGGATTCACAACGACATCTTCGCGGCATCACCGCAGATCGAACGTCTGCGCGGGCTTGCGACAACATTGGAAGCGCCGGGCGCGAATCGTTTCGCGGGTTCAGCATTTCATCAACGCATCAACGACGTTTACAGAGACGGCGCGGGACTTGTGGTCGCTGCCGACCTCGAAAAAATCGTCGCGCAGGCGGTTAGTAAAGATAAAGAGCCGGGCGCGGAGCGTCGTCTCGAAGGTTTCAAACAGCTTGGTGTGATGAACTTGCGCCACTTCGTCGTCGAACAGAAAGAAGTAAAAGGCAAAACTTTGAGCCGCGCCGCGTTGACATTCAACGAATCGAATCGCGGTATTGCGACGTGGCTCGCCGCGCCGGGTTCGATGGGCGCGTTAGACTTCATTTCGCCGACCGCAAACGTCGCGACCGCGTTCGTGGTTAAAGACCCGGCGCTGCTGGTTGACGATCTGCTCGGATTTTTAGAGACGGTTGACCCGAACTTGCGACGCAGTATGCAGGACATCGAAAAGCAGCAGGGTTTCGATATTCGCAACGACTTCGCCGCGCCGCTCGGCGGTGAGTTCGCCTTCGCGATTGACGGTCCTCTTTTCCCGACGCCTTCGTGGAAAATTATCCTGGAAGTTTATGACCAGGCGAAATTGCAGGGAACGTTCGAGCGCGCAATCGAAAAGTTGAATCAGTTTTCCGTGCTGCACGGCAAAGGCAAACTGAGCCTGGAGAATACGACTGCGGGCGACCGCACTTATTACTCTATTAAATCTGCTGACGCGGGAGTTGAAGTGCTGCATTACACTTACGTGAACGGTTACCTTATCGCCGCGCCGAGCCGCGCGCTGCTGGAACAGTCCATTGCGAATCGCGATGCGGGCAACACGCTCGCCCGTTCGTCGAGATTTATGAGCGCGCTGCCGCAGGACGGCAACACGAATTTCTCCGCGATTTTTTATCACGATCTCGCGCCGCTCATGAAACCGCTTGCCGAAAGAATGAAGAATGCGGGCGGTGCGGAGTTGACGGAGGAACAGCGTCAGATGCTAGGCTCGATTGACGCGAATGCGCCGCCGACTCTGGCTTATGCTTACGCGCAGGGCGACCGCATTACGCTTGCGGCGAACACTGAGGGCGGCGCGTTCGGCTTAAGTCCGGCGAGTCTTATCGGTCTGCCGCATTCGTTCGAGATGCAGCACATTTTAATGAACGCAATGGGCGATAAAAACGTAGAGAAGAAGTAATGAACTAAAGCAACGCCAGTCAGCCCGCCGTTTCTTTTGAATCAGGCGGGCTTTTATTTAGTAATTACTTTTAATCCGCCTCTGTTACCTGTTTTATTTGAAAACCTTTTTCCCGCGGAATTAGGTTTTAAAGATTTATGAGTATTTCTTCGACTTTTGACCGGCTTCATTTAAAGGCAAAGCGAAACAGTTGGCTTTGGCTTTTTTCGATTTTTTGTCGCCTCGCTTTAGCACTCGGATTTATACCTGCGGCAATCGTCAAGCTTATTGACGAGCGGTTCGCCAGCGGCTTGCACGTTAATCATCCGATGGGACATTATTTGGAAGCGCTTCACCTGACGGGCTATTACTACACATTTATCGGCGTCTCGCAGTTGGCGGCGGCGATTATGCTGCTGATTCCGCGCACGGCAACGCTCGGCGCGTTTATCTATTTTCCGGTCATATTGAATATTTGTATTCTGACATTTGCGACGCGTTTTGACGGCTCGCTTTTCACCGCGCCTTTGATGACGCTGGCTAATTTGTATATTCTCGGCTGGAATTATGAGAAATGGAAATACATTCTTCCCTTTAATGACATAACAAAGCAGAACAGCCTCGATAGCGATACTCAAACACAAGAAACTGTCGGGCAGGGCGGCGTCTTTTCCCGATATAAACCACGCTCGATTTATGCGCGTTTCCGTATTTTTTTTAAACAACTTCTGAATGATAAATTCCCGATTCTTTTCTTTGCCGGAGTTTTTGCATCGGTCGTCTTTTTTGTGGCACTCGTTCCAAGCCTTTACAGCGTCAGACCGCGCAACACTCTGCCGCAATGTCTAAGGCAATTTAAAGACAAACGCACCAAAGCAGGGGAAAATTTCTGCAATTGTATTCACACAAACGGCGAGCCGCTCAATAAATGTCTAAACGAATACAACAACGCTCCGAAGGATATTATTCAGACACCGTAGAACCTTTTATTTATTAAAGGGCTGCGGTTTCAAAAGTTTAATTTGCAAAGTAAATCTAAAGGTTAATTAGAAAAGGCGTTTGCTATAATGACGGGCTGGCTGATGATTCAATAAATGTGATGGCGAAAAACCGGCGGACGATTTCGAGCGTCCATCGGTTTTTGTCGTATTATGTGGCGCGTGTTTACCAAAGGGAATTACATATTTGGCAGACCCGAATCCGGCAAGGAGAATATCAAATGAAAGACAACGTTATGTTAGCCATCGGGTCTCTGCTCTCGATTCTCTTCTTCACGTTTCACCATGCGGACGACGTTGTTCGCGGGATGGCACCCGGAGGTCTCTCGAACCTCGTTCCGGTGCTTTTCCTCGTCGTCTGGTTATACGGAACAACGCTGGTGCTCGCCGAACGGCGGTCGGGATACGTCATTATCCTCGTCTTGTCGCTCCTTGGGTTGGGCATTCCCGTTCTCCATATGACGGGTTCGGGACTTGTCGGCGGCGACATCGCCAACTCCGGCGGAGCCTTCTTCTTCGTCTGGACGCTCATCGCGCTCGGCGTGACCACGCTCTTCTCCGTCATCCTCTCGGCGCGCGGACTGTGGAGTCTGCAATGGGGCAAGTCACGGTTAGTCCAATAACCCGAACCCTTGACCTAACAGGAGTTGATTTAGGCATTTCAACCAAAGAAATCGTCGAGTTTGTCCGCGAAGGACGTGAAAGATTATAAATCCTTTGAACATAACGTGAGGCACAACCGTTATGATAAAGAGTATTTACCAAAACTGATAAATGTATGGTGATAACGACATGACAAGTGTTATCGAACTTGAACAACTGAGCGTGACGTTTGGAAAACGTCCGATTCTGAAATCTCTCAACGGGGTGCTGGGCGGGCGCGCCATCGGCTTGCTCGGACCGAACGGCGCGGGCAAGACTTCGCTCATTCACACTTTGCTCGGCTTTCATCCGCCGACTTCCGGCACGGCGCGCATCTTCGGGCAGGACATTACGACGGACGCAAAGCAGGTGCGTGCGACCGTCGGTTATATGCCGGAGAGCGATTCGTTTATCGCCAAAATGTCGTGCGTCCACTTCGTGCGTCTGATGGCGGAGCTTTCCGGCATTCCCGCCCGTCACGCGCTCGAACGCGCACACGAAGCTCTCTTTTTCGTCGGCTTGGGCGAAGCGCGTTATCGTCCGGTTGATAGTTACTCGCTCGGTATGAAACAGCTTGCGAAGCTCGCGCAGGCGATAGTGCACGGACCCAAACTGATTATCTTGGACGAACCGACCAACGGTCTCGATCCGCCGACGCGCAGCCGTATGATTTCGCTTATTCGTCAGATTCGCGACGGCGGGCGGGCGCGCATCCTCTTGTCGTCTCATCTGCTGCGCGACGTGGAGGAGTGCTGCGACGAGATTCTCGTGTTGAAGGACGGGCACATCGCCGCCAACTGTAATCTGGAAGAGGAACGCAAGGCAAACCGTAAATTTATCGAGCTTGAAACGCGCGGCGGCGACCGCGCGGCGTTTGTCGAAGCGATCAGCGGTTTAGGTTGTGAGTATGCTCTGTCGGGCGAGCGTCGCATAAAATTAATTATGCAGGAGACGGTCGAAATCGGCGATTTGTATCGCATTGCGCTTGCACACGGGGTGCAGATTAGACGACTCAACTTCAAGCGTGATTCGCTCGAAGACATTTTCCTAAAGGCGATGGAGAACGGAAATATGAGGGATGGCGCGAGCGTATCAATCAATAACGGAAACGCGGTTGAGAACGCGAATGGAAACGGGAGGACGAGCAATGGCAGTTTATGAACATTTGTACGGCGCGTATGAAGGCGAGTCGCATTCCGCGTGGTCGCGCTTTCTCGTGATACCGCGATACGCGCTGCGCGAAACTTTCAAGTCGAAGCTGTTTACGACGGTCTTTATTCTGTGCTTTATCTACCCGCTCGTAGCGACCATCCTGGTTTATCTGCATCATAACGTGAACGCGCTCGCGCTGCTGCAAATAAACGTTCGCGAACTGCTGCCTATCAATGCTTCGTTCTTTCGCTCTTTCGTAGAGCTTCAATGCGGGTTTGCTTTTATCCTGACGGTGCTCGTCGCGCCGCCGCTTATCTCGCGCGACTTGTCGAACAATGCTTTGCCGCTTTATTTATGCCGCCCGCTTTCGCGCGCCGAATACGTGCTCGGCAAAATGGCTGTCGTTGTGTTCCTGCTGTCGTTAGTGACGTGGATTCCGGGCTTGCTGATCTTCTTTTTTCAAGCGTCTCTCGCCGGCATCGGGTGGTTGTGGTCGAATCTGTGGATGATCTGGGCAATCTTCTCAGGATGCATGGTCTGGATCATCCTGCTGTCTTTACTTGCGCTCGCCGTGTCGTCGGTTGTCAAGTGGCGCGTGGTGGCGAGCGGCGCGTTGTTAGGACTGTTCTTCGTGCCGAGCGCATTTGGCGAGATCGTCAATCAGCTTTTTCTGACACGCGCAGGACATTTGATCAGTTTGTGGGCGACGATGGACAGCATTTGGCGCGGTCTGTTCGGACTTTTCGTGCGGCAGACCGGACAAATTCGCGGAAAAGTCAGCAATCCGATTTACGATGAGCAGTTTTTTGACATCGCACTGTTAGAGCCACCGCTGTGGGCTTCATGGCTGGTAATCGCGCTGGTCTGTGCCGTATGTGTTTGGCTGCTCGCGCGCAAGGTGCGCGCTTACGAGGTAATCAAATGACACCAACTACAACAACATCATCAACAACAAAATCGTCACCGATGCCCGCATCGCCCCCGGCGTCAACAGCATCGCCCGCGTCCATTGCTTCCGTTTCTTCCGAAAAGATGATCGTGTTTGAAGACGTGTCGAAATTCTATGGCGAGATTCTCGGCGTTAATCGAGTTAATTTGCAGATCGCGCCGGGCATTACGAGTCTTGTCGGACCGAACGGGTCGGGCAAGACTACTTTGATGAATTTGATGACGGGGCTGCTCAAGCCGACACAAGGGCGCATACGTGTTCTCGGCACATCGCCAGACGAACCGGAAGCGATGTTTCAAAAACTCGGTTACTGTTCGCAATTCGATTCATTTCCGCGCGGCGCCACCGCCCGCGAGTTTATCGAATTTTATCTGCGCGTTCACGGTTACACGAAACAGGAAACTGCCGAGTTGACCAATGCTGCGCTCGAACGAGTTTCGCTTTTAGAAGCGGCAGACCGCAAAGTTTCGGCGTTCAGTAAGGGAATGCGCCAGCGCGTCCGGCTCGCACAGTCTATCGCGCACAATCCTTCGGTGCTTGTGTTGGATGAACCTTTGAACGGGCTTGACCCGATGGCGCGTGCCGAAATCATCCGGTTGTTCCGCCAGCTCGCCGATGCGGGAATGTACCTTGTCATCTCAAGTCACATTCTGCACGAAGTGGATATGATGTCCGACAGCGTTGTGCTTCTGCACAACGGTTATGTCGTCGCGGAGGGCGAAGTACACGGCGTGCGTGATGAGATCGAAGAACATCCGATTCAGATTCTGATTCGCTGCGACCGACCGCAAATCCTGGCAGCGCGTCTGTTTGAACACGAGCAAACGCTCGAAGCGCGCATCCACGATGACCGTCAAGGCTTGTTTGTTAAAACGCGCCGACCGGATGATTTCTATCTGTTGCTTAACAAGGTGATAACGGAGCAGAATCTTCAAATCGAATCGGTTGCGCCCGTTGATGACGATCTGAATGCCGTCTATCAATACTTAATTACATCCGACGGAGGGCAAACTCGATGAGTTCAACATCTGAGATCAGAGAACAGACCGCCGCAACAAATGTGAACCAGCCGAACGTGAGCAGGGCGCGAGCGTCTTCCTGGTCGCTCTGGACGCGGCAAACCGTTGCGATCTTGCGTCTTGAGATCAAGAAAAACTTTTTGAGCCGTCGCGCTCTTCTGCTCTATTTGATGGCGGGATTACCGCTCGTCCTGCTGTCGGCGCTCGCGCTCTTTCCGCCGCCGACGGACGAGCTGGGAAGCTTCAGCGAAATGAGCCAGGTCTATGCGGCGATATACGGCGGGCTTATCCTTCGCACGCTTATCTTCTTCGGCTGCGCGTGGGTTTTTATGAACTTATTTCGCGGCGAAGTGGTTGACCGAAGCTTGCACTACTATTTTCTCGCGCCGGTCAGGCGCGAAGTCCTTGTCGTCGGCAAATATCTGTCGGGACTCATCGCGACTATTGTATTATTCAGTATCACGACAGTCGGCTCGATGTTTATTTACTACTTCTGGCTTTTCCCGTCAGAGTCCGCCAGATTCTTTTTCGACGGCGCGGGCGCAGGTCAGATGCTGGCTTATCTTGGAGTCACAATCCTTGCGTGCGTCGGATACGGCGCGGTCTTTCTGATTGTGGGACTGTTTTTCCGCAACCCGATCATTCCGGGTCTGATGCTCTACGGCTGGGAGTGGCTCAACTTTCTGCTGCCGCCGCTATTGAAGAAGATAAGCGTGATTCATTACTTGACATCGCTCGTGCCCGTGCCGATGTCCGAAGGTCCGTTCGCGGTGCTCGTCGAACCGACGCCCGCGTGGATTTCCGTGCCGAGTCTTCTTCTATTTACGGGCGTCGTGCTCTTTCTCGCGAGCCTGCACATACGCCGCATGGAGATCAGCTATGCAGGCGAATAACCGGAAATATATGCGCACGGATGAATTCTTACAGCTAACGATGAGAACGATTCGGCGCGTTCGGAATATGCCGCGCGCGACATTCTTATTTTCATCATTTTTAGGATTAGCCTTGCTGTTATCCTGCTCATCGGGCTGTGCGCCGTCTTCTTCGCAGGGCGACGGCGAACAGGGCGGGTCAGCTTCCTCAACGTCAAACGACGTGCCGGAACTTTCCGAAGAGGTAATCTATGAGCGAATCAATGACGCGCGCGTCAGAGAAATTCCCGAAGAGAACGGAACAGGCGACCCAATCTTTTGGAGCTTCGACGAAGATGAGCCAAAAGAAATCACCGTCGTCGAGAAACAGATTGAAGGCGAGCGCGCAACAATCGTCTTAGACATCAAAACCCGGTCAGCTCCAGATGTGCGCAACCCACGTTCCCTCGCCGGACAAATTCGCACAAAGTGGGAACTGCAAACCGGCTGGGTGCTGCGAAGGTGGGAAATCGTTAAAACTGAGAACATCTCGATGAAGTACAAAAATCTTCCTAAACCGCCCGCGCAAAATTCTAACCGTTGATTATTTCTTAAAAATCTCGACCGCAATTTATGTTGCGATTGACATAAGAAAACAGCCTGCGCAAATGAAAAAAGCATAATTTTGTGCTTGAAAATACAGTAACTACATAGATACTGCCCGATAACACTCCTAGCCGAACTTCCGGGTCCGGTTCCTAGCCGAACGCCTGATGCGCGGGCATTTCTTTTCTGCCAATCTTCAGACAAAGGCGTTTTTGACGCAAAAAAATAAATTGGAGTTTAGAGATGGACACAAATAATTCTTTGGCTAATTTATCAGAGCAATTAGCAGCATCAGTCGAAAAGGCTTCACGCTCAATCGTGGCTATTGACGCTCGCCCGCGTGTGCCGACCAGCGGAATCATTTGGCGCGAAGGCGTTATAGTTTCGACAAATCACACCATTCGCCGCGACGAAGACATTACGATTCAGTTGCAGGGCGGTGCGCGGTACGCTGTAACTCTTGTCGGGCGCGACGCAGGCACTGACCTTGCCGTGCTGAAAATATCGGATGAAGCGGCGGGGCAATCTTTGCCGCCGGTTGAAATCGGCGATGCTGCAAATCTGAAAGTCGGCAACATCGTTTTAGCGGTCGGCTGCACCGATGCGGAGCGCGGGGCGAGGGCAAGTTTTGGAATTGTTAACTCGGTAGCGGGCGCTTGGCGAACCTGGCGCGGTGACGAAATTGACCGTTTTATCAGTCTTGACGCGGCGATTTATCTCGGTTTTTCGGGCGGCGCTTTGGTTGATGTTGAAGGGAAAGTTTATGGTGTAAACACCTCGGCTTTCGGGCGCGGAACCGCCTTGACCATTCCGTCATCAACAGTGAGCCGGGTGGTTGAAACGTTATTGACAAGAGGAAAAATCGCTCGCCCGTATCTCGGCATCTACATGCATCAACCCGTTCCGCTTTCGCAAAATCTGCGCGATAAATTAAATTTGCAACAAGCGAGCGGATTGATGATTGTAACAGTCGAACCGGATTCTCCGGCGGAAAAAGCCGGAATATTTATCGGTGACGTTTTGCTTCGATTGGAAGGCAGAGAAATGACCGACATTGTGGACGTACAAACAATTCTCGCCGGACGCGAACCCGGAAGCGCGGTCAAAGCCGATTTGCTGCGCGGTGGGGAATTGAAGACGGTTGAAATTACACTTGAAGAACGCCCGGTAAGAAGCGAAAGACGGCACAGGCGCAGAAGATAATGTCTGAAAAAGAGGGCAGCGCTATAACGGTTTTTATCGTTGCAGGCTCGGCGATTATTCGCACCGGTTTGACTGCTTTGGTCGAAGCTGATGAGCGTTTTATTGTTGTCGGCAGCGCGGCGGAGATTTCTACCGCGCTGCCCACAGATTCTTTCCAAACTCAAACGGCGGACGTATTACTGCTCGACATCGAAAACCAAAATGAAGATTGGTTTGAAGTCCTGCCGCAATCGGCGGGTTCACCCGAAGAAAGCGGGGAATTTCCGGCAATCGTTGCGCTTGTGCCGGATTTAACGGACTCGCAATGGCTGACCGAGATGGTGCGCCGCAATATGCGCGGAATTTTGGGGCGCGATGCAAATGAAAACGAAATAGCGGCGGCAATTGAAGCCGCCGCATGCGGGCTGCTCGTTCTTCCGCCGTTAATTGTCGAAACGATATTGCAGTTATTGGCGAACAACCGATCATTGCCGCTTCTCGATGCCGGAGATGATTTACCGGAAGAGTTAATTGAAACTTTAACGCCGCGAGAACAGGAAGTGTTGGGAATGCTGGCAGAGGGAGCGAGCAACAAATCAATAGCTCACCGCTTGAGCATCTCGGAGCACACTGTAAAGTTCCACGTTTCTTCAATTTTTGGGAAACTCAATGTCACAACGCGCACCGAGGCGGTAACACAAGGGCTGAAAATGGGATTAGTGCTTTTGTAAGATTCGCCGTTATCAGCAAAAATAATGCTTCGGACTAGCCCTCTGCTCCACCAATTAAATTAATGAATCAGCCGCCCTCCGGCGGCTTTTTTGCTTTTGCGGGACGCTTTCACTGTTGGAGGCGAAGCTCTCCTTTTGTTGCGGAATTAACGAATTCAAACTTGATGTTATCTCCGATTCCCGCCAAAGATTTGTATGTCCACAATTCTCCCGATGAAATCGTCTGAATCGTATCGGGTTTTCCGTGAGTAATAAAAATGCGCCCGCGGTCGGTTAACCAACCAGCCGTCTCGCCAAAGGCAAAGTTTTGATTGGCATAACTAATGCGGTTGTAATATTCACGGCGAAACTCGTTTTCCTTTGTTTCGGGTTTGGAATCGCGTCTTAGCCAGAACGATTCAATAAATTGCTCGCGTTCTTCATCTGTATTTAGTTGAGAAAACGTTTGTTTTTCCGCTTCGGTTACAATATAGCGAACGTCGCTTTCCAGCCATTTTTGGTAAAATGATTTGGTATTCGCTTGCGCCGTTGAATTGGAAACGCGGCGGCGTTTCTGAGTTAAAAGATATTTGACTTCATCGGACGCGCCATATTGCAGCAAGTCAGCCGTCGAACCCAAAGTTAAGTCGGGCTTGTAATCCGGGTCATTCAAAATCCACAAGCTCCAGCTTCCGCCGTTGCTGACAATCGGCGCGCTGGAAATTAGCTCATAACGCTCGTCATTCGCTTGAAAAGCGATTTTTGAGTTTTCAAGAATTGCGTCTTTGCGAAAGCTGAAACCGTCCTGCGGAAAAAGAGAAAAGATAAAGCGACCTTTTTCGGGAATATAAATATAAATCGCCGAACCTTCGATAATGCCTTCCCACTCGCTTCCGCGAATCGTGCTGGGCGCGCCGTTAACGAGCAGTTTCGGCGATGTCAATCTCAGCTTTATATCATTAAGCGTAAAATCTTTCGCTTTTTGACGATTAAATAAATTATCGTTGCCTCCTGAGCCGAAACCTGCGCTTTTCGCCCGTGAGGTGAATAAGGAATCATCGGAAGTGGTTTGCGGCTTTTTCGTCGTGATTTTGATTAAATCAACGATTTTAACTTTGGTCTGCGGATTAACCAGAACGTCCAGAGCGATTGTGTCGCCGTCTTCGACAATTATATCTTCCGGGTATTTCGGCAGCGAACGTATCGTCAAATCGCTCAGGCGCATTTGTTCGGGCGGATTCATCGAAAGCGGTTTGACGGAAACTTTGAATTTATTCGGCTCGGCTTGCGATTCGATGATTAAATCGTAACCGAAATAAACGCCGCTCGCTTTATCCGCCAAAACGCGGTGAACGCGGCTTTCCTTTTCGGTTTCGTTATAGCCCGTAAAATAAACGCTGCCGAATGATTGTTTCGTGGCATCGGGCGATGATGTTTCGATTTTGAAAATTACCGAAATCCCTTTTTTGTTGAAGCTGACGGAAGCCTGTTGAGCCGCCGCGTCGTTTGCGGCTGCGAAAAAGCAGCAGAATGCCAAACACATAGCCAACACATATTTATTTTTCATCTTCTTTAACTCCTTTAATAATTTTCGCGTTTATCTCCGCCGACGGTTGAAAGCCTTTCAAGCTCACGTCGGTAAAATAACCGTTGTTTGCGACAACGCTCGACAAAGGCAAATCGCTTTGCCGCAGCACATCTAAAGATTTACTCTTTTCGTTTTTATTAATTTTGGGCTGGCGCAGATATATCGTGCGCGTCAGAATTTTTTCTTTGATTACCGGAACTTCGACTACAACGGTTTGAATTTCTGTTTGTTCAGGCATTGGAATCGGAGCTTTCGTCGTCTCACCTAACTGCTCTGAGATCGAAATCGAAGTCGAATAGATTTTCCCGACTTGAAACGCCGTCCAAAATCCTGCCATTGCCAAAATCAAAAGCGCCGCAAATACGGGTCTGGGAACGGCAAATGTGCCTAAGATAAATCGCCGCCAAGTTGGAACTGTTGCGTGCTGCTGCCGAAAAGATTTCATTATGCGCGCGTCGAGCGCGGCGGACGGCAATGGAATTCGGCTCATTTGCAATAACGTCGAAAGAGAAGCGGCTTCTTCTTTCAATTCGCGGCAAACGGAGCAAACCTGTAAATGATGCTCGACCGCTTCTTTTAGCGCGTCATCCAATTCATCGTCGTTTAATGCTTCAATATTTTTTTTATTTTCAATGCACTTCATAACATTTATCTTTTGCGGTAGCGATATAGGCGGCAAGCTGTTTGGCTAAAGTTTGTCTGGCGCGATGCAGGCGCGCTTTAACCGATCCCAGCTCGCTTTCCGTCACTCTTGCTATTTCTTCGTATGAAAGCTCCTCGTATTCGCGTAAGACAATCACCTCGCGCTGAAGCGGCGGCAGAGCGGCGACACAGGCGTCAATTTGCGCCGCAAGCTCCTGATTAAGCAAGTTCGAGAGCGGATTGTCCGTTGCTTCGTCTTCCAGAGCATCGAAATTTTCAATTTCATCGAATCCGACATCCGAATTGTGTTTACGCCGCAGATGATTCATCACTTGTTTGCGAGCTACTGCGCAAAGAAAGGTCAAAAGCGATCCGCCGCGTTCCGTCCGGTATCGCGTCGGGTGTTCAATCAGAACCATAAAGGTTTCGTGCGTGATGTCTTCGGCGAGCGTTTGGTTGATCGTCATCCGGTAAATAAAACCGTAAACGCGATTACGATAGAGAGAATAGATTTCATTAAATGCAAGCTCGTCACCTCGTGCGATTTTCTTGATTAAATTGTCTTCGGTAATCTTGTTCAATTTGATTCAACCCGGAAACGCTGAAAATTAGCTCACTTGATTTCTTATTGTCTTGAGACAGGGAAAAGTTTCATTCTTGACATAATTATTTTGTGCGAATGGAAAACAGGCTGTTTATCTTGAGACATTTTGGTTAATAAACCTGGGATTTGCATATCTAAAATCTCATTACGGCAACTCTGATAATTGCTGCGTTTGGATCGGAAGCAGTCGAGCCTGCGGAGTTACATCTTCTAATTTTTACCGTATTGGCGGCTGAAACATAGCCGGTAAAACTTGTGCCTGTAATTGAAGCTAAACTTGACGGTACGCCGATTTGAACTACGTCTCCGTCCTGCGCTCCTTGAACGATAATCGGAGCAGAGTCCTCGCACGAACCGGCGCGAGTAGCGCCGAAATCAATCGAAGCCGCAGCCGATAAAACTTTCGTAATCGCCGCGCCGCTGCCGACCGTCAGGCTATTTGTTGAAATGTTGTTGGTGATTGTGCCGCCTTTGATGTCCGAAGCGGTTAGCGAAGTAAATTTGTCTTCGATTGCTCCTTTTGTCGGCACTTCGGTTGAGTCGTTCCATTTTCCGGCGTTATAAGGATCAGCCGGGACTGTTATTGGAACGTTTGAAGATACTGAATTAAGACCAATTGAAAATCTATCAACAAAGGCGCTGCCGTTCCATGTAAAGAAAATATGCGGATTGTTGTTATTGCTGGGGGCGAAATATCCGAGCGAGCGGTTTAAATATCCCGTGCCGCTATCCAAGACCGCGATTTGCCCAAGCGAGTTGGCACCGCCGAGAGTTGTTTTGTTGCCGAATGTGACGCCGGGCGCTCCGTTCGCTCCGGTCGAGGCAGCTTCGTTGGCGACCAGTAGTCCATTCATTTTATCCGCTAATCCGGTGTTGCCCGATGCCGAATAAACGGCGGCAACCGCGCCGCCGACCGGAGTCGTGCCGATAAAATCATTTCCGGTAAACGAGATGCCGTAGGCGTTCAGCGTTCCCGAAACTCCGACAAGATTTGTGCCGCCTTCAAAACGGTTTCCGACAAAAGCGACTCCGCGCGACGTGACCAGCTCGATGACATTTCCCGTTCTTCCAGATTCGGAAAAGGTATTGCCGACGAAAGCGGCTCCGGCGACTTTGACTTTAATCAGGTTTCCCGTTGCGGGCGGCGCGTCGTAGCCTTTGTTTGATTCAAAATAATTGTTTGAAAACAATAAAGCGCGCGATGTGAAAAGCTGCGCGTCGTCGGTAGTCAAGGCATATGAATCGGGCGCGCCGCCGGAAAAGGTATTATTAATCATCGTCCACCATTGACCGGGCGATTTGATAGCGGCGCGGGTTTGCAATTTAAAGTGATTGGCTTCGATCAGAATTACGTTCGAGTCGGATGTTGTAATCGCGCCTACAATCGCCACCGAACCGCCGATGAAGTTAGAATCGCGCACTTGCGAGGTGATGGTTCTATCCAATGTGAGCAAAGTCGCCGCGCTGTTTACCGCCATAAAACTACAGCTTTCGATGTTTAGATGTACGGTGTCGCCCCTCGGAACTGAATCGCCGCCTTGAACGAGGACGCCCGAAAACGTTTTGGGAACATAAAACCTCATATTTTTGAAGGCAATGCCGCGCGTTGAAACGAGCTTGATTGCCGGAGAATTTGTGCCGTTGTAGCTGAGCGTCGGTCTTCCGCCGATATATTCAGATTCGTGACCTTCAAAGGTAATGTTGTTGGACAGAGTAAAATCAAGCTGGTTGTTGAATGTGTAACCGTAATTCCCGAACACGATTGTCGCGCCGCTTTGTTCGACTCCCGCGCCGAGCGAATCCACAACCGCGTTGATTGCCGCCGCATCATCCGTCGAATCCTGTCCGGTCGCGCCCCACCACTCGACAAGCAACCGGCGAGTTTTGGCGTTCTGGACATTAGCTTTTCCCGCGCCGTCGAAAATTCGCTCCGGCGGAGCTTCCAAAGAGC
Source organism: Pyrinomonadaceae bacterium (assembly GCA_036387135.1). Lineage (GTDB taxonomy): Bacteria > Acidobacteriota > Blastocatellia > Pyrinomonadales > Pyrinomonadaceae > JALZCH01. Next base: position 56,470 of record DASVUH010000019.1, on the reverse strand, counting down.
CGTTGACGCTCACCGTGACGCCGGAATTGATGCTGAATTTTCCGCCCGATTTAAAGACAAGCGGAACTGAAATCGTTTTGTTGACGGCAAAAATCTGGTTGTCGGTAACGACCAGCGATTTGCCCTGAGTCTGAGCAGCTTTCTCGGCTTCCGTAAAATTCTGGAACGCCGCGACATAAACATCGCCGCCTGCTTGGCTGGAATTAACTCCTTGACCAAAGACGGAAAGCGAAAATAAGAGCAGAATCGAACAAAGAAAAGTGGTATTCATAAAAAATCTTCTCAAATGCGAATCAAGAATAAAAAATCTCTGCGCCCTTTGCGCTGACCTTTGCGTCCTTTGCGGTTAGGTTTTCTATGCTTTTACCGAATTAAACCGCAAAGGACGCAAAAGGTTTCTCGCAAAGGGCGCAGAGAAGAACTTGATTCCTGATTTTCAAGCTCCGCTCTTGAGTTGCATCATCTATAATTATCCTCGATAAAAGCGAAACGGAAAATTCCGATGAAGTTTTTATTGCAGTGACGGCTTTATCGTGGTAAATAACTATTCATAATTTCTTAGCAATTAAACAATAAACTTGCTTTGTTATTCCAACGAATCTACGAGGAACTCGGAAATGGCTTTTTCACGACGTGACTTTTTGAAGAATGCAGGTTTGGCAACCGCTTGCGCGATTACTTTGCCGGCTTGGATTTTGGACGCGGAAGCGGCAATCGGCGAGCGATTCGCCAACGATAAAAACAAAGTTGCGGACGCGGCGCTCGCAACGGCGAAAAAGCTGGGCGCGTCATACGCTGATATTCGCATCAATCGTTACCGCACCGAATTTATTTCAACGCGCGAGCGGCAAGTGCAAAATCTCGCACGCAATCAAAATTACGGTTTCGGCGTCCGCGCTCTGGTCAACGGAACCTGGGGATTTGCCGCTTCGCCGGATGTAACCGAAGAAAACGCGCGCCGCGTTGCGCAGCAAGCGGTGGAAATTGCTAAAGCAAACTCACAGTTTCAGCGTAAAAAAATCAAGCTCGCGCCCGTTGAAAAAGTCGTTACAACCTGGCGCAGCCAGTTTGTAAAAGATCCGTTTGAAGTTCCGATTGACGAAAAAATTGCGTTTCTTTTGAAGCTCAACGAAGAGGCTTTAAAAGTTAAAGGCGTCAGTTTTGTCAATTCGGGAATGAATTGGGTAAACGAACAGAAGTTTCTCGCCACTTCGGACGGCTCGCGGATTGACCAATACATCGTTCGCGGTTTTCCGAATTTCACGGTGACTGCGACAAACCGGACGACCGGCGATTTTCAATCGCGCAATTCCGGCAGCGAAGGAAACAGCGCCGGATACGAATATCTCGACCAATTCGACTGGATCGGCGACGCCCGAAAAGCGGGCGAGGAAGCCGTTATGAAGCTTTCAGCAAAATCGGTCGAACCCGGAAAATACGATTTGATTCTGCATCCGTCGCATCTGTTTTTGACAATTCATGAATCGGTCGGTCACTCGACCGAGCTTGACCGCGCATTGTTGTGGGAAGCGAATTACGCCGGAACGAGCTTTTTAACGCCCGACAAAACCGGAAAGCTTCAATTCGGCTCGAAAATCGTCAACTTTTTCGCCGACCGCACGCAGCCCGCCGGAATGGCGACGGTCGGTTACGACGATGAAGGCGTGCCGGGACAAAAATGGTATCTCGTCAAAGACGGCGTGTTTGTTGACTGGCAAACGACGCGCGATTTGGCGGCTCGCGTCGGCAGAGAAAAATCTTACGGCTGTTTGCACGCCGACAATTGGAGCAGCGTGCCGTTTCCGCGAATGCCGAACGTGTCGCTCGAACCGGCGAAAGAAAACGTCACGGCTGACGATTTAATCGGCGGCGTCGAAAAGGGAATTATGATTCACGGTCGCGGCAGTTATTCGATTGACCAGCAGCGCTACAACTTCCAATTCGGCGGGCAAACCTTCTGGGAAATCAAAAACGGCAAAGTCGCTGGAATGCTGCGCGATGTCGCTTATCAATCGCGCACGACCGATTTCTGGAACGCCTGCGACGGACTCGGCGGTCAGGCGACTTATCAACTGCCCGGAACTTTTAACGACGGCAAAGGCGAACCCGGACAATCAAACGCCGTTTCGCACGGCTGTCCCGTCGCGCGTTTCCGACAAATTAACGTTTTAAATACAGCCGCGAGATAATGATGAATTATGAACGATGAATGATGAATTAAAGACAGTTCATCATTCATCGTTCATCGTTCATACTTTTGAAGATGTTATTAACCGAACAGGAAGCCCGAACGATTACCGAAAAATTGCTGTCTTTTGTCAAAGCCGACGATGCGAGCGTAGGCGTCAACAGCGAAAATCTAGCGCATCTGCGGTTTGCCGAAAATTCGTTTTTGACGAGCGGGCAGACCGAAAATCGCGGCGCTAGCGTGACCGTCTGGATCGGCGGGAAACGCGGCGCGGCAAACACAAATGATTTGGACGACGCTTCTTTGCGTGCGACGGTCGAACAAGCCGAACAGATTGCGCGTCTCGCTCCGGTTGACCGCGAATATTTGCCGAGTTTGGGCAAGCAAACTTATAAACCCGTAAACGCTTTTGTCGAAGCGACCGCGAATATTTCTCTTTCCGCCCGCGCCAAAGCCATCGGCGACATTTTGACGATGAGCGAAAAGGAAAAAGTCGTTACCGCAGGCTTTCACCAATCGCGCGCCCGCGCTTCGGCTTTTGCGACTAAAAACGGAAACTTCGGTTTTGATAGAACCACGGTCGTCAGTTTGTCAGTCACGCCGCGCACGGCTGACGGAACGAGTTCGGGGTATTTTTCGCGCAATCACTTTGACGTTTCCAGGCTCGACACAAATCGCATCGCCCGCGAAGCGATTCGCAAAACTCTGGAAGGTCGCAACGCGCGGACGATGGAACCGGGAATTTACAACGTCATTCTCGAACCGCAGGCGGTCGCCGATATTCTGGGCGGTCTGGCGTTCGGTTTTGACGCGCGCAGCGCCGAAGAAGGTCGCAGCCCGTATTCGATGGCGGGCGGCAAAACGCGAAAGGGCGAAAAGATTTTCGATGAGCGCGTCAGCATTTACAGCGATCCGTGGAATCCCGAACTGCCCGGCTCGCAATCGGCGCAGGGCGGAATTCCCGCGCAGCGAATTTATCTCGTCAAAAACGGAGTGCTGGAAAATTTAATCTTTTCGCGTTTCTGGGCAAAACAAAAAGGCGGCGAGCCGACGCCCGGACCCGTGAATACGATTATGGAAACGAGCGCGAAAACGGCAACGATGGACGAAATGATTCGCTCGATGCAGAAAGGGTTGATCATCAGCCGTTTCTGGTATATTCGCTCGACCGATCCGCGCACGGCAAGCTCTACGGGACTTACGCGCGACGGCGTCTGGTACGTTGAAAACGGTAAAATTCAATATCCGGTTAAAAATTTCCGCTTTAATCAATCGGTCGTGCAAATGCTTGCGCCCGGAAACGTCGAAATGATGGGCACGCCCGAACGAGTCGGAAGCGGAGAAGGCGGAAATGCCTCGCTCCTTCCGGCGTTAAAATTAAAGGCTTTTAATTTTACTTCGCAATCCGAAGCTGTTTAATTATGGCATTAAAATACCTGACTCAGCAGCACACTTTTATCGTCTAATTCGTGCCATCTTTTAGTTTGCAGCGGCGTGAAAAGAAAACCTGAAAAAAAATATCCGAGTGATGATAGTTTTTTGTTAGTTTCGGTGCGTTAGTTAATGAAGGCAAAAAACGCGAAAAGGCAGGAACGCGATTGACTTGATTAATTCTTGTGAAGCGAAGATTTGTTATACCGATTTCAAATCATTTCTCTTGCTAAAGAGAGATAAAACGGTAGCGACATTATCTGAGTTAACTATATAGATGCCCTAATTATCAGCTTGCGCGCGCTCTGTATTTAAAACCAAAAAGAATTTAGGCAAAAATAAAATACAAATGCGTCCGGCTGTAGGAGGAAAAAGTTGAACAGATGAGGCGCGTTAATGGAATGAATCAGGCTAAAAATGAAAATTGATGATTATCATCCAAACCCCAGACAATAAATACCTTTAAATGGTTAAATTGAGGGTTTTGTGAAATTAGAGTTCTTAACTTGACAAATCCATTTTTTTGATTAAACTTCAATTGTTCAGCCTTCTAGCTTAACTTGGTCGTCCGACTAAAAAACCACGACTAAAATCCCATCTTAAATTAAAGGAGTTTCTATGACTTTGAGAAATAAATGGCTCTTTAAAGCCTTAACAGCAATTGCATTAGCTTTCGTTTCTACTATATTTGTTCAAGCACAAGCCACCCGAACATGGGTTTCAGGCGTGGGCGACGATGTAAACCCGTGCAGCCGAACCGCTCCCTGTAAAACATTCGCCGGAGCAATTTCAAAAACCGCTAAAGGCGGGCAAATCAGCATCCTTGATCCGGGTGGTTTCGGCGCTTTAACAGCCACCAAAAGCATTACGGTTGACGGTGCAGGGATAATCGGTTCCGCATTGAATTCCGCTGTCAGCGGAATTAATATCAACATAACTGACCCTGCCGATACAGATGCGACTGTAATTTTGCGCAATCTGCAAATAGACGGTGCCGGCGTCACTAGAGGAGTAAATGGAATTAGAGTTATAGCTGCTAAAACCGTGGTTATTGAAAATGTGACGGTTATCAATCAAAGCAATCGCGCTATTAGCGATGAAAGAACAACCGCCGGAGCGGGTAATCTCTTTGTAACCAATTTTAGCAGCTATAATATCGGTCAAACTCATATCGTTATTAATCCGGGAGCGGGCGCAACTGTAAACGCTGCAATAACCAATGCGCGTTTAGAAAGAAGCACCGGCAATTCCGGGGTAGCGGTTTCGAGAAGCGCCAATGTTCTGATTCGAGATTCGGTTATCTCCGGTAACGCCGGTTCAGGAATCTTTGTGGAAGAAGTAGCCGGGAACGTTGATGTAAATGTCGAGAACACCTCAATTACAAACAACGGCACGGGGGTTGGTGTATTCGGCGGTTCGCCGATTGTCCGTCTCTCCAATACAATGATTACCGGAAACGCTACAGGATTGTCCGGGATAAACATTTTTTCCTTTGGAAATAATAGAATTGCAGGAAATAACGCCGGTAACGGACCACCGTCGGGCGGGACCATTCTGCAACAGTAATATCTAATGGAAAAGCGGGCAAATACGGCTCGCTTTTTCTTAGGAAAATTTTCGCGTAACCCTAAAGGCGCGATTCATATCAAAAAATATTAAAGCCGTCCTCAAAACGGCTTTTTTTGTTTTTGTGCAGGCTTGATTGAAACAAAAAAAAAATCAGTTTATCTTTCGATATAACATTCTTTGAATTGAAAGTGAACAATTGGTTTTCAAAACAACAAAAATGAAACGAACAATCAGAATTAAAACAACCGCGCTTTTGCTTTTTTGCTTTGTTTTTCAATCGCTGTCGTTTGCACAGGCTCAACAGATTGACGCAAGCATCAACGACCGCATTCGCAAAGAAGCGATGGACAATTCGCAGATTATGCGAACTCTGCATTTTTTTACCGATGTTTACGGTCCGCGCTTGACCGGCTCGCCGAATCATCGAGCGGCTGCCGAGTGGGCTGTCAAACAAATGAAAGATTGGGGTTTTGACAACGCCCAATTAGAGGCTTGGGATTTCGGGCATCCCGGCTGGCTCAACGAACGGGCTTCGGGTTTTATCACCGCGCCGGTCAAAGATTCGCTGGTCTTTGAAGTTCTGGCTTGGACGCCGAGCACAAAAGGCGTCGCGCAAGGTCAGGCATTTAGAATGACTCTGCCGGAAAGACCAACGCAGGACGAATTAACCGCATATTTCAACAGCGTCAGAAACGACGTACGGGGAAAAATGGTTTTAATCGGAAAACCGCAGATTCTTCCGGTTAATTTTGAACCGCCCGCAAAAAGAATCAGCGACGAAGACATCAAACGGCGTTTCGATCCGAATGCAGCGCCGCAACAACCTCCTTTTCAGCAGAGACCGCAGCCGCAGCAGACTCCGCGTCCCGGGCAGGTAGGGGGCGCGCAGTTATCCGAACAACTCGATAAATTCCTGCTCGATTCGGGCGCACTCGTTCGCATCAGCGACGCAGGACGCGAACACGGTCAGATTCGCGCTTTTAACAACCGCACGTTCGATGTCACGAAAGTCGTTCCGACCGTCGTTATGCGAAATGAAGATTACGGAAGAATCTGGCGTCTTTTGGATGGCGGAACTCCGGTTTCGCTCGAATTCGACATTCGCAACAACACTTATCCCGAAGGCAGAACTTCCTACAACACAATCGGCGAAATCAAGGGCAGCGAGAAGCCGGACGAAGTGATTATGCTCGGCGGGCATCTCGATTCGTGGCACGCCGCGACCGGAGCGACCGACAACGCCATCGGCTGCGCGATTATGATGGAAGCCGCCCGTATCTTAAAAACGCTCGGCGTCAAACCTCGCCGCACGGTTCGTGTTGCTTTATGGAGCGGGGAAGAACAAGGCTTGCTCGGTTCGCAGGCTTACGTCAAAAAACATTTCGGCTCGTTTGAAGCTCCGGTTGCCGGTTACGAGAAATTCGGCGGATATTTCAACATTGACAGCGGTACCGGACGTGCTCGCGGATTATCGGTTTTCGGACCGCCGGAAGCTGCCGCCGTTCTGCGAGAAGCTGTCGCGCCGTTTGCCGATTACGGCGTTGCCGGCGCGTTAAACTCGCGAAGTCGCGGCTTGGGCGGTTCGGACAACACTTCGTTTAACCAAGCCGGTTTGCCCGGAATTGGCGTCGCCCAAGACCCGGTTGAATACGGCACGCACACCTGGCATACGAATCTCGACACTTACGAGCGAATTGTCGAAGACGACGTGAAAAAATCGGCGGCTGTAATTGCGGCGGCGGTCTACGCGCTCGCAATGCGCGACGAACTGCTGCCGCGCTACAAACGCGAAGAAATGCCGGCATTGCCGAATCCTGCGCCGTCACCTTCGCCAACTCCGGCGGCATCGCCGACTCCGCGCAGAAATTAAGAGGAATTATTAACAGGGATGAAGGGGATAAAAGGGATAACAAAAACAAAGATTATCTCTTTTATCCCCTTCACCCCTGTTAATTTTTTCTGTTACCTTTAATTTTTAGCCGCAGAATATTCTTTCCAATTCATCGGCTGGCTTCCGTCGTCGAGCCGAACCATCGAAATCGCGCCGGGCGCGGGGCAAACCAGATAACAAAGATTACATCCGACGCATTCGTGCTCGTCTACAATCGGAAAACGCTTGTTGTCAACCATTGTAAAATCAATGCACTGGTGCGCGCCGTCTTCGCAGGCGATGTGGCAGAGATTGCACTGAATACAATTTTCGTTGTTGACGCGGGCGACGACTTTGTAATTCAGGTCGAGATTGCTCCAATCGGTCACTCGCGGAACGGATTTTCCAATGATGTCATTGACCGAAGCAAAGCCTTTTTCATCAAGATAATTGTTCAAACCGTCAATCAAATCTTCGACAATTCGATAACCGAAATGCATCACCGCAGTGCAAACCTGCACCGTTCCCGCGCCGAGCAGCAGAAATTCCACCGCGTCGCGCCACGTATTAATTCCGCCGATACCGGAAATCGGAATGTTGAATTCCGCATCGCGCGCCAGTTCCGAAACCATATTGAGCGCAATCGGTTTGACCGCAGTTCCGCAATAACCGCCGTGCGCCGCCATTCCGCCGACGTTAGGGTAGGGAATCATCGTCTCGATGTCCACGCCCATCACCGAATTGATTGTGTTTATCAAAGAAACAGCGTCCGCGCCGCCTTTCTGCGCGGCGCGTCCCGGCGGAACAATGTTCGTGACATTCGGAGTGAGCTTTACGATAACCGGAAGCGCCGAAACTTCTTTCACCCAATCGGTGACCATACAAGTGTATTCCGGCACTTGTCCCATCGCCGAACCCATTCCGCGTTCCGACATCCCGTGCGGGCAGCCGAAATTCAGCTCAAAACCGTCAGCGCCGGTGTCCTGCGCCCGTTTGACGATTTCGTGCCACGCTTCGCGCTTCGATTCGACCATCAAAGAAACAATTACCGCGTGTTTCGGATATTTCTTTTTGCACTCGTAAATCTCTTTCAGATTCACTTCGAGCGGGCGGTCTGTAATCAATTCAATGTTATTCAAACCGATCATCCGCATCGCGCCGTGATCAATCGAAGCAAGACGCGACGAAACATTAACAATCGGCTCGCCCAAAGTCTTCCAAACCGCCCCGCCCCAGCCCGCGTCAAAAGCCCGCTCGACCATCGAACCCATATTCGTCGGCGGCGCGCTCGCCAGCCAAAACGGATTCGGCGATTTGATGCCCGCGAAATTTACGCTTAAATCTGCCATAATCACCTCTAAAAAAACATTAATAATGTGATCTTAAAAACTACTTGAATCAATTAAACCAAATCTATTTGATTTAATTTTCTGTTTTAATAGCATTAAGTTTTTGTAGATTACTGTTAATCTTTTCCAAATTTTCCTTGCTGTTAACATTAAATAATTCATATTCCTTTTTAGCTTCTAAAAGATTTTCTTTTGCTAAAATTATATTTTGTTTTTTGTCATTCAAGCTATTTTCTATTTTTTTATAGTAAATTTCTCCAAGCCTAAAATAACCATCGGCTTTCCATCCTTGCTTTCTTTCTTCATCAGTATAGTAAGATATGGCTTTTCTATAATTCTCAATTGCTTTATCCTCATCAACTAAAGGAACTATAAATTTTTGCGGATAATAATATTTCAATTCCGCCAACTCCCAATATGTACTAGCTTGTTTCGAATCATAAAAAAGAGCGTCATTAAAATATCTATCTGATTTATCAAAAAGTTTTCTGATTAATTCAATTCTTTTCGCATTATCTATTTCCGGCAGGTATAAATAAGATTCAGCAACATAAATAAGATTTTTCCCATAATTATGGAAACGATTCCATTGATACTTTTTCTCCAAACGGTCAACTGTTTGTTTATTATCACTTTCCAATTTGGCTATCAGTTCCTTATTCTCGGTAGAATAAACTTCTCTAACGACTGCCTTTGTAAAAAAATAACCAGCACCTGCAAGAAAGAGAATTACACCAAACAAACATTTTGCGATAAAAATGTAATTATCGTATTTATAGTTTTCTCTGAAAGATTTTTCATAATCTTCACGAGTATGTAATGCCCATGATGAAGCTATCCTTCCTTCGAGTTGTGCAGTTAAACTTTGTAATTTGGAAATTTCCTTATGTAATTTTTCTAATTCAATCGTGGTTTCATGATCAATTTCTTTACTCATTTTTACCTCCATTTTTTATACTTCTTAATCTCAATCGTTATAAAGTAAAAACTAGAAAGTACAGGTAGCTGTTAATCAAACGGATAGCATTGATATAGTTGTCTCACCTGATGTTGATTGCTGTTTGAATCGCTTTAATCAACGGAATAATTGGAGTTCCGCATTAATCATTTTTTGTAGAGTTGGTTTTGAATCGAATCAACTCTACTCCTGCTTTTTTAACCTTCATAAACTAACGCGCCAAAAAGAACTGAAATTTATCATCACCGGGATATTTTTTCAGGATTTTTTGTGCTCCCCAGCAGGATAAAGATACAAGGGAGCGCATTAAAAAAAGGCTGGTGAATCAAGTACGTTAATACCAAACAGATACTGCGCCTGGAAATGAAACACGTTCCCCTTTCAAAAACATATGAATACCTTGCGCCGCTATTTTTCCCATTTGCGAAGCGTCAACCGCTTCTTTGCCGCCGTTGACGCAATCGCCGCCCGCGAAATATTTCGGATTTGTCGTTTGCATCGTTTCTTTGTTGACGACGACGCGCCCGCCGGAATCTATTTCGAGATTCGGGATTTGCTCGAAAAACGAACGCTGTTTTTGTTGTCCGATGGCTTTGATAATCAGATCGCAGGGGATTTCAAAAATCCGGTTCGATCCGTCGGTTTTCTCGCAGCGCAGAGACAGCGCCGCGCCGTTTTCGCTCGGCAGAATCGCAATCGGCGCGGCTTGCCAGACAAATTCGACTCCGTCTTTTTTCGCCAGCTCGTATTCGTATTCGTAAGCGGGCATTTCCTTGTCGGTTTTGCGATAAACCATCAAAACTCTCTCCGCGCCTAAGCGTCGCGCCTGCGTCACGGCGTCAACCGCAGTATTTCCCGCGCCGATTACGGCAACAATTTTTCCGAGTGGAATTGTGTTCCATTCGCGCGTTTTGACGCGCTCGATAAAATCCAGCGCATCGTAAACGCCCGCTAAATTTTCATCCGAAACGTTCAAACGATTCGTCGCGCCCAAACCGACGCCGAGGAAAATCGCATCGTGATTCGCTTCCAAATCCTGAAGCGAAACGTGCCGCCCGATTTCCGTGTTCTGGCGAAATTCGACTCCGAGACGCTGAACCATTTCGGCTTCCGCAACCGAAACGGCTTGCGTCATTTTGTATTCCGCCATTCCATAAGTATCCAAGCCACCGGGCAAAGGTTTTTTGTCGTAAATCGTCACGGCATAACCGAGTCTGGCAAGAAAAGTCGCGCACGATAATCCGGCGGGACCTGAGCCGATGACGCCGACTGATTTTCCGTTTGGCGCTCCGGCTTTTAGAACATCGCGGTTTTTGCTCATCACAAAATCGGTCGCGTAACGCTGGAGCCTGCCGATTTCAATCGGCTTTTGCATCAGAGTGTTTTCGACGCAAGCGCCTTCGCACAGCACTTCGACCGGACAAACGCGCGCGCAGGTCGCGCCAATCGGATTAGCTTCAAAAATTACGCGCGCCGAACCCGTCAGATTACCGCTCGCAATTTTTTTGATAAACGACGGAACGTCAATGTGCGTCGGACAAGCATGCACACAGGGTGCATCGTAGCAATAAACGCAGCGGTTGGCTTCGAGAATCGCTTCGGCTTCGTTTAAAGGCGGCGCGATTTCTCGAAAATTGCGTTCGATTTGTTCGATATTTAGGGGTGAATGATGAACGACTGACATAGATTTTTGCCTCACATTTCGGCTTCGACTTCAATTTCAATTAACATCTCGGCATCAACTAATGCTGAAACTTCGACCATTGTTGCGCAGGGTTTTATTTCACTGAAAAACTCGCCGTGCGCCCGCCCGTATTCTTCCCAGCGCGAGATGTCCGTGACAAACATTCTCGTCCGCACAACGTTTTCCAATCCCGCGCCCAAGCCCTTCAAAGCGCGTTCGATATTGCGAATTGCCTGCGCTGTCTGCGCGTAAGCATCGCCGACGCCGACAATCGCACCGTTTTCATCGGTCGCCGTCGTTCCTGTGACATAAATCCGCTCGCCCACTTTGACGGCGCGCGAATAACCGACGATTGATTCCCATTTCGTGCCGGAAAAATAACGCTGTCTTTCTCGCATAAAATTAGCCGCAGATTCTTTATTTATTTTGGTGAGTCGTATTGTTTTCTCTGGTCACGCGGATTAGAAAACGCAACGCTTCATTAACGGATTCCGAGCTTGGGAAATTTTCTGCGACATCGGAATCCAAGACCACTGTTCTTTGAATCTGCTTGTATTTATCCGCGAAACGATTAGGCTTGGCTTTTGAATAATCGAATTTGTATTCAGGCGACATTTCTTCTTTTATATCCGGCATTTTCGTAATCCTTTCTCTCCTGTGAGGTCGGCGGTCTCGCGCTGATAATTCTAACAGTATCGCTTTCGCGTTCGGTAAAAGAAACCAACAAAAGCCGATTTTTGATCGAATGACCAATGATTATTTCGCGTTTTTCATTAATCGAATGTATCTCATCGTCAAAAATTTTAGCCAATGGGTCACCAAAAACCGTTTCTGCTTCGGCAAAATCAATTTTATGTTTTTTTAGATTTGCCGCAGCTTTTTTCGTGTCCCATTCAAATTGCATCTTTTTAATCAGCTACAAGCGCCCCGTATGCATCTGGTCGTCTGTCGCGGAAAAATTGCCAGGTGTTGCGGACTTCACGAATCATATCGAAATTTAAATCCGCCACGACCAATTCGTCTTTGTCGCGCGAAGCTTCGGCGACGATTTGACCGCGCGGGTCGCAAAAATAGCTTTGACCGTAAAATTCGCCGATGTTCCAGGGCGCTTCGGTTCCGACGCGGTTGATTGCACCGACGAAATAACCGTTGGCGACGGCGTGCGCGGGCTGTTCGAGCTTCCAGAGATATTCGCTGAGACCTGCGACGGTTGCCGACGGATTAAAAATAATTTCAGCGCCGTTTAAACCAAGCGCACGCGCGCCTTCGGGAAAATGCCGGTCGTAGCAAATATAAACGCCGATTTGCGCGAAAGCCGTTTTAAAAGTCGGATAACCGAGATTGCCCGGACGAAAATAAAACTTTTCCCAAAAACCGGGATTGACGTGCGGAATGTGCGTTTTGCGATATTTCCCCAAATATTTGCCGTCGGCATCAATCACGGCGGCTGAATTGTAATAAACGCCTGTTATTTCTTCTTCATAAATCGGGACAATCAAAACCATTCCGAATTCTCGCGCCACATCCTGCATCATTTTGACGGTTTTGCCGTCGGGAATTCTTTCGACAGCTTCGTACCAGCGCGTTTGCTGTTCGGCGCAGAAATAAGGCGTCGTGAAAATCTCCTGAAAACAAAGCATCTGCACGCCTTGCCGCGCGGCGTCTTCGACCATTTTCATTTGATTTTCGACGTTTTGTTTTTTGATTTCTTCAATCGGCGCATCGGTCGGCGCGACGTTGCGCGCTTGAATCAAACCGCATTTAACAATTCTTCCCATAAAATTTCCTCTTAAAATTATTTCGCGGGCTGATTGAATTTAGCGTCTTCAATCGCCGCGTTGTTTTTTACTTCCAAAATCTTCCGTGTCCAACTGATGTTCGGCACGGCAAAGCGCGTTGTCGCGGGCAATTTGACGCCGCCGAAATCTTTGTAATCCGAATAATCAACTTGGTAAACAAAATTTCCGAGAATGGTCGGAACGCTCGTCGTTCGGCGGATGAGCAAGCCTGTTTCGCGGTCGAAATAAAGCCGTTCGCGCCCGCCGTTCGCAGTTGCAGCCCGGACTTGATAAACTTCGCGACCGTTGATTTTCTCAATCGCGCCGAATTCCATTTTCGGATAAACCGCTTTCAGATTTGCCGAGGCGAAAAGCTCTGCTTCGCGCCTGATTTGTTCGGCTTCGTCCGGTTTGAGCGGAATCGAATGCTCATTCGCCCGTTTCCAAACGTTTGCGCCGTCAAACGCTTCGCTGACAACGGCTTGCGAATATGTTGTGACAACCAGCAATTTATTGCCTTTTTGCCAGATTTCTTCCGGTTCGCTTTTGCCGTTTGGTTCGACGCGGCTGGCTTTAATATAACGCGAATTGATTTTGCCGAGACTGTTTTTGCCGCCAAGAGCCTGTTCGTATTTTTCTAAAATTTGTTCACTCGTCGGCTTGGTTTCCGGTTGTTTCGGTCGCGCATTTTCGGCGGCAATCGAATTTAAATTCGGAGCGGATTGCGGATGCGATTTGCCGTTGTGACAAGTGTTGCAGGAAACTTCGATTCGCCCGTTGAAATAATTTTTGTTGAGCGCAAACGTCATTTTCAGCATCTCGCGCGCCGTTTGTTTGTGTTCGTTGTCGTCTTTGGCAAAATCTTCTTCCGAAGAATGGCAGAAATTACAATTGACGCCCAAAGATGCCGACATCAGATTCATCACTTTGCCCATTTGGTCGGCGGGCATTTCGTTTAAAACTTTGATGTTTTTAAATTTCTGACCGGCAGTTTCAATTTGTTTGGTTTGTGCGTGTTGTTTGTTGTGCGCGAAAACAAGCCCGGCGAAAAGAATTCCGACTGTTAGAATCAAAAACTTGATTTTGTTTTTCATCTGAGCTTTTTGAGAGAGTAAAAAACGCGCGCTCTTCAAAATACATCAACTCATCCAGTTTACGCCAGCCTCCGGGTTCCATTTGATCGTCGTTTTCTTGAGCTTCGTCCAAAACTCAATCGAGCTTTTGCCTGTAATATCGCCCGCGCCGAAACGCGAATCGTTCCAACCGCCGAATGAAAACGGCTCGCGCGGAACGGGGACGCCGATATTGACGCCGATCATTCCGGCGTTGGCGTGTTCCATCACATAACGCGCCAAACCGCCGCTCTGAGTGAAAACCGAAGCGGCGTTGCCATATGGATTAGCGTTTTCGATTTTGATTGCTTCATCGAGCGTTTCGGTACGCATAATCGAAATCACCGGACCGAAAATTTCTTCTTTCGCCACAGACATTTCGGGCGTCACGTAATCAATCACCGTCGGTCCGACGTAAGTTCCGTTTTCCTTGCCCGCGACCACCGCGCCGCGACCGTCAACGAGGATTTTCGCGCCGTTTCTCTCGGCTTCCGAGATGTAATTTTCGATGCGCTCTTTCGCCGCCTTTGAAATCACCGCGCCGAGGTTTTTGCCGGGAACGACTTTGCGCGCTTCGTCGCAGATTTGTTCGATAATCGGGTTGACGTTTCCCACCGCAAGCATCGCCGAAGCCGCCATACAGCGTTGTCCGGCGCAGCCCGACATCGAAGCCGTAACGTTTGTAGCAGTCATCGTCGGATTGGCGTCCGGCAAAACGAAAAGATGATTTTTCGCCCCGCCAAGCGCGACGCAGCGTTTCAGATTATTTGTGCTTTGCTGATAAACGAGTTTTGCTACATTGGTTGAGCCGACAAAGCTGACGGCTTCAATTCCGGGATGAGCGCAGATGCCTTCGACGATTTCCTTTCCGCCGTTGATGATGTTGAAAACGCCGTCGGGAAGCCCGGCTTCTTTCAAAAGTTCAGCCATTCTCTGAACCGATAACGGTACGAGTTCCGAAGGCTTCATAATCATTGTGTTGCCGAGAACGAGCGCGTTCGGCATCGTCCAGTTCGGCACCATCAAAGGAAAATTAAACGGCGCGATTGAAGCTACGACGCCGACCGGAAAACGGTCGAGGCGACATTCGACGCCTCGCGAAACTTCCATAATCTCGCCTGCGATAAGCTGCGGCATCGAGCAGGCAAATTCCGTCAGCTCGATTGATTTTTCCACTTCCGCTTTCGCCTCGTCCCACGTTTTGCCGTTTTCTTCCGACACCAGCGAGGTCAATTCGTCGAAGTTCTTTTCGAGCAGATAACGATAGCGGAAAAACACCTGAACACGCTCTTTTATCGGCAATTTGCTCCAACTACCGAACGCGTTTTGGGCGGATTCGACCGCCCCGTTTAATTCTTCCGCCGTTGACATCGGAACGTGCGACAACAAATTGCCGTCAATCGGAGATGTAACGCCCAACGATTCTGATGAACCGCTTTCGACAAATCGCCCGTCGTAAAAATTCTTAACTTTGCTGTATTTCATATATTTAGTTCACAAAACTATTATAGTCACCGTAGGCGCGTTTTTTGCTGCTTGGTTAAGCATTCCGCTATCAAACGTCAAAAGCTCGACAGTTCTTGTTGTCGCCAAATCTTCGGCAAGCGCAATATAAAGCGAATCGGCGGAACGACTGCAACCATAGCCGTTTTGAATCTCTACGGCTCTTTTAATAAACTGAGCTTCCGGCAAGGTTTGAATAATACTCATTTGGTCCTGAAAGTTTTCAATCGCTTCGTCGTAGCTTTTCTTTGTGAGAAGGTTTTTCTGAAGTTTTTGACATAGGACATACAAAACTTCCGCGACCATCACATTGGGAGCGAAAAACTCCCATCCGGTTTTGGCGTAAGATTCCAGTGTACTTTTGACATTTACCGCCGTAGGCTCTTTTGCACAAAGGGCGATAAGTATATTTGCATCGGTTACCAGAGCATCCGGTTTATTTGTCGGACTCATTTCCAAACATTCCGCCCGAACGGGCTTCCCGAATCATTTTCAGCGTTTCTTCGCCGGGACTTTCGGGCATATTTTTATGGCGTTCACTGATTTTACGTAATGCTTCCAACATTCCTTCGTTCGGTTTTTGAGCTTGTTCGTCTTCCAAAACGGTTACGCGCAATTTTTTCCCGACCAGATTTTCTGCCTGTTTTGCGATTTCTTCCCAAGTGCCTTCCAAAACTTGTGTTGCCATAATGCTCTGATTTTAACACAGTAAATCAATAGAAAACCCGCTTCCGTATGTGTTAATCAACGGCTAAATTTTCTTTTGGCGGAAACGCTCGCATCAAAGCCCAATGCACAAAAAACGAAACGCCGAAACCGACAAACCACGCATAATCGTACAAAACCCTGAGCGGTTCAAATATCAACCCAATCCACGCGAAAAAGCAACCCAAAACGGTCGCGACGACGGCTCGCCAATTCCAGCTTTGATAAATTCCGCGAGTGCGATACAAATCGCCGAGATTCAAATTCTTATTTCGCACCAGCCAGTAATCGGCAATCAAAACTCCGGCAATCGAGCCTAAACCGCCCGAATATCCCAAAAGCCACGAGAAAATATAACCGCTCGGATCGGCGAGCAAGCGCCACGGCTGCATCAGAATCCCGACGATTCCTGTAATCAAGCCGCCCGTGCTAAAAGAAATCCAGCGCGGAAAAGCGTTGGCAAAATCATTTGCGGGAGAGACGACGTTTGCCGCGATGTTTACGGCGAGAGTTGCGACAATAACCGTAAACATCGAAATTGCTACAACGACGGGCTGCGAAAATTGTCCGATTAATTTTACCGGGTCCCATAATTCATCCGGTTTCATCTGCGGAAAAACGACAGCCGCCGCCGATGTGATGACGATGCCCATTGCCGCGAAAACAACCATTGTTGTCGGCAGCGCGACGACTTGACCGACCGCTTGCTCGCGCTGGCTTCGCCCGAACCGCGTAAAATCGGGCATATTCAAAGAAAGCGTCGCCCAAAATCCGATCATCGCCGTCAGAGACGGAACGAAGATCGCCCAAAACTCGCCCCAGGTTTTAAATTTGTCAGGCTGATTGATCAGAAAGCCGAGACCGCCCGCCTGCCATACAATCCAGACGAGCAGCGCCGCCGTCATCACCAGAACAAACGGCGCAGCCCAGTTTTCGACGTGCCGGAGCAAATCCATTCCGCGATAGATGATGAAAATATTCATTCCCCAGAAGAGCAGAAACGAAATCCATTCGGTCGGCGTATGCCCGCCGACTGCGCCGCCTAAAGCCGTATTCCAGCCCGGAATTATCGAAGAAAAAAAGATGTGAATCGCCTGCCCGCCGATCCAAGCCTGAATCCCGAACCAACCGCAGGCGACAATCGCGCGCATCAGCGCCGGAAGATTCGAGCCGTATGTGCCGTAACTCGCGCGCGCAAACACGGGAAAAGGGATGCCGTATTTCGTGCCCGGATGCGAATTGAGCAAAATCGGCGCAAGCACGATGACGTTGCCGAGTAAAATCGTAATCAACGCCTGCCACCAATTCATTCCCGCCGAAATCAAACCCGAAGCCATCATATAAGTCGGGATGCAGTGCGCCATCGAAATCCACAGCGCGGCGTAGTTATACGTCGTCCAGTTGCGTTTTTCTATCGGAACGGGCGCTAAATCTTCGTTATAAAGCGGAGATTTTTCAATCTCGCGCAATGCCTCCTCGCGCAGCTCGACGCGCCCGTCTTCGTGTTGGATTGTTTCGGTCATAATTTTTTCAGCATTGTCAGCGAAGTTTGTTGCTCCGAGACCGTCTCGAAACCGATTCTGCGATATAAATCGAGAGCGCGGTTTCGTTTGTCAACGCTTAAGGAAACTTTCTCAAAACCGTTTATTTTTAACGCTTCCAGCAATTTTTTTAGCAAACTGGTGCCAAAACCCCGGTTTCGGTAATTTTCCTTAATTGCCATACTGAGTTCGGGAGTCGCTTCATCAAAAAAACCGTAACCTTGGTTACTTTCAGGAAAAAGCCGCGCCCAGATTGCCCCGACCAATTCGTTTTCAACGAGAACCACAAAAGCAAGGTCGCCTTTTCGCCCGAAATTATCAATATATTTTGAAAGCTGCGGCTCAAAAACGATTGACTTCGGCAGTTTTTGATTTTCATCCGCAAAATAAATCGCTTCGTAAAGCATTTCTCGCAGAAATTCGTATTCACCGGATTTTAGCTCACGGATTTCAAACATTTCCTGCCGCCGGCGTCTTTATCTCTTTCGTCCCGGAAACAATGATTGACCAATTTCGCAAATCATCCGCTTTCGCGGTATTATTCGTCAGCAAAACAACCGATTTAATTTTCAAATCCGCTAAAATCTCAGCCGCCGGACGAAAGCTTCTGGCGTCCGCTTCAAAACCGACTTTTTTGTATGCTTCGCTCTGGCTCAATCCTGATTTCTTGTGTTCTATACTTGCCATCAAAGCCAGATGTCCGTTTCCTTTGCCTTCCTGGTCGAGATAAACGATTACACCTTTTCCTTCTCGCTCGATCAAAGCCTGTGAGGTTTCCATTTCTTCGCGGCATTCGCATTCAATACTGTTAAAGACATGAGCAGAAACGCAGCTTGAATGAATTCTGCAAAAGACATTTTCCTGCCCCTCAACCTCGCCCATGACAAGCGCGATTGATTCCGATTGCCCATCGTAATAAAGAATCTCCCGGAAATTTCCAAACTTAGTATTTAAGTCTCTTTCTGCAAGTCGAACAATCATTTTCTTCTCTTAACTTCTAAATATTTATACAAGTTTCGTGCATTAAACATTATCAAATACCCGCTTTGTCTTTTTGTTCGTATACTTATTTCTTAGGCAAAACCAATAATTCCGCTGAACGTTTCGGATTGATAAGTTTCAGGCGATTGTCCGTCTCGCTTGTGTCCGCGCCGTCTTGAATTAGTTTGACGACTTCGGCAACCGTCAGTTTTGGATTGAGCGCGAAAAGCTTGGCGGCTAGATTTGCCATCTGCGGCGCGGCGAAGGATGTTCCGCCGAATTTTAGTTTTTCGCCGCCAGGATTTACGGATTCGACATAAACGCCCTGCGCGTAAAATTTGACGGTCTTACCAAAATTCGTAAAAGCCGCCGCCGCGCCGCTTGCGTCAACCGCACCAACGGTGATTAGATTCGGCAGTTCGAGTGACGAAGGAATTCCTTCATTGAAACCCGCGTCGCTGCCCGTATTTCCCGCGCTGCAAACGAATAAAATTTCCGGTGCACTGCGAAACGCTTCAACAAGGGCGTTTTTTATAATAGTAAAACTTTTATCCGCCTCGATTTTACGCTCTTGAGAGGTCAACATAGGTTTAGTCTTGGCTAGATTTTCATCAATTCCAGCGCGCGACAAACTCCAACTCATATTGACGACGCGGACGTTGTGTTTTTTGAAGTAATCAACAAAAGCCTTAACGTTTGCCGCAAATCTCCCCATCCGTGCCGTATCTTCGGCAACCGAGTCCGGTTGTCCGCTTTGGTCGCGCCACGTTAAACGCGCGTTCAAAATACGCGCAACAGGATTTCCGGCAATCGCAACTCCGGCGACGGCTGTGCCGTGATTGTAAGTCGAGAAGACGTTGGAAAGTCTTCCTTGTTCAATTCCTTGCTCAGCCGTTTGAGACTGAATTTTGAGCTTAAAAGCGCGTGTTTCATCCGTTTCAACTCCCGCTCCAAATTGCTCTGCAACGCGACGCTCCTTTATCCATTCCGGGAATTGTTTCAAATCCGCCTCGAAGGGAGCAAAAAGCGGTGCAGACGTAAATTTCCCCTTTTCATCGAAACCGATGCCGTAAATATCCGATTCAAATCCGTTGCCATCATTATCTTTTCCGTTCGATTTTTCTTTGCGATTAACAAACATCTGATTCGGGAAAACGGTTGGGTCAACTCCTGTATCCCAAATGGCGACCACTACCGGAGTGAGTTTCTGTTTGTCCATCAAAGTTACCGCACGACTTGTCCAGACATTTACTTTTTCCGGCGCTTTATGCGTGGCAAGATAAGCGTCTGCTGATTGTCGCATCTCGTTGGCAAGCGGCACAAAGAAGCGTCCTAACATTTGAGCTTCAATGACTTTTGAAGCCAGCTCACTGGACAATTTATTGCCGTTCTTTTTCGCTTGGGGAGCAACGTCGGACTCGATAATATATGGAACTAATTTATCATCCAGAAAATCGGCAGTTGTTTTAGACAACTTTACTTTTTCATAAAATGAAACCGGAAGCCGGTTAAGCATTTCCGTTAAAATTTGCTGGAATGCCTGCCGGTAATTCTCGCCGCTGCCTGCTCCCGATTGTTTCTGCGCTCTGGCGATGGCTTCAATTTCAAAAATATCCGGCGGGTAAAGTTTCAAATCGGGTTTCGATTCAATCTGTCGGATTAAGCCGATTCGCTCAATCACAGAATCGAATTTCCCGTCCTGCAAATCGAGATGGACGAGCGTTTTGTAAATTTGTTTGAGCGTCGTCTCGTCTTTGATTTCGTAATCGCGCAAAACGCCTTCGAGGTCGCCGCGAACCTTTGCCGCAAACGCCCTGTAAGCCGCATCATTGTTAACCAAATCAATCAATTTCTCCGGCGAGTCATAAACAAAACGCGGCAACTCAGCCGCATTCGTCACAGGCTTTTTCGGATTCTGCGCCCAAACAAAGCTCTGACACAAAATAAAAATCACAGAAAGAAAAAAGCCGAATTGTTTTCTTGTCATTATATTTTCGCCTCCGTTTTAGCGTTTATTTTTTGCTCGCCTGTAATAATTCCACTGTTCGTTTCGGGTTGATAAGTTTCAGACGATTGTCTGAACCGCTCAAATCCACGCCGTCCCGTATGAGTTGTATTGCCTGACCGACCTTTAATTTCGGTTGAAGCGCGAACAGCTTGGCGGCAAGATTTGTAACTTGCGGCGCAGCCATTGATGTGCCGGACAATTTCATTCGTTCGCCGCCCGGAACGAAACTCTCCACATCAACCCCGTTAGCATAAAGCGTGACGGTTTTGCCGAAATTAGTAAAATTTGCCGCTGCGCCGCCTGCGTCCACCCCGCCGACGGTCAGCACGTTCGGCAAATCGAATGAAGCGGGAATCACTTCGGTGAAATCCGAATTGCCGTTGTAGTTTGCTGCACCGGTAACAAACAAAATCTCCGGTGCATTTTTGAGGGCTTCATATAAAGCGTTTCTTAAAATTGTAAAGCGTTCTTTCGCCAGTCGTTTGCGTTCGGCAGCATCTTTACCGATTTTGCGCTTCTCTAAATCGCTTTCAATATCCTGCGGATTTGTTTGCCAGCTCATATTGACGACGCGCACGCCGTGAGCCTTAAAATAAGCAATTTCTGTTTTCCAGTTAGCGGCAGTCCGGCGCACTATTTCTTCTGTCGGCGGAATTCTTTCGCCCGTATCATCGCGCCAGGTAACCCGCACAACTAATATCCGCGCCGCCGGATTGCCTTCAACCGCGATGCCTGAGACGTGCGTTCCGTGCAGGTATGAAGACATAACTCTATCGAGGCGTATTTCTTTGGCAGCATCTTCCGACTTCTCCATCTGAATCTTCTGCTTCAAAGCGCGTGTCGCCTCGTTGTCAATTCCGGCTCTGAGGTCTGAGGCGGCTCGCCAGTCTTTAATGTATTCGGGATATTGCTTTAAGTCTTCTGATTTGAGCGGGTAAAGCAATGCGGGCGTGTTTTTCTCTTCAAAATCAAAACCGATGCCGTTGACATCGGCGGCAAAACCGTTTCCGTCGTTATCTTTTCCGTTCGGTTTTTCCGCGCGGTTGATGAAGAGTTGACTCGGAAAAACTTTGACATCAACACCCGTATCCCAAATGCCGACGACGACCGGAGTCAGCTTTTGTTCGTTCTTGAGAGTAACGGTGCGAGCCGTCCAAATGTTGACGTTCACAGGTTTGTGAACGGCGATGTAAGCGCTTAAAGCCTCGATGACATCGTTTCTGACCGGCACGATAAACCGGTGCAGCATTCGCAAATTAATTAAATCGTAAGCAATCTCGCCGGGCAGCGTGTTATTGCTTTGCTTTGCCATCGGCGCGATTTGCGATTTAACTACATCAAAGAAAAAATCATCGCTCAAGAATTCAAATGCGGCTTTTTCACCGACTAATTTAGCGGAAAATGTATCTGGCAGACGGTTGAGTATTGACGTTAATGCTTCGCGCAACGCTGTTTGAAAAGCAGCGCCTTCGGTCACGCCGGATTTTTGTCTGGCTTTAATAATGGCTTCAACGACAAAAGCCTCACGATTGTAAAGTTTGGCTTCGGGCTTTTCTTCAAGCTGTCGAATCCGCGCCATCCGCGAGAGCGCGGAATCCAGTTTGCCCTGCTGAAAATCGAGACTCATCAGTGTTTCTTCGATACTTTTCAGCGTCGCTTTGTCCTGAATATCATAATCGCGCAAAACGCCTTCCAAATCGGCGCGAACCTTCACCGCAAACGTTTTGTAAGCCGCATCATCAGTTATTAAGTCAGTCAACTTTTCCGGGACGTCGTAAGAAAAGCGCGGCAAATCAGCCGCATTAATTACAACCCTTTTCGGGTTCTGCGCCTGAACAAAACCGTTAACAAAGACAACAACTGCCAGAAGTAAAAAAAAGAATTGTCTTTTTGTCATAAATGTCGCTTCATTTTAGTTTTTCTCATTCAGTTAAATCTCCACGCACGTTCCGCGTTTGAGAAATTGCCCGTCGCCTTGCTTTCCTTTGTGTTCACCGTTTTCAATCACGACGCGACCGCGCGACAAAACTGTTTCGACTTTGCCTTTTACCTTCCAGCCTTCGTAGGAAGAATAGTCAACGTTCATATGCTCGTTTGCAACGCCGAAAGTATGTTCCTTTTCCGCGTCAAAAATGACGATGTCAGCATCTGAGCCGACCGCGATTGTGCCTTTTTTCGGAAACAGCCCGAACATTTTCGCGGCGGCTGTTGAAGTCAATTCCACAAAACGATTCAGCGAAATCCGGTTTTCCACAACGCCTCCGTTATAAATCAAAGACATTCGATTTTCCACTCCGGGCGCGCCGTTCGGTATTTTTGAAAAATCATCTTTGCCTAATTCCTTTTGCTCTTTCATACAAAACGGACAATGGTCGGTCGAGATGACCTGAAGATCGTCCATTTTTAAGCCTTTCCATAATTCCGCCTGATTGTGTTTTTCACGAAGCGGCGGCGTCATCACATATTTCGCGCCATCGAAATCGTCGCCGTAATCTTCGATTGAATGAAAAAGATACTGCGGGCAGGTTTCGGCAAATGCGGGAATCCCACGATCACGCGCTTCGCGGACTTGATTCAAAGCGTCTGTGCAGGACAAATGGACGATATAAACCGGCGATTCAGCCATTTCGGCAATCGCAATCGCGCGATGCACCCCTTCGGCTTCGGCAATTGTCGGGCGCGTCAAAGCATGATATTTCGGCGCGGTTCGTCCTGCGGCGAGGGCACGTTTAATAATTTCATTTATCACAATTCCGTTTTCGGCGTGCATACAAATCAAACCGCCGCGCTCGCCCGCCGCCGACATCGCGCGAAAAATCGTCGCGTCGTCAACCAGAAAGACGCCCGGGTAAGCCATAAACAATTTAAAGCTCGTAATGCCTTCGTCCATCAAGGCGTACATTTCTTCAGTGTGACGGTCTTCAAAATCGGTCGTGATGAGATGAAAACCGTAATCAATCGCGCATTTGCCCTGCGCTTTGGCGTGCCAGTTGTCAACGCCTTGAATCATTGATTCGCCTTTGTACTGCACGGCGAAATCAATAATCGTCGTCGTCCCGCCAAACGCCGCCGCGCGTGTTCCGGTGAAAAAATCGTCCGACGATTGCGTCCCGCCAAACGGCAATTCCATATGCGTATGCGGGTCAATGCCGCCGGGAATAACGAGTTTTCCCGACGCATCAATCACAACATCAGCTTCCATATCCAAAGTTTTCCCGATGACTGAAATCGTTTCGTCTTCGATTAAAATATCGGCATGATAATCGTCAACCGCCGTGACGATTCGTCCGTTTTTGATTAGTGTTTTCATAGTTTCCTGCTGATAAATGAATTTCTTTTCGCTGACTGAATCGCTTTGATTTTCGTTTAAGGCGCAAATCTTTTTAATTATCTGACAATCTTCTTTTCACGCAGGCTTTTCGATTATCGTCGGAATTTCGCTTTCCGGGGGATCTTTCGTTTCTTCGTCTTTTCCGCCCTTTTGTTCCTGTTCCGCGAGCACGGTTTCGGCTGCTTCGGCAATGCGTTCTTCGATTTTCTCGCTCGGCGCTTGTGCCGGATGATGATCGCCTGCGTGATAAAAATACGAAGCCTGATAAAGCTCGCGCAGGAATTTTAGGAAAACTTTTCCGATGGCAATGCCCGGAATAGCTAGAATTATGCCGAGCAGACCGAATAATTTGCCGCCGACCAACAGTCCGAGGAACACAGCCATTGGATGCAGATTCAAGCGTCCGCCCAAAATGCGCGGCGTCAGGATGTAGCCTTCTAGAGTTTGCACCGCGACGAAAACTCCTATCACACCCGCAAATTCCCAAATGCTGCCGCCTTCGGCAACCGTAAATGCGCCCGCCAGAGCGATTCCGAGAATCGTCCCGACATACGGAATCGCGTTGAGCAGCCCGGCAATCAGCGCAATTCCCGCCCACGCCGGAACGCCCAGCACCCAGAAACCGAACGCATAGCAAACCGCCATTATCAGCCCGATTAAAAGCTGCCCGCGCACGTAAGATTCGAGAATCCGCCCCGATTCGTCAAAGAGACGGCTGAAAGGATCACGAAAACGCGGCGGAATCAAATCTTCAAGCGAATCGCGCCATGTGGGGAAATCAACCAGAATATAAAAAACGAAAAAAGGAACGAGCAGCAAATCGAGCGAAGAAACGATTGTGTCCAAAACCGCCGAGCCTCCTCTGTTGACGACGACGTTTCCGTTCTCGTCAACGGTAGTGGTGCTCATATTTTCGTTATAAAAAGCTACGGGATCGCTCAAAAACTGTTCGATTTTATTGCCTGCCACTCTTTCCAGCGCGGGCGAATAGCGTCTGAGAAATTCTCTTTGCCGAGCGGCGTTTTCCGGTGTAAAGCTGTCGGCGATTTGCTGTCCGGCTTTTGTGCTTTCCGCCCAGAGGTCGGGAACGACAAAAGTGAGAAACGCGGCGATTGCGAGCGTGACCAGCGAAATAGCGGCGATTGCCGAGACGGTTCTCGACAAACCGCGTCTTTCTCCCTGAAGGACAATCGGGTTGAGCAGATAAGCCAGCGCAAATGAGGCTAACACCGGCACTACGGCTACGCTCCCGACGACGTAAAGAAAATAAAGAATCAGAACCGAAATGACGACAGTCGGAACCCACCGCAGCCACCAAAAAGGCGACGGATCATCCGGCGTTTTCGATTTAAACCAAGTATTATTCATCCCGGATAAATTATCAGTAATCCGACAAAATCGGAATAAGGAGAGAAAAAAAGGTCGTCAAAATATCGGTTTTGTAATTGCCTGCGGACGGAAAGAATCAGACGTTTTGAATCGTGTTTTCATCATTGATTGATCTCCTCGCCCGGACGATAGGCGCGTTCTAGATTCGCTTTAATATCTTCAAGCGCGAGCCAAGCGGGTTTGAATTCGCCGCGTGCGTATAACGGCGACTGATCCATATAATGGCGGCTTTCGGGATGACCGCTTGCGCCGAAAACGTGGACCGAGAGACCGCGCACTTTGGGGGCAAATTCAACCACGCTGGCGTATGTCCCGCCCGCCGTGCCATAACGTCTTTTCTGTCCTTTAGCTTGCTGTGAGTAGAACGTAAAGACCGAGCCGTTCCCGCCGCTGACGCCGGGAATCGGAATGCTGGGGCGATTATCCTGAAAAGATTCTTCTTTGCTTTCGTCCACTCGCTGCAAACGGTTGATTTCACCCCAAGCGACTCGCCACGTCCCGAAATCACGCTCCAACGTTTTCAAAACATCGGTGAGCGCCATTGCCTGCGCTTTGGCTTCGGTTAGTTTGCCGGTTTCTATCCTTCCGCCCCAAAAGAAAAGAAGCGTCATGGCAACCGATTCGATTGTGCTTCGACGATTCCATCTCGATAATTCTTCGTAGGCGGCGCGCAGATTCTGAGTTTCTTTATCCTCCGCTTTGCTTGATTCATCAAGGTGTTTTTTCAATGCGGCAAGCATTGACGGCATATATTTTTCCGCAGCCATCACGGTCGTATCCGACGCCGCCCGCTTCCATTCGTCAAACGTGAATTTCTTGTTTTGAGAAATAATCCGCCGCGAAATTTCGCCGCGCAGGTTGTCGCCTTCCTGCACCATATAAGCCGGAAAATTTTTCGGGTCGGGATTGTCTTCGCTCGTCAGCAAAAAAGGCGTCGTGTTGCAGTTTTGCATCCAGCCGGTTTTCGGATTCGTCATTTGCGGCAATTCGTCAATTGTGTGATAACCCTGCCATTCGGTCGCCGGGTCTGAGCCGTCAACGGGTTTTTTCCAATCAAAACGCGGATTGCGTCGCGGCACTGCGCCGTTGTAAAGATAAAATGTGTTGCCCTGCCGGTCGGCATACATCACATTGCCGAAAAGCATATTGAGCGGAGCCATTGCCCGCTTTAATTCATCGAGCGATTTCGCACTGGTCATCAGATACCATTCGCGCAGCCAGCCGTCGCTCTCAAATTTCGACATCTTAATCGCTAATGATTTTCCCTCCCGAGCGCCGATAATCGGACCATGATGTGTGCGGCGCATCGTAAAACGGCGCGTTTCCATTCCCGCCGCAGTCTTGACGCGGATTTCTTCGATATGTTCTTTCGCCATTCGATAATCTTTGCCGTAACGATAAGCGAGCGGGCGTTTCGGATCGTCGAAAGTTTCAATATAAACATCGGTTAAATCAGCCGCGTTATCGGTGCTGACCCAGCCGCCGTTTTCATTGTGACCGACATAAGGAAAGGGGAATCCGAACCGCGTGTAGCCGGTAAAATTCCAGCCTTCGTCGCTGTGAACGTGACCTTCGTAAACCTGTCCCGAACCGAAAAACGATAAGTGCGGGTTGATAAAAAGCATTGCGTGTCCGCTCGCGCTTTTCGACGGACCGACGACCCAGCCGTTTGAGCCTTGATTGGCTCTGATTCCACGTTCAATTTCGGCGGTTTGGATGTTGCGGAAATCAATCGCCGGATCATAGGCAAAACCGTTTTGATAATAGTTGTAGCGAATAAACGCGAGCGGATGCCAAGGCTCGAATTTGGCGAGCAGACGCGGCTTTGTTTCCGGGTGACGCTGCAAATAGTAGTTCAAACCGGCGGCGAATGCGTCGCAAATTCCTCGCGTGTGAGCATCCAGACGCGCGTATTCTTCGCGCGCCAGCCGCGGTATTTCAAGCGCGTGATTCAAACGGTCATTGTTCAAAGTCTCTTCGCCGTAAATTTCCGAAGAGCGACCGATTGAGGCGATGTAATTTTCCTCGATTCGCCAGAAATTGTCTTCCGCCTGCGCGTAGGCGAACCCGAAAACCGTGCTCGCGTCTGTCCGCCCGAAAACGTGAGGCACACCATAAACGTCCCTGTAAATCGTCACTTGCCGGGCAAATCTTTCCGAATTGTAGTCAGAACGCGAAGCCTTTTGAGCACAAACAAGCTGACAAAAGATAATCAGCACGCAAAATGCCAGCGATTGGCTCAAGATTATTTGAATTATTCTTCTCATTTTCGTTAGTTCATCTTGTCTGATTTCCGGTGTTTGTCGCGGCGACTAAGATAATTTTTACGCTTAAAAACAAATAATCAATTGTCGAATTGATTATTTCGGCAACGGCTGCGCAAGTATCCATTCCATCGCCGAATCTCGTCCAGCCGTGTAAAGCTCCCACACAGGCTCAATCAATTTGTCGGGCATCAGCGAAGGCGTGTCTTTGTCCTGTAATTTGTAATATCTAGTCGAATAAGATACTTGCAGGCGCGAATTCGGCAGCGTAAATTCGTCGTTTTCCGAATAACTGTTCGGTTTTGAGCCGCTCGGTTCGCCGACCAGAACAGCGTTCATTTCGTTTCGCAGATCAATCGCGTTGTGCATTGCGGCTGAGATTGTGCCGCGCCCAATAATGACAAATAAACTGTTCGGTTTGCGAAAGGCGCTCTGATTTTTTAGCTCTTTGAGAATATGCGAGCGAAATTTCAGAAAATCTCCGCCGTTGCTCTGGCGCACGTCTATAACAAGGCGTTTGGCTTGACTGCTCTCAATCAGTTTGAACGCTTCGGCGGAAACCCGCTTAAACGTTTCGGCATCCGGGTACGATTTGAGATTGAGATAAACGGTCTGCGCATCCGGCACAGCCGTAACCCACATCAATTCGTTAGCTCTCTGCCGATAAAGCGGCGCTTCTTTCAAGGTCGAAAGCCATTCGATTTTCGCGTCCGGTGCCAGCGCCGCCAGATTTAATGAAAACCGTTTTCCTTCCGCGTCTTCAAAAGTCCATTCCGCCCGATTTGTGTCAGGCACTATTTTGAGCGCGTGAAGGATTTCCGCAAACGGCGTCAAGCTCACATTTGAATAACGTACAAACTGCTCGCTTTCTTTGGGAACTAAAGAGTTGATTCGTTCAATCGAATCGGCGAGATTTAATTTGCCGATTCCAACGACGCGCGTCCCGAGAGCGCGTTTATATTCGACTGTCGTCCGCAATACGCGCAAGTCGCTGCCGAACCAATACAACGTCAGCGGATAACGGTTAAACGTCTTCTGCGGCTCAAGCGCCGTGTGCGCGTCTCCGACCATCGCGACGATTCGCCGCAACCCGACTAAAATTTCATATTCCTGCAAAGAGGGAATGGCAGAGTTGAGTTCCGCAACGGCGTGTTCAAACTGTTCTTTGCCGACGGTATGAAAAGCGTTTTTGTGGCGTTGCGGCAGCTCTTTGGCGAGATACTGCAAATCCTTTTGCCATTGTTCTTTGGTCAGAGAATTGGCATTGGATTTTACTTGCGAATAAACTTGCGCAGCGTGCGCAAAGGCAAATAGTAAAATCAACGGCAAGCATATTGTTGTTTTTTTCATTTCTCTAACACAAAGTAAAACCGGAATCGAGCGCGGTAATAAGCTCGTTAAAGCTATCTTTCGTCGAATTGAGCATTATTCCGGTGCGAATCACGTTGCCTTAAAGCCCGCCTTTGCCGATTATGCGGCTAAATCAATTTCAGAGTTTTCTTCGTCAATACTCTTTCTTGATTTAAATCTTTTAACGGCAAGTTTTTTAACAGATTCGGGGTCTAATTCGCGCAAACCTTTTCCAATAAAAAATTTGAGAACCGATTCGACTGATAAACCACGCTTCGCGGCAATTTCTTCCAAGAGCTTCATCGTATCAATCGAAATATTCAGGCTTATTTCAACCGATTCGCGCTCACGAAAAGTGGTTTTATGATCTTCGGTGCGGGGCGATGTTTTACTTTCTTCTATCATAAAATTTCTCCTCTTCTTTAGTTGCCGGGCGTGCCGAAATTATTCTGATTCTCTCGGTGCGTTCTACAAAAACGGTATAAAGCAAATTTAGCCGAAAACTAAATCCGATAACATACTCTCGAAATTCCTCCTCGACCGAGGCATTGCCGAATTGCTGTTCAGGGTCAAAGAAAACTTCCGCCGCTTCTTCAAATTTTACGTTATGTTTCCGAACATTTACATCATATTTCTCTTCGTCCCACTCAAATTCAAGGTCTTGTAATTCAAAAGTTTTGTCCATAAATTACGCAGATCTGAAGCCTTTATCCAAAGCAGCAATTAATTCATCAACGTGATTTGTGGTTGAAATTAGCATTAGCCCTATCCGAATCACGTTGCCATAAAGCCCGCCTTTGCCAACAACCAAAATCATTTTGCCTTCGATTAAAATATCGGCGTGATAAAACATCAACTGTTGTTATAATTCAGCGGTTTCTGATTAGTGTTTTCATATTTAATTAACTTTCCGATGACTCATCTGATTCACCTTCTTTTATTTCTTTAGGTTTATTCTCTTCAAGTTTTTTTTGATAATTTGCTTTTTTACGGCTGCTTGAAATTCTGCTTCTTCCACGTTTTTCCGCAAGTTTTCTAGCAATTACTTCTGCAACAGAAATGCCACTAACTAAAATCAAAGTAGCCGCCGCACCCGTTCCTACATCCAACAAAGCCGCAACATAAGCGCCTTGCCCAAGATGTGTTGCCGCAACAGTACTTCCTGCAATTATTGGCGCAATACAAACACTTCTACTTGTTCTAATCAACTGTGCTAGGCTCTCAGATTTCGTTTCAGGACTTTGCCCGCTAGGTATTTCATATTTTTGAATTTCGCTTAAAAAATTTGTTACACGCTCATCAGGATTGATATTCGACAAAAGACACGCAAAGCCTGTTTCAAGGCTTTCTCTGCTTACATTTCTTAATTGATCTCCAAGTCTTCTATCAGCTACCCTTAAATCCCTAAAAGCAAAAAATGGAAAATGAAAGTCATCAGATTTTGCAATTGTTGGATTTGCCATTAATCCTATTGAGTGCAAGGCTAAACGAGAGCCAAATGGATTGTTACTTTCTGTCGAGGATTCCATTAAAGTCGTCACTTCACGTTCAAAATATGCAAATCCCTCGTGATAAAACTCATCCCAAAAAGGATATTTTATTCGGCGATAGAAGCCCGGTCTTCTAAAAAAACCATTGGAAATAGAACGGCTTAATCTTTCATATTGATTTTGAGAAAGAATTGATTGTTTCGGAATAGCTAAAATTTCAGCAACGATTTGTGTAAGAAATTCTTCCGAATTATCTTCCTCGTAATTCTCATAAATATCCTCAAGCGGCACAGTTGCAATG
This sequence comes from Pyrinomonadaceae bacterium, assembly GCA_036387135.1. Lineage (GTDB taxonomy): Bacteria > Acidobacteriota > Blastocatellia > Pyrinomonadales > Pyrinomonadaceae > JALZCH01. The sequence continues at coordinate 25,668 of DASVUH010000019.1, read as the reverse complement.
TGTAAAACTATTCCTAAGTCATCTGGAATGAAAGTCCTTTGGATAACTGTTCCCGAAAGACGGGAGTTTTCATTTGCCATATATTTAGCTCCTCATTAAAGTAATTAAATTTTTCCAATTCATTTAACACAAAGCAAAACCCATGTCGAGCGCGGCTATTAATTCGTCAACATGATCTTTCGTCGAATTAAGCATCAATCCTGTGCGAATTACGTTGCCATAAAGCCCGCCTTTGCCGATCAGAACGCCTTGCCGTTTGGTTTCTTCAAAAACCCGCAAAACGGCTTCCGGCGCAGGCTCTTTCGTTTCGCGGTCTTTTACGAGTTCTATGCCCTGCATCAAGCCCATTCCGCGCACGTCGCCGATGATCGGATATTTATCTTTTAATTCTTCCAATTTTCCGCGAAAATGATCGCCGACGACGCGGGCGTTTGTCCGCAAATCTTCTTCTTCAATCATTTGGATAACGGCGAGCGCGGCGGCGGATGAAACAGGATTGCCGCCGAAGGTTGCGAACGTTAAACCCTGAAATTTGTCGGCGACTTCGGGCGTGGCAATCGTCCAGCCGATTGGGACGCCGTTACCCATTCCTTTCGCCGAAGTGATGATGTCCGGCTTAACGTTCCAATGCTCGATGCCGAACCATTTATCGCCCGTTCTGCCCCAGCCGGTTTGAACTTCGTCGGCTATAAAAAGTCCGCCGTGTTTGCGGGTGATTTCTTCGACTCTTTCAAAATAGCCTGCGGGCGGGACGATAAAACCGCCGACGCCCAGAATCGGTTCAGCCATAAACGCCGCGATTTCTCCGGTCGTCGTTGTTTCAATTACTTCTTTGACGTCTTCGGCGCACGCCAGACCGCAGTTTTTCGGCGACAAGCTAAGCGGGCAGCGATAGCAATAAGGCGCGCGGGCGTGGACGATTCCGGCAACTTGCGAGGGAAGCGGTCTCCACGTCGAATGTCCGACAGAGGAAAGCGCCGTCGCGCTTCTGCCTGAATAGCTGTGGCGCAGAACGACGATTTCGTGTCTGCCCGTCGCCAATTTCGCCGCCGTAATCGCCGTATCGTCGGCTTCCGTGCCGGTGCTGGTGAAAAATGATTTTTTCAAATTGCCCGGCGAGATTTCCGCCAGCTTTTCCGCCAGATCGCCCTGCGGCTGGTTGGCGTAAAGCGTCGAAGTATGGGAAATCTTATTAACCTGATTGATAATCGCGGCATTGATTTTCGGGTTGGCGTGTCCGACGCTGACGGTTAGAACGCCGCCGAAGCAGTCGAGATAACGATTGCCCGCGTCGTCCCAGACGTATTCGCCTTCGCCTTTGACCAAAGCGAGCGGCTGCTGGTAATAGGTAGAGACCGCCGGAAAAAGAAATTCTTTGTGTTTGCGGACGGCTTCCGAAACTGTGGTTTTTTGTTCTGTTGGATTCATAATTTATTTTCTTATTTTGTCGTGGTATTAATGCTTTCAAACAATTTTCGCTGCGCCCGCATTATCATTACTACGGGATTTTTCTCATCCGGCGTGTTGTTGGGCAGCTCCAGATTTGTATTAAAAGCGATAATTGAAGCGATGCGCGCTTTGGGATGAACGTCAAGAAACGCTAAAAAACCGTTTTGGTCTCCGCTGTGGCTGACGTATCGCTGCCCGTTTTCGTCGTCAACAAAAAAAGTTAAACCGATAGAAGAAACCTTGCTCGGATTTGCCCGATTGCGAAAAATCTCGATGGTCGGCTGCCACATTTCTTCGAGCGACGAGCGCTTAAGAACGCCGTCGTAAACGGCTTGCTGCTGCGAATCGCCGATTAAAAAGTTTAGATATTTTACTACATCGGTAAGCGGCGCGTTCCATCCGCCGTTCGAGACGGTAATGCCGGTGTTTACGTCGAAACGCGCGGGCTTCGGCTTTCCGTTTTCCAGATAATAGCTGTGCGAGCGATATTTGAGCAGATGATACGGCGTGGCGTCGAAATAGCTGCGGTGCATTTCCAGCGGCTTGAAAATGTTTTTGTCAATGTAAACTTCGTAATCGTCTTTGGTGATTAACTCGATGATTCTGCCCAGGAAAACGATTCCGGGATTTGAATAGCTGTAACGGCTGCCCGGTTTGAATTCGATTTCCGTATAAGGAAACATCGCGGCAAGCTGTTCCCAATCCTGCGGTTCGTGCGGATGCCAATCTTTATCGCCGCCCCACGGAAAAGTCGAATTGCGAAATCCGGCGCTGTGCGACAAGAGATGCCGGATCGTAATCTCGCTCATCTCGCCGTGCCGATTGTGAACCGCCCGCAATTCGGGCAGATATTTGACGACCGGATCATTGAGCTTTAACAAACCCCGGTCACGAAGCTGCATAATCGCAATTCCGGTCAGAGTTTTGGTAATCGAAGCCCAATGATAAATCGTGTTCTCGTCAACAGGCTGATTTTTCTCTAAATTTGCGGTTCCGTAAAAATTTTTTGCCGCGACTTTGCCGTCTTTGACGACCATAAAGCTGCTGCCGACTATCGCGGACGATTTCAATTCTCGTTCATAAACAATTTGGAATTGATTGTAAGCATCATCAAAATTACTCATTTTTTGCGGCGTTGTTTGAGCATTCATCACTAAGACGTTCATCAGTAATCCCAACAAAATATACCCGACGTTAAATTTCAACCTTCTCATCATAGTTATCTTAGGCGACCCTGACTGCTTCTTGCTGATTGAATTCCAATGCTTCTCGTAAAGTTATTTGCAAAGTTTCGAGAAGTTCTTCGCGCGTCGCTTCCTGGCAATTTACGCCCGGAATTTCTTCTATCCAACCAATCCACCAATCACCGTCTTGCTTTACAACCGCCGTAAAATTGTTTTTCATAACCTTTCTTCTTATTGCAAATTACCGTTGAGTTTTCCGACCGTTTCAAAATGCTGGTTTTGTTCTGCCTGATCCATAAAATTTATTTTAATCGCTCAAGCTCGGCTCTGGCGCGCATTTCGGCTTGTCGGAAAATTGCGGGATTTGATTTGGCAAGTTGAATTGTTGTTTCAAATTCTCGCCGGGCTTCGTCCCGTTGGTCGGCGCGAGCCAAAGCAACTCCGAGCGCGTAATGTGAACGCGCATCATTCGGCAGCAGATTAATTGCCTGGCGCGCATCCGTGATGGCTTCCTCGAAGCGATTCATCCGCACGAGCTGTTGCGAGCGCGCGACATAGCTTAAAGCAGAGGCGAGCGGCACTTCAAATCGCCCGCGATAAACAAAAATGCTACCGCCGATTTGCGCCACCGGCTCGGACGCGATGACGGACTTATATTCGTCTCCGCCGAGCGGCGGCAAAACCGCGACGCTTAGCAAAATCGTTCCTTCGATAACGCCCGGAATCGGGTCAACCGGCTCTTCGGTCGCGTTCCAGTCGTAACTGCCCGGAATTAAACGACAAGGCAGCGCGCGGCGAGCCATCTCGCCTCCGCCGAAATTGGCAAACCAGCAATCGTTAATGTTTTCCGAGCGAAGATATTCGTTGATGAGCTTTAGATTCTGTCCCCATTCGACGTTGGAATCAGTCAGCAGGCGATAAGTATTGTTTGTCCCGCCCCACAAAATATTGGAAAAAGCGAGATAATTCGGCGCGGTTTGAAACGCCGTCGCGGCGTGTGCGGCGAGCAGCAGAATCAAAACCCAGCGGGCTATTTTGTGTTTACGGCTCAGCGCACAGCCGCCGGCAGCGGCAATGACGATAAAAAATCCGTAAACCGGCAAAATGTGACGCACGCCGATATTCATTTTCGAGAGGAGACTGATGCCGAAAAAAGCGAGCGACGGAACGAGCAAAAACAGCATTTCGCGCCCGCGCTCGCGGTAAAGTTTGAAAGTCAACAAACCCGCAGCCAGCAAAACAAGCAAAGCGATGCCGGTTTTGATCAAAAACGCGACGGGAAAATAAAACCAGCGCCCGGACGGATAAACTTCGCCGAGCAGATACATCGGGCGACTGCTTGACGATAAGACATCAGCCAATCCGACCGTGTAAGATTCGGGAAAAATGCTCGTGATTGTTTTGAGCGTTTGCCTAAGAACAGAAGGCGGTTTGCCTTCGGGAGTTTGCGGCGGGAAAACTCCCGCCAAAATCGTTTCTCCGCCCGTTTGCGGTAGCGCGTAAGCGTTAAAACCGTAACAAGCCCACAGCAAAACCAGCCCGATCAAAACCGCACCGGCAAAAGCAGAGGCATCGCGGATGATTTGCCGTTTCAATGACGTTTGATTTTCAAATCGGCGAAACAGCAGAAAATCGGCAATCAAAAGCAAAAACAAAACGGGAATGATAAAAATGCCCGAATGCTTTGCCGCCAATGTCAGACCGATTGCCGCGCCGAGAACCAGAAACCGAATCGCAGACGGATTTTTCCGGTAACGATAAAGAGCATAAACGGCGGCAAAAAAACCGGCGGAAACAGCCATATCGGTCGTGACGAGCGACCCGTGCGCGATGATGTTCGGTTCAAAAACCAGCAGCGTCAACGCGACGAGCGATTCGGCGCGTCCGAACATTTCCCGCGCCGCCAGAAAAACGAGTATTGCCAGCAGTAAACTTAAAACAGCCGCCGCGAGGCGCGCGGGGATGACAATGCCGTCGGTATCGTTTCGGGCTAGAAAGGAAAATCCGGCAAGCGTAGCGTCATATTTGCTCGTCGGACGCTTGCCGCATTCCCAAATCGGTGGCTCGACAAGAGTACGAAAAATCAAAGGCGACGCCGCGAGCAGCTTTAAAAGCGGCGGGTGTTCGGGATTAATCGCAAAATCCGCGCATTGCCAATGCCGATGCCCGGCTAAGATGTGCGGAACCTCGTCAATCGTCGCGCTCGTTTGCGCGGCGTGAAACCAAAGCTGAAAAGCAAAAGCTCCGAACAACAAGCAGACGGCGGCGCGAAAAAGAAATTCTTTGTTCTTTCCCATCGCACCAAATTGTTTTTGTTCTGTTTGATTCATTTCGCGGAAGAAATGGAAACCTTACTCCATAACCGGAAATTGCGGCTCGCCGTTTTTTGCATCGGATAAAGCTCCGCGCAAAATCATTATCCGAGCGGCAGTCCGAACGTCGCTGCGTTCAAATCTGTCCGCCAGATTCATTGCGCGTTCCAGATTCGCTTTTCCCAAACGATCCAGACGCATCGAATTAACATTGACGGAGCTTCCACTCAGAGCCATTTCGCTTCTAAAAGCGTAATGACCGCCACCGGAGGAAATGATAAGCTCTCCTTCACGAAAGCTGACGTAGCTCGGTTGATATTTGCTCAAAAACGCGGTGGCGGCGAAAATCTCGTTAAATTTCGGAACGAAAGATTCGACTAAATCGAACATTTTTTCCGCGTCGCTGTCCGCTCCTGCGCCTAAAACCTGCATTAAATCGGTTAATTCGACGTAATTTTCGGGATTCGGATTAACCAGCGAGCGCGCCTCGGAAATGTATTGGTCTGCTCTTTCGTTTTGTTTTTTATTGGAAAAATAAATTGCCGTTTGTATCAGCAAGCGGATTTTCTGACTCCGGTCGGTTTGCTGGGCTATGATTTGCTCGGCTTCGGCGTACTTTTCTTCGTTCAAAAACTTATACAAACTTTGCCAATCGAATTGATTTAAAGCATATTGACGGGCTTGCTTGCCGGGAAGCGAGAGGAGAAGCTGACGCCCTGCGGCGTAATTGCCCGCCTGCGACATTTTACTTGCCGCCGAACTGTAAATCTGCGAGCGCATATCAATTGGAAAATTTTCCGCTTCGTCAATCAGCGTTTCCGGCGCGGCGCTGCCGTTTAATTGATTAAATCGGTCTTGAAATTGATTGTGCTGGTTTTGGGCGTCGTAATTTTGCTTGAGCCGTTCGTATCTTTGCCGCAGCGCGGCGACTCGTTCGGGCAAAATGCGCTCGAAAATCGGCAAAGCGCTTTGAATATCGTGAAAGCTGTGCTGCTGCAAATTGTTGGCTGAAAAATAATCGGCGTATTTTGCCGCGAGACGGCGCAAAGCGTTTTTATCAATCTTAAATTGCCTGGTTTCTTCCGAATCCGGCGCGGCGGAAAATTGTGAAAGAAAATTTTGAGTCAAACTGCGGGCATTGTAATCGTTCGGATCGGAAAAATCGGTGGAGAGAAGTTTCTGCAAAACTTCATCGGCAAATTTAGAGGCAAGTTCCGGCTCGGTGTTTTTTAGTTGATTGATTAAATTTAAATCGGAATACGAAGCGCCTTTGCTCAAATTCGCGCGGGCAATTTCGAGCGCCCGACGCGGATTTTGCTTGGACAGCCTCGCGGCAAACTCTTTTTCCAGATTCAGCTCATTCTGCGCCTGCTGGTACAAATTGCGGTAAAGCTTGATTTTCTCCGGCGGCAGATTCAACATCCGGTCGTAAACCGCAGGGCGCGTCTGGCGCAAAAGCTCAAGCGCCAGTTCAACGTCGCGGCTGGCAACCAAATTTAAAAACTGATTACGAGAGTTTTGCAGCATCCAGAAATGTTCCGGCAATTCGTCGGCATTTTCTTCCGTCGCTCCAAAAAGCGCGCTGAGTTCATTTGCCGCGCGGCGAAAAAGCTGGCGCGCGCGTTTTTCGTCGCGCGTCCAAAGCAAAGCTCCAGCCGAAGCGAAAACATAAACGCGATTTTCAGGAAGTCTGAGCGAATCGGCGTCGCCGATTGTCCGCTCAAGCAATGAGAGAGCCTTTTTCTCGATTTCCTGCGGCGATTTTTCTGCTTCCGATGAGGCTGTAGGCGCAGGAACGGCAGCCGTTTGTCCGAAAGCGACGCCGGTTGACATCAACAACGCGGCAATAACGTGCGAAATGCGGGCTAATTTCATTTTATTTTCCTTTCTGCGCTCGGAGAAAATCTGCCGCGATTTTACTCGAAACTGACGGAAAGAGAAAGCAATGATAAGTTATTTCAGGCGTTAAAAAATATAAACGTCATTACAGGTTAAAAATCTTTTCACCGCTGAGATTCAGAAGCCAAAGGGAATTGAGTTGTATTTACGCTCGAATGAGCGCGCGTTGATTAATCGGTTCGATTTTGATGTAATTTTGAACAATCGAATTAATAATTTTATGGCAATCAAAATCGAAAATGCTTCCAAAGTCGAATTACCGAAAAACACCGATAGCGAGATTGACAAAATCGTCAATAGCGTCCCGCGCGAACATATTCGCGGAGTTGAGAAAATCAAGCTGGTTGACTACATCACCGATCCGCGTTTGAAAAACGCTCCGATTCAACAGAAAAACGATTTGCCCGCGCTTTATCACCCAAAACAGGGAACGCAAAACGCTTTTTTTGAAATCGCGCTCGGCGTGCTCTTAAAACCGCACGAATCTTATTTCAACCGGATGATGCCGAAAATGTCGTTTAAAGCGAATCTGGCGACGATTCTTTTTTCGCTCATCGGACAGCATTATTATTTGACTCTCCGCCACTCGGTCAAACGCAGTCAAATCGAAGGTCAAGTGCGTCAATACACCGAGAAAAACGTCCGCGCGTGGAGCGAAAAACAGCAGGTGAATAGCTTTCGGGCGAAAATTTTCAAACCGTTTCGCCCGCTCTTGGAACGCTGGGCAAAATCGCTTAATAAAAAAGCCGCCAACGCTCAGAAAAAAACCGCTAAATCATAACGGTAATGAAATATTGGATGGTCAAGCAGGAACCGGCAGCATATTCTTTCGATCAATTGCTCAAGGACAAAACCACTGATTGGACGGGCATCAGGAATTTTCAAGCGAGAAACAACTTGCGAGAAATGCGAGTCGGCGATAAAGTTTTGTTCTATCATTCGGTTTCCGAAAAAGCTGTGGTCGGTCTGGCGGAAGTCTCGCGCGAAGCATTTACGGACGCGACCGACGAAGAAGGGAAATGGATTGCGGTTGAAATAAAAGCTGTCCGAAAGTTTGAAAAGCCTGTAACGCTCGATGAAATCAAACGAAATCCTGATTTGCAGAATATCGCTTTAATCAAACAGTCGCGGCTTTCGGTGATTCCGCTTTCGGAAATTGAATTTAATACGATTATTGAATTAACGGAAAAATGAAATTAAACCGCCGAGACGCAGAGACGCCGAGAGAGAAATCAAAAAATGTTTCTTTCTTTTATTTTAAACTCTGCGTCTCTGCGTCTCGGCGGTGAAAAATAATGCTCAAAGAAGCAGTTGACTATTATCACGAACTTTTAAAAGACGAGGAGCTTGCCGAATCTTCGCGCAAAATGCTCGATGAAGGCTTGGAAAACGCGAAACTGATTTTCGGCGGACGCCGTTTGTCGCCTTATTTGCGCCCGCATTTTGTCGCCGAAACCGATTGGACGCGCATCGTCGGCATTTGCGAAATTGTTTGGAGCGCCCTGCAAAAAGTAAAAGACGCGGCGGTTGAAAACGAAGCGATTTTGGACGAGCTTGGTTTGACCGACATCGAAAAAGAACTGGTGGCGATTGACCCCAAATATCGTCAGGTTTCGCCTTCCGCGCGACTCGATTCGTTTTTGACCGAAGACGCTTTCAGCTTTGTCGAATTAAACGGCGAATCACCCGCCGGAATAGCTTTTGCCGATTCGGCTTACGATATTTTCGGCGAGCTTCCGGTGATGAAAAAGTTCGGCGAGCGTTACAATTTGCAAAAAATGTACGGCAGGCGGCATCTTTTGGAAGTTCTGCTGTCGGTTTACGATGAATTTTCCGGCGGTCAGCGAGAACGCAAACCGCAGATTGCGATTGTTGATTTAAAAGGCTTGCCGACGCAGAAAGAATTTGAGCTGTTTCAGGAATTCTTCACCAGCGAAGGTTATCCGGCGATTATAGCTTCGCCCGACGAGCTTGAATTTAAAGACGGACGTTTGCGGCGCGGCGATTTCGAGATTGACATTGTTTACAAACGTCTGCTCGTCAACGAATTTCTCCCGATTATGTCCGAATTCGGCGCGCTTTTGGAAGCCTATCGCGCCGGAGCGGTTTGTATGGCAAACAGTTTTCGCTCGAAATTAGTTCACAAAAAAGCGATTTTCGCCGTTTTGACGAATGAAAAATACGCTTACCTTTTTAATGAAAACGAACTCGCGGCAATCCGCGCGCACGTTCCGTGGACTCGAAAATTCAAGGAAGAACAGACCGAATACAACGGCGATTCGATTGATTTGGTCGAATATACGCGACAAAATCAGCAGAAGCTGGTTCTCAAACCCAACGACGAATACGGCGGAACTGGAATTTTTATCGGCTGGAACTCTTCCGTTGGAGAATGGTCTGACGCGATAAACACCTCGCTCGAAGACGGAGATTATATCGTGCAGGAGCGAGTGAAAACCGCCAAAGAAAGTTTCCCGATGCTCGTCGGCGACAAATTCGTTTTCAGCGAGCAGCTCGTAGATTTAGACCCGATGCTGTTCGATGGCAAAGTAAAATCGGCTTTTACGAGACTTTCAACGACCGAATTGGCAAACGTTTCTTCCGGCGGCGGAATGGTTCCGACGTTTATCATCAGCGAAAAGTAAAAAAATATTTCTCTCAAAAAAGCATTAAGGTTCGAGACCTTTGTCTCGAACCTTAATGCTTTTTTGAAGTCGAATTTAACCGATGATGTTTGAAACGGAAACCTGCAATTCAGGAAAATTAAGCGGCGCGATGCTTTCATTTTTGCTCAGCTTTTGCACAACCTCGTATTTTCCATTCGCGGGCGAGCGATAAACTTCCAACGCTTTGCGCGGCAAATTAACCAGCCACGCTTCTTCTATTCCGGCTCGCGCGTAAAGCGGCATTTTCGTTTGCCGGTCAAAACGCACGGTCGAATCCGAAACCTCTATAACCAATAAAACATCTTCCGGTTTTGCTTTTCCCGAAGCATAAAAATCCTCCCGAAAACGCAAAATCGCAACATCAGGCTCAGGCGCGGAATATGGATTTACGACGATTGCGTTTTGAACGCTGACAATAGCTTTACCGACTAAAACCGGAGCTAACAACATTGTCAACCGATGAATACAGCTTATATGAAAGTCGCCTTGCGTCATTTTTTCAATCAACTCTCCTTCGATTAACTCGACGCGCTTTTTGCCGGTAAAAAAGCCGGTGGCAATCAGCTCCTCGTATTCTCGAACCGAAAAAAGTTTTCTCGCCGGAATGACCGCATTCATAATTTAGTTCAAAGTTCAAGGTTCAAAGTTCAAGGTTCAAGAGAAAACTTTGAACCTTGAACTTTGAACCTTGAACTTATTATATCGTTTGAATTTTAAAGCTAATATCCATCGCCCGCGCCGAATGCGTTAGTTTCCCGATGCTGATTAAATCAACTCCGGTTTCGGCGTATTGACGCACGTTTTCAAGCGAAATGCCGCCCGACGCTTCGATTAAAACCGCCGGGTTTAGCTCGCGCGACATTTCGACGAGCTTTGCGGCTTCGTCGGGCGTTTGATTGTCAAGAAGCACAATGTCCGCACCGGCTTCAATCGCTTCGCGAAGCTGCGCCCAGTTTGAAATTTCGACTTCGACTTTATGCAGATGCCCGATTGATTCTTTCGCCCGCCGGACCGCTTCGCGGACGCTGCCCGCGAGCGCGATGTGATTGTCTTTAATCAACACGCCGTCGTCCAAACCGAGGCGATGATTGCGCCCGCCACCGACCGCAACCGAATATTTTTCAATCATTCGCAGTCCGGGCGTCGTCTTGCGCGTATCAACGATTTTGGCGTTCGTGCCTTCGACCATTTTGACGTACTGCCGCGTCAGCGTCGCAATTCCGCACATTCTTTGAATCAAATTCAAAGCCGTCCGCTCCGCCGCCAGCAAAACGTCGGCAAATCCGGTCATCCGGGCAAAAGATTTTCCGGCTTCAACCTCATCGCCTTCGGCGACAAACGACTCCATTTCCGGCTGCTCCGGGTCGAGATGCATAAACACGGCTTCGACCACTTCAAGCCCGCAAATGACCATCGGTTCTTTCGCCAAAAAACGCCCCGCCCCGCGCACGTTTCGCGGCACAATCGAGCGCGTCGTAATATCGCCGCGCCCCAAATCTTCGGTCAAAAATTCACCAATATTCGCAAAAACTTCCCCGTTATCAAGCCAGGACATAGTTCGACAATCATAAACCTTTGCCCGAAGATTGGGCAATCAAAAGGCGTATTGAGGACATTTGAAAACAAATGCGGCGCTTCGGGACAAATCAATTTTAGATTTTCTTTTAATCATTTAGTTTTTAATTTTGCGATCCGGCAGGTATATAGTTTGCTCCGTTACCGGCTGTCTTATCAGATTTTTGTTCCGCTGTATCGGGCAATTCGCGAAATCCGGAGGTGTTGAAAAAAGAAGACATCTCGGCATCACGTCGGGTATATTTAAGAATAGTTTCCAGATACTCGTCAACGCGAATTTTCCCGAGATCATTATTTAATTCCGTGAGCCATTGGTTAAACTCTTTGAGAATAATTCCGCAGTTGTTTTCTTTGGATAGCTTTAGATATTTATCAAATTCAACATCTTTTCCGGCGCGTTTTTTGATGACCGTTTTTTTGAAGGGCGAAATTTTCCCGTTTTCTATTAAAGGTTCAGCTAAAAAATCGGTTATATCTCTGGGAACTTTCGCCACTCGCAAAGTTTGAATGCTCAATCTGGAAATGACATACGTGGCAGTTGAGTCAGATAAATATTCCGGCAATTCCGGCGGCTTTATCTGTAGAGCATAAATCATCAAAACCAGCAGCGGGAAAGACACTGCACAAAACGCCAGAACGATTAACAGCGGAAGTTCGACAAACAACTTCATCGCGAGCAGCACAATCATTAATATACTGGTGACGGCTGCGCAGTAACTAGCGATAAAATTGGCGTTTTCTTTTAAGAATTGTTTTTTTTCTTTGCTCATAATCCTAATTCCTCACATTTATCCAAATAATTGTCTCGCAAACAGCGGCTGCATTTTTTAGCGAATAAGCATTTTCTCGCGAAGCAAATCCCGATGCGTTTTCCACTCTTTGGCGTTGATAGCTTTTAGCATTCGTTCCAAATCTTTTTTCGACATCAAAGGCAGAGGCTGTCCATTATTCTCCGTAATTAATCTGGAAAGCATTGCAAAAATATCCGTGTTTCCCATCTCGCCGTTAAGCGCATTCAAAGCCGATTGAGATATTTGATAGCGGTTATTAGTGATTAAAGTCTTATAGCGTTTGGAAAAAACTTTACCGTCGGTCCACAGTAGATTGTTATGAATGCTAGCAGAGGTTTTCTTGATTTCCGAAGAGTCAATCTCAAATTGCTTTACTCTTCCGGTCAGCGTATCAACACCCGGTGCATCGGCTTTGCTGCCGACATTATCGGAAAGAGTTGACAAGCCGGTTAAAAGACTTACCGTATTATTGGAAATACCACTGAGGCTCTGTGTTTCGGCAATAATACTTTCCAGATTCTTGAATAAAGTATTGGACTGTTGCGCAGTTGTATTTGGCTCTCCGACTCTGCGCGAAACATCATTTACATTTCCAAATAATGTGCCGTCGGCGGCTAATTTATGAGTATTTAAACCTATGCTTTTCTTTTCCAGATCATTAATTCTATTTGAAAGGGAGGTAAACATTGCATCATTTGAAGGACGGATAAGATTTTCAAGTGTCTCAAAGCGTCTGCCGAAACTGTTTTCTAAAGCGGCGGCAATTTGCTCAGCGGAAGCCGGAACGCCCGGACTACCTTGACCACCCCCTTGACCTTGATCTCCTTTATGACCTTGACCGCCGTTTTGTCCGTCTTGAGGTGTGCCTCTTTTGGCAAAATCATTGCGCAGTTCGTCTAGGCTCTTCTGCATATCACCGAGTTTAGCTATTAGTTCATCAACTGGGGATTGATCAATGACGCCGGATTGACCAGGGCGTTTGTTAGGGTTGTTTGGTTGGTTCGGGCGAAACTGTGATTGAGCAATTGCCGGAGCGGAAACTTCCGCTTGATCTGAATTTTTAGGCACCGCATTATTGCCGAAAGGATTGGCGGCGGCGATTGCGGCACTGCCGATGCCGACGGTGGCAACTGTCGCCAGCAGAGTCGGAATAATCGGAGTTGCGGCGACAGTTGCAATAGCGGCGCTTGCCCCGGTCTCTTTTCTCTCCAAAAATTTCTTGCTCTGTTCCGAAACGGCTTCGCCCGCCGGGGTCAGGAAAAAGATGAGTTTAAGCGGAATTAGGATCAAATAAAGCAGTGCAAAAACGATAATGGCTGTTAACGTAATCCAAGCAAATTTGTAGAAGATGTTTAGTGTTCCTTTATCGTCAAAAAACGGTTGGAGATTTGGATAAGTTGCCTGAATAGCTATTAACTCTCGCGGATGCGAGATGTCTTTTAATTTGTTATTGACAATCAGGGTTGTGTAAAAACTTTTAATAACGGATTGATATTGCTTATCAATCTCATCAATTTCCTTTTCAATTTGGTTCGCTTTAATTTGTTGTTCATCTATTTGTTTTTGGAAATACTCATTAACGTCGGATGTCAATGTTTCTTCGGGAACAGGTTTTTTTAGGTGTTTGGATTTTTCCGAGAGTTTTATAAATGTCGGTAACAGCGGACTGTCCGAAGGAGTGTTTTTTTTCAAAAGAGCATAATCATAAAGGTGTGTGCTGCTATCGGTTTTTATCTTGTTCAGTTCGGCAACCGCCGACTCTTTTTTCTCCTTTAACTCATCTTCAGTTTTGACGGATTTTGCTTTTTGTATTTCGAGCCGCTCCAAATCCTTTTCTTTTAATATCAACACCTCTTTGTTCAAGGCGTCCAAGACTTCCGATTTGGTTTTAAAACTTCTATACCAAATATTATTTACGCTTTCACAAACGATTTGATGCGTTTTGGGCTTCTGTTCTGATAAAACTTTGGGAGCGTTAGCCGTTGTATCGTCTTTACCATCGCAAGAGGATGGTGAATTAACTTGCTGATTTTCACCCGCCGGAAGAGATAGATTAATTACATTTACCAAGTCTGCATTTGTGACTGGACGAGTAAAAAGTTTAGTCGCATTTTCAATGCTGCTCTGATCTTTAGCGTCAACTATTAAAAACGGCGCCTGTTGTGTTTTATCGAAATCTTCTTTGAGGCTCTGCACTAAAATTAACGCGAAAATTGCGAACAAAAAGACGGCTGAGAATATGAAAAACTTTTTTTTCATTTCATTTTTACTGGTTAACTTACTGCCGGTTTGATTATTCGTGTCTGACATAAAACCCTCCAAATTTGCAAAAGATTTAACTTGTGAATGACAGTTTTTATTTAATTGACGCAGGTTTAGCTGAAAAAATCAGCTTAATCACTCTGGCACTTTAATCCAAGATCAAAACTGAAAGACCAATTGAATACGAATTTCAAAATTCTCTTGGAATAATTAAGAGCGTTTCAAAACGTGTATAGCCAGAACTTTCTTTAAGCGAAATCAATTAACTTCCAAGAGCAAAAGATTTTCTTTAAAAAAATCTTTGCTCTGCAAATTGTTAGTTACTTGCTTCAAGGTATTAAAATCTAAAAGCGAATGATTTTAGTTCTTAATGATTTTAGTTCTTATTGATGTATGTACGAAATATGCAAAACATTACACGCAAAAATGACCTTTTGCGGTCTAATTATCTATTAACTGAGAAATAAATAATGGCATTGATATAGTTGCCACACCTGATTTAGATAGCTGGCGGATTCATTTCCATCGACGAAGAAACCTGAATTCCGATTTAATCTTTCTTTGCCGAATCGGTTCTGAACCGAATCAACTATATTCCAGCTTTTTGACTTGCATTAACTAACACACCAAAAAGGATTGAAATCTATCATCACACGAATATTTTTTCAGGTTTTTTTGCTTTTACTAGCCGAATTAAATATAGTAGCGGCGCAATAACAATGTCGGAGAATCAAGTATATTAATGACTAAGTAATTTGTTAGAAACAATAAATAAAAGTGGGCATATATTAGAGATAAAGCTATTGTTTGTCAATTAAGCTGATAATAATGGCTTTATCTCTTGAGTGTTAACGATTTTCTACTTTTAATCTAAAGCCTCCAGCGTTTGATTCAAAGTTTTAGTTCTTTGTTCAATATCCACAACGCGAGCGCGGATTTCTTCGACTTTTTCCTGCGGCGCGCGCGAGACAAAGTTTTCGTTCGTCAATTGCGCGTTTAATCTTTGCGCTTCGGTGTTTAATTTGGCGAGTTCTTTTTCGACTCGTTCGATTTCTTTGGCAAAATCAATCAAGCCTTCGAGCGGAATCGCCAATTCCGCGCTGCCTGACAAAGCTGCGCGCGCAGATTGTCGAGGCGCTTCGAGCTTTTCGGTTAAACGCAAATCGTTTGCCCGCGCCAATTTTAAAATCTGCGATTCGTTTTCCGCGAAAACTCGCTGTGAATCACCGTTTGCCGCAACCAAAAGCGAAACTCTTTCGCTCGGTTTAATATTCATTTCGGCGCGGATATTTCGCGCTTTGGAAATCAATTCAATCACGGCTTGCATTTCCGATTCTGCGCGTTCGTCAATCAAATTCGCGTCGCCCATCGGAAAATCCGCGAGCATAATTGTTTTTTCCGCGCCTTCGTAAGCCGGATTATGCAAATTCGAGCCGGTTTCCGGCAGCATTTGCCACAATTCTTCGGTCAGAAACGGCATAAACGGATGGAGCAGCCGCAGAGCTTGTTCGAGAACCGTGATAATTCGCGAACGCGCGGCGTCGCGCCAGATGTTTGGCTCTTCGGAAGTGATTTCGTCTTTGACCAGCTCGATATACCAGTCGCAGAAATCGTTCCAGAAAAAATGATAAAGTCGCGAAACGGCTTCGTGATAAAAATATCTGTCGAGCGCGCGGTTGACTTCGATTGCCGTGCGGTTAAGACGCGAGATTATCCAACGATCTGCGATTGACAGATTTTCTTTCGGATTGTCTTTGGCAAATTCAGGATCAATTTTGTCTAAATATTCTTCGTCTTCTTCGTCGAAATCGTCAGTTAATTCATCGCCGATTAGATTTTTAATCTCGGCGACTTCGGCTTGCGGATTGAGAAAATAATAATCAACACGCGCGCCGTCGGAATTTAGCAGGCAAAAACGCGATGCGTTCCAGATTTTGTTGGCAAAATTGCGGAACGTCTCGATTTGCTGATCGTTCCAGCGAATGTCCGCGCCCGTAGCGATGCTCGCCAGATAAATGCGCGTCGCGTCAACGCCGAATTTGTCGAACATATCGAGCGGGTCAACGCCGTTATTGAGCCTTTTCGACATCGGCTTGCCGTCTTTGCCCAAAACCGTTCCGGTGATTAAAACATCGTCGAACGGTTTTTTGCCGACGAATTTAAGCGTCGTCATCACCATTCTCGAAACCCACAGGAAAATAATGTCGCGCCCGGTGACCAGAACATCCGTCGGCAGAAAGGCGTTTAAATCTTCCGTCTCTGTGATTTCGCCGTCCCAGCCGAAAGTCGAAAAAGCCCACAGCGCTGAGGAAAACCAGGTGTCGAGCGAATCGGCATCCTGTTTTAAATCGCTTGTCCCGGCTTTTTCCGCCGCTTCTTCAAATGAGCGAGCGACGAAAGCATTTCCGTTTTCGTCATACCATGCGGGAATCGGATGTCCCCACCAAAGCTGGCGCGAAATCGTCCAGTCTTTTAGATTTTCGAGCCACACTGTATAGACTTTCTCGTTCGGGACTTCGGGATAAAATTGCGGCGATTTTTCTTCTCGCATCAGATTTAAAGCCAAATCGCGCATTTCGTCCATTTTGCAAAACCATTGTTCGGAAAGCAGCGGCTCGATAATGTTTTTGCAGCGCTCGCAGGTCGGCAAAGTCACTTCGTAATCTTCGTTTTTTTCGAGCAAGCCCAGCTCTTCAAATCTTTCAACGACAAGTTTGCGCGCGACAAAACGGTCGAGTCCGACGAAATCGGCGGGCGTATTTTCGTTCATCGTCGCGTCCTCGTTCATAATGACGAGCTGCGGCAAATTGTGCCTAAGACCGACTTCGTAGTCGTTCGGATCGTGCGCGGGTGTGATTTTAACCGCGCCGGTGCCAAACTCCGCGTCAACATATTCGTCAGCGACAATCGGGATTTCGCGCCCAGTCAATGGCAGCTCGATTGTTTTGCCGATTAAATCCTGATAACGCTCGTCGGTCGGATTAACCGCGACCGCCGTATCGCCGAGCATTGTTTCCGGTCTTGTCGTCGCAACGGTGATTTTTCTATCCGAGTTTTTAACCGGATATTGCAGATAAGTCAGTTTGCCGTCTTTGCGCGTTTCGTCTTTAACTTCGGCATCGGAAATCACGGTTTTATCAACCGGACACCAATTCACAATCCGTTTTCCGCGATAAATCCAGCCTTCTTCGTAAAGGCGGACGAAAACCTCGCGCACGGCTTTCGACAAGCTTTCGTCCATCGTAAAACGCTGGCGCGACCAATCAACCGAAGCGCCTTCGCGCCGCATTTGATCGGTAATTGTGCTGCCGTATTTTTCCTTCCAAGCCCAGGCGCGTTTTAAAAACTCTTCGCGCCCGATGTCGTGCGGCGTTTTGCCTTCTTCTTTGCGAAGCAGCTCGACCACTTTTCTCTGCACGGAAATCGAAGCGTGATCGGTTCCCGGCAGCCACAGAGTTCTAAAACCCTGCATCCGTTTTCTTCTGGTCAGAACGTCCATCAAAGTGTGCTGAAGGGCGTGCCCCATATGCAGCGAACCCGTCACGTTCGGCGGCGGAATGACGATTGAATATTTCGGGGCGTCTCTGTTTTCGTTGATTTCGGGCGCAAAACAACCCGCTAGCTCCCAGCGCCGGTAATGTTTTTCTTCAGCCGTTTTCGGCTCGTATGCTTTCGGTATTTCCATTTAAGGTTCAAAGTTCAAGGTTCAAAGTTCAAAGTTAAAATAACAAGTTTCGGGCGCAAGACAAAATAAAAGGCTCAAGCGATTTCGTTTAAACACGAAAACCTTGAACCTTGAACTTTGAACCTTGAACTCTTATCGTTCGCGGTCTTTGTTCTGCATTGTTTTGCGGACGATTAAATCAAATCTGTCCGGCACGATTTCCCAGGCAATTTTTTCGATCACTTTGTCCGAAAGTTTTTCCACGACGCGCGCGGCAATCGCGTCAATCACTTCGGGCGAAATATTGAGCATCGCGTATTCGCCGGGTTTTTCGACTGCGGTTGATTGATTGGCGTTATTGACGGTGGCGATTTCCTGCGATTGATTTTCGGTTTCGGGCGCAACTATTTCGGGCGTAATCGCTTCATCCGTTCCGATTTGAGCTTCGCTTGCGGGCTGCGGCTGAAAATTCTGCTCGCCGATTTCCGCTCTGATTTCATCTTCGATTCCGAGCAAATCGTCGTCGTCGAAAAGGTCTGCAAACGGCGAAACCGGTTTTTCCTCGCGGTGTTCCTCGACACGCGATTCCTGTTCGACGAAATTCATTTCCGGTTCAATATCAATTACGTTGTCCGTGTGAAAATTTAAGTCGAAATCGTGCTCTTCAGTAAACAATTCCGGTCGCCCGTCGTCATCGTCTTCGGTTTCCATCTCAAGCAAATCGTTTGCGATTTCTCCTTCTGCAACCGGTTGTTCTGCGTGCAGCAACTCAAACGCATTTTCGGTTTCAAACCGTTCTTGCGGCGCTTCAAACGGCGAGCTTATCTCATTAATATTCAATTCGACGGTCGGCGCTTCGTGCTGCGAATCGGAAAAATCTTCGAATCTGTTTAGGTTTTCGGGTTCAACTACCCGCCATTCATTTTCAGGTTTTTCGTTGCGCGCAACAGCGGGCGAAGAAATATCCAAATCCTCGAAAGTGTCGGCAAAGCTCGAATTGACCGAGCTGGTTTCGATCATTTCATCGTCAAAAACTGAGTCTCTGAAATTAAAATTGCCGTCATTGACTTGCAGCAAATCTTCGTTTGAGCTTTTATCATCGAAAAAAGCGAAATCAACTCCGGCTGCCGCTGATTGCTCGATTGCGGCTGTTTCGGTTTTCGTTTCGGGCGTCGTTTCGCGACCAGGCGATTCGAGCAGCGAATGAACTTTGCTGACGAGCTGTTTGATTGATTGAAACGGTTTGGTTAAAAAATCGTCGGCGCCGACTCGTCGCGCTTCCGCCTCGTCAAAAGGCTCGAACGAGCCGACCAGCAGCATCACCGGAATATTTTCAAAACCCGGCGTCTGCCGGATTCGCTCGCAAACTTCGTAGCCCGATAAACCGGGCATATGAACATCCGCCAAGACCAAATCCGGCGCGACTTCCAGCAGTCGCTCGACCGCCGTCAAGCCGTTGCCGACTGAAGTTACCGAAATTCCCTCATCGGCGAAAGTCAAATTAATGACTTTTTGAATCGTAATCGAATCATCCGCCAACAACAGTTTGCGTTGTGCCACCAGATTTAAGCTCCTTTTCTATTCTGCGCGGGCTGCTGCGTTTCATTATTTTCTCGGTGCGAGATAGAAAATAAAAATCAATAAAATCGCCGTGCGCGTCTCTCCGTGTTCTGAAATCGAAAACTACCACTCGAACTGTTTTCAGTCAAGAAAAACCGTTGCCTGCAACAGAAATCAGTTTAGCGCAAATGCTCGCGGATGCGAAACAATCAAAGCGGACGTCCTCGCGCCCGAATCTTTTGAGATAAACGGGGCAAGGGCGTCCGCGCTCGGCGTCGGTTGTTAATTGCGAATCCGAAAAACTTTGCTCTTGATTTTACGCGGCGGCGGTTTATTGCTGCGCGGCGCGGCTTTTCGCAATCAGCATTCGGAGCATCACTTGAAGCTGGCTGGTCGTAAACGGTTTGGGCAGAAAAACCACGGCTCCGGCTGCGAAGCTGTCCGAGGAAAGCTTCGGATTTTGTTCCGCCGTCATCATCATAATCGGAATTTTCAAGAGACGTTTTTCCGACTGCATATAACGCGCCAGCTCCGGTCCCTGAATATGCGGCATCACCACGTCGAAAATCGCCGCGACGAATTTCTCGCCCGATTGCAATAATTTATAGGCTTCGCGCCCGTCGCGCGCGGCGACGACCGTATAGCCTTCTTTTTCGACAATCGCTTTGACGAGCCGCAAGATAGCCGGATCGTCGTCGGCGACTAAGATTTGTAAAGATTCGGATTGTGAATTGTTGTCCGACACGTAATTGTTAACCTCTTTCAGAGTTTGCATAATTTGTTTTTTTCTTTTGTTTGTCTTGATTGCTGAGGACTGCCGCAAGATTGATGGCGGCGTTCATACTTGAATGTTCTGCCCGGTTTTTGCCCGCGATGTCAAAAGCCGTTCCATGATCTACCGATGTGCGGACGAACGGCAGACCGAGCGTGACGTTGACCGATTCGCCGAATGCGAAAGATTTAACGGCAATCGTCGCCTGATCGTGATAAAGCGCAATTACGGCGTCAAAATCGCCGCGTCCGGCGCGCCAGAAAACCGTGTCGGCGGCGAAAGCGCCCGCAACGTTAATTCCTTCGGCGCGGCATTGTTCAATTGCCGGATTTATTTCCGCACGTTCTTCTTCGCCGAACATTCCGGCTTCGCCCGCGTGCGGATTAAGACCGGCAACCGCGAGCTGCGGTTTCTCAATTCCGAATCGCTGCATTTCACGATTTGTCAGGCGAATCAATTCGACAATCCGGTCGCTTTTTACAAGTTCAAGCGCGCGGCGCAGAGAAACGTGAATCGAAAGCAAAACGACGCGCAATTTTCCCGCAAAAAACGACATTGCAAATTCTTCAGTATTTGAAAGTGCGGCGAGCATTTCCGTGTGTCCGGGAAAATTAACTCCGGCAAGCTGAAACGCGTGTTTGCTGATAGGCGCTGTACAAATCGCATCCAATTCGTTTTTCAGACACATTTTAACGGCGGTTTCGACGTAATCCGCCGCCGCTCGTCCGGTTACGGCGGATTCCGAGCCGAAAATTATCTTTTCCGAAATGTTTTCGAGGTCGTAAATTAAAGGTTCAATTTGATTGGCGGGAATCGTCTCGCCTTTTTTTATCGTTTTAAAATCGCAGGGCAAATCGAGCTGCGCGGCGGCTTCGCGTAAATACATTGCGTCGCCGATGACAATCGGCAAACAAACAGCGGCGTCGCGCGAAAATTGCGCGAGAGCTTTTAAAACGACTTCGGAGCCGATGCCAGCCGGGTCGCCGATGGTAATTCCGACGCGCGGCAATTTGTTGGCTGAAACGGACATCTTGTTATTGCGAAAAAACGGAACGATAGCGAGATTTGATGAAGAGCCGGATGAAGAATTGATTAATTGATTTCAATTTTTCGAGCTGCGAAAAGAATTTGCGAGCGAGCCGCTAATCGTCCGCTCACAGTTTTCCATTTTGGCTTTTTGAAACAATTTTGTCTAGTCTTTTGCGATTATTTTTCGTTTCCGCAGGCTGGCGGCTCGCGGTCTTCGGCTTTGAACATATATTTGATGTTGTGTTTGAGCAGCATCAGATTGGGACCTTTCGTGCAGTTAATTTTCAACGCGCGCCGGTCGTACCATTCGATTGTGCCTTCGATTTCTTCGCCATCCTGCAAAACGATGACCATCGGCGTGTGCGTGTCAATTTGCTTTTTATAGTAAAAAACTTCGGCGTTTGTCTCGATGGGCGGCGGCATTTTTTTGCTTTTGCTGGGCGGCAAAGCTGTCGAGCCGTCCGAAACCGGTGGGGCGGGCGGGCGGGGCGTAGCCGGTTTAACGTAGCTTTGTCCGTCGTTTCTGCGGACATTGACTTCGCGTTCATTGTTTTTGACCTCTGAGAAACTCGGTCGGATTAATTTTCGATTCATTGAAAACCTCTGGCTGAAGATTAAATAAAAAAACGGAATAAGTTTATTTCAAAGCCGCAGCACCAAAAATGATTTGTCGCGCTCGCGCGTCGAGGACTCCAAATGAAGCTCAACCGTGGTGAAGACTTAAGATACGGCGTCCGATACACAGAAGGTTCGGGTTGAAGTCTTGCGGCGTATGCTACACGAGAGCCGGTAAAGATTCAAGAGAAAATATGTGAAATTAATGTTAAATAGAAAAAAGCCGATTGAAGAATCGGCTTTTTTCCCAATCAATTATCAATCGGCTTTTTTACGGATAAACGCCGGAGTCTCAAAATCTTCGGCTTGATTTGCGGAGGCGGTAGCAGCGCTGCGCTGTTCGCCGCCCCAGCGCGAAACAATGGTTTGCGGCTGATTCGGAACTGCTTGCGGCTGACCGTATTGCAGACTCGGCAAATCGTTAACCGCTACGTGCCGGTCAAAACCGGTCGCGATGACCGTCACTTTTACTTCGTCCTGCATCGAATCGTCCGTCACGACGCCGAAAATAATATTCGCGTCCTCGGCGGCTTCTTTGTGAACGAGCGAAACGGCTTCGCGCACTTCTCTGAGCGACATTCCGCGCCCGAACGTGACGTTAACAAGAACGCCCTGCGCGCCTTTGATCGAGTTTTCCTCCAAAAGACGGGATTCAATCGCCGCGCGCATCGCCGCGATTCCGCGCCCTTCGCCGCGCGCTTTCCCGACGCCCATCAGCGCCATTCCCATATTCTTCATCACCGATTTGACATCGGCGAAATCGAGGTTAATCATTCCCGGCACGGTGATTAAATCGGAAATACCGCGCACGGCTTGGAGAAGGACTTCATCGGCTTGCTTAAAGGCTTCGGCAAACTCGATTTCATCGTCAAGCAATTCGAGACGGTCGTTCGGAATCGTGATAATCGTATCAACCGAGCCTTTTAGCTCAGCCAAACCCTTTTCGGCTTGAAGCTGACGCCGCTTGCCCTCGAACGTAAAAGGCTTTGTGACGACGCCGACCGTCAAAGCGTCCAGCTCCATTGCAAGCGCGGCGATAATCGGCGCAGCGCCGGTTCCGGTTCCGCCGCCTAAGCCCGTAGTCACGAAAACCATATCGGCGCCTTCGAGCGCTTCGATTATTTTTTCCGTGTCTTCGAGCGCCGCTTTTTGCCCGACTGCGGGGTCTGCGCCAGCGCCCAGACCCCGCGTCAAATCGCCGCCGATTTGAATCTTGATCGGAGCGCGGCTTAATTTTAAAGCCTGCAAATCCGTATTGGCGACAATAAATTCGACGCCCTCGACGCCCGCTTCGATCATGTGATTTACGGCATTTCCGCCGCCGCCGCCGATTCCGATGACTTTGATCCGCGCGCCCGTCACTGTCGGCTCGTCATCCAAAAACATTCTGATTGGGTTTGTTGTTCGTTCGCTTTCCACTTATTTTTGCCCTTCCGATTTATGAATGCTAAAAATCTAAATTCCAGGATGATGAAGATTCGCCGATGTTGTGCTTCATCGAAAACCGTGACCAATATGTTGGCGACAGTATCTTGTAGCAATCGGCGGACATCATACAATTAATTTTCAAAAAATGCCACTGAAATTTTCCCTAATTCGACGTATCCAAGCGGAAAATTTTCCACTCTTCGATTCATCGGACTCAACCGATTGTGTTTCAGCTATTTGCGTTTTCAAGGCGAAAAGCGCCAATCCGGTCGCCACCGTCCAAGCCGGGTCTTGCAGGTCTTCAACCAGCCCGCCGAAGCGGTCGCGTTCGGGAAAACCTATGCGCACCGGCGCGTCGAAAACCTGTTCGGCGATTTCCGTCATTCCGCTCAAATTCGCCCCGCCGCCGGTTAAGATTATCCCGCTCGAAAGCTGCCGACCGGCGTTGACGCGGTTGATGTGCTCGGCGACGTGCTGAAAAATCTCCTCGCCGCGCGGCTGGAGCATATCGCACAAAATCTGGCGCGAAAGCTGTTTCGACACGCGCCCGCCGACCGGCATCACTTCGATTTGTTCCTGCCGCTCGTGATCCGACAACCTGAACGGCGCGACCGAGCCGAATTCTTTTTTGACGCGCTCGGCTTCCTGCGGCGAAACGCGAAGCCCGTGCGCGATGTCTTTGGTAAAAAACGACCCGCCGAGCGGAAAAACCGATGTATGCTGCACCGACCCGCGCCCGTAAATAGTCAAACCGATAATTTCCGCGCCGATGTTTAAAAGCGCACAGCCGTATTCTTTGTCGTCATCGCTCAAAGCGGATTCGGCGGCGGCGAGCTGTTCGAGCATCATATATTCAACTTTTAAACCCGCTCGATTCACCGCTTTAACCGAATTTTGCCGACCAGCGCCGGGACCGACGACGAGATGCACGCGGCTTTCCAAGCGGGTTCCGCTCATTCCGACCGGATTCGTGATTCCGTCCTGCCCGTCAACGACAAATTCCTGCGGCAAGCGGTCAACAATTTCCCAACCCGCCGGAAGCTGAACGGCGGAGGCGGATTCCAAAGCGCGTTCAACGTCGTCTTCGCCGATTTCGCGCTCGCGCCCGGCGATAATGGCGAGTCCGGTGCTGTTTCTGCCCTGCAAATGCTCGCCGGAGACGTTGATGGTGACAAGCTGAGCTTCCAAACCGCTCATTCGTTCGGCTTCTTCGACCGCGCGCCGTATCGAATCAACCGTGGCTTCGGTATTGACCACGACACCGCGGCGCAAGCCTTTTGATTCCGCTTGCCCGATACCGACAATATCCATCTGCGCGTATTCGCCGACTTCGCCGACGACGCATCTGACGCGGTTCGTTCCAATATCCAGTCCGACTGCAAATGTTGGGTTCTGTGTCATATCTTCCGAACAATAAAAAAACAGCTTTCCCTTAGTTCAACGCGATTCCCGCTTTTGTTTGTCGTTCGCCGAATTTCGAGCGGGTTCGGCAGCAAGCGCGCCTTTTCGCGGAACAATGCTGAGGCGCGAACCGTTCGCGATAATCTTTTCGATTTCCCGCGCTTGTTCATCCGGCATTCTGTCCAAAACTTCGAGCGCGAGCTTCAGGCGCTCGACAAAATCTTCGCGCCCGATTTGAACCGTGACATGCGAATCGTCTTTTTGAATCAAAGCTCCGATTTCCCGCAAATCCGATAAATCAATTGCCGTGATTCGATTGGCGATTTCCGCCGTTTGAAATTCATCGAGCATCTTGAGATAAAGACTCAAGCGCTCCTGATTATTTTTCCGCGCGGCGTCCGTTTCGTTTTCGTTCCAGCCGACAAGAGCAAACGGCGGAGCTTTTTCCGACTGCAAAACGACGCCGAGCATTTTTGCTTCTTCGTCAACCCAAACGAGCTTTCCGCTTTCGGCGCGAACAACGGCAATCGGTTTTCTTTCAATCACGCGAACGCGCAAACCGTCCGGCAAAACGCGCGATACAATCGCCGTTTTCACCCAGGTAAGCCGTTCAATTTCGCGGCGAATCGAATCCAAATCCGCATTCCAGACTCCGGTTTTATCTGTCAAACGCTCGGCAATCGTTTCAATCGCCGGAGTCGAAGCGCGCCGCGCGCCTTCGATGTCAATTCGGTTTGTTTGAAAAACCTCGCTCGCCGTCGCCGCGCGGTAACCGGCAAACAATCCAATGCCGAGAATCACAGCAGCAAAAACAGTCAATAGAGCACGGGCATTTTCGCGCAAAAAACGCCCGGTCGAAAACGGCGGCGGAGCTTGCACTCGTTTGCGCGCGACGGGTTTTTTCGACTCTGTGCGCCGGGTTGCGGCGGTTGATTTGGGTGCTGTTTTGGCTGCCATTTTCTCGAATCTCAAATCTTAAATTAACGGTTTTTCAAAATCTCCAAAATCTGTTCGCTGGCGCGCGAAACGCTGCCCGCGCCGAGCGTGATGCACAAATCGCT
>DASVUH010000018.1:0-135940 GCA_036387135.1 Pyrinomonadaceae bacterium | reverse complement strand
ACGAAATGATTTTTGAAATCTCGACCGACAAAGTTGACGCCGAAATTCCGTCGCCCGTCGCCGGAACTTTGTTGGAGATTAGAGCGCAGGAAGGCGACACGCTTGAAGTCGGCAGCATCGTTGCGGTAGTCGGCGAAGAAGCCGAAGCCGGGGCAGCCGCGCCCGCACCTTCAGCAAACGGTGCAAGCGCTACACAAACTGCCGCACCACAAGCTACAGCGCAAACTGAAGAAATCACAGTGCAAGCCGAAACTCACATCGCGCAGCCTGACGGAGTTCCGACGGCGGTTGCGCCGCAAAGCGCGACAACGCCCGCGCCTGAAAAATCCGACCCGACAAATCCGATTCCGACCGCTTCATCAAATTCAACGGCAAACGCAACCGAAGTTGCGATGCCGCAAATGGGCGAGTCAATTACCGAAGGCACGATTACAAAATGGCTCAAAAAAGTAGGCGACCGGGTTGAGCGCGACGAAATGATTTTTGAAATCTCGACAGATAAAGTTGACGCCGAAATTCCCTCGCCCGTCGCCGGAGTTCTTTTGGAGATTAGAGCGCAGGAAGGCGAGACGCTCGAAGTCGGAACCGTTGTCGCTTTGGTCGGCGAAGAAGGAGCCGCGCCCGCAGCAACTGCGGGCGGCGCGCAAACCGCTCTGGCTTCGCAGCAAACAGCCGAAGCGATTGCGCCCGAAACTCCGAAGGCGCAGACAGCAACAGCCGCCACGACAACTTCAAACGCCGGACACCCGGAACAAGCCGAAACAGCCGGACGCAGCTACGATTATGGCTCGCGTCCAGATGCTGCCGAACAAGCGCAGCAAACGCCGACCGCGCCGCCAGATCAAACCGCGCCAGGCAGCGGAAACGGGGGCGGAAAACCTTTGAGCGAGCAATCGGTCGAAGAATTGCGCCGCACTCGTTCCAGCCCTTTGGTGCGCAAAATCGCCGAAGAACACGGCATTGATATTTCTCGCGTAACGGGAACGGGAGCTTCGGGGCGCGTAACGCGCGACGATATTATGAATTTCATCGCTTCGGGCGCCGCTTTGACGCCGGATTTGGCGAAGAAAACAGCGCAAACCGGGGTCGCGCTGCCGATTCCGCAAGCTCAGCCGCCAACACAGCCACAGCAGTTTGTCCCCGCCGCGCCGCAAGCTCAGCCGCAAACAGCGCCGCAACAATCTTTGCAAGCCGCCCAGGTTCCGGCAGCGACGGCGCAAGACCGCGTTGAGCCGATGTCGGTAATGCGGAAAAAAATCGCGCAGCATATGACGATGTCGAAGCAGACTTCGGCGCACGTCACGAGTGTTTACGAAATAGATATGACGCCGGTCGTCAAATTCCGCGACAAGCACAAAAACGAATTCCAGCAGCGTTACGGAACGAAATTGACGTTTATGCCGTTTATTTTCCAGGCTGTGACCGCGGCGATTCGCAAATTTCCGATTGTCAACGCGCAGGTTGCGGGCGAAAACATTATTTACAAAGGCGATATAAACCTGGGAATGGCGGTCGCGCTCGATTGGGGCTTGATTGTTCCGGTTATCAAACGCGCAGACACGCTTTCGCTCGCCGGTTTGGCGGTGACCGCCAATGATTTGGCAGAACGCGCCAGAACGAAAAAATTGATGCCGGATGAAGTCGGCGGCGGGACTTTTACGATTACAAATCCGGGCGTTTTCGGAGGTTTATATGGAACTCCGATTATCAATCAACCGCAAGTCGCGATTCTTTGCGTCGGAACAATCGAAAAACGTGCGAAAGTAATTACTTCGCCCGAAGGTGACGATTTTATCGCGATTCGCTCGATGGCATATTTCGCTTTGACTTACGATCACAGAATCGTTGACGGAGCGGACGCAGAGAGGTTTTTGTCGTTTCTCAAAGAAACGCTCGAAAACGGACAATTTTCGATTTAAAGAAAATTAGAAATGTTAATAAAGAAAAGCTTCGCTTGCGGAGCTTTTCTTATTTTGTGCGCGAAAACATAACAATTACAAGGTTTTCTCTGCTTTGTACGAAACGGACAGAAGACACATTTTTGGTCGGTTAGATTTTTAAAAGTTGTAATTACTGACAACCCCTCGGTTAATTACTACGTCACAGACGAAAGCTGAGAAAACCGACCGCTATTTTTGTGTCGGAGATTATAGAGATATATTTGCGCCGTTTGCTGTTTAATGCGGATGGTGCTTCACGAAAGGAGTTACAGTAGATAATGAAAAATTTGAAATTTGTAGGACTCTTGGGTCTTTCACTTTTGGTGACTGCGCCGACGGCGTTAGCTCAGAATACAAACACAACAAACAACACGGGGCAAACGCGCACCGTTTCCAGCGGACAAAAAGCGAAGGTGCGCGGAATTATTACCGAACGCAACGGCAATATGTTGACCGTTAAAGAAGATAACGGTTCGGTATCGCAAGTGATGATCGGTGACAACACGAGCATCAAATCGAAAAAATGGTTTGGCAGCGGCAGAAGCTTTGCCGGTGAAATGCTTGTTCGCGGTCTAATGATGGAAGCCGAAGGGCGCGGAGGACAAAACGGTGCGGTGTTGGCGGATAAAATCCGTTTCGGCGAAGACGATCTGCGCGTCGCGCAATCAATCGAAACGCGCGTCACTCCGGTCGAAGGTCGCCTGACCGAAGCCGAAGCCAATGCACAGCGTTTATCAGGTCAGCTCGATGAATTGGTAGCGATTTCAAACGCCGCTCGCGGCGGAGCGCGTGCCGCTCAAGATACGGCTGACGCGGCGGTTGCAGGCGTTAACGCGACCAACCAACGCATTAGCGATGTAGATGATTACGTTGTTCAAACGCAGCAGAACGTTACTTTCAAAGTCGGCAGCGCGGTTCTTTCGCCTGAGGCTAAAGGTCAACTCGATCAATTGGCTCAAGGCGTCGGAAGCGCAAAGGGCTTTGTCATCGAAATTACAGGCTATGCCGACGCAACGGGCAGCTCGGAGAAAAACCGCGCTTTAAGCGAGCGCCGCGCAAACTCGGTGATTTCGTATCTGGTTGAAAACCACAATATTCCGCTTCGCCGTATTCTTCCGGCTTACGGTTTCGGCGAATTGGATACAAAAGCCGTCGCGGACAACACAACGCGCGAAGGACGCGCGCAAAATCGCCGCGTCGAGGTTAAATTGCTGGTCAGCCGCGGTTTAAATCAAACCGTCAACGTGACCAACCCGACGACCCAGAGCCAACAACCGCAAGAACAATAATTTGCGGCATTAACCGGAGCGCGGAAAGTCGAATTTGCATTAACGAATTCGCGCTTTCCGCGTTTTTTATTTTCCCGAAAAGGATTAAATTGTGCTGAACAAAATGCTCAAAAAACTATTTTTCGCTTTTCCGGTCGCCGCGTTTTTATTCTTGTCTGTTGCCGCGCAAACACCGACTCCGACTCCGCCGCCAAAACCTGATGACGAAGGCGAAGTTTTGCGCGTCACGTCAACGCTCGTTACGGTTCCGGTTTCGGTAACCGACAGCGCCGGACAGCCGGTACAAAATTTGGCGAAAACCGATTTTCGGATTGAGGAAGAAGGCAAATCGCAGCAAATCGAGGAAGTCGGCAGCGCCGAACAAGTGCCGCTTGAAATTGCGCTTTTAATTGATGTTTCGAGCAGCACGAACAAGATTTTTGATTTGGAAAAAAGCGCCGCCGCCGAATTTTTGCGGAGCGTAATGCGCGCCGAAGACCGCGCGACCATCTTTTTGATTACCGACAAACCCGTTCTGGCGCAAAAACGCGATACAGCCGAAAATGCCGCCCTTAAAGTTCGCTCGGTCGCCGCCACGCAAAGCTCGACCGCTTTTTACGATACGGTTATGGCGGCTGCAAAATATTTAACCGAAGCCGCGCCTCCACGCTCGCGCCGCGTGATTTTGGTGCTTTCCGACGGCGAAGATAACTACAGCGAATACACCAGAAGAACGGCGCGCTCGTTTGACCAGAATCTGGATGTTAATAAATTAACCCGCAAAGACCTTGAAAAACGCGAATCAATCACGGCAAAAGCCCACGCGCCCGCGCAAGCTGCGGTTTTAAAAGCGCTGCAAAATGCCGACACCGTTTTTTATTCGCTTAATCCGTCTGGACCTTCCGTCAGGTTGAATGTGGCGAGCCAACGCGCGCAAAACGGGATGCAATCGTTTGCCGACGAAACCGGCGGAACGGCTTTTCTGCCGCAGTTCGCCAGCGAGAAAAACACTTCGAGCTTTGAACAACAAAATGTCGCGATTCTCGAACGTATTTTCCGCCAAATTTCCGCCGAGCTGCGAGCGCAGTATTTGCTGCAATATTATTCGGAAACTGAATTTTCCGCAGGCAGATACGTCAAATTGCGAGTCGGTTTAAATAATCGCCCGGCGCTTCGAATCCGAGCGCGGCAAGGTTATTTTGCGAAGAATCAATAAATGAAATTTCACATAAAATAAAAATCCGAAGGCTTTAAATTGCCTTCGGATTTTTATTTTCTAGTTGTTTTTGCGCGTTTGCTTTGACGGTTTGAGTTTTCGTTAATCCACATTCCAACAAACGCAACATTCGAATTAACATTTACAGGTTCAAGTTTTGGCAATTCAGTTTGCGGCAAATTTATCATCCGTCCATCGTTCCCAATCCCGTCCATTATTGGTTTTTCATTCATTTCTCGGGTTATCGGGACAACCGGCAAAGCAACTTCTCGGGTCGTTTCGGAAGATTGGTTAAAAGCCGAGTTGAATCCGAAACCGCCGAAAAGCCCGACGACAAACGAAAAGGCAGCGGTCGCAGTCCGGGAAACTTTTCTTTTCAAAGCCTTCCAGCCAACCGGACAATCCTGGGTTAAAACAGTGCCGTCGGCTCGGCGATAAAATCTGATGCACAGCCGACCTTCGGCATTTAACAAAAGGTTTTCCGCTTCGTCTCGCCCCATTCCCGACAGATTATAAACGTTCAGTTTGCATTGCCCGCAAAAACGTTTTCGATCATTGCCGACCATTTCGTCCCAATTCGCAGGACACGGCGAAGCCACTCGCACATTCGCCAAAGGATTTGTAAATTTCGCCATAAAAGCCTCCGCTTCTTTTGAACCGCAAATGCGGCAATTTGTTCCGAAAAGAACGCCGCCCGCAAAAACTTCTTGCAAAGAAAAAAATCCGCAGTAAATTTACTGCGGATTTTTTTCTTTGGCTTTTCCGTCTCAAAACTAACGCGAAGCCACTTATTGAGCGGGCAAATGTTGGTTTAAATATTTGGTCAGCAGCGTATATAAATGCCGCGTCGTATTTTCGCCTTCAAAAATGCCGTGCGTGCGGTTCGGGTAAGCCATCATCGTAAACTGCTTGTTGGCGGCAATCAGCTTGTCAATTAATATTTCAGTGCCTTGATAATGCACATTGTCGTCGCCCGTTCCATGCACGATCAGCAAATCGCCTTTCAAGCCTTCAACGAAATTAAGCGCCGCGCCTTGTTTGAAATCTTCGACGTTTTGCTGCGGCAAGCCCATATAGCGCTCGGTGTAAATCGTGTCGTAATAACGCATATCGGCGAGCGGCGCGACCGCCATTCCCATTTTATAAACGTCCGGGTAACGAAACATCGCGTTCAGAGTCGAAACGCCGCCGCCGCTCCAGCCCCAGATTCCGACGCGCGACGCGTCAAGAAAAGGCATTTTCGCAGTCAACGCTTTAGCGGCGTTTGCCTGATCCTGCGAATTAATCACGCCGATTTTGCGATAAATGCTTTTGCGCCACTCGCGACCGCGCGGCGCGGGCGTGCCGCGATTGTCAACGCTGGCAATAACGTAGCCCTGCTGCGCCAGCATCAAATACCACAAATAATCATCGCCTTGCCACGAATCAATCACGGTTTGCGCCGCAGGTTCTCCATAGACAAAAAACAAAACCGGATATTTTTTATTCGGATCGAAATTCGGCGGTTTGATCATCCAGCCGTCAAGCGTCACATTTCCGCCGACATCAACGCGGAAAAATTCGTGCGGCGCTTTGCGAATCGCATCAACTTTCGCCTGCAATTCGGCGTTATCCATCATCGTGCGAACGACCGATTTGTTCGTCAAATTAACCAGCTCGAAACGCGGAACTTTGGAAAAAGCCGAGTAATTGTGAACCGCCCAGCGCGAATTTGGCGAAATGTTGTAATTGTGCCAGCCCGTTTGCTCGCTCGGAGTGATTCGTTCGGGCGCGCCGCTTCCGTCGAGTCTTGAGCGATATAAATAACGCTGCGTCGCGTTTTCCGGCGAAGCGATGTAATAAAGCCAGCCGCCCGGTTCGTCTACAGAAGAAATGTTAACTACGTCAAAATTTCCGGGCGTGATTAATTTAGCGTTTGAACCGTCGCGCGCAACCGTATAAACGTGCTGCCAGCCGTCCCGCTCGCTCATCCACAAAAAGTTTTTATTGCCCGCCAGCCAGCGCATTTTCTGCATAAAAACTTCAACCCAGGCGTCGTCTTTTTCGGTTACGATTGTCCGCACATTTCCCGTTTTCGCATCGGCGAGCATCAATTGGAGCGTGTTTTGCAAACGATTGAGATGCTGCAAAATGATTTCATTGGAATTGTCCGTCCAATCCATCATCGCTACGTAATTCTGACGCAAATCGCCGGGCGTATTCATCCAGCGAATCTCGCCGCCGTCTGCACCAATAACGCCGATACGCACCGCAGCATTTGTCGTTCCGGCTTTCGGATACGGAATCTGAGTCAAAACCGGGTAAACATCGAGCGTGTTATTGATCAAAATAAAATCTTTGATTCCCGAAGCGTCGAATTGCCAGAAAGCGATTGATTTGCCGTCGGGACTCCAACGCCAGCAATCGCGCAAGCTGAATTCTTCTTCATTGACCCAATCGGACGTTCCGTTGATCAAAGTCTTCGAGCCGTCTTTGGTAAGCTGCGTAATGCGCCCGTCCGCAACGTTTTCGACGTACAAATTATTTTCCCGCACATAACCGACTCGCGTGGCGTCGGGCGAAAATTTGGCAAACATCAAAGTCGAAGGCGCTGCGTTGCCGCCGAGCTTCGTCAATTTGCCGCTCGGAATATCCAAAACCCAATAATCGCCGCGCGTGTTCAGACGCCAGACTTTTTTCGAGTTTGTGTAAACGAGCAGTTTTTGATTGTCGGCAGACCATTCATAGCCGTGCAGCGCGAGCGGCGAAGTCGCGCCCGGCGGAATTAATTTGGCGGCGGGAATCAAAATTTCGCGTTTGTTCGTTGCCGCGTCGTAACTGACCAGATCAACGCCCTTGCCGTCGGGTGTGCGCTCGATTTTTGAATAAGCATCGCCGGATTTCAGCCAGCGAATCTGCCCGATGCCTTGCGGATTAAACTCGGCGGAATTATAAATCCGGTCAATTGTTAACGCCACCGGATCAGTCGCAGTCGTTTGTGCCGAAACAAAAGCCGGCGCGCAAAGCAAAACCAGCCACAACAGAAGAATTTTGGAACGGTTCATAAATCTTTCGTTAAATTGTTTTCAAGTTTCTTGAATTGAAGAGAACAGAAATGCTCAAATCTTACGTATTGTTACGCAGAAATTTGTGTTTAGGTTTTTCAACATATGAAAATTGAAACGCAGAGGGACGCCGAGAGTTACTAAAGAAAGAGGAAAAAGATTAGAAAACACACGGTGTCTCAAATGTTTTCTTAAAAACTCCGCCTCTTTGCGTCTCTGCGTTGAAAATATCTTTATGTCGAAATCGCGCCTAATCAAACAAATTCGGCTTTGTCATTGATTTAGCTTCGTGAAACTGGCGCGCGTCCGTTCGGCGGCGCGAGATGTGTTCTTCGGTCGTATCGCGCGTGATGACTTCGTAAAGCACGGCTTGTTTGTCGCCTTTTTTCCGCAAGATTCTGCCCAAACGCTGAATATGCTCGCGCGACGAACCCGAACCGGAAAGAATGATTGCGACCGAAGCGTCGGGAATATTGACGCCTTCGTTTAAAACTTTTGAGGTGACAAGCGATAAAACTTCGCCTCGATTAAATGCTTCGAGCCACTGTTTGCGTTCTTTGACGTTGGTTTCGTGCGTGATTGCGGGAATCAGAAAATCCTGCGAGATGCGATAAACGGCGGCGTTTTCCGCCGTGAAAATCAAAACTTTGTCGTGACGATGCCGGACGAGCAAATCTCGCAGCACACGCATTTTAGCTTCGGTTCCGAGCGCAATCCGCTTTGATTCTCGAAAAGCCTTCATTGCGCGGCGTCCCTGTTCGCTGCGCGCGCTCTGCATTATAAATCGTTTCCAGCCGTCAATTCCGGCGAAAGATAAATTATTGCGCCGCAAAAATTCGCGGAAAATCTGCCGCTCGTATTCATAAGCCTCGCGTTCTTCCTTCGATAAATCAACCGTTATCTGCTCAACCGTGTAATCAGCCAAAAACTCTCCGGCAAATTCCTGCGCCTCGCGCCGGTAAACGATTTCGCCGACAAGCTGATTTAAACGCTCTTCGCCGCCGTCGGTTCGTTCCGGCGTGGCGGTTAAACCGAGCCTGAACGGAGCGAGACAAAATTCGGCGGCGTAAGCGTAACCGCCTTCGCTCGGCAAGTGATGAACTTCGTCGAAAATCACCAGACCGAACTGATTTCCGATGCGCTCCATATGCCGGAACGCGCTGGCGTAAGTCGTGACGGTAATCGCGCCGATTTCGTAAAAACCGCCGCCGATCAAACCGATTTCCGCCGGAAAAGTCGAAACGAGCAAATCGTACCACTGATTCATTAAATCCAAAGTCGGCACGACAACGAGCGTTTGCCGCCCGCACAATTCAATCGCCATCTGCGCGACGTGAGTTTTGCCCGCGCCGGTCGGCAAAATTACGCACCCGCATCTTTCCGCCGCGCGCCAAGCCTCGACGGCTTCGCTTTGATATGGGCGCGGCTCGACGTAAAATTTCGCCGCAAAATCAAACTTTGAATATTTTCTGGCTTTATCCTGAAACTCGATTTTCCGCCGCAGAAAATCTTTGACGATATGGCGGTAAAAAAAGGCAGGCGCGCGAAATTGCCTGATTCGCTCGTCCCAAACGAAAAAGCCGGGAACATCAAATTCCCGGCTCGCGCCCTGCAAAACGAGCGTTCCCGATTCAAATTCGAGCGTCAGATTTTCCGTCGTCATTCTTTCCAGAAGATTACAACAAAGGCGCCGGTTAAACGAAATGCGGACAATTTACAGCTTAATCTCGCGCGATTCCTCAACATAAGCGACGCCGCGAATCCGTTCGAGCTTGCTGATATTCCCGCGTTCGATCTCGCCGGAAATCATTCCGAGCGATTTCATCTGCTGCCCGACGCGCATTCCAGCCTGCTCGCATTGTCTGGCAATTTCCGACATTTTATCTGCCGACGAATCTTCAACTTTAACGATAATTTCGACTTTGGACATATTTTTATAAATTTACAGGCAAAACGCCTTTGAAAGATTTACGGTGAATCAGGCAAGCCCCGTGTGCGCGGATTGCTTCAAAATGCGCTTTTGTGCCGTAACCCGCGTGTTTCGCAAAACCGTATTCGGGATAAACGGCGTCCAGTTCGCGCATTAAATTGTCCCGGTAAACTTTGGCTATGACGGAAGCGGCGGCAATCGAAGCCGAAACAGCGTCGCCGCGGATGATGGATTTTTGCGGGAGCGGACAATCTTTTAACTGAACGGCGTCAATTAAAACGAAATCAGCCGCCGGATTTAATCCCGAAACGGCTGAAATCATCGCTTTTTTGGTGGCTTGCAAAATGTTGATGCGGTCAATCTCGTCGGCTTCGACTTGCGCGATGGAATAGCACAAAGCCGTTTGGCGAATTTCTTCGGCAATCTTTTCGCGCCGTTTCGCCGACAGCTTTTTCGAGTCGTTCAAGCCTTCGGGCAGAGGCTTTTCCAAATCGAGCACGACTGCGGCGGCAACTACGCAGCCTGCGAGACAGCCGCGCCCGACTTCATCAACTCCGGCGATGAAACGAAAACCTTTTGATTTCGCTTCCGTCTCAAACAGCAAGCCGACCGCCATTTATTTATTCGCTTCGGCAGCGGCTTTTCGAGCCGCATCTCTGGCGCGTGTATCGAGTTCTTTGATGCGCGCCGCTTTACCGCGCAAGTTACGCAGATAATAAAGTTTGGCGCGGCGAACGCGACCGCGGCGAACTACGTCAATGTGGTCAATAATCGTCGCGTGAAGCGGGAAAATACGCTCGACGCCGATGCCGCCCGCGCCGACTTTGCGAACCGTAATCGTTTCGCGAACGCCGCCGTGTTTGCGGGCGATGCAAACGCCTTCAAACGCCTGCAAACGCTCTTTGGTTTCCGATTCCTTAATTCGGACGTGAATGCGAACCGTGTCGCCCGGCTGAAAATCGGGGATGTTGGTTCTTAATTGTGTGTTTTCGACTATATCTAATTTATTCATTTCTCTGTCTCCAATAAATCCGCCAGCAAATCCGGGCGATTTTTAACTGTTTTTTCTAAAGCCTTTTCGCGCCGCCATTTTTCGATTTCGGCGTGATTGCCGTTTAATAAAACTTCCGGCACTCGCATTCCCTGAAAATCCGCCGGGCGCGTATAATATGGGCAATCCAATAAATCGTTTTCAAACGAATCGTTTGCCGCGCTCGTTTCGCTTCCCAAAGCGCCGGGAAGCAATCTGATCAAAGCGTCAACTACAACAATCGCCGCCGGTTCGCCGCCCGAAAGCACGTAATCTCCAATCGAGATTTCATCCGTAACAAGAGCATCATTGACTCTTTCGTCAACGCCTTCGTATCGCCCGCAAATCAAAATCAGGTGATTTGCGTTTTCAACAAATTCGCGCGCCACAGCTTGTTTGAAAACTTTTCCCTGCGGCGTCAGCAAAACTACTTGCGTTCCAGCCGGATAATTTTCGCGCTCGGTTGTTCCCGTTAAACTTTCAATCGCAGCGAAAATCGGTTCGGGCTTCATCACCATTCCGTCGCCGCCGCCAAACGGTCGGTCGTCGGTCATTCTGTGTTTGTTGTGAGCATATTCGCGCAAATCGTGCGCTGTTATTTCAACAATTCCAGCCGCGCGAGCGCGCCGAATGATTCCAAAATCAAAGACCTCGCGGAAAAACTCTGGAAATATTGTCAGAATATCAATCCGCAATTTTTCAAAATTCCAACAAGCCTTCGGGCAAATCAACCCGAATCAGCTTATTTTCAACGTCCGCTTCAACGCAAATATCATTTGCAAACGGAATCAAAAAATCTTTTCCGGCATCCGCCTCGCTGTCAACAACGAGAATCTCCGTGCCGCCCGTCCGCATTACTTCGCGAACAGTCCCGATCTGCTCGCCGTCAATCGTTTCAACCCGGCAGCCCGCAAGCTCCCAATCGAAAAATTCGTCTTCTTCCAATTCGACAGCTTCCGATTCGAGAACGCAAATTTCGGAATTAACAAATTCTTCAGCCGCTTCAATCGAATCAATTCCGGCAAATTTCAAAACAACTCTGTTTTTTTGAAACCAGTGTTTTTCGAGCTTTAACTCGCCTCGCTCGCCGTTTGGTTTAACGACAAAAACAGTTTCGGTTTCTTCAAAGCGTTCGGGAAAATCGGTCAAAACGTCGGCGACCAGTTCGCCGCGAAGCCCGCGTGTTCTGGTCAGTTTGGCAATTGCAACGAGTTCTTCGTTCACTCGACCACATCAAGCACAAACCTGCGCCCTTGTTTCTGGCTGACGGCGTGCAAAATCGAACGAAGAGCGCGAATTGTTCGCCCGTCGCGCCCGATCAGCTTGCCCATATCGCCGGAGGCGACGCGCACGCTGATTCGAGTCGCGCCGCGATCTTCCGATTCGCCGACTTCGACCGCTTCAGGCTCGCTGACGAGCATTTTGACCAGATTTTCGACCGCTTCTCGCATTAAGCCGTTGCTGTTTCGGTTGTTTCAATAGCCGCAGCCGGGTTGTGTTTAATCAAGCTGGCGACTGTTTCGGTCGGCTGCGCGCCGACTGAAATCCAATACTGAATCCGTTCGTGTTTCAGATCAACGGTCGCCGGATTAGTCATCGGATTATAAGTGCCGACGTTTTCCAAATATGCGCCGTCGCGCTTTGAGCGTTTTTCTTTCACCACAATGCGGTAAAACGGTTTTTTCTTCGCGCCCATGCGCATCAAGCTGATTCCTAACATATTTTTCTGGTAATAAGTAATTAGTAATAAGTAATCAGTAATAAGCAACTAATTAAACTAATTACTTATTACTAATTACTTATTACCGTTTTTTCTTGTGTCTTTTCTTCTTTTTAACTCGATTTTGCGGCTCGCCGTTTCCATTTCCGTCGGGCATTCCGCCGCCGAGCAAACCGCCGAGTCCGCCGCCCATTCCCGGCATTGAAGGCATTCCGCCTCCGCCGCCGAACATTCCGCCTAATTTATTCATCATTCCGCCGCCCATTCCGCCGAGCGCCTGTTTGAACAAACCCGAACGATTCATCTGCGACATCATCTGGCGCATCTCGGTGTATTGCTTTAAGAGCATATTCACATCGTGAATCGTCGTTCCCGAACCTTTGGCAATTCGGGTTTTGCGGCTGGCGTCAATGATTTTGTAATTGTTGCGCTCGGTGCGCGTCATCGAATCAATGATTGCTTCGGTGCGCTTCATCTGCGCTTCGATCTGTTCTGTCTGCTCGTCGGTCAATTCCGGCATTCCCATTCCGCCAAGAAGCTGTTCGGGAAGCATTTTCATCAATTTCGACATCGAGCCGAGCTTTTTAAATTGTCCGAGCTGCGCGCGAAAATCTTCGAGCGTAAACTCGTTTTTCGACATTTTCTCGATTTGCCGCTGCGCCTCGTCCTCGTCCATTTTGTCCTGGACTTGCTCGATCAGCGTCAAAACGTCGCCCATTCCCAAAATGCGCTGGGCAATTCGATCCGGATAAAACGGCTCAATCGCGTCGTATTTTTCGCCGACGCCGACAAATTTCACGGGCTGTCCCGTAACTTCATTAATTGAAAGCGCCGCGCCGCCGCGAGCGTCGCCGTCCATTTTCGTCAATACGACGCCGGAAATTCCTACTCGACGGTGAAATTCTTCGGCAGTTTTAACGGCGTCCTGCCCGATCATCGCGTCGGCGACAAACAAAACTTCGACCGGACGAGAAACTCGCTTGATTTCTTCAAGCTCGGTCATCAAAACATCGTCAATCGCAAGACGCCCGGCAGTGTCAATCAACAGCGTGTCGTATCCGGTTTGCTGCGCCTGCTGTATTGCTCTTTGAACGATTTCGAGCGGCTCTGTTATCGAGCGGTCGTCAAAAACCGCCGTTCCGGTCGCGTTCGCCACGACTTTCAATTGCTCGCGCGCCGCCGGACGATAAACGTCAACCGAAACGACCATCGTTTTGCGTTCCTGATTTTTCCGCAGCCACATCGCGATTTTTCCGGTCGAAGTCGTTTTACCCGACCCCTGCAAACCGACAACCATCACTACGTTAGGAATCGTTTTCGTAAAAACCAGACGCGACGAAGTTCCGCCTAAAATCTCGACCAGTTCGTCGTAAACGATTTTGACGACTTGCTCGTGCGGTTTTAAATCCTGCCAAACGTCCTGCCCTTCGGCTTTTTCCTTGACGCGCTGGATAAAATCTTTGGCGACTTTGTAATTCACGTCGGCTTCGAGCAAAGCCATCCGAATTTCGCGCAAAGCGGCGTCAACGTGCGCGGGCGTGAGTTTGCCTTCACCGCGCAGGTTTTTGAGAGTTCGTTTTAATTTGTCTGACAGCGACTCGAACATAACAATACAGTTCAGCCAATAGAGGCGAAACTTTGATGATAAATTCCTGAGCGCAAAGTGTCAAGAATCGCTGTATAAAAGAGAAAGGCGCGCCGAAGAAACCTTTGGCGCGCCTTTCTGCCACAGATGCTTTTATACTTTACCAATCCGACGATTTAATAGCAGTAATAACGTTGGCTGGTTGATCGTTCTTTTTATAAACGGCAAATTCCCATTTACGCAACGCTTTTTCTACCTCTGGAGCAACCGGAGTTCCGTCAATATTTGAAACTTTCTGTACAAGTCCTTTATCATCAATTTCTACATAAGCAACTTGAGGCAGAGCGACGTTATTTTCCGGCACAGCTTTTCTCAAAACCTCAAGCTGCGAAAACGGAACAAGCGTTTTTGGTCCGCTGTCAATCTTCTTGTTTTTAAGACCGGGAAAACTCGCTTTCATAATTGCCGTTCCCATATTTTTAGAGCCTTCAACAATTTTTCCGTCACTTATGGCAATGGGGGACTCTAAGCGGCTGTTTAATAAATGGTCTCCGTTAACCGTAACTTTAACTTTTGTCTGAGCCGGAACTTGGATATTTAAAACGATCTTTTCGCTCGTGTCCGGGCGGTCAAAAGTTATTGTATCGGCTGTTGCTTGTAATGCCGACTCGGAGCTGATTGTGCCCAAATTCGGCATAATTCCGGTTGACGCGCCAATAGTTAAAACATCGGCTTGCACTTTAGCTTCTTGCGTTAGGTGAATGTTAATTAAGTCATCTGCTCTGATATTAGTTAAAGCTATGCTAACATCTCCGGCTTTGTTTTTATCGAGAACAGCACTTTTACGAAGGGACTTCGATTCCGATTTTTGTACTTGGCTGTCTTGCCGGGTCTGTGCATTAACAGTAAAAGAGACGTTAGGCAGGAACTTGACAAAAACTATTGCCGCCAATAACAGCAATAACACTGCAACCGAAAAAATGCCTGTTTTTTTGAGTAATTCTTTCATTTCGACCTCCATTTATTTTCCTGATTAATTTAAAGCTGATAATATGCAACAGTGATGTAGCAAATGCCGTTATCATTGCATCCCATAGTCGCTTCCCAAATATAGGCTGATCCGCCGCATACCATAGCGCCGCTCATACCTATTCCATCTGTTGTTTCCCAAATATTGTTAATCCAAAATCCTTCACATGTTTGCTGAGCCTGCGCTAAAGTTTCGACGAACATTGTTCGAGTTGGCGGATTCAAATATCCGCCAAATACGATAGCCGCCAATAAAGCCGAATTATTGTCCAACGTTTTAGAATGTTCAGTTATGCCTCCGATTGGTTGAAGTGTGGAATGCGCCCCCATACTCGCACACTCACACACCCCTGTCAAGATAAAAGTTTTGGTGTCTAAAATATTGTTTCTAAAATATTTAAATCCTCGACAAACACTTTTGCGTAAACGCTTCGCGTGCAATTTAACTCGGCGAATTTCTGAGCGCAAAGTGTCAAGAAACAAGCCGACTTCCGAAAGAAACGGTAAATGCAAAAAATTGTTTGAAAAGCTGACGAATAGTGCTATAAAGAGTGCAAAATCTTAGGAGGCAAAACAAATGATACGAAAATTTGCGTTAATTTTTGGCGTGATTTATTTGCTGGTCGGCATTTTGGGATTTATTCCCGGCGCGTCCTGGGGGCATGACGCGCTGCACGCGGCGCGTCCGGTCAGCGTCGATACGTCACACGGTTTATTGTTGGGGCTGTTTCCGATTAACGTGCTGCACAACCTCGTTCATATCTTAATCGGAATCTGGGGTTTGCTGGCTTCGAGAAGCATCGGCGGTTCGCGTCTTTACGCGCAAGGCTTGGCGGTTGTTTATGGTCTGCTGACGATTCTCGGATTGATTCCAGCGACTAAAACGCTTTTCGGTTTAGTTCCGATTCACGGCTTCGATATTATTCTCCACGCCGGATCTGCTCTGATTGCAGCTTATTTCGGCTTTGTAGCGAGAAACAGCGACGGTTTGCCGGCGGATGCTTCTCGTTAATTGAGACCGCTTTTAGTCAAAACTCTCTCAAGAGCCGCAGTGACACGCTCGACCGTTATTCGTCGAATACACTGCGGCTCGTCAAACTCCGCGCACTTGTAACCCGAACACGGCGCGCACGGCAGATTTTCCGTGACGACTTCGTGCGGCGCGTCACTCCAAGGACGCCAATGCTCGACGTTTGACGAACCGAAAATGACCACCGAAGGCGTCCTGACGGCAGCCGCAATGTGCGCGATACCGCTGTCGTTGCCGACGAAAACTTTCGCTTTCGCCGCCATTGCCGTAATCTCCGGCAAAGTTTTGTTGTGCAGCAAAACCGCGAGCGGCGAAGTGTTGAATAAATCCATCAACGTCGGCAGATCGTCTTTCGTCCCGACTGCGACCGAAATAATTCCGCGATCATACAAATGCTTCACGACGGCGGCAAAATTCTCCACCGCCCATTGTTTCGTCGCAAAAACCGATGCCGGATGAATCAACGCGAACGGGTATTTCTCATCAATCTCGTATTGACGAAAAATGCGGGCGGCGAAATCTTCCAACTCAGGTTTCACCGTCAAACGAGTTTTCGGTCTGTCGGCGACCGGAACGCCCGTCCAGCCCAGCAAAGCTAATTGTTGTTCGGCTGAATGCGTTTTTTCCTGCCGCCAAAATTCCGAAGCCGGAGGCGCGAGAATATTGTAAAAAAAACGATTTCGGTAATTGTCGAAACCGACTCGATATTTTGCGCCGGAAGCGAACGAAAAAAAACCGGCGGTCGCGCCGCCGTGAAGATTAAAAGCGACATCGTAACCCCGCCGCCGCAAATCGTACATCGCTCGCAGACGGTCTTTCGTATCGCCGCGTTTGACGGTTAAAATGTTATCAACCGCGTCAAAGCCTTCTAAAACCGGCGCTACCCAATCTTCAAGCAGAACGTCAATCCGCGCGTCTGGCAAAAAACGCCGCAAAGCGATGAGCGCCGGAGTCGTCAAAACCGTATCGCCGATTGATCGCAGCCGAACGACCAAAACACGCCGAACGTTTTCCCAGTGCGGAATGCGGAATGCGCTTTGGTTCGTTGTTCGTTGTTCGTTGTTCGTTGTTTGAGTTTTGTCAATCAAAACCTGGCTCTGCATTCTGAGTTCATATTCAAGCGGATTCTTCGATTTTCGCTTCGTCAACGAGCATCACCGGAATATCGTCAACAATCGGATAAACGCGTTTGCAGGAAACACATTTTAAACCGCTTTCGTCCGGCTTTAACTCGACTTTGTT
This sequence comes from Pyrinomonadaceae bacterium, assembly GCA_036387135.1. Taxonomy (GTDB): domain Bacteria; phylum Acidobacteriota; class Blastocatellia; order Pyrinomonadales; family Pyrinomonadaceae; genus JALZCH01. The sequence goes on along the minus strand of DASVUH010000018.1, from coordinate 118,906 downwards.
TTTGCAAGCCGGACACACGAGAATTTCTAACAGCTCTGGATTTATCGGCATTAATTTTCTCTCTCAATTTAGATTCGGCTGCCGCCGTAATCACAGTATTCAACAATCGGGCAGCGTTCGCAAAGCGGTTCTTTCGGGCGACAGATTTTTCTGCCCAGACGAATCAAATTAACGTGCAGCGAATAAAATTTTCCGGCGGGAACAATTTTGTCCAGAATTTCATGCGCTCGCGCGTCTGAACATTTCGGCGGCACAATCCCAACGCGGCGCAGAACCCGAAAAATATGCGTGTCGAGCGGGAAAATGTCTTTGTGACAGGCAAACAATAACGTGCAGGCGACGGTTTTTGGACCGATTCCGCGAAATTGCTGCAAATATTCGACAGCTTCGCCGTTTGGCAAATCGTGCAAAAAATTTAAATCCAGCGAGCCGTGCTGCTCTTTGATTTGACTTAGCAAATCTTTGATGACTTTCGATTTTTGATTTGCCAGACCGCCGAGCTTGATTGTTTCCGCAATTTCACCTTCGCTTGACGCCAAAACTTTTTCCCACGTTTTAAAACGCTTTTTCAAAGCCGCGAATGTCTGAGCGCTCAAAACGTCGGTCGTCGCCTGCGACAAAATTATTTTCACGAGCATATCGAGCGGCGCGCTTTTTTGTTTTAATTGCGGCTCGCCGAATGTCGCTTCGAGGTTTTGGATGATGTAGCGGAGCGGCTTTTCTTCAAAAATTGTTTCCGTTTGCGGCTGAATTTCGCTCGCTCTGGCTGCGCTGGAGGACTCGCTCATAAAATTCTATGTATTTCGGAATCACTAGCTCGGTCGAATAACGCGCAATGGCGGACTTTCTAGCTCTTGCGCCCATTTCGCGGCGCAAATCGTCGTCGGATAAAATCCGCGCGGCGTCTTCACTCATTTTTTCGACGTTGCCGATTTCGCTCAAAAATCCGGTTTCGCCGTCGGTCACGACTTCCGGGATGCCGCCGACGCGCGAAGCTATAACCGGAACTTCGCAAGCCATCGCTTCAAGAGCCACAAGACCGAAAGATTCCTGTTCCGAAGGCAGCAGCAAAACGTCGGAAATGCCCAGATAATCATTGATCTGTCCCTGTTTGCCGACGAACGAACAATGCGCGGCAATTCCTAATTTTTCCGCTCGGTGCTGCGTTGCGGAACGCTCCGGTCCGTCGCCGACCATTAAAAGTCTGGCTTTTATTCCTTTGTTTAAAACGCGGGCGAAAATCTCGACGCAATCGAGCGGGCGTTTGACCGGGCGAAAGTTTGAAACGTGCGTCAGCAATTTTTCGCCGTTCGGCGCAAATTGCCTGTGAATCGGCGAATCTTCGTGGCGCGAATACGCTTCGGCGCAGATGAAATTCGGAATTACTTCTATTTCGTCGTAATCGAACATCTGAATCGTCGCTTCTTTCAAAAAACGCGACACGCTCGTTACGCCGTCCGATTCGGAAATCGCGTAGCGCGTAATCGGCAAATACGAGCGGTCGGAACCGACGAGCGTGATGTCCGTTCCGTGCAAAGTCGTAATAACGGGCAGATAACGGCGCTGTTTGATTGATTCGCGCGCGAGAATCGCGCTGATCGAATGCGGAATCGCGTAATGAACGTGCAGTAAATCGAGATTTTCCGAACGCGCGACGGTCGCCATTTTCGTCGCCAGAGCCAGCGTGTACGGCTGATGCTCAAACAGCGGGTACGACATCATTTCGACTTCGTGAAATCGAATGCGCTCGCTGAGTTGGAGTCCGCGCGACGGAACAGCCGAAGCGATAAAATGAACCGTGTGACCGCGCGCCGCCAATTCTTTTCCCAATTCCGAACCGACAATGCCGCTCCCGCCAAAGCTCGGATAAACTGTAATTCCGATGTTCATTCTAATTTTTCGTTAACGCTAAGGATGTTAGCAAACGCCAGCGTTTTATTGCTAATCTTAAATGCAGATTTTTTTGTAAAGATTTATAATGGAAAAGAAATAGAGAAAGTTTTTATACAAAATGCCAAAAATTGCAGATATACAGGAAACTCCGAATCCGAACGCGGTTAAATTTATTTTGCGCGAACCCGTCAGTTACGGCACTTCGCATTCGTTTCAATCGGCGGAAGACGCCAAATCGGACACGCTCGCCAAAGCTCTGTTTGAAGTCGGCGACATTGTTTCGGTTTTTTATATGGACAAAATGATTACCGTCGAAAAAACCGATGAAACCGATTGGGACGACGTTTTGCCCGCGCTTGCGGTGCCGATTCGCGCCGCCGAATCGGTTAAAACTCAAACCGCTGCCGCAGCTTCGGTTGGCGGCGCGATTGCCGCCGTGACGAGCGACGATCCTCGTTTGATGCAAATCAACGAAATGCTCGACGACCGAATTCGCCCGTATCTGGCGAGCGACGGCGGCTGGCTCGAAGTTTTGAGCCTCGACGACCACACTTTAAAAATCCGTTATCAAGGCGCTTGCGGTTCGTGTCCGTCATCTCTGACCGGAACGCTGATGGCGATTGAAAATATGATTAAAGAGGAAATTGACCCGGAAATCGAAGTTATTGCCGTTTAATTTAAAGTTATATGATTTGTGGTGAAGACAAACAATTTGTAAATTATGGCTCATAGACCAAATATTCGTAATGCTTCGATTGAATGCACAAAAGCAATCTCCGCATTGGCAACTTCGCCCGATAGTTTGCGCGAACGATTGATTGGAGCTTTGACTCGCGGATTCTCTTTCATCAACGAGAAAGATTTATCTGAGGACTTGCAAGAAGATTACAACGCTTTACGTGACCGTGTTACAGCTAAAGGCAACATTCAGGCTACGCTGCACGAAATGGACGAAGAAGAATTACGAGAAGTTGCCGCTCAACTTCTTGATTTCGCTCAAGCAGTTTGGCGAGAATCTTCAAGGCAAAGGTACCAGTCTCAGTGATAAAATTGAGATTCAACTTTTGCAAAATCTCTGTTGTTTGCTTTTGCTATAGCTGATAATTTCAAGTATGGATTACCGAAATTACATCACAATTGAACCGAATAAACGCGGCGGCAAACCTTGTGTTCGCGGTTTACGGATTACGGTTTATGAAGTTCTTGAATATTTGGCTTCCGAAATGACTGAAGAAGAAATTCTTGAGGATTTTCCCGATTTGACGCGCCAAGATTTAAAAGCCTGTATTGCATACGCTGCCGACCGTGAACGCCGGTTGATGACGGCTCCCGTTGCTGCGTGAAACTGCTTTTTGACGAAAACTTGTCGCATAAATTGGCGCTTCTTTTGGCTGATATTTTCCCACATTCAGTTCACGTCCGAGATATTGGTTTAAAAGCGACTTCCGATCCGCTGGTTTGGGATTATGCAAAAGACAATGATTTTATGATCGTCTCGAAAGATGCGGATATGCACGACCTGAGCCTTGTGTTTGGTAATCCGCCGAAAGTTGTGTGGGTGCGTTTGGGAAATTGCTCGACACGGCAAGTAGAAGAATTATTGCGTCGCGATTTTGACGTTATTAAATTGTTTTATGAAGATAATGCCGTTTCATTGCTTGTTTTACCATAAAGTCGTACCGGACAAATTATTGAAGCGGATCGTAATTACGTACTTTTTAACTTTATGCTGTATGTTTCCGCGCCAATTCAAAGTTATTAAAAGATTTCCTTGACAGTTTCGGCGCGCGGCGTACATAATTTTTTTGGCGCGTTTCGACGCCGCAAATTTTTACACGCCTTTTTAACCTTTTTAATTGCTTTCCAGCCTGCATCGAAATAAACTCCAAAGCAGTGCCTTGAATAACCGGAGGTAGAATCAAAACAGTGACTAACGAAGAATTGGAAAACAGTCTGCGGACTGAAGTTGATAATTATTTTAAATCCGCTTTCGCCGATGTCCGGCAGGAAGTCGAAAAACTGCACGATTCGCTCGAATCGGAATTTGAACGCCATCGCAGCCACATCGAAGAACAATTTCGCTCTCTTTTGTCGCGCGATCTTCAGGACGTAAAAATTGACGATTCGTTTACGACAATCGTCGGCGAACACATTCGCATCGCGCGCGAAGAAGGCTCGAACGAAGCGTCGGAGAAATTCGCCGCCCTCGAACCGCCCGCGCCCGTCGTCGAACCGGCGAATTATTCCTCTCTGCGCGATGCCGTCAACGACATCAGCAGTCAGGCGTCGCAAGCCGAGATTTTAAAAGCCCTCGTCCGACACGCCGGAGATTTCGCTCCGCGCGGCGCGCTGTTTATCGTCAAAAGCGACCATTTGATCGGCTGGAAAGTTTTCGGCGACGAAGCTGCCGCCGAAGCCGAAGAATCCGTTCGTGAAGTGTTTTTGCCAATCGCCAACGATTCGATTTTGGGCGCGGCAATTAAAAATCAAAGCATCGAAAGCGGGGCGGGAAACGCTCATCGCGACGACCAACAGTTTTTGGAGAAGTTACATTTCGGCTCGTCGCAAAACGCTCTGGCGATTCCGCTCATCGTGCGCGGGCGCGGCGTCGCTGCGTTATATGCCGACGAAGGGACAGATGGGAAAACCGTCCAGACGGAAGCTCTCGAAATGCTCGTCCGAGTGGCGAGCTTGACTGTCGAATTACTGGCAGCCGCGAAAACGCCTCCGCCTCGTCCGTTGTCCAGCTTTACCGCGCCTCAGATGCCTGCGTCGCAGCCGGCTCGTCAAACCGAAAGCTCTTTTGTTTCTTCGACGCCGGCAATCGAAACAGCGTCTCCATCGCCTTCCGGTGTGCGCAACGGAAATTATAATTATCAAGCTCAGGTCGCGCCGGAACCGGAAGTCGAAACGAATCAATCGCAGCCTGCGGAAACCGATTATCAGGAAACATACGAGAATTTTTCGCAAATGCCCGCGCCTTCAATCGCGCCTTCGGTCAACGAAGCTCCGGCTCCGGTCGAAGAGCCGGTTTCCGAGCAATATTCGACGGTTGAACCGCCTCGCGAAGTCGAAACCATTAACGAATACGCTTCGTCTTATCAACCGTATCAACCGGAAATCGAGCAGCCGAAAGCTTTTGAAACTTATCAATCGCAACCCGCCGTCGAAACTTATCAACCGCAGCAACCCGCGCCGACACCGCGTTTCGGAGACCGCAACGTCGAATTGCCGATTAACGTGCCTGATGATGAACGACGGCTTCACAACGACGCTCGCCGTTTTGCTCGCCTGCTCGTTTCCGAAATCAAGCTCTACAACGAGCAAAAGGTCAAAGAAGGCAGACAAGCAGGAGATTTATACGACCGGCTGCGCGAAGCCGTTGACCGCTCGCGCGAGATGTACGACAAACGAGTTTCGCCGCAGGTCGCCGGAAAATTCGATTATTTTCATTACGAATTGGTCAACACTCTGGCGGAAGGCGACGAAACCAGACTCGGCACGGATTATCCGGGCGCAGCGGTTTAGTAAAAACGCACAACTTTATCGGAGGAAAGGGAAAGAAGAATCTTTCCCTTTTCTGTTTTAAGCGAGAAACAAATATTTTATTTCGCTCGTATTTTCCAACCGCCGTTTGTATTGTATTAGTTATAAAAAAAGCATCCGACTTTTGATTTGAAACGTCTTAATCAAAATTCAAGGAAAGGGTTAAAAAGTAATGGGATTTTTGGGAAGATTCGAGCCGCAGATTTATGCGCTGATGCGGATTATTGTAGGTTTTTTATTTCTCTGGCACGGCACACAGAAACTATTGAGTTTTCCGCCAAGCCAGGGTGGAGGCGGACAAGGTTTGAGTCCGTTAATGGCTGTCGCCGGAGTAATTGAATTAGTCGGCGGATTGATGATTATGCTCGGTTTGTTTGCCGGAATAGCCGCTTTTATTGCCAGCGGCACAATGGCGGTTGCATATTTTATGTCGCATCACAGTATGCAAGCCTTTTTACCGCTCCAAAATCGCGGCGAATTGGCGGTCGCTTATTGTTTCGTCTTTCTCTACATCGCGGCACGCGGTTCGGGCATTTGGAGCTTGGATTCTCTGATGGGCAGAACCCGAACAAGCAGCCGTGCCGCTGAAGTTACTTAAAGTTTTTCAGCCCAAAGAAACACAGAGGCACAGAGATTTTTATTTATTCTCTGTGCCTCTCCGTGTCTCTGTGGTAAAAATTTTTACTCGCTTGTTTTATCTTCGGAAATTACCAAATCAGGGAATTCTTTGGCGATTTCGGAGGCGGGCTGTGTGTCAACAACAGCGCGTACGGCTTTGGTTCCAACGTTTGGTTTAAACAGTCCGTTAGCATCATAAAGCCGACGATATTGCGCCGAATTGCGGATCACGCCCTGCACATAACCGCGCGTTTCTCGAAACGGAATCGCTTCGGCAAACTCGTCAATTTCGAGCGGCAAGCTCTGTCGCCACGACACGACTCTGCCCGGTCCGGCGTTGTAAGCGACCGCCAAATATTCGATGCGCCCGTATTTGTCCAACTGCTCGCGCATATAAGCCGTGCCAAGCTCGATGTTTAAAGGCGGATTGTATAAATCTTCCGCCGAATTGACGGGCGCTGAACCGTATTTTCGCGCCATCGAACGCGCCGTCGGCATAATAAGCTGCATCAACCCGAAAGCGTTCGCGGGCGATTTGGCGCGCGAGTTGAAAACGGATTCCTGACGAATCAAGCCCGCGACCGTATAAGCGTCCAGATTTCGCGCCGCCGCCCAGCGTTTGATTGAATCCCAATGATTTAAAGGATAAAAAATGTCCCATTCCTCGCGCGTCATTTCTTCCGGTTTCATCTGCGAATAATCCGGGTAGCTTTTCGCCAGCGCAAGCAGCGCCGATACGTTGTCATCGCGCAGACGATAAAGACGAGCCAAACCTAAATTTACTTTCGGACTGTTCGGCGCGGTTTTTCCGGCTTCATTTAATTCCGCCAACGCCCAATCAAAAAGGGCTATTGTCGCCAATTCGTCGGCTTTTTTGATGTTATCCGCTTCGCGCGTTCCGGCAGTTTCCGCCGCGACGGTCACGATTTTTAAATTCGCCGCTGCGCGTCCGACCGAAGAATCAGCCGCAAAATTGGCGTTTGCCGGGCATTGACGATTTGCTTTTAGATTGTCCAATCGCTGTTTCGCCAGATAGCCGTACCAATTAGCGTCGTAGCGATAAAGCACCGCATCGTACAAAAAACACGCCTCGGCGATTTTTCCGGCACGTTCCGAGTCGCGAGCCGCCCAATAACCGGCTCGCCCGCGATAAGTCGTGTCTTTATCGGCATAACGCGCCAGATGCTCGGTTAGCATCTGCGAGGAAACCGTGAAATTTTTCGTCTGATGTTCGAGCCACGCCAGCTCGAACTGCGCCTGCCCGACTTCGACGAAATTCGGGTAAGCGGAGATTGCGGTTCGCAAATAATAACTTTCTTCGGCGGTGTTTTTCGCGTCTCGCGCCTCCATTCCGACAGCGATAAAAGTTTTCGCCGTCAAATTGCTGTTCGGAAATTGGCGGCGCAATTCATCGGTTGTCGCGCGCGCCTGCTGCCACAAACGTGCATTTGCATACGCTTTTGCCGATTCCGAAAGCGCCTGAGCTTTAATTTCTCCGGCAGAAGCCGGAATCGAATTAAAAGCCGAAGCCGCTTCACCCGCGCGTTTTAAATTTGCCAGCGCGATGCCGCGATTGAGTTGATGTTTCGGGGTCATCGCGGCGGGAAAAGCGGTCGCCGCCATTTGATAAGCGTTTGCCGCATCCGCGTATTTTTTTGCCGCAAACAGCGCTTCGCCGCGAGCGAAGATTTCTTCGGCAGTTGCAGAGTTTGTGTTAGAGCCTAAGCGCGTTAAAGCCGCAGAAGCATCAACCGCCTGCGAGGACGCGGGCGCGAAGAAATAGATTTTGCGATAAGCGGCGATGGCGTTTGCCGCGTCGCCCTTTTGCTCGTAAGCCTGTGCCACTATGAGCCACGCCGAGGCATCGTTTTTATCAAGCAAATCCTGTACGACGCTGACAACCCTTTCCGTTTCGCCCGTTTGTTTTCTGAGTTCCGCCAAACCCAATTTAGCGTCGCGGACGCGCATAGAGTTTGGAAAATTACTAATCAACTGCTCGAAAACTGCTTGTGCATCACTGTTTCTGCCCGCTTTTGAGAATGCTTGTCCACGCAGCCACAAAGCGTAATCGCCGACCTCGGTCTTTTGCCGAATCAAATTCAGATTATCAAGCAGCGACGCCGCGCCCGCCGGATCATTATTTTGCAAACGAATCTGAGCGCGGAGCAGTCTGGCGAGAGCTGCGGTTTTGGTGTTCGGATAATTTGTCTCAAGCTGCGCGACGACCGATTCCGGCGGCAAGCCGTTTTTCGACAAACGGCGCAGGTTTTCCAGAGCCTGCGCCTCGCTTGATTGCGGCGGTTCGGCGGCGCGCCAAATATAAGCGCAGCTCGAAGTGGAAAGCGGAACGAGCAACAATAACGCGGCGAAAACAGTGAGAAATAATTTTTGACGTAACAACTTTTGAAAATTCCTTTCAGGCGACCGATTTGATGATAACAGGATAAAAAAGAAACGATGCGCTTTGTCAATTTTGAGAAACATTTTTTGAAAAAGTTTTGTTTCACACTTGAAACAGAATCTGTTTAATGCTATCTTGTTTCACAAATGAAACGAACTGCTTTTCGCAGTTTGATTTAAAACCGATTATTAAAAGAACTGCTTTAAGGAGAATTTAGTAAATGAAAACAACTGCGAAACCGAAAATTAATCCATTGAGCCGCGTTCCGCGGCAGCAGCGCCTCGTGATTGCAGTGCGCGGCGGAGCCGGAGTCGGCAAAAGCCATTTTATCCGCTCTTTGTCGGAAGCCGGACTCGGAAAGCTTTGCATTTTCGACACCGAACGCAAATCGCGTCTGCTGAAAGGCGTCGGCGTAACGTTTGATGCTCTCGAAATCGAATCGCCCGACGAATTGCCCGAATTTATTGATTGGGCTTTGAACGGCGAGGGACGCGAGCAAAATTACGGTTGTTTCGCTCTGGACAGTTGGGCGGCGTATTTCGGCGCGAAGCATTCGGAAATGCTCGAAGCCGTGCGCGCCGAAACCGGCGATCCGCTTGCTCAGCCCTCCGCAGAACAGCTCGCCGCCGACCAGATGATTTTGCAATCGGTTTTGCGAAAGCTCTGCATCGAATCGGGCAAATCTGTCGTTATCGCCGACCAGATTGCGGCGCGCGGGAAAGAAGCCAAAGAAGACAACGAAATCGGGCGCGTGCTGCCGATGACCGCTTCGGGGTTGGAATATTTCGTGGATGTAATGGTCGAGGTTTCGTTGCAGGAACGCGACGGCGAAATTTTGCGCGTGTTTCAGGTCGTCAAATCAAATTCTCCGGCGTTTGAAGTAGGTTTTGAATTGACCGGCAACATTGGATTCAAAGATTTTCTCGACCATATGCGCGGCGAAGAAGCCCTGAATCTGGCGTTTGAAAATCCCGCGCCGTCGGCTGTGCCGGAATTTATCGAAGACAAATCGCCGATTTCGATTGCGCCGCCGCAAATGACGATTGACGATTTGGTGGAGAAAGCCGAAGCCAACGGTTTCAAACGCGCCGACATCGTGACGGGCGCAAAGGTTTATCACAACCAGCCGAACATTTATCATTTAAACGCCGAACAAATCGCCGATTTAGACCGCCGAATTACTGCGAAAATTGAAAAAACAAAAGCCTCTCAAAATGAGGCGGCAACTGAGGAAAAACCAACCGCTAAAAAAATTAAAGCCGCTTAGTTTAAAATGAAGGTCGAGCAAATTTGTTCGACCTTCATTTTTTAATTTTATGCTCAAAAATATTTTTGCCGTGATCGGCGGGTTCATTTTATGGACGGCTTTTTGGGTGGTAAGCGATTTAACTTTGCTAATTCTTTCGCCTGATTGGTACGGCGAAGGCTTAAAGAATTTCAGCACTCCGATTCTGCTGATTTCGCTCGCGCGCAGCATTTTTATTTCGCTCATTTCCGGCTATGTCGCGGCGTTGATTGCAAAGAAAAATCAAATCCAGACGGCGCTTATACTTGGCGTTCTGTTGCTGGCATTTGGAATTTTTATTCAAGCGCAGTTTTGGAACGTTATTCCGCTTTGGTATCACCTGATTTTTCTTGGGCTGCTCGTTCCGACGACCTGGCTTGGCGCAAAACTGCGAACGGCTTAAATCCTAAATTTTACAAAACTTTACTTCTCTTTCTCTCTGGGATGAAACTAAAAGCAACCGAACCGCGTCTTACTTTCGTCTAGTCTTTTCAAGACCTTTCGGATTTATAAATATGCGAAATTTGCTTTTGGTTTTTATTTTTACAGTCATTTTTGCGCCCGCACTTTCCGCACAAACCGCGCAGCCTTTGACGCAAGCCGAGTTTGTCAAATCGCTTTACGAGGTGCAAAAAAGTCCTGCGAAACGCGACGCTTTAATCGAACAAATCAGGCAGCGCGGCATCGGGTTTGTAATGACCGAACCGCTCCGAAGTCTGGTGCAGTCGAAAAGCGGCGACGCGGTTTTAGCGCGCACTCTCGAAGAAGCCGCCCGACGGCGTTCAAATCCGACGGCGGCAACTTTGCCTTCGGAAAAAGAAGCAAATGAGCTTTTAACCAAAGCGCGCGAAGTGACGCTTGCTTCGCTCGACGAAATGCCCGATTTCGTCGTCAAACAGCTTGTCTCGCGTTCTCACGCTTATGCCAAAACCAACAATTTCCAGTCCGCCGACAAATTGACCGTCGCCGTCAGCTATAGCGCCGACAAAGGCGAGGATTATAAAGTTTTAGCAATTAACGGAATTCCGCAGGCGGAAGAAAAAGCGCAGCAGAGTTATATGAAAGTCGGCGGAACAACGAGCGCGGGCGAATTTGTTACCGTTTTGGCTTCGATTTTCAAACCCGAAAGCAAAACCGAGTTTCGTGCGGTTGATACCGACACTCTGCGCGGGCGGCGCGCAATCGTTTATGAATATTCGGTCAAACGCATTAACTCGAAACAAGTTATCACGTCGGTTGATTTGATTCCGCAATCAACCGTTTCCGGTTATCGCGGCAAAATCTGGGTTGACCGGGAAAATTCGCGCGTGTTGCGAGTCGAGCAGGAAGCTACGGAAATTCCCGATGATTTTCCGATTCGAGCCGCGAGCCGCGAAATTGATTACGATTGGGTGGCAATCGGCGATTTGAAATATTTGCTTCCGCTTGCTTCGGACGTACGTTTGACTTCGCGTTACCGCGATCAATTCTACGAAAGCCGCAATCAAATTCGGTTTCGCAATTATCAAAAATACGGCTCTGAAGTTAAGATTTTGGATGACGACGAGACTGTCGAAGAAACGCCGAAAGATGAGAAAAAACCGTAAAAGTTTTTTTACCAGAGTGAATAACCGATTAAAAACGGCACGATCAGCCAGAGCAAGCCTTTGATGAGGAAAAACAGAAAACCGGCGATGCCCAAACGTTTAAGCATTTTTTTAAACGAAGATTTTTGCGCCGGTTCGGTATTCATTGATTAAATAATCGAACGAATCAATGTTTGATGTCAATTGCCAATCTGGTCGGATTTTTCAATTCGAGAACCTGGTATTTGTTCGGCGCGGAAACGCCTAATGCGACTGTCACATCGCCTTCAAAGTCGCACGTAATTTCGGCTTCTTTTAATATCTTATATGCAAATTTTTGCTCGCGTTTTTTCACCGTCGGTCGTCCTTTGTCATTGTGAGCCTGCGCGGGCGTAAAGGTAATTTCGAGTTGGGCGTCGCCCGCGAGCGAAACGGCATTTCCCGAACCGCATTGCCGCACATCATTAACATATTCGATTTTGTAGCCCGGCATTTCCGCGGTTTGAAATTCAAACACGATCCGGTCGTAATTTTTGTGCCGCGCGGCTCTGACATTCTTTAAAATTGCGCTTTTCTTCAACTGGTAATCTTTTTTGACGATTCCGGCAGTGCCTTCAAAATTGTCTTTTGCCGTATTGACGCGCTTTTCCTGCTGCGGCGTTTGCAGATTGGTTTGTTCATTTGGTTTATTAATTTGATTGTTGCTGGTTTGATTGTTTGACGTTAATTTTAAATTAACGCTTTCAATCGTTTCGCCTTTGAAAGCAAAGAAAAAAGAGAGCAGAAAAAATGCCGCCGAAAAAACATTCATAGATTTAAACATTCCCGCATTTTGACACAATTAATATAAATTTACGATTATCTTGTCGGAGTGCAGGACATAAAAAGATGAAATTTTTGACATTTGCCGCACTGTTTGTTTTGCTTTTCATTGCGCCGACCGCTTGCAAAGCGCAAACTGCGCCGCCGAAAATCGAAGGGGCGACGAAAAAAGCCGACGTGATAGAACTCAACAGTTTAGACAACACAATCAAGCTCGACATCCGTTACGCGACCGCCGACAATTTTGTCGGCAAGCCGGTTTACCCGGAAGCGCGCGCTTTTTTACAGCGTCCGGCTGCCGAAGCCGTCGTCCGCGTTCACCAAAAACTTAAAAAGCAGGGCTTGGGAATCGTGATTTTCGACGGTTATCGCCCGTGGACGGTGACGAAATTGTTTTGGGATGTGACGAGCGGCGACCAGCGCAATTTTGTCGCAGACCCGGCGAAAGGCTCGAAACATAATCGCGGGATGGCGATTGATTTGAGTCTCTACGATTTAAAAACCGGCAAAAACATCGAAATGCCGAGCGGTTACGACGAGTTTACCGAGCGCGCTTATCCGAGTTATACGGGCGGTACGCCGGAACAAAACCGAATGCGTGATTTGCTTCGCCGCGAAATGGAAGCCGAAGGCTTTACGGTCAATTCAAAAGAATGGTGGCATTTCGATTATAAAGATTGGGAGCAATATCAGATTTACGACGTGCAGTTTTCCGATGTGCGCGATTTGGACGCCGATTTTAAAAACGCGCCCGTCGAAGAAAGAAAAGATTGGAAACAATTCTTCGACCGCGCGGGCGTTTCCGGCGGCGCGTATATTTACGATTTGCGGCGCAACAGATTTTTAGTTTACGACCGCGAGCGTTTGGACAAGGGTTTCGTTCCGGCTTCGACTTCAAAAATCGTTCATTCGCTTATTTTTCTTGAAACCGGAGCGGTCAGGAACGAAAACGAAATGCTCAAATGGGACGGGCAAAAACGCTGGGTTGACGCCTGGAATCAGGATCACAATCTGCGTTCGGCTTTTAAAGTGTCGGCGGCGTGGGTTTACCACGATTTATCAAAGCGCATCGGGCGAGAGACGATGCAGCATTATTACGATTTGGCAAATTACGGCAACCGTTCAACCGACGGTTTTGGAGAAATTTACTGGGTCAAGGGAAATTTGCGCGTCACGCCGCGCGAGCAAATCGCTTTCCTGCGTCGGCTTTATCAAAACCGCCTGCCGTTTTCCGAGCGCACCGTCGCGCTCGTTAAAGATTTGATGATCGGCGAAAAAACGGACAAGTACGTTTTGCGGGCTAAAACCGGTTGGTCGCAAGATTATACGCCGCAAGTCGGCTGGTATGTCGGCTACATCGAGCGCGGTCAGGACGTTTACTTTTTCGCCACCGAACTCGATATGAAAAAAGACGCGGACGCGCCGAAACGAATCGAAATCACCAAAAATATTCTCCGAGATTTAAAAGTAATTGAGTAATTTAAAAAGCTGAACAAACTGTTCAGCTTTTTTCTTAATTTTTAGTTTCTTATTTTCCCATCGTATGTTTCAAAATCCAGTTTGAAATTGCTTCCAGCGCGACCGGCGCAATGGTTTCTTCAATGCTGCCGTATTCGGAAAGCGTTCCTTTTTGGCTGGTTTGGAAAAGATGGTTGAGTTTCGGCAGAGAAACGATTGTCACGTCTTTGTTTCCGCCCGCTTTTAAACCGGCTTCGATCAGCGACAGATTTTCTTTTGGCGCAACCTGTAAATCGTTTTCACCGTTGATTGCCAGAACCGGAACTTTCACTTTTTCGAGCGTTGGGCGCGGGTTAAAATTGATGAGATAACGAAACCACTGGCTCAAATACATCGGTGTTTGCGCTTTTAAAGTCGTTTCGACCGGCGCGAACTGTAATTTTTGCTCGTCGTTTAACTCTGACTTTTGTTTTTCGAGCGTTTCGCGGATTTTTTGTTGGGCGATTTTATTGTCTTTTTCGGTTTTTAAAATCGCAAAAATATTTTTGAGCGCGGCGTTGGTTTGTTTGGTGATTTCGGGATTGACGCCTTCGGCTTTTTGCAGCAATTCGGTTTGCGAATAAATCGCGTCCTCGCCGATTTGTCCCATCCCAGCCATCAGAACCAGAAACGCCGCGTCTTTCGAGCGCGCGGCGACAATCGGCGCAATCATTCCGCCTTCGCTGTGACCGATTAAACCGATTTGTTTCGGGTTGATTTCTTTGCGGGTTTTCAGAAATTCAATTCCCGCCGAAACGTCGCCCGCATAATTTTCGCTCGTCGCAGTCGGCGCGCCGGCGTCCGTGCCGCCGATTCCGCGGTCGTCAACGCGCAAAACGGCGATTCCGCGCCGGGTTAGATAATCGGCTAAAACAAGAAACGGGCGATGTCCGAAAATGGTTTCGTTGCGGTCCTGTCCGCCGCTTCCGGTAATTAAAATCACAGCCGGAGACGGTTTGGCTGAGCGCGGCAGGGTTAAAGTTCCGGCAATTTTTACTTTGTCCGTTTTGTTTTCGTAGGAAACTTCTTCCTCGTCGTAAGGATAAGGCTTTTGCGGGTCTTGCGGGCGACCGAGCTTGACGGTTTCGGTCACACGCTTAAAAACGAGCGGCATCGCAGCGGCGCCTTGTTTGAACGTTCCATTGATTTCGTCTCCGGTTTCGCCCAGTGTTCCTTCGTAACTCAAACCGTAATTTTTACCCGCGAAACGAATTGTTTTTTCCTGCTGCGAAATCGAATCGAGCGGCAAATTGTTTGCTCCCTGGTCGGGACTGTCGAATTTCGCTGAGAACGTGCCGTCCGCGTTTTTGGAGACTTTGATAACGAGCCGCAGCTTGATTCCGTTAAACTCAATCGCGCCGAGCCAATGTCCTTCGATTGTCGCGTTTTTGGTTTGTCCGAAAGCCGTTAAAGAAACCGTAACCAATAAAAAACCGAGCAAAGTCTGAATTAAATTTTTCATATTTTTCCTTTTCTTTGGCAAATTATCTTCCGCCGTTCATTTTTTCGAGAAGCTCTACGAATTCGCGCAATCGGTCGAAATTTAAAAAGATAATAATCGGCAGAATGATAAAAGGCAGAACGCCCAAAATCATTCCGGCTTTTGCCCACGAACGATGTTCTTTGAGCTTCGGGGCGGGCGTCGCGCGCAGAGCCAGCCAGCCGAAAGCAATCGCCAGAATTGCTTTTTCCAATCCTAAAAGACTGACAAAACAGGAAATACCTAAAATCAGCGAAACGGTGGCGTAGGCGTATTTCTGTCCGAGAACAATATAATTCTGCGTTTCATTATTCATAATTACTACCTTTCCAGAGTTAACCGGGTGTTGATTTTAAACGGATTTTCTTTGAGAAGACCGAAAAGAGCGACGACAAAAATTAACGGCACGAGCTTGAACAAGAAACCGAATTCCTCTGCCGCAAGCATTTCAAGCAGCTTGTAAGCGACGAGCAATGCTCCTAATAGCGCAAACGTTTTCCAATTCGTTTGCGGCGCAATTTTATGCTGCGATTCAATCCGTTTTTCAATTAAACGCCACAAATCAGCCGGCTGCTCGCGCCGCGCCTGCATTTGCAGCAATCCGACCGTCGCTTGCAACTGCTCGATTTCCTGACGGCAATTTTCACAAACAGCGAGGTGCATATTTACCTGTTCCGAAGAAAGCAAAGGTGATTCGCCGTCAAATTCAGCCATCGCCGAAAGAATCGCGTCTTTGCATTCGATTTCGCTCATAATTTTCACCCGTTATTTTCCGGTTAATCGCGCCTGCAACTGTTTGCGCGCGTAAAAGAGTCGGCTCATCACGGTTCCTTTTGGAATCTCTAAATGTTCGGCGATTTCGTCGTAAGAAAGCCCTTCCAGATATTTCAAAATGATTATTTCGCGGTCTTCCGCCGATAAAGCGCGCAAAGCCGTTTCGAGCGCGAGTCTTTCTTCACGCGGCAAATCGGCTTGCGGCGCGAGGATTTCGGTTTCTTCAATGCTTTCCGTTTTCCTCGATTTCGCCATTAATTTGAAACAGCGATTTCGGAGCAAAACATAAAACCACGGATAAAAACGCCGCGACCGATCAAAATTTTTCAAAGCCCGATAAGCATCAACAAATGCTTCCTGCACGGCATCCAGAGCGTCATCTCGGTTTCCGAATATGGCGACGGCGTGGACGGCGGCTTGCGATTGATACCGTTCAACGAGAAATCGAAATGCATCTTTTTCACCTTCCAGGCATTTTTCAATCGCCGCCGTGTCGTCCATAACCGTCACTCACAATAACGTATCCGCGCAAAGAGAAATTTATTCAAAAAAAAATCTTTCACTAAAAAAGAGCAAGGTTTTTGTAAACCCTGCTCTTTTTATTTCGCGGTTTTTCACCGAAATTATTGATTGTTTGTTGCGACGGTTGCCGGATTTCCTTCGGTGTCGAGGAAAGTGATTGTTGTGCCGACATCCTGTAATTCTCTGAGTCCCGGCTCAATCAATTTGCGGTCGCCGACAATCACGATTGCCATTCGTGACGGGTCGAGATATTTGTTTGCGACGCGATTAATATCTTCAACCGTAATCGAATTAATACGCGAAATGTAATCGTTGAAATAAGTGTCGGGCAAATTGTAAATCACCGCGTTGGAAAGCTGTCCGGCGATTTGATCAACAGTCTCGAAGCTTGCGGGAAAACGTCGAATCAGGCTTTGTTTGTTGTATTCGAGTTCTTTCGCGGTGACGGGAATCTCGCCGCGAATTCCGCGCAGTTCTTTCAAAAATTCGGCGACCGATTCTTTTGTGACGGATGTTTGCACGCCAGCCGAAGCCGAAAATGGTCCTGCGCCGCGCCGCCAGTCAAAGCCGGTTCTGGCGCCGTAAGTATAGCCTTTTTCTTCGCGCAGATTCATATTGATGCGCGAGGTGAATTGCCCGCCGAGCAACGAATTCATTACCTGTAAAGCAAAGAAATCTTCTGTTGTGCGCGGAACGCCGATTTGTCCGATTGAAATTACAGACTGTGCCGCGCCCGGTTTATCAACGATATAAATCGCCGCCTTTTCGCGGGCAGCCACCGCCGGAGCGGAAACAGCCGGAACGTCGGCGGGTTTCCAATTGGCAAACGCTTTTTCCAGTTTCGGCAGCAATTCGGTTGGCGTGACATCGCCGACGACGATCAAAGCCGCATTGTTCGGGCGATAAAATGTTTCGTAGAAACGTTGAATATCCGACTGCGCGATTGCTTTGACGGTGGCTTCGTTAGGCGATGAGCCGTAAGGATGATTTTTGCCGTAAAGCACGGTCGAATAAGCGATGCTGGCAATGGCGTTCGGATTGTCTTTTTGCTGGATCAAACCGACGAGCATTCGTCGTTTAAAGTTCTCGACTTCTTGATCCGGGAAAACCGGATTTGTCACGACATCCGAGTAAATATCGAGCGCGCGATCAAAATTTTTCGTCAATGTCAGCATTGAAACCGACGAAGAATCCCAGCCCGAACCTGTTCCGAAACGCGCCCCGATTGCCTGTATCTGATTGGCGATTTCCGTCGCAGTTCGAGTTTTCGTTCCGTCGTCGAGCAAAGATGCCGTCATCCCAGCCAAACCTGCTTTTCCGCTCGGATCAGCGGTCGCGCCGGATTTAAAGACAAGATTCATCGTCACAATCGGCAGCTCGTTTTGACGGACTAACAAAACTTCCAAACCGTTTGATAATTTTTGACGCTCGACTCGCGGCAAAGAGAATTTCGGATTGACTGTCGGTTTCGGAGGAACATACAAACCGCCGAGCTTTGAAGTGTCCGGTTCAGCTTTCTTTTCCTTCTTTTCGGAAACCGAAGTTGGTTTGTTGACTTCGGATTGAGCGACCGATTGCGCCGCCTTATCTCTCGGACGCGGCGTGACGGTGAAAACAAGCCGTTTGTCGGTTAAATAAGAGTTCGCCACGCGCGAAATGTCCGCGGGCGTGACTTTGCGATAGCGCGCCAAATCTTCGCCGAAGAAATCGGGTTTGCCGACAAACGTCGCGTAAGAATTAAGCTGGTCGGCTTTGCCGCCAAATCCTCCGACGGTTTGCAGATTGTAAATAAAACCGGATTCTCTGGCATTCAGAGCGCGTTCCATTTCTTCAGCCGTCGGCGGCTCTTTTTTAAGGCGCTCGATTTCTGCATTTATCTCGCGCTCGATTTCTTCGAGCGATTTGTTCGGTCGTGCGGTGGAAGATATTTGAAACTGTCCGGCAATTTCGCGCGAGTTGTTCCCCGCCCCGACATCCTGCGCGATTTGCTTGGCGTAAATCAGATTCGATTGCAGACGCGAGCCTCTGCCGCTCGAAAGAATCGTGCCGAGCATATCAAGCGCGGCTTCGTCCTGCGAGTAATGCGGAACGGTGTGCCAAGCCATATAAAGACGCGGCAACTGAACCGAATCTTCCATTCCGGTTCTGATTTCTTTGTCGAATCTCGGAGCCGCCGGATTAGGTCGTTTAATGTCCGCGCCTTTCGGAATCGGAGCAAAATATTTTTCGACCAGTTTTCTCGCTTCTTTCGGATCGAAATCTCCGGCGATGGCAAGAACGGCGTTGTTTGGCACGTAATATTCGCGGAAAAAACCTTTAACGTCTTCCATCGAAGCTGCGGTCAAATCATCGAGCGAACCGATTGTCAGCCAGCTATACGGGTGACCTTTCGGGTACATTATTTCTGCAATGCGCGCGCCGACCGTGCCGTACGGGCGATTATCGTAATTCTGGCGTTTTTCGTTTTTGACGACATCGCGCTGGTTGTTGAGCTTTTCCATCGTCATCGCCTCGGTCAAATAAGCCATCCGGTCGGATTCAAGCCACAGCGCGGTTTCGAGGAAATTCGACGGCACGACTTCCCAGTAATTCGTCCGGTCGGCGTTTGTCGAGCCGTTGAGGCTTCCGCCGGCTTCCTGTAAGGGAGCGAAATAATCTTTATCGTGATGTTTCGAGCCTTGAAACATCATATGCTCGAACAAGTGAGCAAAGCCCGTGCGACCTGCCACTTCGTTTTTCGAGCCGACGTGATACCAAACGTTCGTCGTGACAATCGGCGTTGATTTGTCAACGTGCATAATAACGCGCAAACCGTTCGGTAAACGAAATTCTTCGTAATTGACACTCGGATTCATTGAATTTTGATTGTTCGTCTTTTGAGCGAAACTCGCAAAAGGTAAAAGCAGAGAGAAAGCGATTAGCAAAATCGCCGCGCGATTGATTTTCATAGCAATTTCCCCTTCTGGCAAAAGTATTGTGTTTTATATAACTTAAACTGTTCTTTGGAAATTTACAATAAAAACGCGAAGAAAATCCAAAAGATTGGAACAAGATTAATTTCTCTTTTATAAACTCAGCGTCTCTGAATTAAATATAATTTCTTGAAGGTTGGTTTAAGTTAACATCAACTCAATTTTTTCGGGAGAAATTGCCTGATGATAACAAGCAGGAGCAGCGTAAAAGTCGTTCCGGCGGAAAGCAGACAGAATTGGCAAAACGCGCCGAGCACATACGCCTGCAAATAAAGGAGCCAGAGCGAAAAAACAGCCATCAGAGCGACGACGACGCTCAGGATTTTCCACATCCGGTCGTCTCCGAAAGCGGCGAGCGTGGCGAGAGAAAAAACCGTGAAATAAGCCAAAGCGCCGAACAATGCGAGCGGAATTCCGCCGATTTCGGAGTAAAGGCTCGACAAAACGGTTTCGCAGCCGCCCGTCACGCTGCACGGAACTTTTTCGCCCGTGTAATGATGAACGGTCAAATAAATTGCGTCAATCATTCCCGCAATTGCGACGAGCGCGGCGACGAGCGGCAAAATCTGAATTTTCTCGGCGTTTTTCGATTCTAAATTTTCGTCAGCGTTCATATTGAATCCATACTCTTAGGAGTCCGGCGAGTCATGAGTCTTGCAAGTCCGGCGAGTCAAAGGAATTTAAATCAAATAAAATTCAAATTGACTTGCCAGACTCACCGGACTCCCCAGACTCGCCAGACTCTTTTACTTTCCTTGCAAAGCGCTTTCGACGACGCGGCGCATAGCGTCGGTATTCGACATTTCGGTTGTGAAATCGAGCGGGCGACCGTTTAAGAAAGCCGAAGGCGTTGACCCAATGCGAACGGAATCGCCGCGTTTTTTGTCCGCGTCTACGCGCTGCGCCGTCACCATTCCGAGCATATCCGTTTTAAATCTCTCAACATCCAGCCCGATTTGCTGGGCATAATTGGCAAATTCGGCGCGATGATCGCCGGAAGTCGTCCAGCTTTTTTGTTTGTCGTAAAGCAAATCGTGCATTTCCCAAAACTTGTTTTGCATTCCGGCGGCTTCCGTCGCGCGCGCCGCGTCGTAGGCTTTCTGGTGAATCTGCGTCAGCGGGTAATGACGGAAAATAACGCGCACTTTGTCGCCGTAAATCGTTTTAATCTGGCGGATAACCGGCTCGAAACCGGCGCACGAAGGGCATTCGAAATCGGCGAATTCTTCGATTACGATTGGAGCAGTCGCCGGACCTTTTGCCCAAGCCGGCTGCGCGCCCGGCGAAGCGTTTGCTAAAGCGTTGTTATTTTTCGCGGCGTTATTTGCCTGAGTCGTATTGCCGTTTTTCAAAGGGGTCGGCGGTTTCGCTCCGCTGCGTAGGAAAAGTACCGTGCCGATAATCGCAACGACTGCGACCAAACCAATAATAGTTAGGGGTAATTTACTTTGATTTTTCTTCATTTTTCGTAATTCGTTTTATGAAACCTTTTTAGCTCTGATGCTTTGAACTTTCGGAGAGCTGAAAGCGCTGGAACGCATCGCTTCTATCGTTTCTTTAACTTTAGTGTAAATTCCGTCAGCGTCCAAACCGTATTTGGCAAGCAGCAAATTGGCGTCGCCGTGCGTGATAATTTTATCGGGTACGCCGATTCGCACAACTTTAACTGCGGTTTGCAATCCGTTTTGTTCCAAAAGCTCAAGCACCGCCGAACCGAATCCGCCCGCCAGATACGCTTCTTCGATTGTGAAAATCACGCGCTTTTCCTGCGCCAGAGACAAAATCAAATCTTCATCTAGCGGCTTCGCCCAGCGAGCGTTGACGACCGTCGCTTCGATTCCGTCTTTTTCCAGATTATCCGCCGCTTGGAGCGCGGGATAAACCATCGAACCCAAAGCCAGAATTGCGGCGTCGCCGTCAGCTTCGCGCAGAATCTCGGCTTTGCCGATTTCAAGCAGCTCCGGCGCGTGGGAAATATCAACGCCGACGCCGTTGCCGCGCGGATAACGCAGAGCGGCGGGCGCGGGATGTTCAATCGCCGTCAAAAGCATATCGCGCAATTCGCGTTCGTCTTTCGGCGCGCCCAAAACGATGTTCGGATAACCGCGCAGATAGGCGATGTCCAAAAGCCCGTGATGAGTCGGACCGTCGCCGCCGACAATCCCGGCTCTATCCATACAGAATGTGACGTTCAGATTTTGCAGGCAAACATCGTGAATCACTTGGTCAAACGCGCGCTGCAAAAACGTCGAATAAATCGCCGCGACTGGTTTCAAACCTTCGCAAGCCATTCCCGCGCAAAACGTGACGGCGTGCTGCTCGGCGATTCCAACGTCGAAAGCGCGTTCGGGAAATTTCTCCAAAACTTTATCAATTCCCGTTCCGTCAGGCATAGCGGCGGTCAAAGCGACGATTGATTCGTCTTTCGCCATCAGTTCGCACAATGCGTTTCCGAAAACCGCCGTGTACGCAGGCGGCGCGGCTTTTGATGAGCCGACGGATTTTCCGGTTTTAATGTCGAAAGGTCCGGTCGCGTGATAAGCGTAATAATTTTTTTCGGGATTTGGAAAGCCTTTGCCTTTGGTGGTCAAACAATGAACGATGACCGGACCGTCTTCAATATGTTTGGCTTCTTCGAGGGCTTTGACCAGAGCCGGAACATTGTGTCCGTCAACATAGCCGATATATTTGAAACCCAGTTCGCTGACGAGCGCGCCCGGCAAAACGGCGGCGGCAATCGCATCTTTGAAGGTTTTTGCCGCACGCCGCAAGCTGTGTCCGACACCCGGAACGGCTTCCAGAGTGTCGCCGATTTCTTCTTTCAGCCAATGATAATTCTGCGCTTCTTTGATGCGGTTTAAATATCGCGCCCAAGCTCCGACCGCCGGAGCGATAGACATTCCGTTATCGTTTAAAATTACGATCAAACGCGATTTTAAATGCCCGGCTTGATTAATCGCTTCCATCGCCATCCCGCCCGCGAGAGACGAATCGCCGATAATGGCGACGACGTGATGATTTTCGCCTTTTTTATCGCGCGCCACAGCCATTCCGAGAGCGGCGGAAAGCGATGTCGAAGCGTGTCCCGCGCCGAAAGTGTCGAATTCGGATTCTTCGCGGCGCAGAAAACCGGAAATTCCGCCGTATTGTTTAATGGTGTGCAGTTTATCGCGGCGTCCGGTTAAAATCTTATGCGCGTAGGCTTGATGTCCGACATCCCAGACAACGCGGTCTTGCGGCGTTTCAAAAGCGTAATGCAAAGCGACGCCGATTTCGACCGCGCCGAGCGAAGCTCCGGTGTGACCGCCGACGCGCGACGTTGTTTCCAAAATATGCTGCCGCACTTCGTCGGCGACCTGCTGCAATTTTTCTGACGGTAATTTGCGTAAATCTGCGGGCGAGTTGATTTCGGGTAAAAATTCCATAAATAATCGTCGTGACCAAACGACATTTTAACGCGCTTGTGAAAAATGGTAAATGTAAGAGAGTTATTTTGAGCGTTTCAAATGAAAACAAAAACATCATCCGGCAAAAAAACTCCCGCACCGAAAACTAAATCCGGCAAAAGTAAAACGAATTTTCCGGGCGTAGTGTTTCTCGGATTTATGGGCGCGGGCAAAACTTCCGTCGCGGCGGCACTGGCTGAAAAACTAAATTGTCAGTGGGTTGATTTGGACGAAATCATCGAAACCACAGAGCGCAAATCTATCGCTGAGTTGTTTGAAAAATTCGGCGAAACGGTTTTTCGTGAAATCGAGACCGCCGCGTTGCGGGAAGTTTTGGCGGGCAAAACAATTCGCGTCGTCGCGCTCGGCGGCGGCGCGTGGACGATTGAAGAAAACCGCCAAACCGCCCGCGATTCCGGTTTTGTTAGCGTTTGGCTCGACGCGCCGTTTGAGCTATGCTGGGCGCGAATCAAAAGAGAAAACGGCTTGCGCCCGCTCGCAACAAAAAAAACGGAGGCGCGCAAGCTCTTTAATAAACGGCAGAAAATCTACGCCGAATCTGATTTGCGAATCGAAATCGCCGAACAAGATTCGCCCGAAACAATCGCCGAAAAAATTTTGCAGTTAAGTAAATGAACTTGAAAATTAAGAATTAAATTCTTCTTCGCGTCCTTTGCGTAAAATCTTTGCGCCCTTTGCGGTTTAATTCTGAAGAAAACTTAAACGCAAAGAGCGCGAAGGTTAAACGCAAAGGGCGCGGAGTGAATTTTTATTTGTGAAATTCGTCAAAGAATCAATTATCAAAGCTGCGCCGGAACGAGTTTTCGCGTTTCACGAATTGCCGGACGCGATCAAACGCCTGACGCCGCCGTGGGAAAATGCGCGAATAATTCAAGCCGCGCAGAGTCTGGACACGGGCGAGCGAGCAATCATCGCGATCAAGATTTTCGGCATTTTTTCCAAGCAATGGATCGCCGAGCATACGAAATACGAACCGCCGCGAGAGTTTGAAGACGTGCAGATTTCCGGTCCGTTCAAATCGTGGCGTCATCGCCACATCGTTTTGCCGCGCGCCGAAGGCGCAATTTTAAGAGACGAAATCGAGTTTGAGCCGCCTTTTGGTTTTTTGGGCAAAATAGCCGCGCCGTTTGCGGTTTTGCCAAAGCTCGAAAAAATGTTTCAATATCGTCACGAAGTCACGCGGAAATGGTGCGAAGAAGGCTAAACGATTCAGCACGTTTCGGCTCAAACAATGCGGCAATCTTTTCTTAATTTTTTCGATTCGCTTTTTCCGATTCGCGCGGAAAGCGTCGGAAATCCGCTGGCAATTTGGCTTGACCGGCTAGTTTACGGCTGCATTTTTTTGACCGCGCTCGCCGCGCCGATTTCGATTGCGGTGACGAATATCGGTTGGATCTCCGGTGTCGTCTTTTGGGGAATCCGCCTTTTTGTGCGCCCGCGTCCACGACTTTTTCGCACGCCGCTCGATTTTGCGCTCGTCGGTTTTTTCTTATGGAGCGTCCTTTCTTCCGCATTTTCCTACGCGCCGGATTTGTCGTTTGACCGCGTAAAAGGCTTCGCGCATTTTCTGATCGTTTATCTCGTCGCGCAAAATCTGCTCAATCCGAAATCAATTAAATTCATTGTCGGCGTGTTGCTTTTCGCAGCGACGGTGACGGTCGGCTGGACTTTTATCGAACGCGCAATGGGGCGCGGGCTACAGATTTACGGTGTTAATCCCGCCGCAATTAACAGCGTCGTTCAGCTCAACGACGGTGACACTCTGGTTTCCGTCAACCGCAAAAAGCTTTGGCGACCTGAGCAAATCGAAACTGCCGTCCGCGAAAACGAGAAAATTCAGATAGTCTTTTATCGCCCCGATTTTTACCTCACGCTCGATCTCGACACGGCGGATTTGAAACGAAACGCCAGCGCGCAGGAAATGCTGGGTTTTGAAACATGGAAACGCAGCTATAATTGGCGCTCGCAGGGTTTTTACAGTCATTACACGACTTATTCCGAAGCTCTGCAATTGATAATGTCGCTCGCGCTCGGCATTTTGCTGACTTTGCCCGACAAAAAATCCAGACTCGCAATTTTGCTGCTTGTTTCCCTGGCGGGAATGAGCGCCGCGCTGCTCTTAACCGCAACGCGGGCTTCGCAGGGCGGATTTCTGATTTCGGCGGCGGCGATTTTTCTGCTTGGAGCGAGCCGTAAAGTTTTTTTATCGCTTCTTGCCCTCGCTTTGCCGCTCGCCCTTGTGACTTTCGTTTATTTGCAGCAAACGCGCAACACCGGGTTTGTTGACAGTTCTAACGACTCAATCACATCAACCTCCTGGCGCACGACCGTCTGGCGCGAAGCCTTTGATTTGCTGATTAAATCGCCGCGCCATTTGCTGGTCGGTGTCGGGATTGACGCGCAAAAACGTTTCAGATGCGAATGGGGCTTGTTTGCCAACTGCACTCTGCCGCCGGGACATTTTCATTCGACGCCGCTGCAAATCGCGGTTGAAACCGGGCTGGCGGCTCTGTTTTTGTGGTTGCTGGCGGTTTTTCGATACGCCAAAACCGTTTTGCAGACAATCAAAAATTATGCTGAAAAATCAGTTGAACGGGGAATTTTGCTTGGCGCTTTCGGCGGACTTTTGGGATTTTTTGCCGCCGGTTTTATGCATTATAATTTGGGCGACGGCGAAGTTGCCAAGATTTTTTATTTAATAATGGGAATCGCGCTCGCCCTTTGGCATATGCGAGACCCGAATTTAAACTTTAATAATCAATAAGAAAATGTTGACTCATATTGTCGTTTGGAAATATAAACCTGAAATTACCGAAGAGCAGCGGGAAGAACATCGCCGTTCGCTCAAAAATCTTGTGAATTTTATTCCTGAAATTATCAGTCTCAACGTCGGCGCGGACATGCTTGATTTGCCGCGTTCTTACGACACCGGACTTGTCGCAACTTTTGCCGACCGGCGGGCGCTCGACGTTTATACGGAAAACGCTGAACATCAAAAGGTCGCGGCGCTTGGCAAAGAAATTGCGGAGCACGTTGTTTCGGTTGATTTTGTTGATTGATTTGCGGGAGATTTACGCGCCGTGAAAACCGTTGACCGATGATTGGTAGTCTTCGATAAAATGGTCGAACGCTTCGCGGATAACCCGGTAACACTCGCAAGCCGATTCTTCCATTTTTTCGCGCTGGAGAATCGTAATGCGCCCGCGCTCGATTCGGATCAAACCCGCCTTTTGCAGATTTCCCAAAACGATGCTCACCGCAGGTCGTCGCGCGCCGATCATTCCGGCTAAGATTTCCTGCGTCAGCGCCAGCTCGTCGCCGTCGCAGCGGTCGTGCGCCATCAGCAGCCAGCGATTCATTCGCTCTTCGACCGTGTGAAAGCGATTGCAGACGCACGATTGCGCGAGCTGCGTGTGCGCGGTGAAATAATAGCGGAAAAGCAGATTTTGAATCAGCGAAACGCGCTCGAAAGTGCGTCTGAAAACCTCGGCGCGAATGCGGACGACATCGCCCGGCAGTTCGACTTCAACCGTAAACGGCGCGATGCTGTAGCCGAGCATTTCCGGCACGCCGACCATTCCTTCCCAGCCGACGACGCCGACTTCGACGCGCTCGCCTTCGCTCGTCGTCGCAATCCAGGAAAGCATCGCCGTAATCGGAAAATAAACGTATTCGACACGCTCGTTGGCTCGAAAAATCAAATCTTCCGGCGTCATCCGAGCCATCTGCATCGCGGGCTGTAGAGATTCAATCTCGTCCGGCGGAAGCTGGGCAAGAATAAAATTCTTGTTCAGATAATGTAAACGTCTCGCTTTGGACATAAAACACGGGAACGCTTTTAAAGCAAAGCAAAAGAGATTTTGTCTCAAAAAATTTTCCGCAAGGAAATAATGTGGCGATAATCATTTAGCACTAAAAAAAAACCTTTTTCTGTTCGCTGGGAAACAGACTCCTAATTTTTTAGCTTTTAATCTGGATAAGATTCTCGCAAAGTTGCCATTTAAAAACAGTTCATTTATGTCTCAAGTCAGGAAACGTATTTTATGCGTTGACGACGACGAAGATACCTGCACAATGCTGAGCGTTTTTCTAGGTCAAGCAGGTTTTGAAGTAGTCTCAGCGCAATCGAGCGTCCAAGCTCTGGAATTGGCGCACGGAGAAAAGTTTGACCTCTATTTGCTCGATTTGTGGCTAAAGGGAGAAGACGAGAAAGTCGAGCTTTTTCGGCGCATCCGGCAGTTTGACGGCGACACGCCAATCATCATTTACTCGGCGGACGCCCGGCAAACAACTCAAAACAACTTATCACAAGCAAATGTCCAGGCATTTCTGACAAAACCTAAAGGCTTGGACAATCTCGTGCAAACGATAAAACAATTAACTTCGGTAAACTGATTCCGCCTTTTTTATTCCTCGTCAAGCTCGCCGCGCTCCAATTTTTCCTGACAATTCATACAATAACGCGCATACGGCACCGCCTCGATTCTGGCGACGGCAATATCACGCCCGCAATTTACGCAAATTCCGTAACTGCCGAGTTCAATTCGCTGCAAGGCTTCGTCAATTTGATCAATTAAATCGCGCTCGGATTCGGAAATCGAAAGCAAAATCGTTTGCGAACGATCCTGCACCGCCGCGTCAACCGGGTCCGGCATTTCCTCCAACCCGAATTCAAAGCTCTGCCGTTGATTTTCATTAAGCTGCCCGACCAGCCGGTCGCGCTGCTCTAAAAGTTGTTTTTTGTAATTTTCTAATTGATTAGCGTCCATTTTAAAATTCTATTCGTAAAACTGCTTTTTTCGATTTAAGAAAAGGTAACGAGTTTTTGCCCCTGCCGTCAAATCCTTGTTTTTTTAGCCTTTATTTGTATTAGCAAAACAGAGAAAATGCACGGATTCGTAATTATAGTTTTCGATAAAACTCTACTCCATCTTTTAATTCAACCGTGATTTTGCCTTCGGTTTCGGCGTAGTCGAGATGCGCGATTGATTCGGAAATCGCCAGAAAACGATGCACATCACGGTCAATCGCGTCGGGAAAAAGCTTTTGGGCGATTTCCCAGGCGTTTGCGCCTTGTTTTCCGATTAAATTTAAAATGCGCGTTTGACGTTCGTTGATGGCGCGGACGTAGCGGTTAAAGATTTCCTCGAAATCGTGAACCGGCTCGCCGTGTCCGCCCAAAACCAGAGTCGGGGCAAAGCTGCGAAGGCGGGCGAGACTGACCAGAAATTCGCCGAGCGATTGAAAGCGTTTTTCGGGATTTATCGGATCGGGCGAGAGAATCGGGTTTGGCGTGATGCGTTTTAAAACGCAGTCGCCGGCGAGAATCGTGCGGTTTGCTTCGCGCAAAAAAGAGCAGGAGCCGGGCGTGTGTCCGGGCGTGTGCAGAACGCGCAGGCAGCCGCTTTCAAATTCGAGTTCCATTTCGTCTTGCAGCTCGGAAAATTCATTGTCTTCGAGCGCGTCGGTCAGAAGCGCGATTCCGCCGTAAAGCTGTTCCAACTCGGTCGAAACTTCGTCGGGAACTCCGGCGCGAAACATCAAATTGCGGTCTTCGGCTCTTCCCGAACGCCCAAAAAGATGCCCGGTTTCCCAGTTGTGAACGAGAATTTCCGCGTTTTTCGCTTCATCGCGAACCTGTTTTGCCAGACCGCAATGGTCTTCGTGAGCGTGAGTGAGCAAAATCCGCCGGATGTCGGAAAATCTAAAACCCAGTTTTCGCAAGCCTTCGCGTAGAGCAGCGGCGGCTTCTTTGGTTTTCGGTCCGACATCAACAATCGTCAACGGGTCTTCGGCAATCAGATAAACATTGGTGTCGCCGACATAAAAAGGAGTTGGAACCGAAATTGAATGAATCTTCATAAATTTGTTAATTGTTAATAATTAATCGTTGACTGCAATTTTACAAACGCAATGATTAACAATTAACCGTTAACAATCAACAAGCCGTCGGTCTGCAATTTTTCGAGATGCGCTTGGACCGATTTTTCCGCCCATAACCAAAGCTCCGACTTAACATCGGTATAAACTCGCTCGACAATTTCGCGCGGCGTTCGCGCGCCTGTTTTCCACGCTTCCAAAATCTTTTGCTCGCGCATCAACCGATGTTGGATATAATTTTCGATTTTTTCACGCGCATTCGCGAGCGCCGAACCGTGCGAGCCGCATAAGAAACGCAGATTCGGCAAATCACGCATTTTTTCAAGCGAATTTAAATAATCACGCATATTGCCTTCAGGCGGCGCAATCAAAACCGACCCTGCGCCGATGACGTTATCGCTCGATAATAAAAATCCGATTTCACGGTCGTAAAAGCAAAGATGCCCGCGCGCATGACCCGGCGCGTGAAGCGTTTCGAGCTTGAACTGCGCCCCGTTTTCGTCTTTTAAATCGAATTCGTCGCCGTCTTGCAAAAATCCGTCGAATTCGATTTCCGGCAAATTTTCCGCCGTCGCGTGATGTGTTAAAAGCGGCGCTTGTTGATTGAAATTTTCGCGCAAATGTTTTTTGAGAGCGATTTCGCCGCCCGTGTGGTCTTGATGAAAATGCGAAACGATGATTCCTCTGCAAACGCCGCCGCGCTCGGCAATCGAATCAATGAATTTGTGCAAAGCCGTTTGTTCCGACTCTTCCGGCGCAGCAGCATCAATGACAACAAATTCACGGCGTCCTACGACAAAACAATTTGTGTGTGTCGCGGGCGGCAGAGTTTTTGTTCTGAGCGGAAAACAGGTAAAACGCGGATTGAATTCGATTTTGCGCGGATGCTCGCCTTCGATTTTTGCTAAGGCGAGCAATTTTTCAACTGGATTTTCACCGCCGAGACGCAGAGACGCAGAGATTAAGAAAGAGTCATTGAGATTTTGGCTTCTATTATTTCCCGTGTTTTTCTCGGCGTCTCTGCGTCTCGGCGGTTCAATTTCCCCGCCGAAAACGCGAAACGTATTAAGAATCGGCGGAGCGCACAAAATTTCGCCGTTTTGCCATTTTTTCAGAGCAACTTCGGCGTGGATAAATTCAACCGTTTCAAGCTCGCCGCTGGCGGCAAAAGGAGTTTGTTTCGGCGGGCAAACGGCAAGAAAAAAGCGCGTTTTGAAACGCACGGGAGAAAACGGCGGAGTCGTCCAGGCGCCGACAAATTGAAAATCTCCGGCATCGAGCCACAAATCCCAGCCTTTGAGAATTTCGGCAAAAGTTTCTCTGCCTGAACATAAATCATCGTGTAAAGAAGCGCGCTGCCCTCTCGTTAATTTGTCGCCGCCCCTGCAAAGCAAAACTCCGGTTTCTTCAAACGTTTCGCGCGCCGCGCAGACAATCAGTGCGGCGAGTTCTTCGTCCGCGCAGTTTTCAACTGCCGTTTCGTAATCCGATTTTTCGAGCTTGCCGCCGGGAAAAGCGTTCCAGCCGGGTAGAAAACTCAAATTCGCGTTGCGCTTGACACAGCAAATCTGGGGATTTTCAGCGCTCGTTCCGTGTTTTAACAAAACAACCGCCGCGGCGTCTCTCGGTTCCTTAATCACGAGAAATTTAAATCACAGAGACACGGAGACACAGAGAGTTAAACAATAAAAATCTCCGTGCCTCCGTGTCTCTATGGCAAATCTTAATCGTTACCTTTTTTGCGAGCGCTCGGCAATTCGCATTAAATCATCGGGCAGCCATTTATCCAGACTTTTCTTCGTTTGCTCGCCGATGCCTTTTGAGCGGTCGTGCCAGCGTTTGCCTTGTTCCGCACCGCTTTCTTTTTGAAAATTTTCGATTTGTTCAAGACAAATGACGATTCCGAGCGCGATTTCCGTCCAATCATCGTTTTGGATGCCGCGCATCACAATCGGCAAACCCGCCGACCAATCTTCTTCCGGCACAAGGTCGTCGTGTTCGGGAATCGTCAAATTATAAACCGGCGGCATCGGTTTGCCCGCAAATTCCCCGGCGAGCTGTTGTGTGACTTGTTTAAAATCGCCATTCGGATTTCCTTGTCTGATAGCTTTCGCGCGCCGAAAAACGTCGGCGACCGTCACTTCATTACCCATCTTTTTTAAATATCTCCGTCAATCTTCGTGTTTCTCTCTTAATAAATTACAGCAAATCGGCGCGGCGGTAAATTTTACTTCCGAAAACCAAAACAATTTTGCGCCCGCGAACTAATTCCGCATTCGCGCGTATGATTTTTTGATTGACTCAAAAACAGAAATCCTAGCAACGGAGATTTTTCAAATTATGTTTTGCCCATGCTGCGGATTGGAAGAAACGCAACCAAATCAATTTTGTCGGGCGTGCGGAATCGAGCTGCGCATTATTCGGAGTGCGATAGAAAAACCCGATAACATCACGACCTCGGCGGTTTTCGCGCGCGATGAAATCGGGCGCGCGATTGCGAGCAAGATTCGGGAGATGAAATCAGCCCGCGATTTGGAAAAAGTCGCCGAAGACGTGCTGCCGCATATCGAAAAATTTTTGGAGTCGCCCGAAGAAAAGCGTATGCGGCGAATCAGAAAAGGCGTAGTTTGCGCTTCTATCGGCGTTGGAGCGTCAATCGGATTTACCTTAGCCAGCTTTTTAATGAGCGACAAAGGAGTTCTGATTTTGGGCGGAGCGGGTATTGTGGTCTTTTTCATCGGTTTGAGTCTGATTCTGAACGCAATGCTTTTTACAGTTCCGAAAAATACTCTGCCCGATAAATCAAACGATGCCGAAAACCAACGCGGACTTGACGCAGAAATAGCGCGAACCGACGAGCTAAACGCGCCCAAGCCGAATAAACTCTTTTCTTCCGTGACCGAACACACGACACATCATCTGAAATAGATACGAGCGGATTCAAATAAAGATTAATTTTCATCTCGCTGCTCAAATCGAGGACAAGACTTTTGCGTCGTTCAAAGGTAAATTAAACTCGTTTGTCGCAAAAGATATGAAAAACAATAATTTTGTCCAAAACATAACCAGCCGTTTTCTCGTCGCGCTCGTTTTCGCTTTCGCTTTTAGCAGCGGCGTTTTTTCTCAATCAAATTATTATCCGCCGACTGGCGACGCCTGGGAAAAACGCTCGCCGGAAGCGGCGAAAATGGATGCCGCCCGGCTTAAAGAAGCGATTGATTTCGCGGTCGCCAACGAATCGAAGGCTCCGCGCAATCTCGAACTCGCGCATTATCAAACATTCGGGCGCGAGCCTTTCGGCGAAGCAGTCGGAGCGTTTAAAGAACGCGGCGACGCGACCGGAATCATTCTCAGAAACGGCTACATTGTCGCCGAATGGGGAGCGCCCGACCGCGTTGATATGACTTTCAGCGTGACGAAAAGCTTTGTCTCGACAGTTGTCGGTCTGGCGTTTGACCGAAAATTGATTAGAAGCCTGCAAGACCCGGCGCGAAATTATTCGGCACCGATTCTGATTTCTAACGGCAGCGAAAAATTCGACAATGCGGAACACTTCGGCAAATCGCGCTTGATCGAGCTTTTTGAAACCGAGCATAACCGCAAAATCACCTGGGAACATCTTTTGCGGCAAACGAGCGACTGGGAAGGCACGCTCTGGGGCAAACCCGATTGGGCTGACCGCCCGGACAGAGACGCCAACAACTGGCTCAACCGCAAACGAAACGAACCCGGCGCGGCTTACGAATACAACGATGTCCGCGTCAACGTACTCGCGCTCGCGGCTTTGAATGTCTGGCGGCGACCTTTGCCGCAAGTTTTGAAAGAAAACGTGATGGATGAAATCGGCGCTTCAAACACCTGGCGTTGGAACGGTTACGAAAAT
The DNA here is from genome assembly GCA_036387135.1 of Pyrinomonadaceae bacterium. GTDB lineage: Bacteria > Acidobacteriota > Blastocatellia > Pyrinomonadales > Pyrinomonadaceae > JALZCH01. Next base: position 86,301 of record DASVUH010000018.1, on the reverse strand, counting down.
TCGTTTGTCATTTTGGATGGAAACATCGTTCAATCCGTCAGCGGCGGCGGACATTGGGGCGGCGGAATGTTCATTTCCGCCAGAGATATGGCGCGTTTCGGTTTGCTCACGGCGCGCAACGGCAAATGGCGCAACAAACAAATTATCTCGCCGGATTTTATCAAACAGGCGAAAACGCCGACTCCCGTTCAGCCGACCTACGGTTTTATGAACTGGTATCTCAATACCGACAAAAAACTTTATCCGAGCGCGCCCGCCTCCGCTTTCGCACATCTTGGCAACGGCACAAACATCATTTACATTGACCCGGAAAACGATTTGGTAATTGTCGCGCGCTGGATTGAAAACAATAAGATTGACGAGTTTATCCAGAAAATCAACGCGAGTTTGGCGAGATAGAAATAAGAGATAAAGTCACAAAATAAAAAGTCAAACTATCAACTTTAAACTGTAAACTATCAACTGTTTTGCAGAAAATCCCCCATTTCTTTATTTCTTCGCCGGACAGTTGATAGTTGAGAGTTTACAGTTTACAGTTGCGACTGATTATCGCGTTTTTGATAATGCCTGACAGAAGAAACTTCAAATTTCAATTTTGTGATAAATTGCAGTTTAAACAAAACAGTATTTTCTGAGAATCAATGAAATTAACTAATCTGAAAAGAACCGCTCTTTTCCTCGCTTTTTTACTGACAATCGCCAGCTCCGGCGTCGCCCAAAAAACAAGCAAAACCGTTTCGCCGCTCGAAGAACGAAACGTCCGCGCGCAGATGGAGTTTCTGGCAAGCGACGCGCTTCAGGGACGCGGCAGCGGAACACAGTTTGAATTGCTCGCCGGGCAATACATCGCTTCGCAGATGCGTCAATTCGGCATTGAACCTGCGGGGGACGCCGATGCTGCCGGCAATAAAACTTTTATTCAAACCGTTAATATAACGCGGAACACTTTTGCCGCCGCTCCGAAATTGAGCTATTCCGCAAACGGCTCTAACGTGGTTTTGGAACACGGCAAGGAAATGCTGGTTTTGCGAATTGGCGCATCGCAAATCAGCGGCATTCTACAAAAGATAAACTCTGACGAAAAACCGCAAGCCGGTTCAATCGCTTTTGTTGGATTGCGCGAAGGCGATGCAGGGCAAAACTTGAATCAAAAGCTTCAGGCGATTTCAGCAAGCGGCGCGAAAGCCGTTATCGTCGAAGAAACTCCGCAATGGCGCGCGCAGTGGGAGAATATCGCCAAGCGAAATTTATCTTTCACGACGATTACGGGCAGCGCAGGAAATTCTTTCAATTTAATTGTCGTCAGCAAAGGTGCTGCCAACTCACTGTCGCAAATAGACGACGGCACAAACATAGAAATCAAAGGCGATCTTGCCCCTCCGCAAACGCAGCAAACCTGGAACGCCGTCGGTAAATTGACGGGAAGCGACGCCAGACTCGCGTCGGAAGTCGTACTGCTCAGCGCGCATATGGATCATCTCGGCGTCCGGCAAGACGCGCCCGGCGACGATAAAATCTTTAACGGCGCTGACGACGACGCTTCGGGCTGCGTCGCGGTTTTGGAATTGGCGCGCGTGCTGGCAAACGACAAGCAGCCGAAACGCACCGTTTATTTCGCCTTTTACGGCAGCGAAGAATCTGGCGGATACGGTTCACGATTCTTTGTGAACACTCTGCCGTTTCCGAAAGATAAATTGATTGCCAATCTGCAATTTGAAATGCTCGGACGCCCGGACGCGAAAGTCGCGGCGGAACAGCTTTGGCTGACCGGCTACGACCGTTCAAATCTGGGCGCGGAACTCGCCAGACAAGGCGCGAAATTAGTCGCCGATCCGCATCCCGATCAAAATTTTTTCCAGCGTTCGGACAATTACACGCTCGCGCGTCAAGGCATCGTCGCGCACACGGTTTCGAGCTTCGGCTTGCACGCCGATTATCACCGCGCCAGCGACGAAGTGAAAACGATTGATTTCAACCATATGACGCGAGCCATTAATTCGATGATCAAGCCGGTTCAATGGCTGGTCAATTCGGATTTCAAACCCGCGTGGCACGAAGGCAAAAAGCCTTAACTCAAATTCACTTCAGCCACATTCTTCAAAAAAACTGACCAAATGCCGCGCGCGCGCGTCTAAACAAACGGCAACTGATTTTGGCTGGTTATTTTGGAGACATTAAAAATGGATAGAAGATTATTCCTTAAATCGAGCGGCGCGGCTCTGGCGAGCTTTGGTCTGATGGCAGCCTCGCCACAGTTTCTTCACGAATTTGCGGCAAACGCGCAATCTTTAAAAAACGGAAACGGGCGGCGCAAAGTTTTGGTCACGATTTTCCAGCGCGGCGCAATGGACGGTTTGAACGCGGTCGTGCCCTACGGCGACAGCGAATATTACAATTTGCGGCGGACGATTGCAGTTCAGAAACCGAATCAAACCGAAGGCGCGATAGATTTGGACGGATTTTTCGGTCTGAATCCGGCTCTGAAACCATTTAAATCGTTGTGGAAAGAAAACCGCCTGGCGATTGTCAACGCCGCCGGTTCGCCCGACAACACGCGCTCGCATTTTGACGCGCAGGATTATATGGAAGCCGGAACGCCGGGCGTAAAATCCACGCGCGACGGCTGGCTCAACCGCATTTTGCAAAACACGAACGAGAAAAATGCGACGCCGTTTCGCGCCGTGGCGATGACATCGCAGCTTCCGCGCTCGCTCTACGGCAAAGCGCCTTCGGTGGCGATGACGAATTTAAACGATTTCGCCATTCGCGCCGGAAATTACACGCCTTCGGTGCAAGGCGGTTTTGAAGCGATTTACGCGCAAACCGTCGGGGGCGATAATCTCGGCGACACCGGGAAAGAGACTTTCGACGCGATTAATATGTTGAAAAAATCGAATCCGGCGCAATACAAACCTGCGAACGGAGCGGTTTATCCGAATTCAGCGCTCGGAAATTCTTTGAGACAAATCGCACAGCTTATTAAAGCCGGAGTCGGTTTGGAAGTCGCTTTTGCCGAATCGAACGGCTGGGACACGCACGCTAACGAAGGCTCTTCGCGCGGTCAAATCGCCAATCTTTTGCGCGATTTTTCCACCAGCATCGCCGCTTTTGTCGCAGATTTGGGCAAAGAGCAAATGGATGATGTCGTGATTTTAACGATGTCGGAATTTGGTCGCACCGCCCGCGAAAACGGCACGCGCGGAACCGATCACGGACACGCCAATGCAATGTTCGTTATCGGAAACTCGATCAAGGGCGGCAAGGTTTACGGCAATTGGAAAGGCTTATCAAACGACAAGCTCTACGAAGGGCGCGATCTTGACGTAACAACCGATTTCCGCGACGTTTTCGGCGAAGTCGCCGCCAGACATTTCGGCGCGAAAGATTTGTCGAAACTGTTTCCGGGCTATGCGGCAAACGCCTCGAAATTCAAAGGACTTTTAAGCTAATTCCTTCCTGTGTTTGGTTGTAAGAATTTGACCGTCGCTTTGTAAACGAAGCGGCGGTCTTTTTTATTTCCTGATTTTACATTCAAAATTCTCGCCGAGGACTCAAAACAAGCTCCGAAATTTTTGTAACCTTTCTCGCTTGTCGTTCGTCATTAAAGCAGTTCTCAACTTTGTGAAATTCACGGAATTGAAATTGACGACGACATTCCACAACAAAATTTGGGCGCTTGGTGCCGAAAAAAGCGGCGAAAGCAGCGTCGAAGTCTCCGACAAAAATCTTGTCGAGCGAGTTTTGGCGGGCGATGAAACCGCTTTCGAGCAAATTTTCGACCGTCATAAACGACTCGTCGCCCGCGTCGCCGCGCGGTTTTTCCGCCAGCCCGCCGAAATCGAAGAAATCATTCAAATCACTTTTACGAAAGTTTATTTTGAGCTGAAAAACTTTCGCTCCGATGGCAATTCGTCGCTTCCGGGCTTTCTCGCGCGCACGGCGACAAACGCCTCGCTCGACGTTTTGCGAAGCCGGAAGCGCAAAGCGGAAAACTTTTTTTCGGAATTGGAGACGGACGAAAAATCGGACTTGCTCGAAACCTTATGCGGCGAAAACGGCGCGGAAAACGATTTTATCAATCGCGATTTAGCCGAAAAATTGCTTTCGCGGCTCGCCGCCGAAGACCGCGCCGTTTTGGAAATGCTCGATGCAGAAGAAATGACCGTCGCGGAGGTTTCGGAGATCACCGGCTGGTCGAATTCAAAAGTCAAAGTCAAAGCGCATCGGGCGCGCCACGCTCTGCGAAAGATTCTGAGAAAATTTTTGTAACCGTCCGAGCGCGGCAAACGTCATTAACACAGCGATGAAAAAGCGAGATTTACAAGACGAAAAGCTAAAAATTGTCGAGCGCGAATTGCTCCGACGCGGAAAATTGTCCGACGCGGAGATTGAAAAAATCGTCGCCGCGCCGCAACTTTTCCAGCGCGTCAGAGCAAATATCAAGACGGAAGAATCTCGCCGGGAAACGCAAGTTAAAAATGTTTTCGCACTGCCGAATCTTCAATTTTGGAATTGGCAAAAATCCGTTTTGGCGTTTGCCGCCATCGCTATTTTGATTGTCAGCGCGGCGGCAATGTTCGTGCGTTTTCCAAACTCGCCTGAAATGGCACACAAAACCGCGATTGAAGAAAAACAATTTACAGCCGCTCCGGTTGAAAAACAGCCTGAAACTGTTTCGCCTCAAACGGCTGGAACGCCGGAAAATGAATTTCAACCGCGCCAAATCGCATCGGTGAAAAAGGCAAAACCGAAAAACAATCCGCAGACTTTGCAAAAGCCTGCGCAAAAGAAAAGAAATTTGCCGCAGAAATTTGAAAATCAACGGGAAGAGCCTTTTATGGCTCTGACATACGCCGGAAATTTGGCGAATGAAGAATCGCAAATCGTCCGCGTTGAGATGTCCCGCGCGCGCCTGCTTGCTTTGGGCGTCGCGGTGCAAACTGAAAACGAAAGCGAAAAAATCAAAACCGATTTGCTCGTCGGCGCTGACGGAGTTGCGCGAGCGATTAGATTGGTCAAATAAATTATTAATCTAAATCAGGAGAAAAAAAGATGAAATTTTCAATTGCAGCTTCTATTTTTGTACTTTCTTGCGCGGCGGTCGCGCCGGCGCAGGAAGTGAGAACGGCGACCGTAACCAGAGCGACGGGCGCTAAAGTGGCGACTGAGATTATCGCTTCCAGCTCAACCAAAACTGTCAAAGGCGCGCCTTTTTCGGCTGAAGCAATCAGCGAAAGCGTGCAGACTTTGGCAGACGGAAACAAAATAACGCACAGCGTGACACACAAATTATACCGCGACAGCGAAGGGCGTTTTCGCCGCGAGGAAGTATTAAATTCAGGCGCTAACTCAATGGCGCTGTTCGGATCGCATCAGGCGATTTCCATTTTCGATCCCGTTGCGGGCGTTCGATATATGCTCAACTCTAAGGAAAAAACCGCACACCGTTTCGGCGTTCCGAATAGAAACATCGAAGGCGCGGTTATCGTCAACGGGCAGCCGATGAGCGAAGCTAGACGTGTGCAGGTCGAAGCAGCCGTAGCCGGAAAAAGCCACATTGTTCTTATGCCCAGCGTAGGGACTACTGTAAACGGCGGCGGAGGCAAAACAGAATCGCTCGGCGTCCGGGATTTTGAAGGCGTTCAAGCCGAAGGTACGCGCACTGTGACGACGATTGCAGCCGGTTCAATCGGCAACGAGCAGCCGATTGAAATGGTCTATGAGCGCTGGTTCTCAAAAGATTTGGATATGATTGTTTATTCAAAACACAGCGACCCGCGTTTCGGCGAGCAAACTTACCGGATGACCAACATCAATCGCAGCGAACCCGACCGCTCGTTGTTTACGCTGCCTTCGGATTACAAGGTTCTCTCCGAACAAACCGTTTACACTACACCAAATGTAATTACACGAAAACAGTAATCAAAATCGGACAGCTTATGTCAGAAGAAAAGCAAATTGCTGTTGAGCAGTTTGCTTTTCTTCTTTTTAATTTTGAGCGTCGAGTAATTTTTCGAGATGCTGTTCGCGGATGCCGTAAAAATTTTTCAAATCGGCGATTTGCCGGTCATAATTTTCCACGTCAACCGTCCGATTGTGTTTTGTTCCGACGAGCATATTGTTTTTCGGCGTGTGTTCCGTGCCGATAAACTCAAATATTTTCGATTGATAACCGCGGCGTTCGAGCAGCATAGCGCGCAAACCGTCGGTCAGAGTTTCGGCTTCGCGTTCGAGCAAAATGCCGTGTTTGAGAACATTTTTGAGCAAATCGGGCGCTTTTAACTGCGGGCGAATTTCCTGATGACAGCACGGCGAGCAGACAATCAGCTCGGCGTTTGCCCGAATACCGCGATAAATCGCTTCGTCGGTCGCCGTGTTGCAGGCGTGCAGAGCGATTAAAATATCGGTGTTTTCCAGCCCGAAATCGCGAATAAAACCTTTGACGAACTTTAAGTTTTGAAAATCGCAGCTCCGTGCAATGTCGTTGCATAGCGAAATCAATTCGTCTTTGACATCAACTCCGACGACTTCAGTTTGAATCTTCAAGACGTTATTAAAATAATCGTAAGCAGCAAACGTCAGATAACCTTTGCCCGAACCCATATCAACGATTTTCAGTTTTTCGCGGTTGTTGAGATTTGAATTTTCAAACAAGCTGCCGAGAATTTCAACGAACTTGTTGATTTGCCGCCATTTGTCTTCCTGTTTCGCCTTGATTTCGCCCTTTTCGCTGGTGATTCCGAGAGCTTGCAGGTAAAAGCTGTTCGGATTAACGACGTGCTGTTTTTCGCGGTTGTGCGCGATGTCGGGTTTTGTTTTAAATGTTGGTTTGCCGACGTTTAATCGAGAGTTTTTCTTGCCGATGTCGAGCTGAAAATCGTGTTCGGTGGTAAAAAGATGCGCGGCGAAAAACTCTCGTCCGAGCAAATCTTTGACAATCGAAACGCCTTCGGCAAACTCGAAATTTTTCGCCGTGTCGCGCGTGTCGTAGCGATAAAGAAAGAAAAGCCGCGTACCGCGTTTGATTTCCACCAGCCGAATCAAAATGCGCTGCAAATGCGCGTCCGCGCCTTTGTATTTACCCAAAGTCATTTTAACGAAAGTTTGATTTTCGAGACTTTTGGCAAATTCGTTGATAAAATTTTCGACCGTTGCGTTAGACATTTTCTGAGATTTTAACAAAAAACAATGGCAAATCAGACTTGCAAAGACGAATTTGTATTCATCTATTTACGATTTACGATTCGCTATTTACTAATCTGAAAGCCGCTTGTTCGAGAGAGCGCGGTTCGAGCTTTGATTTAAACAAAATCACATTTTCGGGCGTGTTGGCTGGTTCGTCGCGGCTGCCGCGCAACTCTTCCCAGGCGGCGATGATGAAATTTGTAAAATTGGCGTCTGCGAATTGTTCGAGCCGTTTTTTTAAACTGTTCGGCGTCCAGAAACCTAAAATTTCGAGAAAAACTTTTTCTTTGCCGCGTTTTAAAACAAAATCCGGGATAAACGCCGCGCGCCCAAGATTAACGATTTCGCGGTTTGTTTCCAGAATCCAAACGAAATCCTGTTTTGCCCAATCTTTAATCAAACGCTCGTGAACCGGATTTTGATATTCCAAATCTTCTTCGTAATGCGAGCTTAATTCGGTTTGCTCGCTCGTCAGCTCGTAAAAACAGCGCTCGCCCGTTTTCAAATCAATCTCGGCGCGCATCCGCCAGTTCCGGCAATTCAAAAGCGACGGCAAAAAGACAGCCATCTGAATCCCGTATTTTTGCGAGCGATGAAAGACGCTCGCCGCGCCGTTTAAAGTGATTTCGTAACCGCTCGCCGGATTTCCGACGATTGAATGAATGAGCTTGAAATATTTAACCGCGCCGAAAATCTGGCGGTAGGCTGCGGGCGTCTGAGGCTCGACAAAAATTTTCATCTCGCCGCAGCGATAAAAAAGCGCTTGCGCCTGAGCGAGATTATAACGATCAACCAGAGCGAGCGGCGTCAGCGGAGAAAATTCGAGCAGTTTTTGCTCGGCTGGCAAATCCGCGTAAAGAGCGTTTTCGATTTCCTCCGCGCGACAATTAAATTCAGCCGCAACCTCTGCCAAAATTTCCGCGCGCTTGTCGGCTAAAACCGGATGCTGATTTTTCGCCGCAAAAAACAAAGCGCGCCGCACCTCAATAGGTTCGGCGACGCTCGCGGTTTGAAACTCGGCTCGGTCGAAAAGCAGTTTGATCAACCCGCGCAGGATTTTGTAATCCGTTCCCGTACCGACGTATTCTTCCAATTCCGATTCGATTTCCGCCCGCGTTTTGCCGATTGAAGATTCAAAAATCGCAATTAGATTTTCCGCGTCACGCAAATTATTCTGATCGTTCGCGCGCAAAAGACGCGGATAAATCTTATCGCCGCGCCGAAAATTAATCGCCAAATCAGCCGTCAACATTTGCTAACCTCTCGAAATCCGCGCCCGTGATTTTCCAATGCCGCTCGGATTCGTCAATTTCCGCGCCGAGCAGTTCGTAAAATCTGATTGCCGGTTCGTTCCAGGTCAAAACCTGCCAATCCATTCGCTCGCAGCCGCGCTCTTTTGCGATCTTTGCCAGATGCTTCATTAACGCTAGCCCGACTCCGGCTTTTCGCATTTCCGGCACGACGTACAAATCTTCGAGATAAACGCCGCGCTGCCCGCGAAAGCTGGCAAAATTCTCGTAAAACAAAGCGTAGCCGATTGCCTTGTTTGATACGTCAAAAGCCATCAAACCTTCAACACACGGACGCTCGCCGAACATCGCCGCGCGCAACTTTTCCTCCGTCACTTCGCAAAATTCAAGCAGCTTTTCATACTCGGCAAATTCTCGAACCAGCCGAATTATCTGCGACACATCGCGCTCGATTGCAGTTTCAACTTTGGTTTTGGTCATAATTTTGCCAGGCAAGCTGACTTCGCAAACGGTTTGTCACGCGCATCTTTCCTAAATGTTCGATGATTTCAAACATTGACGCGCCGACCGATTGCCCGGTAATTAGGGCGCGCGCAGCGTTGGCGATTAAACCGACTTTGACCGCTTTTTCTTCGGCGAATTGGTTGACGGCGGCTTGAATTGCGTCGTGTTCAAACGGCTGGATTGTTTCAAATTTATCCGCTAATTCCGGCAGCCATTCGCGCAGTTTCGGCTCTTTATACAAATTTTTCTTGAGCGCCGTTTCGTCAAAATCGAAATCTTCGGAAAAATACGCGCGTCCCTGCGACGAGAAATCTTTGAGCGTGAAAAAGCGCGAGCGGATTAAATCAATTGTTTTTTCAAACCACGCGCGATCTTCGTCCTCGTATTCTTCGCGCCACAATTTCGCCGATTTTAATTCGGCTTTGACGAGCGGCAGCAGCTCTTCGAGCGGCATTGTCCGAATATATTCGGCGTTCATCCACAAGGCTTTATCGTCAGTCCAGCGTTTCGGGTTGTTAGCGTCGAAATTGAAAATCGCGCTCGAACGATTGATGCCTTCGAGCGTGAAAGAGTCAATCATTTCCGGCAAATTCATAATTTCCCGGTCGGTTTTCGGCGACCAGCCGAGCAGGGCGATGAAATTGCGAAAAGCTGCGGCGATAAAACCTTCGTCGCGGTAAGTTGTCATTGAAACAATCGGACCGTGAATGCGTTTTGACAACTTTTTCCCGCCGGGCGCTAAAATCAACGGGACGTGCGCGAATTTCGGTTTCGTCGCGCCGAGAGCTTCGTAAAGCAGAATCTGTTTGTGCGTGTTCGTCAGATGATCTTGCCCGCGAATGACGGTCGTAATTCCCATTTCGATGTCGTCGCAAACGACCGCGAGATTGTAAAGCGGATGACCGTCCGAGCGCAGCAAAACGAGGTCTTCGATTTCGCTGTAATCGCGTTCCTGAGTGCCGTAAACCGCGTCTTCAAAACTCGTTTTTCCGGTTTCTCCGACTTTCAAACGAATCGCAAACGGCTCGCCGGCAGCGGCGCGTTGATTTGATTCTTCTTGCGGTAAATCGCGGAAAGGATTGTCGCGCATATTTTTATCGCCGCCTTGCGCGCGTGCGCGTTCCGCAATCGCTTCCTTGATGTTTTTGTCCGAAGTTTCCGCCTTCGGCGTAAAATCGCGGTACGCTTTGCCTTCTTCCAAAAGTTTGAGCGCGGCTTGGCGGTGTTTTTCGGCATTATCGGATTGAAAAACTATTTCCTCGTCGTAATCCAAATTGAGCCAAGCCATACCTTCGAGAATCGAGCGCGTTGATTCGTCGGTCGAACGCTGCAAATCGGTGTCTTCGATTCTGAGCAGGAATTTGCCGCCGTTATGCCGGGCGTATAAATAATTAAAAAGCGCTGTGCGAGTCGCGCCGATGTGTAAATATCCGGTCGGACTGGGAGCAAAACGTACTCTTTCCATTTTTTTCTCCAAAAACAAGAAAAGTGACAAGTTTCTTTTTATCGAACTTGCCACTCGTTAGTTTATAAAATTTCTGGCGGAGACGACAGGATTCGAACCTGTGAAGGGCTTTTGACCCTTAACGGTTTAGCAAACCGCCGCTTTCAGCCGCTCAGCCACGTCTCCGCACGGCGCGTTCATCAAGCGCAAAAGTTATTCTAGCCGACGAACAAACTTTGTCAAGCCGACACAGCATCATAGTTTTCGACGCTAAACGTGATTTGCTTGACAGAATTAAAGATTCGGCTCAAAATATCGAGACGATAGGAGTTATCGAGCATCATCAGCGTCGTTTGATTTTACAGTTTTCGTTCGAGAAGTTTTTCCAAATGCCGGAGAAAATTCAGTTAAGACAAGAATCAAGAAAGATTTTCGGCTGGGCGTTTTTAACCGCTCTGCTGCTCGCGCCTGTCTGCGCGCACGGTGAAATCACTGCGTCGCCGACCGGCGGCGAAACGAAATCATACGCGACCGCTGCTCTGGGAACCATTCGCGGCAGTGTCCGCGACGATAAAGGCTCGCCGATTGCCGGAGCTGTTATCGCGCTCTGGCGCGACGGAATGGCGAGCGTGCGGCAAATTACGAGCCGCGCCGACGGCAGCTTCGTCGCCCGCGTTCTGCCCGGACGTTATAGTTTGACCGCGATGGCTGACGGTTATTCGGTCGTTTCTTTGTCTGACGTTGCAGTCGAGCGTTCGGACGAAGTAGCTTTTCGCTTTAATCTGGTTCGCACCGGCAGCGGAAACACTCTGCCGGAAAAACGCGCCGACCGTAAAAGCTCAAAATGGTTAATACGTTCAAACGCTTCTCGCCGCTCGATTTATCAACAAAACGAAGGCACGGGCGAAACGGTAGCCGATTTAGAAAACGTTGAAGCAGCGGAAAATGAAACCTCAGAAGAGGAAACGGATTCTCGACGCGCATCGCAAACGGTGATCGAAACTTATTTTGCAGGTGGCGCGAGCAATCAAAATTATTACGGTGTCAATTTCGCTACCATTCAACCCATCAACGAAAAACTCGATTTAGTTTTTGCCGGACAAACCGGAATCGGCGAAGATGCGCCGAACAGATTTGAAACCACTGCCCGCCTTCGATTAAACGAAAAACATCGAGTCACGTTTAACGTCGGCGCAGCAATGCTCGGAAAAGTTCAGTTTGACGGTGATTCGGAAGAAGATGATTTAGGTCAAATTTCTTTTCAAGCCTACGACGAATGGCGTGTTCGCGACGGTGTGATTTTGGTTTTGGGTATTGATTACGCGCGTTTTGTCGGTGCAAGCGGCGCAGATTCCATCGCGCCGCGTTTTGGATTGCAATTTGAAACCGATGCCCGGACTCGCCTTAATTTCGCTTACACAACTCAAACCGAACAGAGAACCTGGCAGCAAGCCGCCGAATTGGAAGACAGCCGCGTACTTTTCCGGCAGCCGAATTTTGATTCTTACGCGATTTCCGACCGGCAGGTTTTGATGCCGAAGCTGCGGCGTCTCGAATTCGGCATCGAGCGCGTTTTGGATAACGCTTCAAACATCGAAGCCTCGGCGTTTTTCGATACGACGACAAATCGCGGCGTCAGTTTTGTTCAGCTTCCGCTCGTCGAAAACGGAAACGACGACAATCCGTTTTTGAGCGCCGCGCAAAACGGTTCTTCACAAGGCGTCCGCGTTGTTTATTCGCGACGCTTAAACGAGATTTTCAGCACCGCTCTCGGTTATTCTTTCGGGCGCGGGCAAAGCCTCTCGGCGAATGGAATTACAAATCCTTCGGAGCTTTTCGACGACGCGCTGTTTCAAACTTTTGCGGCTCAAGTTTCGGCTAATTTCGACACCGGAACCGAAGTCAAAGCGGTTTATCGAGTGTCTCCGAACGGCGCGGTTTTTGCGATTGACCCCTTTGCCGGACGAATGGCTTTTTACGATCCGTCGCTGAGCGTTCTGGTCACGCAAAAACTGCCGACGCTCGGTTTGCCGGTTCGCGCCAAAGCAATGTTTGACGCGCGCAATTTGCTTGACGTTCAAACCGCAGCGGCAAACGGCGAAACTGCCTTAAGGCTCAATTCTTCGCGGCGTTTTTTGCGCGGCGGCATTGCCGTCAGATTTTAGTGATTCCCGGAACTGCGAAACGAAAAACGGGCGAGGCTGAAATCAAGTCTCGTCCTTTTTTTTTGCAAAAGCGGCGGTGAAAATTTCCGAAAACTTGAATCAAACCGAAAACTTCGGATAATTTAATTTAAACCTTTTTTCAAATAATCGAAGCGAGCAGCAGAAGCCATTCTCAAACAAACTTTTAATGCGATATTTATTGACGATTATCGCGTTATATAGCAAACAGCTTCGATTAATTATTTAAAGGTTACCTGCTGGAACGTTGTTTGCGTGAAAAACTTACGGTTTGGACTGTCCGCATTTGCAGTCTTGAAAAACGGTGCAAAATACGATTCTCACAACAAGGGGTTGGATATGGTTGATAGCGGCGCTTTTGCTCGCCGTTGTCGGCGTTCTTAACCTTTCGCAGCGCGCCGTGCATAAATTGCCGCCGACCGACGGCGTGATGTGGAAATTGACTGACACGGGAATTTTCGCCGAAAAAATCGCGCCCAATTCAGCCGCCGCTCGTGCTCGCATTTTACCAGGCGACCGGCTCGTCGGCATCAGTTTAGACGAAAAGAAATTTGAAGAAATCTCGTCTCCTTCGGAAGTTCAAATTTATCTCGAAGAAGCCGGAATCGGCGGCAGATTAACTTATCTTTTTCAGCGCCCGTCTTATACTTTCGGCAACAATTTTTATTATGCCGATTTAAACAAGCTCGAAAGCGCGCCGCGCTGGACGCCGAGCCTTCTGGCATTTGCTTTTGTCGGTCTGGTTTATCTTTTCATCGGCTTTTTCGTCCTTTTCAAACAAGGCGGGCGCGCTCCATTTGTGCTTCATTTCGCCGCGCTTTGCCTGGCGGCTTTTGCGTTTCACATTTTAAAGCCAATCGGCACGTTTGAGGATTTCGACGCCGCTGTTGCCATTATTGACGATCTGGCATTCATCTTTTTCGCTCCCATTTTTCTCCATTTTTGCTGGATTTACCCGATTCGCACACATTTTGCGGAAAAATCCTGGCAAACCGTTTTGCTTTACGTTCCGGCAATTTTGCTCTCCGTCGCTTCCGTTTTCAGTTATATTTACGGCAATTTCCCGATTTCAGAGAGCGCGCTTGTCTCGCTCAATCAATGGTTTGAGCGAACGAGCTTTTTCACGGTTCTTTACCGTTTGATGTTCCTGCATTTCGTCGCCGCTTTGACAATCGGCGCGGGCGTTTTGATTTATCGTTTCATTCGCAACAAACAAATTATCATCCGCCAGCGCTTGAAATGGGCGATGGCTGGTTCAATTGCGGCGGTGATTCCAATTATCGCTTATCAAATCACCAAAAGCGCGCTCAATCTTCCACAGGAAAATTGGCTGACAAGCTTGGCGATTTTGCCTTTAGCCTTAATTCCCCTCACTTTCGGTCATTCCGTTGTGCGCTACCGCCTGATGGACGTTGACATTGTAGTGCGTCACGCAGCCGTTTACGCGTTGACGACGCTTTCGATTTCGACGCTCATCGGCGCGGTAGCCTTTGGTTTCGTCTTTTTCGTGCTTGGCAATTCCTACGGTCTAAACATCGAAGGCTCTGCAACGGAAATAGCGGCGAAAATAGTCGTGGCGGTGATTGCGATGGCGGCAATTGTGATGCTCTCAGCGCCGCTCAAAGAATTTTTGCAGGAACGCGCCGACCGTTTCTTTTACGGCGAACGCTATGATATGCGCCGCAGCCTGCTCGATTTCGGCAAAACTCTGTCGGCGTCAACGCAGCTCGATTTGCTTTTAAACGCTTTGATGAGCCGCTTGCAGCAAGTTCTCGATGTCGAAAAAGTTGCTGTTTTTATCGAAGACGAAAAAACTCCGGGCGGTTTTCGTCTCGCTCGCTCGGTTAATTTGTCTGAGTATTATCGGATTCCGAATGATTTTCGCTCGCTCGTCCGCACGCATTCAGCGCAGGGAAGCATTGTCCGCGCCGATGATTTTGATTTGGCAGACGGCGAGAATGCGCTGATTCGGCAGGAATTGCATTATTACGTTCCATGCGTCGTGCGCGGGCGAATGATCGGCGTCGTAGGTCTCGGCAGAACCAGAGACGGCTCGCTGCTTTCGTCGGAAGATTTGGACATTTTGCAGACGATTTCAGGTTACATCGCCGTCGCCATTGAAAACAGCCTGCTTTACGAGGAACAGCAGAAGCGCAACGATGAGCTGGCTCTGCTCAAAGAATTCAACGAATCAATCGTCGAATCGGTTAACGTCGCTCTGCTCGCGGTTGATTCCGAAGGCTGCGTGACGCGCTGTAATTCGACCGCCGAACAGATTTTCAATCTCGAACGCGACCAAATTGTCGGCAACAAAGTCGAAGAATTATTCGCCGAAGATTTTGCCGACACGCTTGCAAATTTATTGGGCAAAACCCGCTGGCATTTGAGCGAAGTCCGCCACGCCTACAAAGTTTATGCCGAGCGCCGCGACGGCAAATCGTTTATTTTAAACACGGCGGTCGCGCCGTTGCGCTCGCCCGCAGGCGAAAGAACCGGCGCGATTCTTGTTCTCGAAGACGTAACATCGCGCGTCTCGCTCGAAGAACAATTGCAGCAGCGCGAAAAACTGTCGAGCATCGGAATGCTCGCCGCCGGAGTCGCTCACGAAGTCAACACGCCTTTGACCGGAGTTTCGAGTTATACGCAAATGCTTTTGGGTATGATTCCCGAAACCGACCCGAAACACGCCCTGCTGCTAAAAGTCGCCAAACAAACCGACCGCGCGTCAAACATCGTCGGCAATCTCTTAAACTTCTCGCGCGCCGGAAGCAGCGGCGATTTCTTTGAAATCAATCTCAACAAAGTTTTGGAAGACACCTTGCAGCTACTCGAAGTCCAGCTTCGCAAAGGACACATCGAGATCGTCAAAAATTACGATCCTTTACTGTCGCCGATTTACGGCAGCGGCGGAAAATTGCAGCAGGTTTTCACCAATTTAATCCTCAACGCCCGTGACGCCATTGTCACCGAACAAGGCAGAATCGAAATCACCACGCGCCAAACCCAAGACGGCGCAACGGTCGAAGTCACCGACAACGGCGTCGGAATCGAACCGGAAAATCTGTCGAAAATTTACGACCCGTTTTTCACGACCAAAGAGGTCGGTAAAGGCACCGGCTTAGGTTTAGCGGTTTCTTACGGCATCATTCAGGAACATTCCGGCGACATCAAAGTCGAAAGCGCACCCGGCGAAGGCACAAAATTCACCCTCAAATTCCCGCTCGCAATTCCGCAACAACAACGCAAAGCTGCTGGTGAATAATTTCAAACAACTTTTTAAAATTTAGTTTTATAGATTTTTGTGTTTTCAAACCCAATCATGTTAGAAGTATTTCCATTTATAAAGTAATTATGAAGAATCATTCATAATAATTCGTAATTAGGCAGCTATATGTTTGGTAATTTAAGCTTCAAAAGAAAGTAAAAATATGGAAATTGGGGAAACTAAGCAATATATTCCGATTTTCGTTGGCTCAACTTTTGTTGATTTGCAGCATTATCGTCGCGCGGTTCGCGATGCACTTAGCCAATTGGAAACAATTGTAAGAGGAATGGAATATTTCGGCTCAAAACCTGGTAGCCCAGTTGAAGAGTGTCTCGAGGTTGTCAGATCATGTAAGGTCTATATAGGTATTTTTGGAATGCGTTATGGAACCGTCCCAGATGGATTTGAACGTTCAATGACACATCTTGAATATGATGAGGCACAAAAGCTGAATTTACCGTCTCTTATTTACATCATTGACGAAGAGAACCAACCAATTCTTCCTAAACACGTTGAAACTGGCGATGGAGCGAAAAGGCTACGGGAACTAAAGGACATACTTACAAAAAGACATGTAGTAAGTTTCTTTACAACACCAGAGAATTTAGCGGCAAAAGTATTACATGATGTACCAGAAACACTTAAGCGAATTGGTGCAAGAATAGAAGGAAAACTTGAACTAACAAAAGAGCCTGATAATGCTGAAGTCTTACGCCAATTCAGCTTGCTGCCCAAAATATTTCGCGGTAAGGAAGTAATAATTGAATTCGTAAATCCAAGTGACTTTAGAGCTGTAAGCGGCGAGACTTGTGCCACTTTGAATATTGAGGTTGGAGCTTCAGTATGTAGTTATCTCAAATTATCTACTGGCGATAACTACTATATTTTCGGTGAAAATGATCTAGCTCTTGCTTTGTGTAAACTACCAAAAATGGCTAATGTTAAGGCGAGAGTTATAACGGTATTCGGAATCACAAAACGGGCAGATTGGACTGATGATGGTCCTATAACCGTGCTTGAAACCGAAAGTGGATTGCTAATTAAAGAAATTCTTCAAATAGAAGAATCAGCGAAAAGTGCCACTTAATTAGTTCGTTAAATCTCTGTTTTTGTTTTTTCCGCATTAATTCCCAAAGTTTTCATCCGCCGATAAAGATGGCTGCGATCAACGCCCATTAATTCGGCGGCTTTGGCTACGTTTCCTTCCGACTCGGCGAGCTTGCGCAAAATAAACTCGCGTTGATAAGCGTCAGTTGCGTCTTTAAAAGTTGGGAAGCGGAACGAGACGAGCGGAACGTCCGCGTCGTTTCCGAGCACCGGCAAATCGTCCGCCGTGATCGCTTGTTTCTGATTCATAATCACGACGCGCTCGATTGTATTGCGTAATTCGCGGACGTTTCCGGGAAACGAATAATTTGTGAGTTGCTCGATGGCATCTTCGGCAAAGATTTTCGCGGGCTTTCCGTATTTAGCGGAAAATTTGCGGTTGAAATGTTCGACCAGCGGCGCGATGTCTTCGCGGCGTTCGCGCAGCGGCGGGATTTGAAACGGAATTACATTCAGCCGGTAGAGCAAATCGGCGCGAAAATAGCCGGATTCGATTAGCTCGTGCAAATCTTTATTCGTTGCCGAAATTATGCGCACGTCAACTTTGATCGGCGCGTTGCCGCCGACCGGCTCGAAACGCTGTTCTTCCAAAACGCGGAGCATTTTCGCCTGCACGCGCGGCGACATATCGCCGATTTCATCCAGAAACAGCGTCGCGCCGTCGGCTTGTTCAAACTTGCCTTTTTTTGTCGCGGTCGCTCCGGTAAAAGCGCCTTTGATGTGACCGAAAAGCTCGGATTCGACCAAATCTTCGGGAATCGCGGCGGAATTAACTTCGACAAATGCGGCGGCGGCGCGGCGCGATTGTGCGTGAATTGCGCGGGCAACAAGTTCCTTTCCCGTGCCGCTTTCACCCGTAATTAAAACTCTCCCGTCGGTCGGCGCGACGAGTTCGATTTGTTTGCGAAGCGCGCGCATCGCCACCGAATCGCCGATCATCGCGTATTCTTCCGCCAGGGATTGTCGAAGCTGCCGGTTGGCGCGTTGAAGCTCGCGCTGTTTGATCGCGTTTTTGACAGTGACGATTGTTTTTTCGCTCGATAGCGGTTTTTCGAGAAAATCAAACGCGCCGAGCTTTGTCGCGCGCACCGCCGTTTCGACATTTCCGTGACCGGAAATCATCACGACCGCCGCGTCGTTTCCAAGCTCTCGCAGTTTGGCAAGCGTTTCCAGCCCGTCAATTCCGGGCAGCCAAACGTCGAGCAAAATGCAGGCGAAATTTTGCCTCTCGACAATTTCCAAAGCCTCTTCACCGCTTTTGGCGGTTTCGACTTCAAAATTTTCGTCTTCCAAAACGCCGCGCAGGGTTTCACGAATTCCGCGCTCGTCATCAACAATTAAAATTGAATTAACCATTTCCAGTTGGCAATTCTACAATAAATTTCGCGCCGTTTGGTTGGTTTGCAATTGCTTTTATGCGCCCGCCGTGTTCCTGAGCGATTCTTTGGACGATTGCCAAGCCTAAACCCGTTCCGCGCCCTTTGGTCGAAAAATAAGGCTGAAAAAGTTTGGAAAAATCCATTGCGGAAATTCCGCGTCCGTTGTCCGAAATTTCGGCGATTAGCAAATCTCGCGCCGTGTCGTAAAAAGTTTTGATTGTAATTTGCTTTTCGTTTTGCCCCCCGTCGAAAGCTTCGAGCGCGTTGTCAATCAAATTTACGAAAACACGCCGTATTTGCTCGGCATCGAGCATTGCGGGCGGCAAATTTTCCTGCAAATCAGTTTTGAGACACACATCCTCTAAACGATCTTCGTACAAAACCGCAGTTTGCCGGACGATTTCATTCAAATCCCCGTTTTCCAGTCTTGCGTGCGGCAGGCGAGCAAAATGCGAAAACTCGTTGACCATTGATTTTAAACCATCAACTTCGCGCAAAATCGTTTCCGTGCTTTCTTTAACGACTTTCGTTGTTTGTTCGTTGTTCGTTGTTCGTTGTTCGTTGCCGTTTGGACTTTGGAGTTTCCCGTTAAAGCGTTTTGAGATTCGTTCGGCGGCAAGTTGAATCGGCGTCAAAGGATTTTTGATTTCGTGTGCCATTCTCCGGGCGACTTCCTGCCAGGCGGCGGCGCGCTGCGCGGAGAGCAGTTCGGACAAATCTTCAATCACCAAAACTACGCCGACGTTTTTTCCGGGCGATTCGCGCAAAGCGGTAGCAGTCAGCGCGACCGGCAAGCTGCCGTTTTCCGTCATTGAGCCGTTCCCGTCCGCAATTTGTCTCGTCAAAACGGTTTGCTCCGAAGCGTGCCCCAGACGGCGCGCCCGCGCGATCAGTTTTTCGATGCGGGCGAAATCTTCGTCCGCAATTAAATCGGATAAAAACAGAGTTTCCGTTTCTTTTTCCGTCAGCCGCAACATCGAGCGGGCAGCGGCGTTGAGCGTCGTCACGCGGTTTTCAGCGTCGAGCGAAACAACGCCGGTCGAAAGCGACTGCAAAACGGTTTCGATATAACGGCGGCGTTCTTCGAGCCGCTGCTGGTTGTTTTCCAGATCAGCCGCCATTTGATTAAACGATTCGACGAGCAGAGCAAGCTCGTCTTCAGCTAAAACTTCAACCCGGTGTTGAAGATTTCCGCGCGCGATTTCTTTCGAGCCTTCGCCGAGCGCGCGAATCGGCAGCGTCAAGCTTCTGCCGAGATGAAAAGCCACCCAGGAGGCGGCGAAAATCAGCAAAAATGTGAGCAGGCTCAAAGTTGAAAAACCGAGCCAGCGCGCTTCCAACTGCCGCTGCTTCAAACTTTCAAATTCAAACGGCGAATTGGAAATTTCCCGACTAAATGCAGCCTCGCTGTTCCAGCCGGAAACCGCGCGCAAACGCCTGCCGTCCGACAAAAAAACGTCTGCCGCGTCGAAACCAATTCCGTCCTGTAATTCTGTCGCGTCCGGGTTTTGCGCAAAAACTGCGCGCAGTTTTTGCTGCTGTTCGACAGGCAAATCCTCTGCGGCGATGCGAGCCAGAACGATGCCGTTCGGCGCTTCGATTTGGACGCCGGAAAAATTGGCGCGCGTCAGATTAGCGCGTAAATCCTGTTCGTTGATCTCATTTTTCGATTCAACGAGCGCCGCAAACAAAACGGCTTTTTCGTTGAACTGACGAATGCGCTCATTGATCGCTTTTGTTTGCACGTCCCGCGCCTCGCGGATGACGGTTTCAGGCAGCGCGCTAAACCATTTTTCGAGCGTGCGGTTTAAAAACAAAAAAGAAAAAGCCGCCATTGCCACAATCGGCAGCATACTAACCGCAACGAAGTAAACCAGCAGCCGAGTTTTTAGGCGTGAGCCTAATTTTAAAGCGCGCCGCTCACGCGATAAACGCGCGATGCTTCGCAAAAGAATAAAAGCGAAAATGATAAAAGCGAAAAAATTGAGCGAGGAAAGCGCGTATAAAATTAAAGTATCGCTCGCGCTCTCAATTTGCAGAAAACGCCACACCGCCGTTGATTGCAGCAGGACGAGAGCCGCCAGCAAGACGAAAACCGACGCGCCGAGAAAAACGATTGTCGAGCGCTTTGTCTTTTTTGCTTTTACAGATTCGCGGTCTTTCATAAAACCAACTCAAGTTTAACCGATACACGGCTTTAACGCGAAAACCGACCGTGCGAAAAAGAATTTGTTTAGAGGCGGTCTTTGACTGCCAAATATCGGATATTTAAGAAGCGGCGGTTAAAGACCGCCTCTAAACCATAAGATTTTTCTTTTTTGACATTCTAAAAATAAAAAGCCTCAACCGCATTCAGCAATTGAGGCTTTTTAGTTTTAAAATCTTGCAGATTTATAACTTCAACGATTTTAGATATGCAAGAAACTCCGGCGCAAGATCGGGGCGTTTTAAGGCGAATTCGACCGTCGCAATCAAAAAACCGAGCTTATCACCCGCGTCATGCCGTCGCGCATCGAGCGTCACGGCGTAAAACGGGTAGCCTTCTTTGAGCAAAATCCGCATTGCATCGGCGACTTGCAATTCTCCTCCCGCTCCGGGTTTGATTTTTTCAATCGCGCCGAACAGCTCCGGCTCAAAAACGTAGCGCCCGATGACTGCCATATTTGACGGCGCTTCTTCGTATTTAGGTTTTTCGACGACATCGCTGATTTTGAAAACGCCCGGCTCGATTTCCTCGCCCGCAATTACGCCGAAACGTGAAATCGTCTCGTCGTCAATTTGAATTGCGGCGACAACCGACGCGCCGTATTTTTCGTAGGCGTTGATTAACTGCTGCAAAGCGGGCGTTTCGCCGTCCATAATGTCGTCGGGCAGCATCACGGCAAACGGCTCGTCGCCGACGAAATCTTTTGCCTGATAAATCGCGTGCGCCAGACCGAGCGGTTGTTTCTGGCGCGTGTAAACTATGTGCGCGAGATCGGCAACGGCTCGCATTTGCTCGACAAGCTCTTTTTTGCCGCGCTCGCGCAAAGTCTGTTCAAGCTCGTAAGAAATATCAAAATGGTCTTCAATCGCCGATTTGTCGCGCCCCGTAATAATTAAAATTGATTCGATTCCGCTCTGGACGGCTTCTTCGACTCCGTATTGAATCAGAGGCTTGTCAACAAGCGGCAGCATCTCTTTCGGAGACGCTTTCGTCGCGGGCAAAAACCTGGTGCCGAGTCCGGCGGCTGGAAAAACTGCTTTTCTAATTTTCATAATTTGTAACAAATAATATTTCGTGTAATTTTATCGTTGATTTTGTTTTACAACAGTCCGAAATCGCACGCAAAATTGGAGAAATTATGGCTGAAAAACAAATTTTTGAAACCGAATTGATTGCAGATTACAATAACAGCTCGGCAACAGCGATCAAATTTCCTTTTGATGTGGAAACGGTTTTCGGCGCTAAAAAAGTTCCGGTTTGCGGAACAATCAACGGCGCAGCGTTTCGGAGCACAATTTTCAGAATGCACGGCGAACAATTTATGGTCGTTAATCGCGAGCTGCGCGAAGAGGCAAATGCGAAAGCGGGCGACACGGTGCAGATTGAAATTGAACTGGACACCGCGCCGAGAGTGGTTGAAGCGCCAGTCGATTTGCTTGCCGCTTTGAACGACAATCAACCGGCTCAGGAAATCTGGGAGCGAATAAGTTATACTCACAAAAAAGAATTTGTAAATGCAATCGAGGAATCGAAAAGGGCGGAAACCAGAACTCGCCGGATCGAGAAAACGATTGCGGAGCTGTTGAGTAAACACAATAAAAACCGATGATTAAAAATCTTTTCTCACTCCTGACTCTCTCATTTTTGCTGTTTTTCGTTTCCGCAATCAAAGCGCAGATTCCGCTTTGCACAAATCTGAAAGTCACGACTTTGCCCGCGCGCGGCGATTATGGTAGTGACGGACAATTTGCCGTAACGCTCCAATCAATCGCCAATCCCAAAGCGAACGCGCCCGCTCCGGTTTCGGTTTATTTGCCGTCGAATGCTTCAACGCAAACGCGCGTTCCAATAATCTTTTTCGCGCACGGTTTCGGCGGGACGGATTTTCAATATTATGACGCGCTTTCGCGGCAGCTTGCGAGCAACGGCTACGCGGTTGTTTTCGCGCCTTACACCGCAAATCTTTTGACCAGCAACACGGCGCGTTATCAACAAATGTGGGCTGGTTTTCAAGCCGCAGTACAGCAGTTCGGCAATGTTTTGGACACGACGCGCGTCGGTTTTGCCGGGCACAGTTACGGCGCGGGCGCTGTGCCGGAGCTTGCGCGACGCGGAGTCGCATCCGGTTGGGGCGCAAACGGCTTGTTTATGTTTTCGATGGCTCCCTGGTATTCGTGGGGAACAAATTACGAACAAATTCCGGCTTCAGCGAAGTTGATTGTGCAGGTTTATTGGGACGATGAAACGAATCAACATTTAATCGGCGTCAACGACGTTTGGAACAGACTGCCGCAAATCACGGAAAAACGCTGGCAAGTGATTCGCGCGGCGCAGACAACCTGTTTGCTGCCCGCCGGACACGGAATTCCGGTCACGGGCAATCGCGGCAACGAAGCCGAAATCAATGCGTTCGATTATTGGGGAGTTTGGCGCAGGCTTCACGCGCTCGCCGATTACACTTTTACGGGAAATTCGAGGGCAAGATTCGTCGCCTTTGACGAAACGCAAATGGGCAAATGGCGGCTTTATGGTATGCGCCCGATCACGCCGCTCGAAACAACGACAACGCCTGTCGTTAATTCGGCGAGCAACCCGGATTTCATTTGGGAAACCCGCTGCCTTTTCGCGCTCGGTTCGCCCTGTCCGTAATTGTTAGCGAAGAATATCGGAAATGGTGACATATAAACCAAGCTGATTTGTAATACAAAAATAAAAATGGAAGTTCTGTTAAGTAACGAAACTTCCATTTTTATTTTTGTATTATTCCCCGACTTTTATCCGACCGCAGTTGAAGACATTTCCCATTCTTCCATCAGCTTCTCCAAATCACTTTCGGCTTTTTGATAAAGCGCGCTGATTTCAGCAAATTTTTGCGGATTGGAAGCAATCTCCGGCTGGCTCATTTGCGAAGTCAATAAAGCTAGTTTCGTTTCTATCGCGGCAATTTCTTCTTCAATGATTTCCGGCGCGCGGAGTTTTGTTTTAATTCGCTGCTCCTTCTTCGCGGTTTGTTGTTTTTCTTTTCCGGGTTGAGAGACTTTGGCTTTTTCACTTTCAGCGGCTAACCGATAACTGATGGCTGCTGCTTGCCATTCGTGGAATTCGGAATAATTTCCGTTGTAATGCTCGGTTTTGCCTTTTCCGTCGAAGAGTAAAATCTGTGTCGCCACGCGGTCGAGAAAATAACGGTCGTGGCTGATGGTCAAGATCGTGCCGGGATATGCTTCGAGAGCGGCTTCGAGAGCTTCGCGCGATGGAATGTCGAGATGGTTTGTCGGTTCGTCCAACACCAGAACATTGCATTCGGTATAAATTAATTTAGCGAGCGCGAGCCTTCCCTTTTCGCCGCCGGAAAGATCGCCGACTCGTTTGAAAACATCTTCGCCCGTAAACAAAAATTTGCCCAAAAACGAACGCAGCTCGCCGCTGGTCACAGTCGAAGCGGCGACGCGGCGCAATTCCATAATGATTTCGTTGCGGTCGTCCAAGTCGTCCAACTGCTGCGCGTAATAACCGATTTCGGTTTTCGTTCCCCAGCGAGCTTCGCCGTCGAGCGGGCGCAGTTTGCCCAAAACCGTTTTCAGAAAAGTGGTTTTTCCGGTTCCGTTTGCCCCGATAATCCCCAAACATTCGCCGCGACGCAAAGTGAAATTGATGTTTTCAGCGAGCGTTTTATCCGGGAATCCGACGCTCAAATCTTCCACCATCAAAACATTGTTTCCGGCGCGCTCGACGTTTTTTAATTTGAAATCTCCGGCGGATTTATCTACCGAAACGGTGTCAACGCGCTCCAGGCGCTCAAGCATATTGCGGCGCGATTTCGCCATCTTGGTTTTCTGACCGGCAATATTGCGGCGAATAAATTCTTCGGTTTTGGCGATTAATTGCTGCTGATTTTCAAATGCGCGCCGCTGCGCTTCTCGCCGCTCTTCGCGTTCAATCAAAAACGCGGAATAATTTCCCGAATAGCTGACGGCTTTCCCATATTCGATTTCGATAATTCGATTGCAAACGCGGTCGAGAAAATAGCGGTCGTGGCTGATGACGATATAAGACGAAGCGTAAGTCTGCAAAAATTCTTCGAGCCATTCGACCGAATTCACGTCCAAATGGTTTGTCGGCTCGTCGAGCAGCAAAACGTCCGGTTCGGCAAGCAGCAATCTGACTAAACCGAGACGATTTCGCTGTCCGCCGGAAAGTTTGTCAGCCGTTTGCGTCCACATCTCACGGTCGAATCCCAAACCCTGCAAAACGCTTTCGGCGCGCGCGGCGTATTCAAAACCGCCTTCGCGTTCAAATTCGTGCTGAAGCGCGCTGTATTTTTCGAGAATTTTATCCAAATCCGGCGGATTTTCCGACATCGCGGTTTCGAGCCGCCGCATTTCGATTTCGATTTTTTGCAGCTTTTCAAACGCCGAAAGCGCAGCTTCGTGCACCGTCAAATCAGCCGAAAACTCGACGTGCTGTTCCAAAAATCCGAGCTTTAGATTGTTTGCTTTGATAACTTCGCCGGAATCCGGCGCTTCTTCGCCGGAAAGCACTCGAAAAACGGTCGTCTTGCCCGCGCCGTTACGCCCGACCAATCCGATTTTCTCGTCGCGGTTGACTTGAAACGACAATCCGCGCAGGATTTCGCGCCCGCCGTAAGATTTATTTATTTCTGAAAGCCGGAAAAGCATCTGCTGAAAGAAAAAGAGAAAAGGAGAAGAGGAGTTGAGGAGACGAAGATAAATTATCCTCTTCTCCTTTTCTCCTCTTCTCCTTTTTTAAACCAGTTGTTATCTTCTCGCCGGATTAGCGTTTCCTTTGGCAGCGGGACTAGTTGCCGGGCTTGCCGCAGTGTTTGTGTTTGCAACCGGGGAGACGGCAGGCGAGGCTGCCGGAGAAGCGGCGGGTGATGCACCCGCATTCGGGTCAGCCGGACGCGCTCCGCTCAAGCTGTTCGGGTTGTCAACGATTTGTTTTGCCAAATAGTTTTCAACTCGCGCTTCATCCAAAGAACGCGCTTGAAAAGCAGCGCTCAAAAGCTGTTTTTTCGCGCCGGTTAAAAGCTCAATGACGCGCCCTTTGACGTTTGGGCTGTTGAGCGTCAAATCTTCATCTTTTTCATTACGGCTCGTCAGTTTCAGGAAAAGCAATTTGCCTTCAGCCGGAACAATTCGCGGTACGACTTGCCCGACCGTCATTTTGTTCATAATAAAATCGGTCAATTCGGGCGTCATCAACTGTTTCATTTCGTCTTCGGCTAAAAACTGCCATTCCCCGCCGCGCGCCGCCGTTTGCGGGTCTTCGCTGTATTGGCGGGCGATTTCGGCGAAATCAATTCCCGGCTGGGTCAGCTTTTGTCCGACTTCTTTGACTTTGATCTCCGCTTCCTGGGGCGTTTTCGTTGTTTGCCCGTTACCTTTCGGGTCAATCACAACTGCCGCAAACGAAGCACCGCGTTTGTTTTTGAACAATTCGGGATTGCCTTTGAAAAACGCTTCGACTTCCGAATCTTTCGGCGGTTCGACCGAAGCGGCAAGTTTCTCGGCGAGCTTTTTAACCATCAATTGCTTTTTGATTTTTTCGCGCCAGGAGGCTTCGTTTTCGCCGGCTTCCTGCATTCGCTTGTTGTATTCGTCAACCGTCACACCGCTCTGTTGTTTGTGTTCGTTCAAAGCCTGTGTGATTTCTTCATCGGAAACCTGAACTTTTTCTTTCTCGGCTTTCTGCACCATTACTTCCTGCTGAATGATGCCGTCTAAAGCCTGAAGGCGAGCTTGAGCGAGTTCCAGCGGCGAGAGCTTCGATTCCTGCCCTTGAAACTGCTGTTTGATGACTTTTTCGACTTCTTCGTTTTTGATCGCTTTTCCATTAACCGTCGCGGCTGAATCAGCCCCTGCGCCGCCTGCGCTGCCGACTGTCGAATCGCAAGCTGTTGAAAAAACTCCCGCCAAAGCAACCAGAATTGTTGATAAAACTAAATATGATTTCTGCACTGTAGATTTTCTACTCCTTCAAAATAACTGTGTAAAACTTGTCTCGTTATGTTCGCGCTTGACCAAAGCAAATTTTATTTGCTATAAATTGTGTTTTTGAGTTTGTCGGCTGTCGTCCCGTGTGATGCCACCCCGTCAATAATAATCTTGGAGGTAATAATAATTATGGCAAAACGTTGTGAAGTATGCGGCAAAGGACCGCAGTTCGGTAATAATGTCTCGCACGCCAACAACCGCACTCGTCGTCGCTTTAACCCGAATCTGCAATCCATTCGCGTCCGTTTGAACGATGGTAATAACGGACGAATGAAGGTCTGCACTCGGTGCATTAAAGCCGGAAAAATTGTCAAAGCCGTTTAGCAATTTAAATTCTTAGATTTGCAAATCGGTCAATTGGTTTGTCGGATGCCGGATTTTATTTTGGCATCCGACTTTTCATTTGTTACTCGCCGACCCGCCAACCGCTCAGAAGCGCGATTGCTTCAATCTCGACGCGCGCGTCTTTCGGCAATCGCGCCGCTTGAACCGTCGCCCGCGCCGGGTAATTTTCCGTAAAATAACGGGCGTAAACTTCGTTCATTTTGGCGAAATCGTTCATATCGGCGAGAAAAACCGTTGTTTTCACCACATTTTTCAAGCTGCTTCCCGCTGCTTCCAAAACCGCGCTCAGATTTTTAAAAACCTGTTCGGTTTGCTCGGCAACATCTTCGGAAACAAAATTGCCGGTTTTCGGATCAATCGGAATCTGCCCGGAAAGGAAAACAAAGTCGCCCGCTTTAACGGCTTGTGAATAAGGTCCGATTGCGCCCGGAGCATTTTCCGTAGCCACTATTTCTTTTTGAACCGATTTTTCAAAATTGACTGCGCCGACAGTCAGATTTGTTTTATTTTCCGCTTGATTTTCCACAATGACACCTACAAACAAGAATCTTGCTCAATGAACAAAAGATAAATTGTAACAAATGAAAGTCTAACGAGTCTAGCAAGTCCGGTGAATCTGGCGAGTCAAAAGAAAATTTAATTCAAATTGACTTGCCGGACTCGCGAGACTTGCTAGACTTTTTAAGCATTGTTAAGGCGTTCGACATCAATCACGCCGGGAACGGTTTTGACCGCGCTGATAACTTTGTCGAGATGTTTCACATCGAAAACTTCAACCGTAATTTCGATATGCCCTCGGTCGTCCTGAGAAACAACTGCGGATGCATTGCGAATTCCGGTTTTAATATCCGCGATTGCGCCGGTAATTCCGGCAATCATTCCGGTGCGATTTTCCGTAATCGCCAGCAGTTTAACGGCAAATGCTTCTTTTTTATCGCCGTTGCTGTTTGCCCATTCGACTTCGACGATTCGCTCTTTGTTCACCATTAGCGACTGCACATTTTTGCATCGCTTCGTGTGAACGACTATTCCTTTGCCGAGCGAAACATAACCGATAATCTGCTCGCCGCGCAGAGGGTTGCAGCAGCGCGCCCGATTGACGAGCAAATCATCAACGCCTTTGACGATGATTGCGTCGTCCGCCAGCCCTATCATTCGTTTAACAGAGCGAACTCCATTTCTGAGAGCTGCGGCTGCGGCGCTACTTTTTTCCGGGTCGAGCTGGTCGAATTTTTCCGCGCCGAGATATTTAGCGACGACGTTGCGCGCGATAAGTTTTCCGTAACCGATTTGCGCCAGCAAATCTTCCGACCGGCTCAAACCGTATTCGTTCGCAACGCGCTTTAATTCGCCATTTTCATCGAAAAGTTTTTTCGGCGCGATTTGATAACGCGCGGCTTCTTTTTCGAGCAGCTTGCGCCCGGCTTCGATTGATTCGACTCGCTGCTGCTCGGCAATCCAATGCCGGATGCGGTTGCGCGCGCGCGAAGTAACGACGTAATTAAGCCAATCGCGCGAAGGATGCGAATTCGGATTTCGCAAAATCTCTATGACATCGCCGTTTTGAATTTGAGTCCGCAGCGGCACAATTCGCCCGTTGATTTTGGCTCCGGTGCAAGTTTCCCCGACTTCCGAGTGAATCGCATAAGCGAAATCAATCGGCGTCGCGCCGCGCGGAAGCTGAATCACTTTGCCCATCGGCGTAAAAGCGTAAACGTCTTTCGGATACAAATCGAGCTTTAAAGACTCGATAAACTCTTCCGAGTCGTCGGCTTCCTGCGTTGATTCGACGAGCGGCAGCAGCAGTTTTTCAATCATCGCGCGCAAGCTGCTCCAGCTTTCGTCGTCCGTCCGTTTGCCGAGTTTTCCGCCTTTATATTTCCAGTGCGCCGCGACGCCTTCTTCGGCGATTTGGTGCATTTCTTCAGTTCGGATTTGCACCTCAAAGGGCTGCCCGATGTCGCTGACAACCGAAGTGTGCAGCGATTGATACAGATTGTCGCGCGGCATCGCAATCCAATCTTTGATGCGTCCCGGAACCGGATGCCAGGTGTTATGAATCACGCCGAGCGCCGCATAGCAATAATGAATTTCGCTCGGCGTGACGACGCGAACCGCGATTAAATCGTAAACCTGTTCGAGCGTCACTTTGCGCTTTTTCATTTTGCGCCAGAGCGAAAAGAGACGTTTGATGCGACCTTCGATGCGGTCGAACTTGACGCCGGCGGCGGTTAATTCTTTCTCGATGCGGTCGCTGATTTTTTCGAGCAAATTCTCCAGCTCAACCCGCCGTGCTTCGATTTGCAAAGAAAGCGAATGGTAATCTTCGGGGTAAAGATAGCGAAACGCCAAATCTTCCAGCTCGGAGCGGATTTTTCCCATTCCGAGACGGTGCGCAATCGGCGCGTAAATGTCCAGAGTTTCCTGCGAAACGCGCTGGCGTTTTTCCGGTTTGACGTAATGCAGCGTCCGCATATTGTGCAGGCGGTCTGCGAGCTTAATCAGAACGACGCGGGCGTCGGTCGTCATCGCCAGAACCATTTTCCGCACGTTTTCCGCTTGCTGTTTTTCTTTGGAAAGATTTGAAATATGCGCAATTTTCGTCAATCCGTCAACCAGAGTGGTAACTTCGTTGCCGAAGTATTGACGCAAAGTTTCCAGATCAACCAGCGTATCTTCAACCACATCATGCAGCAAACCGGTCGCCACCGAAACTTCGTCAAGCCGCATATCAGCCAGAATATTGGCAACTTCCAAAGGATGTACGAGATAAGGCTCGCCCGAAGCACGCACTTGCCCCTTATGGTGCAGCGCTGAGAAAAAGTACGCGCGACGCAGCAAATCCAAATCAGCTTTTGGATGCTGCTGCTGCACTTTTTCCATTATTTGCTCGATGCGAATCATCTTTTTTAAGTCTAGCAAGTCTATTGAGTCTGGCAAGTCTAGCGAGTCAATTTGAATTTAATTCTGATGACTCGCTAGACTTGCCAGACTCAATAGACTCTTTTTAGTTGCCAAAGTGTAATAAAGGTGATGCTTGCTCTTGAAACGCAAGCATCACCTTTAAATTTTAACAAATTAGCCGCCGATTATTTATTTTTTTCGGCTTCAGCTTTTTTGCGTTCCTCTTCTTCGGCTTTCTTTCTGGCTTTTTCTTCGCTCAAAGCTAGGAATCTGGTTTTGGCTTCATCAGATTGTTTCATAAACTGGTCTCTTTCAGGCATCTTGTTTTCCATTTCGGCAAGACGCGCTTGCTGAACGAGCAGGCTGGCTTTGTAAGACCAGATGGAATCGTTGTTTTGATTTAAAGCTAACGCCTGATCAATCAACCGTGTTCCTTCTTCCGTACATTGTCTCGCCTTATCAAAATCCGCCGTGTTTTCCGGCTTTTTGAAAGCAAATGAAGCCTTTCCTTCTTTAACGACCGTCTGTTTTGTCTGTTCGGTGATGTCGTTTGCGCAATTATATTGCTTGCTGGCAAGCGAAGTGAAGGCATCGGCACGATTTTCCGGTGAAACCTGTGTGTTACCGGAACGCTTTGTCATCCATTGGACAAGCGCATCCTGACCTCTGATAAGCTCAATCAGATTTGAAACTGCTCGATTCGTATCTTCGTCGTTTGGATTTTGCTCCAATATTCGCTGGTAAATCTCAATCGCTTGCTCGCCCTTTTGAGCATTTTGCGTGCGATTCGCCAGAAATTGTTGATGCAAAGTGCGCGCCAAAAATTTTTCGGCAATTAAATCATTCGGGTTTAATTCCAGCGAACGACGAAAATGTTGTTCGGCAACGTCGAATTTGCGCTCTTTGTATGCCTTAGCGCCGTCGTTTAATTGGTTTCTGGCAAAAACGCGGTTGACCATCGAGCAGCCGGTGTTTGAAATGACTGCCGTAATTATTAAAAGTAATATCCCTACGCGAGAGATTTTCATTTTTCTGACTCCGTGATTTTATTTTTTTAAGCGGCGACATCCAAGATGCATCGCCGCTTTAACTTACTGGGTTAAATCATCAACCTGCAATCCAATAGGAGTTGCACCTGCGCCTTTGATTGTGTCAATAACTCTGACCATATCACCATAGCGAAGAGTTTTCGGCGCTTTTACAAAAACGGTTTTTTCAATTTCAGAAGTGCTGCCCGTACGATAAATACCCTGAGTTTCACGTCTCTTGAAAATATCAGAGAGTGTTGTTCCAAGCTGGCTTGGATCTGTAAACGATCCCATTTCCTCTCTGTTTAAGAGAACTTTTTGATCTTTGGTTACTTCAACCAACAATGTATTAGGATTTGGTTTTGCAACCGTTTGGTCATTCGGGTCCGGCTCTGCCGGAACCTTCGCTTCAAACCGTGTCGGCTTGAGCGGTGAGATGACCATAAAGATAATCAACAGCACCAGCAAAATATCAATCAACGGTGTGATGTTGATATATGGTGCTGCATCATCGCTTGTTGATGTTGACATTGCCATAATTTTTATCCCTTTCAAACGGCGAGCGCAAAACTTAAATTGATTTTACGCCCGCTGTTGATTTGCCCTCAAAAAATTGATTTTAAGAAGCTCCTGCCGGACCTTTCTTTTTATCCGCAACCAGTCCGACTCTTTCAATACCCTCTTTGCGGATTGTGTTTAGAACGTCAACGACTTCACCGTAATCAACGGCGACACCGCTTTTGATATAAACAATTTTTTCCTCTTCGGCTTTGCGCTCCATCAATTTCTTGATTTTCTCGCCGAGCTGGTCTTTCGGATACTGCTCTTTTCCGATGTAATATTGACCGTTACTCGGAATCGAAATGACAACCGAAGTTTCTTTAATAATCGCCTGATCTTCTTCCGGGTTGTTCATATCGCGCGGCAGCGAAACCGTAACACCTTTTTGCAATAGCGGTGTGATAACCATGAAGATGATTAAAAGCACCAGCATAATGTCTACCATCGGTGTTACGTTAATTTCGGCGGTAAAATCACCACTATCGCCTGAACTCATTCCCATAATTCAAATCTCCTTACCGCAGCGTTAGACGCCGGCACTTGCCGCCGCCTAACACTGCTAAAAAATCCCCTAGCTTTGCGGCGGCAAATGCTTGGTGCGCTGTTTAATGAAGTAGTCAATCAGCTCGGAAGCCGAGTTGTCCATTTCCACGACGAAACCCTGCACTTTATTGGTGAAGTAGTTGTAAAGCCAAACCGCCGGAACAGCCACGCCGATACCGAGCGCGGTTGTAAACAATGCTTCGGAAATACCGCCCGCCACGGCTGCGATACCGGCGGATTCGGCGTCTTTCATTCCCTGGAACGCACCGATAATTCCGAACACGGTTCCGAACAAGCCGGTAAACGGTGCTGTCGAACCGATAGTCGCCAGAGCCGACAAACCGCGTTTGAGTTCGGCGGTTTTTACTGCGATGGCGCGCTGCAAAGCGCGTTTCGAGGCGTCAATCTCGTCGCCCGAAATATCATTGTTGTCTTCGTGCGCTCTAAATTCTTGCAGCCCCGAATTAACAACCATCGCTAAATGCGATTTTTTGTGTTTGTCGCTGATGGTGATTGCTTCGTCAATCCGATTGTTTTTCAAAGCCTGAGCCACTCGCGGAGCGAATTGACGCGATTGTTCGCGCGCCGCGCGGTATGTTAAAAATCTTTCGACGCCAATAGCTATAGCGTAAACCGACTGCAGGAAAAGAATGATCAAAACGCCCCAGCCTACCGGAGTCAAAGATTTAATCATTTCTCCAATTGTAAAGTGTGTTCCGCCGCTTTCTTGAATCAACATCAAGGCAACAAAATTAATCAGCAGTGTCATTTGTATATCTGTCCTCCAAATTTATTTTTATTTACTGTCCTTCTGGCTTTTTAAATCCATTGTAAAAGGCGGAAGCGAGAGCCTCTTATCGGCAGCTTCCGCCAAATCAACGCGCTTTATCTACGGCGTAAAGTTATAGACGATAACCCCGGTCACTTTTACCGCCTGACCGGAAAGCAGCGTCGGCGAAAACTTCGACGAACGAGCGGCGCGAACGGCTGCGTCACGCAAAAGCGGGTGACCGCCGGTTGCCGCTGCGGAAATCACGTTTCCGCTTTCGTCAATCGTCACCTGAACATTCACCGCGCCCGAAGCGTTGACGGCGCGGGCGGCAGGCGGGTACGGCGGTTTGACGAGATTCGTCGCCTTACTGTTGACGACGCCGCCCGAAATGGTTTTCGGAACCGGCTTCGGAGTCGGTTTCGGAGTCGGCGGCGGCGGCGGCGGTTCATCCACATCTGCCGGTGTCGGTCTCGGAGTTGCTATCGGAGCCGGAGGACCAGCCGTGCCGCCACCCGGTCTTTCAGGACCAGCAGCCCCCCCTGCTGCGTTTGTGTCCTTATCGCTCTGTATTGTAGTTACGCCCCTACGACGCTCTAAGAAATCCGCACGTTCCTGATTGAGCTTTGGAGGCTCCTTCGGCGATTCGTCAATTGCCGCAATAACTTCTTTGCGATAATCAACGTTTTCTTCTTTAACTTCGGTTGTTTTCGGTTTCTCTTGCGGCTTCTCATCCGGCGGCGGCGGCGGTTCGGGTTCAGGAACCGGAACGGGCGCGACCAATGTGTCAAGCACGAGATCGTCGCCGCCCAACCCGCCTACATCAAAGCTAAATAAGCTCCATACAAAAAGCCCCAAAAACAAAGCAGTGAGTATGAAGCCGGTAACGCCGAAGTAAGAGGCGCTTCTTCCAGTTTGTTTAATGTCGGATTGCGATTCGACTAGATGATCGAACATATTTTTTTTATCTCCCTTTTTGCCGATGCCAACGGGTCAAGGTCACGAAACGTATTACTCTTATAATGCCTTTATAGATGTAATTATTTCATAACAAGATGCGGCAAAATTTCAAAAACTTGAAATTCGTTTTTTGACGCTTCTCGGACGAAAATTCACACATTTATACCGCCCCTTTCTTAGAAACAGGGAAAATGCGGCTTGTAATTATTTACAGCTATTTTTTTGACCAGCAACACGCCAAGAATAATTCGCAAAGGCAGCGAAAGTCAAGAGGCTTTTCATTATTTTAGGCTTAAAATCTTAATTTTCTTCCTAAAATAAAACGAAACCGCAGAATTGCATCGCCGATGCTTGTATCAAACTACTGACAAGTAGCGATACGGCGGACGAAACAATTCTGCGGTTTTTATTTTTTTACAAATTACGGACGAGCCGCTTTTGTCAAATTTTCGGCTTTCGGCTGCCGCGCGACGCCGCCTCGCTTTGCGCTCGAAGCAAAAGTCGTCGACGGTTCGACCGGACGCGGTCTGCCGAGATTGAGCATCTTCTCCCACCACAATGCAATCGGGCTGGCAATGGCGATGGTTGAATAAGTTCCGGTAATCACGCCGACAAAAAGCGCGAGCGAAAATCCGCGCAGAACCTCGCCGCCGAATAAAACCAGAGCCAAAACCGAGAGGAAAACCAGACCGCCCGTAATGACCGTCCGGGACATCGTTTGATTGATGGCGGCGTTGGTCAATGTGTAAAGCGATTCTTTACGGTTGAGACTTAAATTTTCACGAATGCGGTCGAATATAACAATCGTATCGTTGACGGAAAAACCGACCAGCGTGAGGAGCGCCGCAATCACGGTCAAATCAATTTCCCATTGGAAAATCGAGAAGAAAGCGAGTGTAATCAACACGTCGTGCAAAACGGCGATAATTGCGCCCATTCCGTAAGTCCAGTCGTAGCGAAATCCGATAAAAAGCAAAATCCCCAAAAGACCGAGCAAAGTAACGGCGACCGCCTGATTGCGAAGCTGGCTGCCGGCAATCGCGCCCACGGCGTCGGTTCCGACAATTTTATAAACAGCGTCCGGCTCAGAACCCAGATCAACGGCGGCTTCTTTTCCAAAGGTGTCGAGCGCCTGTTTGACTCGCGCGCGACCGGCATCAACCTGTGCGCGCTGTTCCTCGGCACTCGCATTCTCCGTAGCTCCGATAAGCGGCACTTTAATTAAAACTTCATCCTGTTTATCGAGCGAATTTTGAATAACCGCGTCGGAAACATTGGCATTTTGCAGAGCCGTGCGGATTTGTTCGTCCGCCGGTTTTTCTCTAAATTTAGCCGTTACGACGGTTCCGCCCTGAAAATCAACGCCGAGATTAAAAGCATCGGTTCCGCCGGGAAGGACTTCACGACCGATTGAGGACGCTAATCCCGCCAATAAAATCACAACTGAGAGGGCGATAAAAAGATGCCGCTTCCCCATCCAGTCAACGTTAATTTTGTGAAAAATCTCTATCATTCCAAAAGTTCAAAGTTCAAGGTTCAAAGTTCAAGGTTGAAAGCAAATAACTTTGAACCTTGAACTTTGAACCTTGGACTACTAGATGCTGAGCGTCTCGACGCGCTGTTTGCGGCTCAAAAGCCAGATGAAAATTGTGCGGGACACATAAACTGCCGAGAAGAGGTTAATCAACAACCCTAAAATCAGCGTTATGGCGAAGCCGCGAATCGGTCCGGTTCCGAAAATAAACAACAGTAGCGAAGAAATAATCGTCGTCACGTGCGTGTCAATAATTGTAATAAACGCCCGGTCGAAACCTAAATCAACGGCTTGCGGAATGGTTTTCCCCGCGCGCCATTCTTCGCGGATGCGCTCAAAAATCAGCACGTTCGAGTCAACCGCCATTCCGATTCCCAAAATCAAACCGGCGATTCCGGGCAGCGTCAGCGTCGCGCCGAACCAGACGAGCGCCGCCAGCGTCAGCAGCATATTCAGAATCAGCGCGATCACCGCATTTACGCCCGCGCCGCGATAATAAAAGAGCATAAACGCCATTACGAACAGCAGCCCGGCGACCGAAGCCGTTACGCCGGAGCGAATCGAATCCGCTCCGAGGCTCGGTCCGACCGTACGTTCTTCCTGATACTCGATTTGAGCCGGAAGCGCGCCGGATTTGAGGGTGACGGCTAAATCTTCCGCCGATTGTTGCGTAAAACGACCTTCAATTTGCCCTGTGTCATAGATTTGTCCCCTGATTACAGGCGCGCTCTTTACTTCGCCGTTTAAAACAATGGCGAGATATTCGCCGATATTTGCGCCCGTCCAGGCGCCGAATTTCTGCGCTCCCGAAGGTTTCAAATTGAAGTTGATGTTATAGCTGTTTCCGCCGGTCGTGAACGGCGTCGCATCGCGCAGCTCGCTGCCGTCAATAATCGGCGGATTTTCGACAACTACAAAAGTCGTCGGTTTAGCTTTCGGTTCATTTTGATTTGCGGGCGTGTCTTCACGCTCAACGTACGGCAAAACGCGGCGATTTGACGGAACGTTGCCGCCGAGCGACGCTTTGGCGGCGTCTTCGCTCGGAAATGTCTGAAACTGACCTTTCGGCGTGACGACCTTCATCAGTTCAAGACGCGATTCGACGGTCAGAGTTTTCTTGATTCGCTCCGGGTCCTGCACGCCCGGCATTTGCAAAAGAAGCTGGTGCGAGTCCGAAGCGCCGTGATTTTGCAGCGTCGGTTCGGCGACTCCGAGCCGGTTGATGCGGCTGTCAATAATCGCTTTTGCCTGATCTACCGCCTGACGGCTGAGCGTAGCCTGAGCTTGAATAGGAAGCGACCAGACAATCGAATCACCCGTTGTTGATTGCGTCCAGAGACTAAAATCAACTTCTTTTTTCACCGCATCGGCGATTTCCTGCTGCCTTGCCGCATCCGTCGTATTTAAAACAACCTGAAAATTCCGGTTATTTGGTTCGGCAATGGCTCTTGCTTCTCCGACGGGCAAATTCGCTTTGGTTGCCGCAGTTCTGGCGGCTTCGGCATTATTCTCCGCCAGTTTCGACAAATATTGCTCGGTTTGCACGCGCATTACAAGATGCGTGCCTCCTTTTAAATCGAGTCCGAGGTGAATATTTTGGGCAATATTGTTTTTAATGCCGTTCCAGGTAAAATCTTCCGCCGCCGGGACACGTCGAGGTCCGAAAACGGCGTAAATCGCCAGTAAGGTGACGGCGACGATAATGATAAATCGAACTAAAATATTACGTTTCTTCATTTTTAGTGAATCGTAAATCGTAAATCGTAAATCGCAAGATAAACATCTACTCACGATTTACGATTTATGATTTACGATTTACGGTTCAACTTCTTTTCCGACAACAGCCGAGCGAGCGATTTCGATAAACGATTTGTCGGCGCTTTGAATAATAAAACTTTTGTCTTTGATTTCTTTAATTTTACCGATAACGCCGCCGTTAGTGACAACGGTGTCGTTGATTTTCAACTCGGTAATCATATTCTGCATTTCCTGCGCCCGGCGGCGCTGCGGCGCGATAACAAGAAAATAAAAGACGATAAAAATCAGGAAAAACGGCGCGAGTTGAAAAAGCAGCGCTGCCGCACCTCCGCCTTCCTGTAAAATAATTGCTAACGTTTCCATCGTTTAAAATCTTACGCTTTTTAGCCGAGCATTTCGAGTCTGGTCAATTTCAGCGGCTCGGCTAAAATTTCCGGCGCGAGTTCCAAAGCGCGCTTGAGATGCGGCGTTTGAAAATGCAAATCCAAATCTTCCTGAGAGCGCCAATTCTCGTAAAAATAGTAAACCGCATGGTCTTCCAAATCGCGGTGCAAAACGTAATTGATGCATCCCTGTTCGGCGCGCGAGGGTTCAATCAAGCCTTTTGCCAACTCTTCGAGCCTGCTTTCAAATCCGGGTTTGGCTTTAAGACGAGCAATGACCGTAATTTGTTTGCCCATAACAATCTTATACTGGAAACCGGCGCTTCTAAAGCCGATTCGATTTTATTCGTTTTCTTTAATTTGCCGGAGAAAGTCTTGTCGGAATTCGCCGAAAATGCCAAGTCGGATAGAATGACGCACTCTTTTCATCGTGTCAAGGAAGAACGCCAGATTGTGATGCGAGATCAAAATCGCCGCGAGCATTTCTCCGGTCTGATATAAATGCCGTAAAAACGCCCGCGAATGTCGCCGGCAAACCGCGCAATCGCAGCTTTCATCGAGCGGCGCGGAATCCGTCGCGTGTTTTGCGTTGCGGATGTTGATTTTGCCGCGCGAAGTAAACGCCGTTCCGGTTCGCCCGTTCCTCGTCGGTATGACGCAATCGAACATATCAACACCGCGAAAAACGGCTTCGACCAAATCTTCCGGCGTCCCGACTCCCATCAAATAACGCGGCGCATTTTCAGGCATTTGCGGCGCGAGAAATTCGATTGTATCGTACATCACCGATTTTTCCTCGCCGACGCTCAAACCGCCGATGGCATAACCGTCAAAACCGATTTCCACAGTCTTTTCCAGACTTTCGCGGCGCAAAGGAAGATGCGAAGCGCCCTGAACGATTCCAAACAAAGCCTGTCGCCCGCTCAAATCTGAAGGATGAAGGCGGAAGGATGAAGGTTGAATTAAAGATGAATTGTCTTCATTTTCATCCTTCATCCTTCCGCCTTCATCCTTTCTTATAAATCCCGTGTCCATTCCGGCTTCCTGCAGTTCGTTAAATTTTTGTTTTGAGCGCGCCGCCCACCGGGCGGTCATTTCCAGACTTTTGCGGGCAAAATCGAAATCCGCTTGTCCGGGCGGGCATTCGTCCAAAACCATCACGATTTCGGAACCGAGCGCGGCTTGAATCTCCATCGAGATTTCCGGCGATAAAAATCTGAGGCTGCCGTCAATGTGCGAGCGAAACTCGACGCCTTCTTCTTTTAATTTTCTTAAATCCGTGAGGGAAAAAACTTGAAATCCGCCGGAATCGGTCAAAATCGAGCGATTCCACGAATTAAATTTATGCAAACCACCGACCGCGCGCAAAATTTCAGTTCCGGGACGCAGCCAGAGATGATAAGTGTTTCCCAGAATTACACGCGCATCAAGTTCGTTTTCGAGGGTTTCAAAACGAATTCCTTTAACCGTGCCTTGTGTGCCGACCGGCATAAAAACCGGCGTTTCGATAATCGAACGACGAGTTCTTAAAATCCCGGCTCGCGCATTTCCCTCTCGCGCGACGACTTGCCAATCAATAGATTTCATAAAAGCAACCGCAGAGAACACAGAGGTTTTAATCTTTATCTCCTCTGTGTTCTCCGTGTCCTCTGCGGTTTAATTTTTTCTATACTCTCCAACCAGAGCGAAAACTTCTTCGGCACCGACGGCTACGTCCGAAGCGATTTTTCCGTCTTCATCAATTATTACTCCGGTCGGCGTTCCGTTTGCACCGAACAGATTTTGGATTTCAGTGGCTTGTTCGAGCAAAATCGGCGATTTCAGATTCTGTTTCCGATTTGTTTCAATTTCGCCGCGCGAGACCACGACTAATTCGGCGGCTCGGCTAGCTTGGCGTTCCCATTTTTGCAAATCCGGCAGCATCGTCTGACAAAAACCGCAGGCTGTTCCCCAAAACAAAAGCAGAGTTTTCTTGCCGCGAAAATCCTCTAATTTTACCTGTTTCCCGTCCAAATTTTGCAGGGAAAATTCCGGTGCCTGCTCTCCGATTTTCGAGCCGTTTTGCGGAATTAAAAAGCTCTTGGGAACGTGACCGTTAGATAAATTCGGTTGAATGGATTGCACGAGCGCGCGAATCGCCCCGTCGCCGGTCGCCAAACGACTGCCGATAGTTCCGTCGGCGTTGATCAGTATTGCGGTCGGAGTCCATTTTGCGCGGAAAAGCGTCATCGTTTCGTTGTCTTTTTGGAGCAGCACGATTTTATCCGAGCCGAATTTTTCGACGTTTTCCTTTGCCGCGCCCGAACTAAAAAAGACGAAATTTATTTTTTCGCCGAACTGTCGCCGCCAATCTTCGATTTCCGGCAACAGCCCCGCGCAGGGTTTACAGCTTGGGCTGACGAAAAACAAGAGCGAAGGTTTGTTTGTTTTCAATAAATCTTCGCTCAAAAATGGTTTGCCATTTGCGTACGGCAAAGAAAAAGCCGGAATCAGCGCGCCGAGCGGAAGACCTTCGGCTGGCGGCGCGGCGTGTTCGTGTTCTACTGCCGCAGAGCCTTCGCCTAATTGAAGCAGCTCGATGTGTCTTTGCAAAACGATCTGCTGCGCCTGAATGTTTTTGAGCTTAAAAGCGACAAACGCGAGCAAGCCGATTGTTAAAACGCCGAAAATTAAATTCATTTTTTCTGCTGCGTTTAAATCATCTAGCCACGCAAACGCGCTTGCGCCCGCCGTTTCGCGCCCTGCAAAAACCAGAAAACCGGCAATTGCCGCTAAAATCGAATTTCTAATTAAAGTTGACCAGCCGACCGGCTCAGAATGAATCTGCCCGAAACAATGACAATCCGGCGTGTTTCCCCGCGCGAAATTGTAAGCGATGCCGCCGACAAAAACGAGCAGCAGCGCGAGCGCAGAAATTGCGCCGAACCAAGCCGTCGCCAATGGCAGAAGCAAAATCGCGGTGGCAATTTCCGCCAGCGGCAGCAGAATGCTAAAAGGCTTGGCGATTGATTCGGGAACGCCGAAATCAACAATCGCCTTTTCGCTGCCCGCGCGGTCAAAGAGCTTGGCAATTCCGGCAACTGCGAAAACAGCGGCGAGAATCAATCTTGCAACCAACAAAACTATTTCCACAATTTTTAACCGCCGAGACGCAGAGACGCCGAGAAAACAAAATTAAACTCTTTATTTTTTCTCTTTAACTTCTCTCTGCGTCTCTGCGTCTCG
This sequence comes from Pyrinomonadaceae bacterium, assembly GCA_036387135.1. Taxonomy (GTDB): domain Bacteria; phylum Acidobacteriota; class Blastocatellia; order Pyrinomonadales; family Pyrinomonadaceae; genus JALZCH01. Next base: position 45,751 of record DASVUH010000018.1, on the reverse strand, counting down.
GCGGTGAAAACTTACTTTTTATTACGCATTTTGTGACGCTCAACTAATTTAATCGGAGTTCCGAAAAATTCAAACTCCTCGCGCAAACGGTTTTCCAGATAACGCGTGTAGGAAAAATGCAGCCCGGCTTTGCCGCCCGAAGTAAATAAAAGAAAAGTCGGCGGACGAACTCCGACCTGGGTTAAATATTGAATGTGCAGACGCGAAAATCCGCCTTTAACGGGCGCGGGCGTTCCGCCGCCGCGCGGCTGCGAGATTGTTTCTTCAAAAAATTTGTTGAGCTTTGAAGTCGGCACGCGGAGATGTCTCGCTTCGTTGATTTGCACGGCGAGCGGCAGAATTTTTGAAACTCGCTGTCCCAATAATGCGGAAATCGTGACAACGGGCGCGAAATCCAGGAATTTCATCTGGTCGCGCAGTTGCCTTTCAAATTCGAGCGCTGTGTTGGTTTCTTTGTCGGCAATCAAATCCCATTTATTAATCGCCAAAATCACGCCGCAGCCTTCGTCAATCGCATATCCCGCAATATTTGCGTCGAGGTTCGTCGCGCCTTCGGTCGCGTCAATGACAACGACGGCGATGTCTGCGCGTTCCAGAGATTTGCGCGCCATAATGACAGACATTTTTTCCGCCGCTTCCGTAGTTTTGCCTTTGCGCCGAATCCCGGCGGTGTCAATAAGGCGAAACTTCTGATTTTCAAACTCGAATGTCGTGTCAATCGCATCGCGCGTCGTTCCGGCAATCGGCGAGACAATCACGCGTTCTTCGCCCAACAATTTATTTAAAAGCGAAGATTTCCCGACGTTCGGACGCCCGATAATGGCGAGGTTGATTTCGTCCGGCTTTTTTTCTTCCGATACGGTGGCGAAATCCAGAGTTTCGTAAAGCAGATCGAGAAGATCGCCGATTCCGTCGCCGTGTTCGGCTGAAACCGGCATAATCGCGTCGAAACCGAACTGCGCGAATTCCTGCGCTTCGTGGTCAACGCGGTTTGTTTCGGCTTTGTTGGCGGCAACGATGATCGGTTTTCCCGTCATTCGCAGCAATTTCACCAATTCCTGGTCGAGCGACGTAATCCCGGCGCGCGCGTCAACAACCCAGATTATCGCCTGCGCTTCGGCGATGGCGAATTCGGCTTGTTTGAAGATATTGCTGGGAATTACGGCTTCGTCGTCCGGCACGATTCCGCCCGTATCTACAAGCGAAAAGCGACCGCTGCGCCATTCGACTTCGCCGTAAATCCGGTCGCGCGTGATTCCCGGCTGGTCGCCGACAATCGCATTGCGCGTTTTTGTCAAACGATTAAACAACGTAGATTTACCGACGTTTGGGCGACCGATAATTGCAACAAGAGGCAAATTCATAACTTGAAGTTTAGACAAGAAACGCTCTTGGTTTCAAATACGGCGTTTTTTTAAATTGAAACTAAAGATAGATTTTGTTTTGAAAATTTAAAATTCTGTGTGCGCTTTTCGCTTTCTCGTTTATAATCACGAACTATGACACCAGCAAGGGGCAAAACGATTTGTTTTATTGACGACCAAAACGTTTTTCACGGACAGCGCGACAACGGTTGGCGCATTGATTGGCAAAGATTCATTAAATTTATGTCGCAAGACGGCGAAGAAGTTTGGCAGGTTTATTATTTCGGCGGCGAAAAAGAAAATCAATCCGACGGCGAAGCCAATTATTTTCAGTTTTTAAAAGAAGAAATGCGCTGGGAAGTCGCAACTTACCCGCTCGGCAAACGAACCGTCAGATGCCTCAACTGCGGCGAGTCGCACACTTATCTGGCGGAAAAAGGCGTTGATGTCGGGTTGGCGACAAAAATGCTGACGCTCGGTATCAATAAAGCTTACGACACGGCGATTTTGATTTCCGGCGACCGCGATTATCTCGAAACCGTCCAATTTATCAAAGGCTTGGGCTTGCGAGTCGAAATAATTTCGTGGAGCGACGGGCTTTCCGACGCTCTCGCCGCCGAATCGAGCGCGCCGGTCGTTTATCTCGATGATTTGAAAAAGGAAATTGGTAAAAAGTAAAAATTGGGCAGTTGAAAAAAGAGCGGATTTCAAATATTGAAATCCGCTCTTTTTTCACGCTTTTTCGACTTTGAGAGCCTGATTCGCATTTCTTTCAAACGCCGCTTAACACCTGCTTTGTGCCGCTCACAGATTTTCTCTCGCCGCAAAGAATCGAACCGATTTAATCTGGTTTTGCTTTTTCACGGAGAATTCTGTTTATGTCAATTCATTCTTTTAATCGCCGCGAGATGCTGAAAATCGGAGCTTTTGCCGGAGCTTCGGCTTTTCTGAATCTTGGAACAGGCGGCAATACAATCGCCGCCCAATCACAATCGCAATCAATAATTCGCCTTTCGGGTAACGAAAATCCACACGGTCCGTCGCCCAAAGCAAGACAAGCAATTATCGAATCCGTTTCATTTGGAAATCGCTATTCGCAAACTGAAGCCGCGCAGCTTGAAAAGCTGATTGCCGAACGTGAAAACGTCGCGCCGGAATCGGTTGTTTTGGGAACGGGTTCGGGCGAAGTCCTGGCGATGGCGGCAGTTGCTTATGGGCTTAACCAGGGCGAAATCGTGACGGCTTCGCCGACATTTTTCGGGCTGCTTCAATATGCCGAAAGAATCGGCGCGCGAATCAACCGTGTGCCGCTTGACGCAGACCACGTTCACGATTTGGACGCGATGAACCGCCGCGTTTCCGCCGCGACGAAGCTCGTTTACGTTTGCAACCCGAACAATCCGACCGGAACGATTGTTTCCACAGAGAAATTAAAACAATTCTGCGAAGCTGTTTCAAAACAAGCGCCGATTCTGGTTGATGAGGCTTATCTGGAATATGTTGATGATTTTCCCGCGTCTTCGATGATTGATTTCGTTCGCAAAGGCGCAAATGTGATTGTCCTGCGCACCTTCTCGAAAATCTACGGTTTAGCCGGAATGCGCGTCGGATACGGCTTGGCAAAACCTGAAATTGCCGCCCGTTTAAAACAATTTAGGATGACCTGGTTTAATCCGGTCAGCTTGCGCGCGGCGATTGCCAGTTTGCAGGATTCGGAATTTGTCCGCGAGAGCCGCCGTCGAAATACGGCGACGCGCGAGTTTATGAAGCGCGAATTTGAAAAGTTGAATCTCCCGCAAGTGCCGTCGCAGGCTAATTCGATTTGGGTAAATGTCGGCGCGGGAAACAGGGATTTGCCCGCCCGACTCGCCAAATACAACATTCAAATTCGCGGCGCGAGCAATGCTCCGCTCGATTCCGATTGGGCGCGAATCACTGTCGGAACACAGGAAGAAATGCAAATTTTCTTCAAAGCCCTGCGAGCGTCGTTAAACGCCAAAGTTTAATTTTGAATTAGAAAGAAGAAAGGTTATTTATGAAAACAAAAACATTTTTTTTATTCGGAGCTTTTGTCTTATTGATGTCCGTAAACGTTTTTGCTCAATCAGCTTCCGTCTGGGCGGTTGATTTCGTCAAAACCAAAGGCGGGCGGCAAGCCGATTACTTGCAATTTATCGAACAGAATTGGGCACAGGCGCGAGCCTTTATGAAAGAAAAAGGGATTGTCTCGAACTATCAGGTTTTGTCTTTGTCCCAAAATCAAGCCGTTGAATGGGACGTTTTGCTGATGACCGAATATAAAGATTCATCGGCTTACGAAAAACGCGAAGCCGTTTTCAACGAATTTGCGGAATACCGCAAAACGAGCCAAAACGGACAAAAAGGCGACAAAATAAATCCGAGAGAAATTTCCGAGATTAAATTTAACCGGACATTTGCCGAGCCGTTTTCTTCGGAGACGGCTCGAATGATGCTCGCCGCGCAAACGACCGATGCGGAAAAAGCCGCCGCGCGAATTCCGCTCGAAAATTATTTGCAGGGACACGCGACGGGAAATCCCGAATTTATGCGCAAAGCGTTTCACACCGAAGGAAATCTGATTTTCATTCGCGAGGGCAAATATTCGACGCGCTCATTCACCGAATACATCAACGGAATGAGCGGAAAACCCGCGCCGGACGAGGACAAACGCAAGCGCTGGATCGAGAGCGTTGACGTTGCGGGAAACGCCGCCGTCGGGAAAATCATTCTCGATTATCCGACCGGCAAATTCGTTGATTATATGACTCTGCTCAAAATCAACGGCGAGTGGAAAATCATCAACAAGAGCTTTCATTTCGAGCCGAAAACAACCGGCGGAAAATGAAACGCTTTGGGGACTGTTAGCCTCTCGGAGCGCGTTTGGAAATTCAAAATTGCAATTTGGCGACGGTGAACATTACGCTCGCAATCGCCAAATAAATTCACATTCGGAAGCAAACAAAAAAATGACTAAACTGTTTCACTTAACACTTTTACTTTTTCTATTCGTTACCAGCCAGACATCCGCTCAAACTACAAATTCATTACGACAGGAAATACAACAAATCATTTCGACAAAGAACGCTGTCGTCGGCGTTTCAATCGCTGGAAACGACCGAAAGGACACTTTAGACATAAATGGCGACAGCCGTTTCCCGATGCAAAGCGTATTTAAGTTTCATATTGCTTTAGCATTGCTGTCTGAAATTGACAAAGGAAAATTTTCCCTTGATCAAAAAATAAAAATTGAAAAGAAAGACCTTTTACCGAATCTTTATAGTCCCATTAGAGATAAATATCCTGATGGAGCAAGTCTGACAATTTCAGAAATTTTAGAATATACGGTTTCTGCCAGCGACAACGTAGGCTGCGACGTTTTGTTAAGGCTGATCGGCGGACCTCAGGCGGTTGAAAAATACTTCATAAAAAATAAATTTAAAGACGTGTCAATAAAATTTAATGAAGAGCAGCAACAAAGCGATTGGAATTTGCAATTTCAAAACTGGACGACCCCGAAAGCGGCAAACGAAGTTTTATCGTCGTTTTATGAGAACAAGAAAAAGCTGCTTTCCAAAAATAGTTATGACTTTATCTGGAAAGCGATGAAAGAAACGGAAACCGGCAGAAACAGGTTAAAAGGACAATTGCCAGCAGGAACTATCGTTGCTCACAAAACGGGTTCTTCGGGAATTAACAGGACGACAGGTATAACAGCGGCGGTTAACGATATTGGAATTGTATTTTTACCGAATGGACGACATTTTTTTATTAGTGTTTTTGTAACCGATTCAAAGGAAGATGCAGCGACAAATGAAAAAATAATTGCAGACATTTCAAAAGCAGCCTGGGACTATTTCATGACTAAAACAAAATAAAACTGCGACTAACATTGGATTTGGCGTTAGTTTCTAAACGCTCTCAAAGAAAATTATGAAAATCAAATCGTTATTTTTCATTGCAATCGTATTATCAACCGTCACCGTTCAAGCCTTCGCCCAAAAAGCGGACGCGGAACAATTAGCCGTTCGCATTCCGCTTGAAAATTACATCAAGGCGCACGCAACAGGCGACGGCGGCAATCTCGGTAAATCTTTTCACCCGGAAGCCAAAATTCAGGGCATAAAACCGGACGACGGCAAATTAATAAGTTTTAAATTTGAAGATTACGTGAAATCATTTCCGGGCAAGCCTGCCTCTGACGAAGCGTCGAGAAAACGCCGAATCGAAGCGGTTGAAATCACAAAAAACGCGGCAATCGCCAAACTCGTCTTTGATTATCCGAGCGTAAAAATTACCGATTATCTGCTGCTTTTGAAAATTGACGGCGAGTGGAAAATCGTTAACAAGATTGCTCAAGCCGAGCCTAAACAGCCCGCTTAGAAAAGTCGATTTATAGAAACAAAAGCGGAAAGGCGAACGAAACGTTGATGTTTTTATCTATAATGAGGCGCAGCACGGCTTTGCCAAAACCGGAGGAGAAGCTAACCGCGCCGATTATGCATAGCTTGCAGAAAAAAGATGGAAGATTTTTTTGCAAAAGCACCTCTAAGCCGTGCCGAAACAATCGAAAAACCGGCGTTTAGCGGTTTATTCGACCGTGTTTATACTTTCTGGCAACTCCAAATCTGGGGCTGGCTGGTTTATCTGGTGATGATGTATGTCACATTTTTAACCGTTGCCGCTCCCGGAACTTACTGGCGTCTGTTTCAGATCAAACTGGTTCGCACCGTGATCGGCTTTTGCCTAACCTGCGCGATGCGGTTCATTTATCGCCGCTTTTCCAATCTTTCAATTCAGGCGACGGTTTTGCTTGTTCTGACGACTTCCATCGTTTTCGGTTTGGCGTGGGCTTTTCTCGAAATGATTTACGGCGGATTAACCGCCCCAAACTTCGTCTGGGCGTCGAGTCTGGCGCGCAGCCCGCGCACATCGCTCGATTACGGTTTAACACTGACGGCTTGGAGCGCGCTTTATTTCGGAATCAAATACTGGCTCGCGTGGCAGCGTGAACGTGAAAACGCTCTTGCCGCCGCCGCGCTCGCCAATCAAGCTCAGCTCGAAGTTTTGCGCTATCAGCTCAACCCGCATTTTCTTTTCAATTCGTTAAATTCGATTCGGGCTTCGATTGACGAAGACTCGCGCCGCGCTAAACAAATGGTCACGCAGCTCGCCGATTTTTTGCGCTACTCCCTGCTCAATAACGGCGCGGAAATGATTCCTCTGCGCGACGAAATCGAAGCTGCGCGGAATTATCTGGCGATTGAAAAAATTAGGTTTGAAGAAAAATTGGAAGTTAATTTCGACGTTGCCAAAACGGTCGAAGATTTGCCGGTTCCGCCTTTTCTGCTCAATCCTTTAATCGAAAATGCGGTCAAACACGGCTTGAACGGACGCGCCAAACCGCTCAAAATTGTGGTTTCGGCGCGGCTCGACGACGACGCTTTGATAATGGAAGTCGCTAACACCGGCGCGTTGTCACGCGGGATAAACGGCACAAATGTTGGCTTAAAAAACGTCACTCAGCGTCTTGAGAAAATTTTTCACGAGCGCGGGAGTCTTACGTTGAGCGAAGAAAAAGGCTGGGTGAGGGCGCGAATTGCGATAAAAAATGACGAAACTAAAAGCATTAATCGTTGATGACGAACGGCTCGCTCGCAGAGAGCTGCGTTCGCTGCTGGCTGATTTTGCGGAAGTAGAAATCGTCGGCGAAGCCGATTCCGTGTGTCAGGCGCTGGATTTGATTGAGAACAAACAACCGACAATCGTTTTTCTCGATATTCAACTGACCAATGAAACAGGATTTGATTTGCTCGAAAAAGTCGAATCGGCTGACTTCAAAACGATTTTCGTTACTGCGTTTGACGCCTACGCGATTCGCGCTTTTGAAGTTAACGCTCTTGATTACCTGCTCAAACCCGTAAATCCCGAAAGGCTGAAAAAAGCGATTGAAAAAATCGTTAAAAATGAAAAATCGGCGGCGAATAATCTTCGACCGCTGGCATTTGACGACCGCTTGCTTTTGGAGATGAGCGGGCGCTCGGTTTTTCTAAAAATCAATCGCATCTCGCACATTTTGGCGGCGGGCGATTATTCCGAAGTTTTTACAATTGAAGGAAAGAAATTGCTGGTAGAAAAACCGCTCCGCGAATGGGAAACGAGATTGCCGGAAAAGCATTTTATTCGTATTCACCGCACTTGCATTATCAATCTCGAATGCGTCGAGCGGCTGGAAAGCTGGTTTAATCGCTCGTATCAGATTTATCTGCAAAACAACCGCGAGCCGCTCACGGTCAGCCGCCGCTACGCCGCGCAACTGAAGCAAAGATTCGGATAACTTTTTTTGATGCAAAGGCGAGCCGGGCAATTTTAGGATTACTGTTTTGCACAGAATGAAAATAGTTTGTTATCAATGAAATTTCTCGCTTGACTCTGGAACCGATTCCAACCTTTATACTTCTCGGAGTACGACAATGAACGATAAAAATTTGATGTTTATTGGTGAGTTGGCGACGGCAGCGGGCGTTAGCTGCGATACCGTGCGGCATTATGAACGCAAAGGCGTGATCGCTCGCCCAAAGCGGGCTGTTAACGGTTATCGTTTGTATCCAGTTGAAACGCTCGAACGGGTGCAAACAGTGCGCAGGGCGCTTGCCGTCGGATTTACGCTTGACGAATTGGCTCGTCTCTTTCGAGAACGTGACAAGGGCAATCCGCCGTGCCGGGCGGCGCGTGATTTGGCTGCCGCAAAGCTTGCCGAATTGGAACGACATATCAAGGAAATGCTCGTTTTGCGGCAAACGCTTCAGGCAATTACAAAAGATTGGAACGCAAAATTAGCCGAAACTACAAACGGCGGTTCCGCTCTTTTGCTCGAAACTATTTCCGGCGTGCAAACAGCCGAAAATTCCAAATTTCGTTATCGTTCTCTGCAAAAAAAATCAAGTAATAAGGAGTAATATGAAATTTAGCATTCGTTCAGGAATGAGCCTTTTGATTTTGTCAGTCATTTTTTCCGGCACGGCTTGTTTTTCGCAACAAGCGAAGCAGCATGACAAAAAAAATCACGACCACCACGCTGAAGTCAACGAACGCGGAGACCGCGCGATGGGATTTTCGCACGAGAAGACGACGCATCGTTTTCGCCTCTTAACAAATGGCGGCGCAATCGAAGTCAGAGCTAACAACGCGGGTGATAAAGAAAGCCTGGAACAAATCAGGAAACATTTGGAGCATATTTCAAAAGAGTTTCCGGCTGGAAATTTTGAAGCTCCGTTTCTGACTCACGGCAAAGTGCCTCCGGGAGTAGCGGTTATGAAGCGGCTCGCCAAAGAAATAAATTACGAATATGAGGAAGTAGAAAGCGGTGCGCGAGTCCGTCTTTTCACCAAAAATGCGGAGGCGTTGGCGGCAATTCACGATTTTATGAAATTTCAAATCGAAGACCACAAAACCGGCGATTCTCTGGAAATTGAAAAACCTTAAAACGAAGAGCGAATTTCGATAAGTATGGTTAAAAGGGCGCGAAATCTCGCACCCTTTTGTTCCAACACAAATTATGGACGACAAGAAGTATTTAGCAACGATTTATCCTTTATTGGCGAAAAACCAGTAGAGTCCTAATGGTGCGGTACCAACAGCTAAGTATTTTCGTCGGATAGAAAACGTGATTAAAAAGTGTCTCATAAGTCGAAAATGTTGAAGAGTTTTGGGATTTTGGTTATGAAACGACTGATGAGACAAATTGCTTAAATGGCTATACCCTGAAAATCCGGGTTAAATGCAATTGAATCAAAAAATAAACTGTCTCAAAAAGGTATCACTTATGAGAAACTTTTTAGTTTGTTTTTACTGTGTCATAAAGGGGCGTTTTTAAGACACCCTTTTCTCTAAGTGCTGGCTTTAATTTTCACAACGAAATTGCGAATATTTAGCAGATGGATAGTAGATTATTGGTGCCCTACATCTAGGTCCCCTTGTGTTTATTTCCAAGCATCTTTCGTTATTAAACTATAATCGAAGTTTGTGAGCGAACTCGATAAACAGGACAATTTTCTTACCGGAGAATTAAAATGAAAAAAGTTGCGGCGTCCCTTTTATTCCTTTTTGTTTTAGGCACTTTCGCTTTAGCGCAATCAGACAAAATTACCCGACCAAGGATAGTTCCGTCTCCGTCTCTTTCAAGAACGATAGCGACTGGTCAAACCGATTCATCCACCCAAAACTCAAACAAACGTCCTCCTGTAATAAACGGCAATTCGGGACAGAGTAGTGACATCAAAGACAATCGCACCACTTCACCCCCTCCTGTTCTGATTGACGGTAATTCGAAGAGCCGTACGGCACCTTCCACGCAAAACGAACAGCCTGTTACCGAAGAGGAGGACAGCGAAATCATCAAAGTTGAAACTAACCTTGTGATGCTGCCCGTGTCGGTTCTTGACCGGGACGGACGTTTCATCTCCAACCTCGAGCAGCAGGATTTTCAAATCTTCGATAACGGTGTCCAGCAAAAGATCGAATATTTTCAATCGGTCGAATCCCCCTTTACCATCATTTTATTGATCGACGTAAGCCCTTCAACCCAATATCATATTGATGAAATACAAGATGCGGCGATTGGCTTCATCAACCAACTGCGTCCAGAGGATAAAGTGATGGTTGTTTCCTTCGACGAAAATGTTCACGTCCTGAGTCCCATCACAAACGACCGTAAGGTTCTTGAGGAAGCTATTTACCAGACCGACTTCGGCGGCGGAACGAGCCTTTTCGAAGCCGTCGACTTTGTCATAAACCGGGAACTCAAACAAATTGAAGGGCGGAAAGCGGTCGTGCTTTTTACCGACGGCGTTGACACTACCTCTTACAGAGCAAGTTACCAAACTACCGTTCATGATGCCCAGGAGACGGATGCACTTATTTACCCCATTCGTTATGACACTTATCGTCCGCCGCAGCCGCAACAAACGCAGCAAGAACAACAGCAGCAGGGGGTAGGCAGCAGCAGTAGGACAAGTGTCACAATAGGGGGAAGAAACGTTCTACTCGGTCCTGCATCTCGCGAGGAACACGAAGCCGGCAAAAGATATTTGGAAGAACTTGCCCGCAACAGCGGTGGCAGAACCGTGGAAGCTCTTAACAATCTGAGCGGTGCTTTTTCCAATATTGCCGACGAACTCCGGCGCCAGTATTCCATCGGATACTACCCTGAAAAAATAGGACAGAAAGGCGAGCGAAGGCAGATAAGAGTTCGTGTAATGCGGCAAAATTTAGTGGTACGAACTAAATCAGGCTATATTGTCGGCGCTGAAAACAAAAACCTGAATGGAAAATAAGTCCTGACGGCTTAAGTTATGAGGGTGTTAGAAATTCTGTGTAAATGAGTTAGACTTCGGGGGGTTTTGTTCTATTGGTGTGCTAATGGTGTGCTAACTCCTTAAAACTTAATAAAACTTATAGGATTTTATAGATAAGATTTGTATTAAAGCGGCGATTTTATCGAAGTCAAATTAACTTAAATAAACATAAAATAATTAACGTTTTAGATTCGTAATCAACTGCCTCCCCGGTTTTACTCAATTGCCATGAACCAGTCAGCCGGCTTTGAGCCATAACGAGGTAAAACAGGTTGCAGAAAACCGTCTCAAAAACGTTCCTTTATGGGACAGATTCTATGCTCTTTTGTTTGTTTCAAAAAGGGTCGTTTTTGAGACATATCTTAGTATAGCACCGCAAGATTAGGAGACTACCGAAAAACCGATTTCGTTGACAAATAATTTGTTGTCAACGATTCTTTTCGGATTAACCTTTTTATGATGAGCTTCATTGGGCTTTAGAGAATTCAAAAGCGACTCGGACGTTAAGGGCGTTTCCGACGACTTCGGTTCGCATATTCGTCGCTTTTAGTTTGATTGCGCCCTTGGCATATTGCACCGGAACAATCGCTGAAATCTGCTCGGCTTTGAGAATTTCGAGCGGATTTATTTTTTTATCAATCGAGCCTTGCACAAACTTGCCGACCACGCCGCTGGCAATTCCGGGAACGCCGTTTAAATCAACTTTGTTTACTTTCACTCGCCCGAACAGCGTTTGTTTCGCGGCGTCGTATTCGATATTCAAATCCGCTTCAGCCCAGCCTTTGAAATTTGTGCAGCCGACAAACGGGATGTCGTAATTGCCGGTGAAAGCGAGCGGCGCGAGAATTTTCCCATCCGCAATTCTCACCGAAGTTCGAACGCCGTTCATTTCGCGTTGCAAAGTGATTGATTCGACGCATTTTGCTTTTTCAAATTTTACTTTTTCGATTTTGGGATTTGGATTTTCGGCTTTGGACAGTTGAAAAGTCGGCGTGTCGAGATTGGTAAAAACCGCGTCGAGAAAAGAGTTCAAAAACTGCTCGCTGAGCGTGACGGTTATTTCCGGCGGGTTCTGCGCGCGGGCAAAACCGCTTGAAAATAAAAGAATCGCAAAAACAAAAAGCAATTTTCTTTTCATAAATCTCCTTTACAATCCGGCTACAATCCGGCGCGAACGATGTCGTGCAATCTGAGCAAACCGATTGCTTCGCCGTTTTCACCAACGACCGGCAAAACCGCGATTTGACGCGGGCGGTTTTCCATTAATTGCAAAGCGTCAAAAGCGAGCATCGGCGGCGTTGCGACAATCGGTTTGCCGGTCATCATTTCGGCGGCAGTCAATTTTCTCAAATCTTCCGGCTCGATTCGCTCGACCGTCCGGCGCAAATCGCCGTCGGTTATGATGCCGACAAGCCGGTTTTGGTCGTCAACGACATTGACCGCGCCGAGCGCAAATCGGCTGATTTCCGAAACGACTTCGAGCCAGTCTGCATCGGGCGAAACATTCGGGCTTTCGCGCATTAAATCCTGAACGCGAACGTTCAAACGCTTGCCCAAACGCCCGGCAGGATGATTCGCCGCAAAATCCTCAGCCGTCCAACTTTTGCACTGCATCAGAGCCATTGCCAGCGCGTCGCCGATTGCCAGCGCGACCGTTGTCGAGGCGGTCGGCGCGAGATTGAGCGGGCAGGCTTCTTTGTCAACCGAAGCGTCCAAAACGATTTCCGCATTGCGCGCCAGAGTCGAATCAATGTTTCCGATGATGGCGATAATCGAAATTTTACGTGATTTTAAAGCCGGCAAAAGCTGTAAAATCTCGTCCGTTTCGCCGCTGTTTGAAAGAGCGATTGCAACGTCTCCGGTTGTAATAACGCCCAGACCGCCGTGCATCGCGTCCGAGGGATGAACGAATATCGCCACCGTTCCGGTGCTGGTCAGCGTCTGCGCGATTTTCTGCCCGATGACGCCGGATTTGCCGACGCCGAGAACGACGATTTTGCCGGGGCAATCAATCAGCAAATTAATCGCCCGCTCAATCGTTTCTTTTTCCAGACGATTTGCGGCAGCTTCGATGGCGGCAGCTTCAAGCCGCAATAAATCAACGGTTTGGGCGAAACAATTTGAAATTTCTTTTGTTTTTTGCGGATTCACTTTTTTCAATTCGCGCCTGTTTAAGCGGAAATACAATTTTCACGCAAAAAGCGCGGAGAAAGCAAAGCTGCAAAGATTTTAATTTCCGTTGGGCTTAACGGGATGAAGGACATCAAGCGCAATTTGCCAGCCCTTTCCGGTATGCTTCCAGACGCGCAAATAATATCCGCGTTCTGTTTTATTTGTCGAATCCGCTAATTCGTATTCGCCGTAAGCGTAAGCGAAATCGCCGGACAGTTCGCCGTTAATCGGTTTTGCGGTTAAAGAATATTTTTCTATCGAAACAGCTCGCAAAGCTTCTTTTCTGCCGACAAACGGAAAATGATTTTCACGCAATAGCCGCGAGTTTTCCGCCAAAAGTTTGTCGTAAGTCTTTACTATGCCGTTTTTTTTGAGTGAATCTGCAAAATCGTTTTCCAACCTCTGCCAGTTTTGCGAATCCGATTTTTTATCGGCTTTGCCCGCAAGAAACGACGTTTGCGGGGCAATTTCAGTTTCGTATTTGGCGTGCTGGATTCCCAGATCAACGACAAATCTATATTTTCCGTCGGGCTGCCGTTTCCAAACGGTGGCAAATTCGCCGAAAGCCGTCGGCGCATCGGTTTTGCCTTTCGGGTGAAACGACCAGTTTCCGGTCGTAAAACCTAGCTCGCCGGTCGAAGAAATGCCTGCGAAATTCGGCGACCAAGCCAGAAGCGAAGAATTTGCCGGGCGCTTTCCGTAAAACTCACGGACATTAACGGGCTTTTGCGTGAAAACCAAACCTTCCGGTGCGGCGTATTCGACAAACGCCGGATTAGTTCCTTTCTCCGCCGCCATCGCCGCAAACGCTTTTTCTGCGGCGACGACTTCATTCAAAGCCGAATCGTTTTGGGCTGCAACGGTAATTTGGCAAATAAAAAATAGAATTAACAAAACGCTGTAAATTTTCATTGGGCTTGGATTATCTATTTCAGAATCGGTATTTCTTGAGGTTTAGTTACGATTGAAACCGTCAAAGGTTGCGTTCAAACAAATACACAAAAAATTTAGAATGATAATTTTCCGTAAGGAAAAAATAACGGTAAAACGATTGCAGAATTTTCAGACTGCTTCTTTCGCCTGCGCGACGGCTTTGTCGGTGTCGGTCAGAAAAAGCAGAATCATTCCGACGATGAAAAATGCGATGAGCGCCAGAATTGCATGGCGATAAGAATTTGTCGCAGCCGCGACCGCGCCGAAAACGAGCGGTCCAATCCATGAAGTTCCGCGTTCGGAGATTTCGTAAATCGAAAAGAACGCCGATTCCCTGCCTTCTGGAATCATACGGGAAAACAGCGAGCGCGAAAGCGCCTGCGAGCCGCCCAAAACAAAACCGATTGCCGCGCCCATAATCCACGCTTCGGCAGTCGTATTTAAAACTGCGTAAGCGTAAATGACAATCGCCGCCCAGATGACGAGCGAAACTAAAATCGAATGTTTAGCGCCGATTTTTCTTGCCAAAAACTCAAAAGCGAAGCTGCCGACCATCGCCATAAATTGCGCGAGCAGAAAAATCATCAGCAAAAAAACATTATCAGCCGGAACGCCGCGCGATTCGAATAATTCCTGCGCGAGAAACAGCGACGAAACATTAATCACGGTTTGAATTCCGTCGTTGTAAAGCAGATAAGCAATGAGAAAACGCGCGGTTTGCCGCAGTTTGTATAAATCTTTAAAAGTGACGGCGAGTTCTCGAAAAGCGAGAAAAATATAATTTTCTTTTTCCGCTGTCTGTCTTGATGCGCCGCGCTGTTTGAGCAGCGCAAAAGCGATTAGAGCGAATCCGCCCCACCAGAGCGCGGCGATTAAAAACGACAAACGCACGGCGAAACCTTGCGAGATGCCCAGATTTCCGGCGTTATTTAACAGCAGCAAATTAAAAAGCAGCATCAAACCGCCGCCGAGATAGCCGACGGCAAAACCGCGACTAGAAACTTTATCGCGCTGGTCGTCGGTGCAGATGTCGCCCAGGAAAGCGTTGTAAAAAACGAGCGTGCCGCCCATCGCCAGATTTGAAACTATAATCAGCAAGCTGCCGAGCAGATAAAGATTGCCTTCGATAAAAAACAAAGCGCTGCCCGCGAGAACGCCGACGGCGCAGAAAAACATCATAAATGTTTTTTTCAAGCGCGTGTAATCGGCAATCGCGCCCAAAAACGGGAGCAGAAAAACCTGTCCGAAAACCGAAAGCGAAATGGCAAACGGAAACAGCGATTTAGCTGTCACGGCACCCAACCAACCCAAATCGAAAATTACGCCGTTTTCGTCGCCCAGAGCGTTTTGCGCCAATGCGGTTAAATACGGTCCGGCGAGAACGCTGATGACGGTCGTCAAAAAAGCCGAGTTCGCCCAGTCGTACATCACCCAACCGAAAATCTCGCGGCGGTCGTTTTTTGCAGATTCAGACATTATTTTCACCGCCGAGACGCGGAGACGCCGAGAGAAGAAAAGAAACTAAAGAGAGATTTTATTTGAAACTTTTATTGTCTTATTCTCTTTCATTACTCTGCGTCTCCGCGTCTCGGCGGTTTAATCATTGCTTTTTAAAATTTCGACAATCGCGGGCGTAATGTCAGCCAACGTGCGAATTCGTGCGGCGCAAAATTCTTTTTCTCGTCCCCACGCTATTGTCGGAACGTCGTTTAAAGTGTGATTTTTGATTGATAAATCCTCGATATTGCCGTGATCGCTAGTCAGTAAAACGGTCGTTTCGTTTAAATCAATTTCATCCAAAACCGTGCGGACGAATTTTGCCAATTCCGGCAGATGACCGCGCGCCGCCGTCCAATCCTGGGCGTGTCCGATTTTGTCGGTTAAAAAATGCTCGTAAAGCGTGAAACGATTTTTCGCGGCGAGCCGCGCTAACGATTGCGCCGCCTTTTCCGCCGTTTGCAGCGGAAAATCGAAACCGCGCTCGCGCAATAGCCGGTTAGTAAAATCGTGAAAAACCGCTTCGCCGCGTTTTAAATCGTCGAGCGTTTTAAAACGCACGGTCGAGGCTTCGACGGCGCAGGTCGTGGCGGATTTCCAGCGCGGTTCTTCTTCAAAAAACTGCGGCGTGTAAGCGTTGGCGAATGTGTTCGGCTCGATTCCCAAGTCTTCGAGCTGCAAAAATATCGAGCGTTCGGCGATAATCTCGCGCATCGCCGCGTTTGGAAAACCTTGTTTGTGATAACCCAAAAAGCCGGGCGCGTTAAACCCTGTGAGAATCGTCGTTTGTCCCGACGCGCTTTGCGGTCTGCCTTCGACGCCGAGTCGCGGGTCGGTTCGGATTAAAATTCCCTCGCGATAAACCGGCTCGTTTTCGTCTTGAAAAACGGCGAGCGGCGCGGCAGCAGGCAAATTTGCCAACGGATTTGTCTGCTCGTCGCGTCGCCCGATTCCAAGCCCGTCAATAAAAATCAGCAAAACCGGCATTCAAACAGATTGTCAGACAAGCGCGGCGAATCGTCAATATTTATTGAAAATTGTTTCTAATCAAGAGAACGATTGCAATGTAAATCAGACGACAAAAATAAACTAAATCTTTTTTGCGTCCTTTGCGTAAAACCTTCGCGTCCTTTGCCGTTGCGCTTTTCGTTTTTCACCGGATTAAACAGTAAAAGACGCGATTTAATTCTTGTTTGACAAAAACTATTGACTTCGTTTGGCAATTGGCATAATCATTGATTCTCTCTCGTTTTTATTTCAATCAATTAGGAGAATATTTGCCAAATGCTTGATGAACTGGTCAACCGCGTCGCCGAAAGAACCGGGCTTTCACAGGAACAGGCGCGCACAGCCGCTGAGACAGTGATCGGCTTTTTGAAAGAACGTCTTCCGTCTTCAGTTGGCGGCGCGTTGGACGGTGCGGTGCAGGGCGGCGAAAACGGTTCAAGCGGAGTGATGGATCAAGCCGGAGGAATGCTCGGCAATCTGGGCGGAATGTTCGGCGGAAACAAAGAATAACCGCTTTTTGTCAAAACATCGGTAACGATTGACAAAAAACGCGATTAGTTCTAATTTAACGCCAATTTTGCTTTTATTTTCCGAGCAAAAATAGAGTTGTTATTCACAACGCAGATTTTGGTTTCTTCTTGAAACGCAAAAACTCAAACCTCGTTGCAATGTGAAATACAGCCGGTAAAAAACAAATTTCGAGCAGTAATTCGGAAAAAGGAATTACATAAATTATGAGGAACGTAATGAACACACAGCCTTTTGACCAAAGTTTTAAACTTTTGAAAAATTCGTACAAATTCGGAGTCGCCGCGCTGTTGAGCCTGGCGTTTTTTATTGCTTCAACCATGCCGGTTTTAGCATCGCCTCAAGTGACATTTACCGGGACAAACCTCGGAGCAATTCCTGACAGCACGAGCGCACAACCGAATTGTCAAACCCCCGGACCGCCGCGTGACGTGACATTTAATGTGACAGGTCTAACCGGCAACGTACAGACGGTTACCATAAGCTTAACAATTGAACATCCCTGGGTCGGCGACGTACTTGCAATTCTGATAGCTCCCGGCGGCACACGGCAGCTTGATTTATTCGGGTACACCGGGGCTACTGTTGGACCCGGCAGCAATGCCAGCGCCGGTGACAGTTCACCGATAGAGGGTCAGTACACATTCAGCGATGCAGCCACCGCAAGTTGGTGGGCGGCGGCGGCGGCGGCAAGTTCGACTACGCTAATCCCGGGCGGAACTTACCGCACTTCGCAACGCGGCGGTCCCGGTTCGACGGGCGCCAATACTTCGCTCAACGCCACATTCGGCGGTCTGACTGCGGCTCAAGCCAACGGCACTTGGACATTACGTGTAACGGACGGATGCGCCAGCGATACCGGCACCGTTTCCGCCGCTACGCTTGATATTACAACTGTCACGACCAATCCGCCGGTTGCGGCAAAACCATTCTTTGATTATTTCGGTTCGGGCAAAAGCTCGTTCGCCGTTTATAACGGCACTGGAACGAACGTTATTTGGAGAGTTTTAAATAACGGCGGCGCCGGTCAAGAAACCATCTTTTGGGGTTTGACCGCCGCAGATGCTTTAACACCAGGCTATTTCGATGCTGATAATCGTGCGGATATTGGCGTTTGGAGACCGAGTTCGACAGCCGGAGAAAGCCGTTTCTATATCCGCCATACAAATCCGGTTGCACTCAATGCATTTCCGTTTGGTGCGACCAGCGATTTTGCGGGCTACGATGCCGATTATGACGGCGACGGCAGAGATGATCCGACGACGATTCGCCGCGTAAATGGTCAATGGCTCTGGAGTTATCGAGCAAGTACCACAAATACCCTGCGCTCGGTCGCCTTCGGCTCTGCAACGGGGACGAGTACGGAAGACGTTCCGATGGCGGGCGGCGATTTTACCGGTGATGGCAGGGCGGATTTGGTTGTTATTCGTCAGAATGCTAACGGTCCCGACAGCTATATTTGGGGCGACAGCGTTACCGGACAACAGATTAGCTCGTTTACCTGGGGTGATTTTAGCACTGATTACTATGTTCTCGGCGATTTCCTAGGCGACACCAGAATAGATTTTGCAGTCTGGCGCAACGGCGGAGATGGCTACTGGTATATCCGTGAAAACGGAGGAACGGGCTTTGTGGCTCGCTTCCTTGGCAATCCCGGCGGCACCGCTACAACACGCGATATTGCCGTTGCCGGAGACTTCGGAGGCGACAGTAAATACGATATAGCGATTTACCGCCAAACAAACAACACCTTTTATTGGTTAGATTCTCCGAACTTTTTAACCTTCAGATCTCAGCAGTTCGGATTAGCGGGTGACCGTCCGGTTGGAGAATTAAGAACCTACTAAATTCCCAATCGGCGAAGGCGCGATTTTCGGCTGGAAAGTTTCAAATGGAGCTTTCCAGCCTTTTTATTTTTTCGGGATTCTGATTTTCAAGGCTCGCGGAACGATCTCAAAAACGGCGGGTAAAAATCCGGGCAACTCGCCGTCGGTTTCAAACCGGGTTTTCTCATCAGCCGCAGGATTGACAACAACTTTTTTCGCATGCGAGTGATGAACTTCCGCAACGTCGAAATGCGTTCCGGCGTAAAGCTTGTAAGAATTTGCGAGAATTTTGGTTGAAGAAATTTCGCCGATCATCACCACGTCAAACAAACCGTCGTCAAGTTTAGCGTCGGGTGCGATTTTCATTCCGCCGCCGAAATAACGTGCGTTTGCCACGCAAAAATTAACGATGGAAACTTCTCGCTCGCGCCCTTCGTCAAGCGTCACGAGCGCTCGCGTGTATTTCATTTCAAGCGTCGTCTGCAAAGTTGACCACGCAAAACCTGCGCGTCCCGAAATCCCTCGCGGCAACCACGCAAAAGGCTTGTCGGCTTTGACGCGATTGATGACCGACGTGCTGATACCGAACGAAGCGACGCCTAAAAAATAACGCGAAACGATTTCGTTGTTTTCATCAGCAAACGTCACGCGCCCGACATCAATCGTTTCGGTTTTTCCGTTTTTTAAATCGGCGGCGGCTTGCGCCGGATGAGTTGAAATATTAAAAGTGCGCCGAAAATCGCCGCCCGTACCGGAAGGCAAAATGCCGAGTTCCGCCTGCGCGCCCGATTCCAGAATCCCGTTGGCGACTTCGTTAATCGTCCCGTCGCCGCCGCAGGCGACAATCAGCGAGCGCCCTTGTTTCGCCGCTTCGAGGGCGATTTGTTTTCCGTGTCCGGGAGCGCGGGTAAACTCAACCGCAAACGCGCCGAAACGCCGGTGAACTTCGGAGGCGGTTTTCGCCCAGATTCGCGCGGTATTGCCGCCCGCACTGGTTGGATTGACGATGATTAAAGGCAGGCTCGTATCCGTTTTATTTGAAGAAAAGCTGCCGGTTGCGTCTGACAAAATTTTCGATTTCCTTAATTCGTTTAAAATCCGCGAGCTTATAATTGGCGTCCTCGTTGGTTCTAAAACCGTCGCCCGTGTTCGCGTAAACAATATTTTCGCCGTAAGCTCCAGCCTTTGCGCCGCACATTCCCGCGACAATGATGTCTTTTAATTCGTCCTCGTTCAAATCAACAAACGAAACGGCTTCAACCCAGCACGTACTGCCGTTTAATTGACTCGGAAACTCAAAAATCGGTTTCCCGTCGCGGTAAACGTGAAACTCGGAACCGAGCGGCGGATTTGTATATTCGGCATCGTGAAAAGTGACGAAACAAGCGTCGCGGAACGGCTCGAAATCCATCACAAAAGTTTGCTTCGCGTCCGGCACTTTGTCGCCGCGCCGATTTTTCAAACAATCTGCTTTAATCTGCCCGTCAATCGTCTGTCCGCCGCGCGGATTGATTGATTGTTTGACGGTTTCCCCGTTTTTATTTTCAGTATTAGCGGAAGCCCGATTGTTTTTATTTTCCTGCGGAACTGCGTTTGCGCTCGCAGCCGAATCAACAGTCGCGTTTTCGCGCTGCCCGACCTGAAACGAACAAGCCGCCGAGAGAACAAACGAAAACAAAACGACAAAGCATTTTTTCATACTCGTTTTGTTTAGCCTTTTTTCAGCTTTAAAGTCAATGAAGCTAAGGCAGAGACTGTATCCTAATTTGCGTTTTTAAGGTTTAAGCTGAAGTTGGCAAAAACCGGCAACCCGTCGCCAAAAGGTAAATGGTCAACTTTTTAAAACGTCGCTGTTTCGCCTCACGTCCAATGATTTATTTGACGTATCTTCATCATCGGTTACTCGTAAAGTTTAAGTTTGCTGTGTCTCCAATAACTGTCAAAGCAGCAGAAGGCTGTGCGAAGCTGCGATTCTTGGCGGAGACAATCATTTGATAACTGAAATAAGCCGGAATATTAACAAACCTGTAATAACCGAGCGGATTGGTCAAAGCATAACGCGGCGCGGAAAGATAATCGCCCGTTAAAACAACGCGAGCATTGGCAATGCCGCGCCCGTTAGAATCGGTAACTCTTCCGCCGATTGTTACCGTTTGATTAGATTGCTGGCAGTTCGTTCGCATATCATCGCAATTGTAGCCGTCGAAAAACGCGCCGGAATTAAAAGTTTGACTGAGCAAAGTTTCGAGCGGATAGTTATTCACGTTGCGCGACAAAAGTCTGCCCGTCGCAGTCAAGTCGCCTTTCAACCAGCGGTCAAACCAGTTTTGCGT
Organism: Pyrinomonadaceae bacterium; assembly: GCA_036387135.1. GTDB lineage: Bacteria > Acidobacteriota > Blastocatellia > Pyrinomonadales > Pyrinomonadaceae > JALZCH01. The sequence continues at coordinate 24,716 of DASVUH010000018.1, read as the reverse complement.
ATAATAATGCGTTAAATTATGCTGTGTTTCGCCCCCTGCCGCACTCCACCAAAAGTGATTTGAGCCGCGAAAAACGATTTGCATTACCGGTTGACCAAATTGCCTCCAACGATTAAACCCGGTTTTCTTTGCATCGGGAGCACGCCCGTCAATGCAAGTGTCGGACGCCTGACCGAGTGCCGGAACGCGCGGCGTTCTTAAAGTCGTAGGCTGATTGGTGCACGCGGGCGAACCCAAATCTCCCACTTCGCTGACGGCTAAATTATCCCATTCGACAATTGCCGAGATGCGCGTGTCCTGCTCTTGCGTGCGAGTCAAAATTCTCGCGCCCAGAGACCAGCCAACCGCGCCGACGGCATCGGTGTCCGTGTTATTCAGATAAGGATTGGCATTTGAAACTAGATAATCAATTCCGCTGATCGCCGCTGTGTTGTAATCGTTAAGACTCCCGCCGGTTTGCGGTTTGGTGATAATAACAACGTAGCCGTTAGCGGCGAGAAGCCGCGCCGCCCACTCAACGCTCGTAATTTCCGCGCCGCCGCCGGGCAGCATAGTAATCAATGGACAAGGCGCGGTTTGCAATGCCGCATCGGGCGCGAAAATCTTAGCGTTTAATGTTCCGCCGCCGCGCTGCGGAATCGCTGCATCCTGCGTTCTGATAGTGCCGCCGATACCGCCGCAAGAATTACCGGGCGCATTAGCAAAAACATCATTAACGACAAACAAAAAAATAAGCAGTAAATAAAGACTTGAGAAACCGGACTTAAAAAAAATAAGCATCAACTTTTCCTCTAAAAACGTTTTAACCGGAGCGCGCGATTTGGTAGACGGTAAATACGACATTTAGAGTTTGGTCAAAGAGAAAAAGTTTGAAATTAGTGTGTTAAATCAAGCATTGCCTGGAAAGCCCAAAGAACATAACGATTGAGATGACGTGGGGCGAAACCGCCGCCAAGCCCGCTAGAGTTTAACACACAAGGTTGGTAAGAAAGTAGGTGTTTCACCCCCACGTCCATTGATTTGTTATGTCGTCCACAGCATAAAAAAGAGTGAAACAATGACACTCGAAGCTGTAGAAATAAAGAATCCTATTACAATTAATGTGCGAACAAGTTCTTTATCACTGTGCCGTTTAACTCCCTGACCTATTGCAAAAACGCCCATAGGGAACACAACCGCTCTCATTTTATTTAGGACATATCCAAATATAAGAGGAGAAATAATAAATGCAATAGCTATAAGTTGAGCAGCAATAGAAGATCTTATTGTTTCTGGTGAAGAAGGTCTGTCAGCACCACCAACAACGCCCAAAGCGATAGCTAAAGACATACCCAAAAAAAGAGCAAACACAGATATGAGCAAAATCAAAGTAAAATCTCTAGTAGCTAAAAAACTATACCAAGGTTTTAAAGCGGAGAGACGCTCTTCAACCAAGTTATTTACTGCAACAGTATCTTCTTCGTTTCCGTCAATGGAAATAAGAACATTAGAAGATGTGTCTCTATCGAATTTAAGCCAAACTCTAGTGTCGCGTTCTTTAGAACGTCCCCATATTGATAAAACTAAAATGTCCTTCTTAGGGGAATTTTCAAATTCTAACAATTTATCTAAAGTAGGAAAGCGCCTCTTAAGGTTATCTTTACATTCAACTTCAAATTCAATTTCAGGTGTTAACACTTCCAAATCCTTACAAAGTCTCGTAAGTTCTTCAGAATTTAGAATGTATGGCTGAGTTATACGACTATGTCTGCTAGCACTCATGGCAAAAGATTATATTGTAATCCAAAGATTAGACATAACAATAATTATACCGAAGATTTGCAGCATTTATGACAAAGTAACCGCAAGTCTGCGGTATAAAATTCAAATTCAGTATAGCTTGCCGCAATTAAGAGCCGTTCGATTTTTTATCTTGTTCCGCTAACTCGCCGATTTTACTCATCAAAAAATCTGCGATTTCTTTGTGGGTGCGAAGGCGGTCTGTTTTGGCGTAAAACTCTGATAAATCAATCAGCTCGCCGAAATAAATTCTCACTTTTTCGCCGCCGAACCAGTTTCCTAAAACTTGTTTCGGCAAATCGTTTCCGAGTCCGGCGATGAAAACCGGGACGACTTGCGGGCGCGCCGCCATAATTACTTTGCCGATGCCGGGCTGCGCGGGCAGAAATTCGTAAGGCGTTGAGGCGTCTTTGTTTCGTTTGCCTTCCGGGTGAAAACCGATGATGTGTCCTCGCCCGCGCCCGGCTAAATCAATCAGTCGGCGCAAAGAGAATTTGTCGAACTCGCGTTTTTTGGCGTCCTTTTCCTCGCGGAAAAACGGCGGGTACATTGAAAACCAGCCCATCACGAGATTAACGAACCAACCGAGCGGCGAAGTATAAAAGAATTTGGCGCGAACCGGAAAAAACAAAGTCATCGGGCGTCGGGTTCGCCGGAAAAGCACGGAGGAAACCGTGTACATATCGAAGAATGAGCGGTGATTGGCAACGAGCAAAACGGGTTTTTCGACATCGGTTTTCTCGAAATTTTCCAGCCCGTACACATTCATCAAGTTGTAAGTCCCCAGATAAATCCATAGAGAACCGATGTGGCGCTGAAAAAACGTCATCAAACGTTTCCACGCGCCGTGATTCATTTTTTCAGTGAGCCAAAAACCTGCGCGCTCCGTCCGGTTTAAAACGGCGAGTTCTTCGGCAGTCGGCTTCAAAGCCGACTCACGGTTTTCGACTTTTGACAGTGAAACTTCGGTTTCCATTTCCTAAAAAATTCTGTTTGGCAATTTATGCCCGAAAAATTTCTCCGTGCTTCCTCTGTGACTTCTCTGTGCTGATTTTTTCAAGATAAATCTCACCACAGAGAACACAGAGAAGTCACAGAGAATTAAATGTGATTATCAATTTTTACAAATCAACGACAATCGGCAAATTCGTCGGCGAATAATCTTCGTCGCAGTTTGAAGCGTTGACAAACCGGACGCCGAATTTTGCCTCCGTACCATAGCCGAAATGAATATGCCCGAAAACATGAAGCTGCGGGCGTATTTCTTCGACTCTTTTCCGCAGTTCTTCGCATCCGGCAAAATCGCCGCGCGGCGTTTCGTCCAAAATTCCGAACGGCGGACCGTGCGTGATTAAAATATCAACTTCATTCGGAATCAATTTCCATTTTTCCGCCATTTCGCCGCCGCGATTTAAATTAAAAGCCCAATCAAAAAAACGCGGCTGCCAGGGCGAGCCGTAAATTTTTAAGCCTGAAATTTCGACCGCCGAATCCTGTAAATAAACGACGTTTTTCGCAAGCAGACTTTGAGCATATTTCGGGCGCGTTTCAAACAACCAATCGTGATTTCCGGCGACAAAGATTTTGTGTTTGTGCGGAAAGCCGGAAAACCATTCGTTGAAAGCGACGATTTCATCAACCTGCCCGCGATTTGTCGCGTCGCCCGCGTGAATCAGAACGTCGCCGCCGGGAACGCTGATTTGTTCGTTGCAGTTGTGCGTGTCACTTAATAAAACGATTCGAGGCATTCTTTTAAGCAGCGGAATTTACACAAGTCTAAAAATTCTTTGATAACATTAAAAACGACGAAATAAAAGTTTGCCGGTTTTAAACTCAATCTAAAATGTCTCGTTTATTGGAAGTTAAAAATTTAGAAACCCATTTTCCGACTCGCGCCGGAACGGTTAAAGCCGTCAACGATGTCAGCTTTCATCTCGAAGCGGGCGAATTGCTCGGACTTGTCGGTGAATCCGGTTGCGGGAAATCAATCACCGCGCTTTCGATTATGCGGCTGATCGCGTCGCCCGGAAAAATTGTCGGCGGCGAGGTTTGGTTTCAAGGCGCAAATTACGAAAAAGCCGAAAACCTTTTAAAATTGACCGATGAGCGGATGCGGCAAATTCGCGGCGACGACATTTCGATGATTTTCCAGGACCCGATGACTTCGCTCAATCCGGTTTACACGGTCGGCGAACAGATTGCCGAAGCCCTCCGGCTGCATCGCGGCTTGTCGCGCAAACAGGCTTACGAAGCGGCGGTCGAAGCGATGCGCGAAGTCTCGATCCCAGACCCGGCGCGGCGCGTTGACGATTATCCGCATCAGCTTTCCGGCGGAATGCGCCAGCGCGTGATGATTGCGATGGCTTTAGCTTGCGACCCGGAACTTTTAATAGCCGATGAACCGACAACCGCGCTCGACGTAACGATTCAGGCGCAGATACTCGATTTGATTGATAATTTGCGAAAAACCCGCCGGCTCGCCGTTTTGCTCATCACGCACGATTTGGGCGTCGTCGCCGAAGTCGCCGACCGCGTGTGCGTGATGTACACGGGGCGAATTGTCGAAGAATCCGGCGTTGATGAAATTTTTGAGCGTCCGAAACATCCGTACACTCAAGGTCTATTGCGCTCAGTTCCGAAACTGACGATGGAAGGCGTGACGCGCTCAACTCGTCTGGAAACAATCGAAGGAATCGTTCCGTCGCCGACAAATCTGCCGCCGGGCTGCCATTTCGCGCCGCGCTGCCCGCACGTTCACGAACGCTGCACGCACGATCCGATGCCGCTTTACACGGTCGAAAATCGGGCGGCGGCGCGCTGCGTTTTATATGAAAATCCAGATGTGAGAAAAACTTAAAATGTCGCAATCACAGAAAAAGAAAAGGTTGATGACCGTCGAAGAATATTTGCGATTTGAAGAGCGTTCAAAATTCAAACACGAATATATGGACGGCGAAGTAATTCGGTTAAACGATTCCGTCCCGCGCGATTTTCAACTCGCGGGAAATCGCGTCAGTCACATTTTTATCGTCAGCAATTTGTGTTTTTATTTGCGGCTTGCGTTGCGCAATAACGCTCAAAATTGCCAGGTCGGAACAACTGAAATGCGCGTTTTGCTGCGCGAAAATCATTATGCTTACCCGGATGTTTTTGTTGTTTGCGGCGAAATCTCGCTCGTCCCGGATATTTTCGATACGCTGGAAAATCCGGCTATTCTAATTGAAGTTTTGTCAAAATCAACCGAACTGCGCGACCGGAGCGACAAAGCGCACGATTATCGAAATATGGCGAGCGTGACCGATTACGTTTTGATTTCGCAAGACAAAATGCGCGTCGAACAGCAAATCCGGCAGGCAGATAACTCATGGAAAATTGTCGTTTTTGAAAAACCGGAGGATAAAGTTTTTTTTGAATCGCTCAAATTTGAAATCCGCGTCGCCGACATTTACGAAAACATCAAATTTCCGCCGAAACCGAATTTGCAGTTAGTCGAAACAAAGAAAAAAGTTAAATGATTCAAACCAAATCGGCAGTTGAAAAAAAAGCGCTCGTCGAGGTTCGCCATCTCGTCAAGCATTTCCCGATTGAAGGCAGCGACGATGTGGTCAAAGCCGTTGACGGCGTTTCGTTTGATATTTTGGCGGGCGAAACTCTAGGACTTGTCGGCGAATCGGGCTGCGGCAAATCAACCGTCGGGCGCAATATTTTGCGCCTTCAGGAACCGACGGCGGGCGAGGTTTTGTTTGAAGGCGAAAATATTTTAAAAACTAGCAAAAACGGGTTGCAAAAACTGCGGCGCGAGATGCAGATTATTTTTCAAGACCCGTATGCCAGCTTAAATCCGCGCCTGACTATTCTTTCAATCGTTTCCGAACCGTTAAAGATTCACGGAATCGGCGGCAAAAACGAACAGAAAGCGCGCGTCGCAGAGCTTTTGGAAAAAGTCGGTTTGAATCCCGATTATATGTATCGTTATCCGCACGAATTTTCGGGCGGGCAGCGACAGCGTTTGGGAATTGCGCGCGCGTTGGCTTTGAATCCGAAATTGATTATCTGCGACGAGCCGGTTTCCGCCCTCGATGTTTCCGTTCAGGCGCAGGTCGTCAATCTTTTGCAGGATTTACAAGCCGAATTCGGTTTGACGTATCTTTTTATCTCGCACGGTTTGGCTGTCGTCGAGCATATTTCGCAGCGCGTCGCGGTAATGTATCTGGGGAAAATCGTCGAAATCGCGCCCGCCGCCGGGCTTTACGCCAATCCGCTGATGCCTTACACGCAGGCACTTTTGTCGGCGATTCCCGTTCCCGATCCGAAAATAAAACGCGACCGAATTATTTTAAAAGGCGACGTGCCGACGCCGATCAATCCGCCTTCGGGCTGCCGTTTTCGCACGCGCTGCCCGTTTGCGATCAAAGAGTGCGCGGAAATCGAGCCGGAATTAAAAGAAATCACGCCGAATCATTTTGCAGCCTGCATCCGCATTCCCGGTTACGGCGTTGATGTTCCGCCCTACGAAAAGCCGGTTTTAACTGCCGATGCTATTCCGCGATAAAGGTTTTTTGGAGAGAATCATGCCGCAAAAATCGCACGTCAACATCTACGGGCGTGAGTGCGAATTTTTCCGCGAGCGAAGTTCGCAGACGGTTTTCGGCTTGCTCATTTAATCTGGTAACGAGGGCGAGCAGCAGACGGACGCGCATCGCCGGGACTTTTTGACGGACGCGCCGGGCGGCGTATTCGACTTTATCGAGCAGCGCGTCAACTTTTTCCTGCGGCAAATCCGGTACAACCAAGAATGTAACTTCGACGCAGAAAACCCGCCCGTCTTTGATCGTCACTCCGTCAAACGGCACGCCCTCCAAAACAATATGGCGGAGAAGCGGCATTTGATTTTCCGCTTCGACTTGCCGCAAAGCCAAATCTTCCAGAAAGACATAAAGCTGATGAAGGTTTTCGTCCTCTGATGTTTCCTGTTTGATGCGGGCGACTTCGAGGTTTAATTTGCGGCGCTGCTGTTCGGGCGTCATCGTCGTCCACGAAAAATCGTCTTCGCTGGCGACGAGCGCGAGCTTTTTGTAATGACGCAAAATCAGCCAGACGGAAGAACCGAGTCCGGCAATCGGAAACACAATCAGAAAAACCGTCAGCAGCCAGCGCTGCAACTGCGTTAAACCCGCTCCCGCAAACGCCAGCGCGAGAGCCGCCGACAAACAAACAATCGCCACGAGAAAAACAACTGCGGCGATATGAATTTTTGCGTTTTGGTTTAAACTGGCGGCGGCTGATTGCGACTGGTTTGCCATCGTTTTGAAAAAGGAAACCGCGAATTTCCTTTTCCATCTTTATTACCTTAATTCAAAGATTTAGTAAATCGTTCAATAGTGAATAGTAAATAGTAAATCGCGAATCGTAATTTTCCAGTCACGATTCGCGATTTACTATTCACTATTTACTTGTTTTACTTAGCGCGGTTCATCAGACTTTGATATTCGCCGCCTTCAACCCATTTCAGGATTTCCGCTACGCGCCAGACCGGAAATGGGTGCGTCATTCCCGAAGAAATAATGTCAGCCCAAAAACGGTCAAGCTGTTTTTTGTCGTAGTTGGCTTGAAACTCGCGCGCTTGTTCGAGGAAAAGATCGTAATCAACTTTCGACGCGAAAGTTCCGCCGCATAATTTCATCATCGTGCGCCCGATGACGTTCGCGTCCTGCGTGACGAGCAAAGCAGCGCGGTCGCAGGACAATTCCGCCCTGCGCGCCCAGGCAAGCAAAGCGCCGCGCATCGAAGCCGTAATCAAATCTTTGACAATCCCGACAACCGGAGTCGCCGCGAGGGCGACGGTTGCGAGCGCTTCGATTAATCTCGCGGCGGTTAAATAAAGAACGTGTTCGGCGTGAATATGCCCGACTTCGTGCGCGACGACCGCCAAAACTTCTTCGTCGGTCAATCTTTCAATCAAAGACGAATGCAAAACGATAATCGGTTTTTCGACTCCGCCGGTAAAAGCGTTGACAATCGGGCTTTGCTGTACGTAAAGCTCCGGCATATCAACGCCGAGCGTCGTGCAGGCGATTTGCAATTTCGCGTATAAATCGGGACATTGCAGCGGCGTGACTTTAACCGCCGAAGCCATAAACGAAACGCGAATCGCCGATTCGCCCGTCACAGCGAGCAATTTCTTTAAAGCCGAATCAATACCCGGAATCGCGCGCAAAGCGGCGAGCGCGCGGCTGTCTTCCGGGTGAACATAATCGTGTTTGTTTAAATCCGCGAATTTTTTGTGCGGCGCGTCGGAAAGCGGCAAACGGCATTTTCCGCAAACCGCGTTTCCCCCGCCCGCGTTTCCATTGGTTTTAACCTGATTGCGCTGACCGCAATAACGACAACGAATTGAATTTGGAACTACTGCTTCATCCATAATTTTGAGTTTAAATCACAGAGTTAAACGAGTCTAGCGAGCTATTTGTTTTCCAATTTTTTGATAATGTTTTTCGCAGTGATTTCATTAATTTCATTATGTCTGGGGACAGGCTGGGATTGTTTGGTTTTCGGATTTGTGTACCAATCGTGTTTCCCGCCGTGACGTGCGAAAATGCAGCCCATTTCTTCTAATCTTTTAATCAAATCGCGTCGTTTCATATACTTAAAAATAAGATTTGTAATTTTAGGGCAAAAAAAAGTTTCGCAACGGGTTTAGCCCCGTTGCGAAACTTTCATTCGATCTGCTCCAATACGGAGCTTAAATTTTGCTAGAAACAAGTATATTGATTTGTCTGAAATCGTCAAGACTTAAATTCACTTATTCGGCTAAAACCATTTCTTCAACTTTTCTGACATAAGGAACTTCTCCCGATTCAAGGTCTTCAAGTAAACTTTTGAGATTCTCAATTAATTCTTCCTTTGTATAACCTTGAGTTTGATAATCGGGATATTCATTCCAAAAACCGATGAAAAACTCGCCGTCCTGCCAGATTGTATATTTCATTGTTCGCATAATTCAGTTGCAGATTATAGTTTAGCGCCCGAATTCAGTTCAATCAAAATCGAATTGATATTGCCGCGAACGCTAAACAAATATAAAGGTTCAACTGAGATTTATTCGTTGCGGTACGCTACGATTTCAAGATATTCCGATTCGATGCGCGTCGTGCCGTCCGTTGCGAGATTGTTTTCCGCCCATAATTTTTCCAAATCCCGCCGCAAAGCGGCTTGTCCGTCGGCATCGAGCGCGGCAAAGGCTTTGTGCGTCGGACCGTAAAATTCGCGCCAGTATTCGACCGTTTCCGGCACGCTGAACGGAAACGTAAATGAAATCAAGCGCGGCTCAAAATGAATTTGCGAAACTCCTTCGCCCAAACGGAAGCGCACCTTCGTTTCGTCGCCCCAAAGCAAAGGCGAAGGCATATTCGGCGGAGGCGGAACGTGCGAGCCGACAATCTTGAACATCTGCCCGACAAAGCCGGTCGGAGTCCAGTTTGCCATCGCAATCACGCCGCCGGGACGACAAACGCGGATGAGTTCAGCCGAAACCAGTTCGGGGCGCGGCGCAAACATCGCGCCGAACATTGTCATCACGACATCAAATTCAGCATCCCCGTAAGGCAGATTTTCGGCGTCGCCTTCGTCGAATTTAATTTTCAAATCTGCATTTGCGGCTCGTTTTCGTGCTTGTTCGATAAGATTCGGCGCAATATCAACGCCTGTTACTTCGGCTCCCGTCAATGCCGCCGGGATTGATTGATTGCCGTTGCCGCAAGCCACGTCAAGAACGCGCATTCCGGGTTTTAAATTTAACCTCTCGACAAATTCGGCTGCTCCAACGGTGAAAGATTCGGCGATTTTACCGAAGTCGCCCGAAACCCAGGTCGCTTTCAATTTTGTCTTTAACGTTTCCATTTCCGGCGTTATTTGTAATGTCGTTGCATTCATAAATTTATTTCCTCTCTTTTGTTTGAATATAATTTAAGTGATTAATCGTTTCTGCGATTGTCACGAGAACAACGCGCGGCAATGGCAGAAACCGTCATTGTGTCCTATTGCTGCGGCGGCAAATCTTCCAGATAACCGGAAAAAGTTATTTGTCCTTGCGCGTGGGCTGTATTGGGTCCGCTCAGGGTGACGCGCACGCCTATCTGGTAATGCCCTTGTCCGATTTGTTCTTCGGCAAATACCAGAACCTTATGATTAGCCGTCGCCGTCGCCTGATTGTTGAACGTTCCCTGTTCGGTCAGCACGAACCGGTGAAACGTGATGTCGTTGGTGTCGGCGATGCCGTCGAAATCGTCGTCAAAATAGGTGAAATAATTAATATCCATCCGCAGACCGACGGGAGTTCGGGCGATTGCCGAGACGTTTTCGATGACGAATCGTTTACCGGCGGGAATCGGCAAAAAACCGGACGCGAGACCTCCGCCGGATTCGACATTTAACGAAATCCGCGTTTGAAACGGTCTTCTCGCGCCGCTTTCGACGACTTTCACCGGCAGCGGATTCGACGTTGTGTTCGCAAGCTGAACGGTGTTTTTTGTTGGATTAATTCCGACATTCCATTCGCCGCTTTGCCGTGAATCAACCGTATGGATATTTGCGGCATTGGCATTTGCCGCAGCGTTCTCATTTGCATTCTTCGCTTCGCTCGATTTCTGCCCGAAAGCTGAGCATCCGAGAAAGAATATCATTGAAAGTCCGATTGGTAACGATAAGTATTGCTTAAGTTTATTCATATTATTTCTCTATTTATTTCTATTTGTTTTGTGTTTACTGAAAGATGTGTTGTCCCGGAAATTCGGGACAACACATTTGCCTTATTGAGCGCGATAGAAGAAGTACTCGGTTGTGTACGGCACTCTTACTTCCTCGCCGATAAAAGAACCGGGAGTTGCGGGGCGTAAACCGCCGCTCGTGTTCACTCGCTGGATATAAGTCACCTTTCTGAAAATGCCGGGTCCTTCGCTGGAAACTGTTTGAAGCAACAGCCAGGGAATGGCGGTCGTATCCGGTTGACAGTCTTTCAGACGCTTGGCGACCACTTTGCTTCCGCTGTTGCTTTCCCAAGTTGGTCCGGCGTAATGTGTGCCGACCTGCCCTTGAAAATCTTCATCGGCGTACAAATTCGCCACCGGAGCGACAAAATCCCAGCTCGCTCCGTTCCATTTGTAAACCTGCACGCCAATTGCGTACACGCGGAAAGACACTTTATTTCCCTCCGGGACTTGCAGCTCCGAGCAGGCTGGCGGCAATTCCGGCGCTTTGTTGTCGCCCGCTCTGGCAGACGTATTGAAGGCGAGCGTTAAGCCGGCGACGGTGCCGAGCAAAACGACAAGCCTGATGATGTGTTGTATGTTTATGATTTGCATTTACTTTCTCCTTTTATTTGAATTTGTAGTTTTAGGTTTTAATTGCGACTAACCAATAAAATCCTTTACTGGACGCATTGGCGCGGTCGCATGAAATTCTGAAAAACGTAATTGGCGACGTTTCGCCCTGCCGATTGACCGGCGTTCTGGTCGAACGTGAAATGAATTCCGCCCCAGACGCGGCTGCCCAAAATGCTGATTTGGGCGCATAGTAAAATTGCAAATGTCAGAAGACATTTAAGATATAATTTATAATTCACTTTTATTTTACTCCTCACTTTTTGTTTTAATTTGCGAACTTGTCCTTCCGGGCGTCGCTTTGCCCGGTCGCGCCAGTCTAAAATTGGGCGAAGTTTTCCTTAACTCCGCATTTGCGGAGTCAAAAGAAATGGTTTAATTCTTGATTGAAATTATTTGCGGTCGCAGGATTCGTTCGCCCAGAGCGCACGAATCTTGCACATCGTTTGCGGACCAACGCGGATCGGAGTCATCGCCGGAGTGCCTTGCGGGGCGAACATTTCGACAGCCCCGTCGCCTTTGTTTATAAATTTCGCGCTCATAATGCCGACATCCTCGTGATCCTGCTGCTCGTCGTGGACGCCGCCAACAAACGATCCGTTTAATCCGGCGGCGTGAAGCAATTCGTGGACGATGATTACTTCCTTCTGTCTCATTGAAGCATCCGTAACTTTGCCGGGCAGATAAATCAATGCGAAATCAATCTCCAATCTCCTCCGATGAACATGAGTATGCGTCCGACCGTGCATCTTTTCTGTAGGAAAATCGGCTTTCAACGAATTCCCATCATAAGGATAGCTTTCACCGCCCTCAGCCAGCATAACTACGATGTTCGCATCTCTCTGATTCTTATCCTCAACCAACTTGACGCCGAAACCGAGACTGTTGAAAGTCGTAATCGCTTTCTTTAAAGCGGGCGACCACGAGCCGGACTTGTCGAAAACGGTCAACTGACCTGTTTCTCTGAATCTCTTGAACCATTTTGTAGGCATTTTTTCTCCTTTTTTTGCCAATGTTGGGCTTATTCCTGCCGCGCGCTGCGTTGCCGATAATGCGCGTCGCGCCGTTGAATGAAAGCTTTGACTCGCGCGAGCTGCGTCAGGCTGACGGTAAAAGCTTCGCCGCCTTCCTGCCAGGCGAAATCGGGAATTTGCAATTTTCGCCGCACCCAGGTTTGAGAAAGTAATCTCAACTCGCGCACGAATTGGGCGAGAGCTTTCGTCGAGCACAAAGCGATGAGCAAATGCACCTGATTCGGCGCGCCGCCGATTGCTTCAACTCTTCCGCCGCAGATTTTGACGCAGCTTGCGAGATATTTATAAAACTGCAAGCGCCATTTTTCCTCAATCGGATTTGCCTCGTCCGCAACGCGCAGGACGATTTGGTAATGTAAATTAAACATTGTTTCAACCGGATCTGATTTCGCGGAAAATGCGGCTGGCAGTATCGCGCACGCGACGGTTGTTTGTTTATAAAAAGATTCCATATATTTATCTCTTTCATTCTGCCGCCGGATTATTTAATTAAAAGCGGCTTTCCGTTTCACCTTCGCAGCATTTTTCTCTTTCAATTCAAAAGCATTTGCGCAAACGCTTATTGGATTGCGAATCCGTTCAAAGGATTTCCGTAGAAAGCCTCGGTTTTCCAAGCCGCCGCGTCCCATTTTTCCGTCGTTCCGATAACTTTTACCGGCACGATTATCGCGTGATACGGCAAAGGAATCTGATTTGTATAAGCCGGAGCGACGAATCTGCCGTCCGCGCCGATGGTAAAGCCCAGCTCGCGGATTTGCGCGCCGCTGCGATAGATTTTGATTGTGTAATCGCCCGGATTTTTGTCGGCGTAAAAGGCGTCCGGGTAATTCTCGCGGTTAAAGCTGCCGTTGTTGTCGAACAGGAAGTTTCCCCAGGTAAACTGCCAGCGTTTCCAGACGTTGTTTGGAACGAAAGCCGCCGCATAATCCGATTGTCTGGCGTCGTAATCCGCCGCTCCGCCGCTGTCTTTGGTTGAAGCGACTTGCCGCCCTTTGTAAAAAACGCGAGCTTCGAGTTCGTTCGCCTCAACCGCGCCTTGCAGCCAAACGCTGACCTGCGGCGACATTCCGCCGAATTCCAAACCGCTAAAGTGAAATCCGATATGTCCAAACGGCAGCAGCCAATCGTGTTCGACATAGAAACCGAATTTGTTTTTCTCCTGCGGGCTGTGGGCGCGGCTGTATTTCCCTACTTTGAATTTGCCTTGATAAAGAAGTTCTTTTGTGTCCTGACTGGTAATTTTGAAGGAATAAATGCCCGTCCCATTGGTTGTTTTAGTATCAATAACGCCGTTTCCATACGGACTCGGACTTTGATACAAAACCGTGCGGTCGGCGTTTCTGCCGCTTGACTCCAAATTTTCGCCGTACCACGCCGAGCCGTCAGGGTTGAAATATTCGACCGTGTAATTTAAAACTCTCTCCTCGTTGTAAAACTGATTGAAACGAATCTTCGGAATCCAGCTCGAATAATCTTTCTGTCCTTTCATTTTCCAGTATTCGTCCGTGGTTATAGCCTCGACGTAAATCGAGTTTTTCAGAAAAACCGGCACGTTCGTCGGGTACTGATTTTCGTAAATCAACTTTGAACCGGACGTTTTCGGATTCAAATTTCCGTTTGTGGTCGTTGTTGTAGTCGTTGTTATTGTATTTGTATTCTCATCCTTGATTTTCGGCTGTTCCTTTACCGGTTTTCCGATTTTTATTTTCGGCAGAACGACCGTTATCTGCGCCGAAGATACGCCTGCGCCGAACGCGATAAGGCTTAAAAATACAAATGTTTTTGCTAAATTTCTTTTCATGATTTCAGTCCTTTTTCTAAAAATTGACGATGGTTCTCGTTTTTGAGTCACCGCCTTTTTCCTATACATGCTTTGTGAACATTGACAATTGATCCGATCCCTCGCGGCGTAGTGTCGAATTTGCCGTTAAGCAGCTCGGTCGTGTGATTCTTAGCCCAGCTTTGTATTTCTGCCAGTTCCTCGGGGCTATCAACCGTGTCGTCAACGAAAACACTCGGGATTTCTTTGTTCGATTTGCCGAAATTGCGCTCGTTTAGCGCCTCGAATTGTTTGCTTGTTTGCGGAATGACGACGCCGAGATCAATCAGTCTTTCGACAATGAGCTTGTGAAGCTTAATTTTATTGCGTCCTTCAACCCACTTGAATCCGATCAGGGTAACGCCGTCCTGATTATCCGTCGGTTCCGTTTTGTGGAATTTGAATTCCTGATCGAGAATCCACATCTTCCAGATTTCACGCTCAAGCCTGCGGCTCATTTCATAAATCGAAGTGGTCGGCGGATTATTGCCGAAATAAAGCCATTTCTTTGCCCATTCCGCGCGGCAGCCGTCAATCCAATTTTCAATAAATAATTCCGCCGCTTTCTGTTTTTCCCGAAGCCCCCATTTTTCAGCCTGCGGATTTAGTTTGTAGAGGATATTCAGCATTGTTTTGCCGAATTGGGTGTCGCGTCTGACATTCAACGCCAACTCTCGAATTCGGCTTCTGGTCGTCATTATTTCTTCCTTAAGAGCGTTCTCAATGCGGGTTTTCAGACTTTTATACAGGTTGTCGCTGTTGTCGTTATCCGGGATCAGAGCGATGGCGGTTAATTCCTGATATGACCTATTGCTATTACCGGCGTTTCGCTCGGGCAATTTCGAGATGTAATAATTTATCGGATCAATGTACCCTTTTTGCACCACGTTAGCGGTAAACTCTCCAAAAACCTTTGCCGCCACCTGGTTGTATTCGTTCTCGCTTCGATACCTGGTAAAAAACGTCGGTGTGGTGTTGTTTTTATGTTCCAATAAAACCTTTTGAGACGTATTTTGGCGCATCGAAAAATATTTCGGGAAGACCCTGGTTTCGATTGCGCCGACGATCCAGGAAAGCGCGGGACCGGAAGCCAGAGAGAGCGCCATCATTGCAAACATTGCACCCAATTGATCTTGTTGCTGCTGTTCGTTTAAAACACTTTTCAGTGTATCTTCGTGATTTTTGAGAGCCAGTCTTTCAGCATCCAGAACCTTATTCAGAAACATCTCCCATTCTGCGATCTGACATTCGTATTCACCGATAACGTCATCCTCTAAAAGACCTTTCGCGTATTCTCTGATCGCGTTCTCTACAATCACTTCATCATTTGCGTTATTTGCGTTATTTGCGCTCTTTACGTTTGTTGTATAATTTCCACTCATACTTTTCTCTCCAATTTCTCCGGGAAGTTTTGTCGCAGTTGACGCCGAATCCGCGCCCCGCAGCCGAACTAGAAAATCCCCAACCACCAGGAACACAAAGCGGTGACAGACAATTTCGCGTGGCGGCTTAATTGACGGGACTCTGCGCCTTTAGCAAAAGACCGGGGCAATCTCCTCAATGCGTTTTCTTTGCGCGGGACTCAATTTTCCGAGCGTTTCCAGAAATTTCGGGTGTGTCATTCCCGAACCGAGATACGTCCAGCGGTCGGCTTGATGCTGAATCGTCATAAATTCCTCGCGTTCGGTTTCGGACAATTGTCTTCCCGTCGCTCTTTCGAGCGCTTCCATATCGAAAAACGTCTGCTGTTTCAATCCGCCGTCGAGAAATCCGCCGATTGCCAGATATTCGTCAACCGCCGATTCGATTTGCTTTTCGGTCATTCCGTCGGCGAGCGCTTCGATCATCAGAGTGTCGAGCTTGGCGTGCTGGGCTTCTTCGAGCCAGTGATTTTTGAGCAGACTTTTGAATTGCGGGTCAAGCTCTTGATTATCTTTAATGCTGTCAATATAGTGTAGCTGCGACATCCATTCGATTTGGAGGATGACGAGCGCGACTGCCAAAGGCTGATGCGACAAAACCGCTTTTGCCACCTCGGCGGGCGGTCCGATGACGGCGCATTCGGTCAAAAACTTTTTGTGGAATTCTTCCGTAAACGCTTTGAAGAGTTGGATATGCTTCGCTTCTTCGCCTGCAAATTGCAGAAAAGCGCGGACGCGGTAATCGTTTTCGTCGAGCGACGGGCGGACGTGATCCAAAACGAACGGCAAAATGAATTCTTCGACCAGACCGAAGATGCACAGATAAGCGTGTCCGCGAATTTGGTTTAAGATTCGTTTTTCGTCGGTGTTTAAAAACGGCAACTGCTCGACTCTGACGAGCGATTCGGGCATAAACGGCTTGCTGAAATCGAGCTGTTTATCGCCGCCGATAATGTCTTCGATTCGCCAGTTGACGCGCTGCGAAGCGGCTAATGTTTCGCGATAATCATATTGCAGGGCTTTCGTTTTGGTTGCTATTGCATCATGCATAATTATTGACTCCTTTTTATTTCTCTGTTTTTTGAATTTTCCCGGCGAACGAAGATGAAAAAATGTTTTGTTTTTATAAATGTCAAAAATATTCGCGTCCGTTCGCACCGCGACTTGAAATGTTCTGCCGGAACAATCTCGGTCATTCACCATACGTGGGATTGAAATTAAATTGCATGAGAAATAAATTAGAATTAAATGAGAGCTTTTTGGCGTCTCGAATTAATCTTTTCGGCTTTCGGGCTGCCAAATGAGAAACAGATTAGAATTAGATTAGACCTTTCCCGGAAGTATATTATGTCAGCGCCGCTCAAGCACTTATATGAATTCGGAGAATTTCGTCTCGACCCGAAAGAACGAATTCTTTTGCGCGGCGACCAGCCCGTCGAACTCACTCCAAAGGGTTTTGAACTGCTTTCGCTCCTTGTTGAAAATCACGGACGGCTGCTCGGCAAAAATGAATTGATGGAAAAAATCTGGGCGGGTAGTTTTGTCGAAGACAGCAATCTGACCTTTAACATTCGCCAGTTGCGAAAAGCTTTAGACGATGATGCGCATAACCCCAAATACATCAAAACGGTTCGTCAGCACGGCTATCGTTTTATCGCCGATGTTAAAGAAATTCCCGTAGAACTCAAACTTTACCAAGCGAACCAGCCTGAGGAAAATAACGAATCGGGGGAAATAAACCAGCCCCGGTCGGAAGCGGGTGCGTCAATCGTTTCTCCGCCTGCGGAAATTGCTTTTACTGAAAAACCGACGGTTTTGCCGACAAGAAAAAAATCTCATGCGCCGATTTTTCTCGGCATTGGCGGTTTGCTTCTGGCGGCAATTTTTATCGGTTTGTGGTACACGCGAAGCAAAAGTTTCGCGCCGTATGCGCCGATTTTATCCGCGCCGTTTTCTTCCGAAAAACTTTCGACCACCGGCAAAGTAACCGTTGCCGTTCTTTCGCCTGACGGAAAAAATGTGATTTATACCAACGGCACGGGCGCCGAAAAGCAAAGCGTCTGGCTGAGGCAGCTCGAAACTGGAAACAGCGTTGAGATAATTCCGCCGTCCGATGAACAATATTTCGGGCTTGCCATCTCGCCGGACGAAAAAACTCTTTACTTCGCCCGCGGGGTACGTTTGTCGGGTGACCCGGAAAGCATTTACCGCGTTTCTATTTTCGGAGGAATTCCACAAAAAATTCTGAGCGGGACGGAACTTGGCTGGATGAGCATTTCGCCCGACGGTAATCAAATCTCTTTCGTGCGCTGTCCGCAACAGAAGGAGGAATTCTGTTCGCTCTACATTGCCGACGCCGCCGACGGCAAAAACGAAAGGAAAATCGTTTCTCGCTCGCACCCGTTTCGCATCGGAGGGAATCGCTTTGCGCCCGACGGAAAATCAATCGCTTTTGCCACGGGTCAATCGGTAACCTCTTCGAACGAATTTGAACTAAAGGAAGTCGAACTGGAAAGCGGCGCGGAGCGCGAATTAACCAATGAGAAGTTTTACGACATCAAAAACGTAGTCTGGCTACCGGACAAAAGCGGTTTGCTCATCACGGCATCGAGATTTCCCAACAAAAACTTTCGCATCTGGCAAGTTTCTGCCGCCACTCGCGAGGCATCGCCGTTAACAAACGATTCCGAATCTTATGCGGTGTTGAATATGAATAAAGACGCGACCGCAATGGTTTCGACGCAGTTTAAAGAAAACTTTCGGATTAGGTTGATTCCTCTGGAAAATCTTTCAGACATCTCTGTTTTAACTAACGCCTCCTCAGCGTCGTTTGCCCCGGACGGTAAAATCTATTTTTCTTCAATGATGTCGGGCAACGACGAAATATGGAGTATCAATCCTGATGGAAGCGGTCAACGACAATTAACCAATAATCCGGCGGACGAATTCGCCCCAATCGTTTCGCCTGACAATAAATCGGTATTTTTCGTGTCAAACAAATCAGGCTCCGGGCAGTTGTGGCGGATGAACACCGACGGGAGCAATCAAACACAAATGACTCAAACGGATGGCGGCGCGCCGGTGTTTGTTTCGCCCGATGGCGAATGGGTTTATTACCGTCATATCTCTGCCAGTATGCTATGGCGCATTTCCACGAAAACCGGAGAACAGCAGCTCGTTTTGAATAAAGCAAAACCGCGTTTCGCCTTTTCGCCGGACGGTAAACAGGTAGCTTTTTCCGAAAGACAAGGCGACGAAAGAATTTTGACTATTGTCTCGCTGGCTGACGGACAAACCGTGAAAACCTTTCATTTAGCGGACAAAAAATTGATTTTAATGCACATTGCCTGGATGCCGGACGGGAAAAATCTGGCATACATTACAGCTAATCCCGGTTTTGTAAATAAAGTTTTATGGTTTCAACAGCTTGATGAAGAAACGCCGCGCCAAATCCGAGCCTTAGGTGATGAAGAAATTACCGAAGGTTATGGTCTGTCAGTTTCACCGGACGGTAAAACCTTCGCAGTCATTCAGGGCGGATGGCTTCACGATGCGGTTTTGCTAAAAGGATTGCGATAAACGTTTTATTTCGCTCTATGAAAAATTCCCCTGTCTCGCCAAAAGAGTAATTCTCGATTTGCATGATTCAATTTTATTTTAGCGCCGAAACTTTGCTCTATATTAAATAAATTGTGTTGCATAAAAGCGCAGCCAGTGTAAAAGTTTAACCGTGATTTATTTACTTTATTTATTTGCCGCAGTCCTGATTTATATGAGCATTATGAGCTTGCGCGGCGGCTTTCGTTATCTCGATTTTTTTAAAAGAGAATTGGCAAAACCCAAATCCGATTTCACTCCGTTTGCGAGCATCATCGTGCCTTGTCGCGGGTTGGATGAAAATTTGAAAGACAATCTGCGAGCGCTTTACCGGCAGGATTATCCGGCTTACGAAATCATTTTTGCTGTTGACGCCGCCGAGGACGCGGCGGTTCCGGTAATTGAAAAAGCGTGGAAAGGCGTGGCGACCGAGGCGGTTTCAAAACTCGTCGTTGCCGGGCGAGCGACCGACACCGGGCAGAAAGTTCATAATTTGCGGCACGCGGTTCGAGACGTTTCGGATAAAAGCGAGATTTTCGTTTTTGTTGATTCGGACGCGCGCGTCGGGAGAAACTGGCTGCGAAATCTGGTTGCGCCGCTCGCGGACAAACAAATCGGCGCGACGACCGGCTATCGCTGGTTTATTTCAAAAAATCGAAATTTCGGCTCGGAAATGCAATCGGTTTGGAACGCTTCGATTGCGTCGGCATTGGGCGAAAACTCCGCGAACAACTTTTGCTGGGGCGGCTCGATGGCAATCCGGCGACCGACGTTTGAACGAATAAAAATCAGCGACCGTTGGCGCGGCACGCTTTCCGATGATTTCACCGTGACCGCCGCAATGCGAGAAAACGAGCTGAAAATTCGTTTTATTCCGCAGTGTTTAATTGCTTCGTTTGAAGATTGCAGCTTCGGCGAAATGCTCGAATTTACGACCAGACAGATGAAAATCACGCGCGTTTATGCCGGGCATTTCTGGCTCACGTCATTGCTCGGCGGCTTGCTTTTCACCTTAACTTTTTACTCGCTTTTGCTTTTGATTGTTTGGCGCATTATTTCAGGCGAATCGTTTTGGCTGCCGCTCCTGCTGTTGCTCGTAATTTTCGCGCTCGGCGCGGGCAAGGCTTGGCTCAGGCTCGAAGCCGTAAAATTAATTTTAAAAGATTACGGAAGAGAGTTAAAACAAAGTTCCCGCGCGCAAATTCTCATGTTTCCGCTGACGCCGCCCGTTTATCTCTACAACTCGATTTGCGCCGCAGTTTCCAGAAAAATCGCTTGGCGCGGAATTGTTTACGAAATGAAATCGCCAACCGAAACAATTGTCATTTCGGCGACAAATCTGCCTAAAGAACCGGCAAAAATTGAGTAACTTCAGCAAAGAACGAATTTTAAGAAATCAGATTTTGAGAATTTTGTTTATCCGGCAACTGATCTAACGAAAAAGCAATTTTAGGCGCTTGCTGCCGAAAATTTTGCAGCGCGGCTCTAATCGTCGCCGAAAGCAAGATTTTGTCGGTCAAAATGTTTTCGTAAATTAGGCTGATTTTTTCCGTTGCCTGCCTCCACGCTTCGTCGTCTTTCGGCGTCGGAACGACAAAAACTTTTTCCGGCGGAGCGTCATACAAAAATTTCAAATCTTTTTCTTCGCGCGCTGATGCGGCTAAAATCGCATCGGCTTCGCGCACTATTCGGTCTTCGATTTCCTGACGAACAATCGGGAAATCGTCCGTTTTCGCGGTGCGTTCGAGTCCGTGAAATGAAACGACAAAAGGAGTCTCGGTCGCGCGATGAAGATTCAGAGCCGTCAACCCTGACAGAAAGAAATTCGCGTGGATCAGATCGTAATCTTTTTGTTTGAAATGCCCTAAAACAAACGACGTAAATTGCGGCATCAGACGGAGCAAATCCTGTTTTTCGACCGCGCTCGCCGGTCCAGCCGGAATATGGATGACGCGCAGGTTTTCCGCCGGATAAACAATCTCCGGCTGATGCACTGAATCGCGGCGGGTAAAAACGTCGATTTCGTAGCCGAAGGCGGCGAGATTTTCGGCTAAATAAGCGACATAAATGCATTGATCGTCGCCGGTTTTTAGTGGAGATGCGCAGTCGCTGATAATTGCAATTTGCCGTTTCATCGCTTTGAACCGCCTTTCAAATTGTATGAAAAATAAACTTCGGTTTTCGACAACTAAAAAGCAGATGTTAGGGAGATAATAAAAACCCGAAGTTACAAAAATCTTTCCTATAATTATTTTCAAAAAAAATATGTCGTCTGTACGTTCTCGTACTCGCCGAAAATAAAAATGCATTTGAACATCAAGCTATTTTTATTTTCAGCACCGGCAAAACGGCGAATAGCTCATCTATTATTTTCCGTCACTCTTGCGAAATTTTCCGGCATTCACTGATTTTCAATTTACAAACAGTCTTACAACTCTTGATGCTCTAACAAAAGGCAATTTTCGAGTTGCCGATAACTCTGATTTGTTTACCCAAAGAGAAAAATGATTGAAGAAAATGAAATTAAAGAAATTAAAGAAACCGTCGCCAAGCTTGAGCGGCAAAACCGTCGTTTGAGTTGGGGATTTTATACGCTGCTGTTTTTAATGACGGCTGCTATCTCGGCATCTATTTTTATCGGAAAAACAAACGCCGGTTCGGTAGCCCCGCCGGACTCTGTGCTGCGTGCTCGCGGATTGATAATAGTTGACGAAAATGGCAGGGAACGAGTTCAAATCGGCGCGCCGCTTCCCGACCCGCTGCTTCTGGGAAAGCGATATAAACGAAACGGAGCGGTTTCGGGGATTTTATTAATGGACGCCGAAGGCAACGAGCGAAGCGGGTATTTTACTTCAGACGAGCCGGGAACAGTGGCTTTGACGCTCGACACGGTGCAGGGGCAAACGGCGATGTTTCTCGCCAACGACGAAAAAGGTGCAAATTTGCAAATACACGACAGCGATAATCGCCATTCCGTCCGTCTCATTGCCGTCGGAGACAGCCCAAACGTTATCGTCACTCGCCAGGGCAAAAGAATATTCCAGTTACCGGAAGCGAAGGAGGAGAAAAAATGATTCGTCAAAGTCCGTTCGCGGGTAAATTAACCGTAACTACAATTATTTTTCACCTGCTGATTTCAATTTATCCCGTTTTCCAGTGTTTAGCGGCGACTGAGCAGATTTTGCACGGTCATACAAATGCGGTGTCGGCAATTGACGTATCGGGTGACGGCAGGCTGATAGCAAGCGCAAGCATTGATCAAACAATTCGCCTGTGGGACGCGAAAACGGGAAAAGTAAATCAAGAGCTGCGCGGACATCGAGGCGAAGTCTATGCGGTTTGCTTTTCGCCGGACAATCAACTGCTTGCTTCGAGCGGTTACGATCAACAAGTTATAATCTGGAGCGTCAAGTCGGGCAAACAACTGCGAGCGTTGAAATTAAAAAGCTGGTCGGTGGCAATTGATTTCTCGCCGGACGGTCGTCGTCTCGCCGTGGGCAGTCAGGAAGGCAATACGGTCATTTACGATACGCAAACCGGAAGTCCGCTCCAAACATTGGAAACCGGAGGCTATGTTGACGTGCTTGCGTTTTCTCCCGACGGGCGTTATCTTGCTGCGGCGCGCGGCGATATAATATTTTGGGATTTGAAAACGGGACAAAAAACCAAAACGCTGGAGGGGCATCGAAGCTCCGTGATAAGCATCTCTTTTTCCCCGGACGGTCGCTTTCTCGCCTCGGCGAGTCGTGACAAAACGGCTCGCCTGTGGAACGCGGAAACCGGCGAGGCGATTAAAGTTCTTGAAACGCAAACTCCGATAGCAGTTGCGTATTCGCCCAAGCCTTTAAAATGGAAAATGCCGGTCACAGCCGTCGCTTTTTCGCCCGATGGCAAAACGCTTGCCGCAGCGACGGGCAGAGCCGTCCATTTGTGGGAAACTGCAACGGGCAATCAATTACGCACGTTAGAAGGACATTCTCAATCAATTACGAGCGTTGTTTTCCTTTCCGACGGGCGCTCGCTGGCTTCGGGCAGTCTTGACGGAACCGTTCGCATCTGGTCGGCTCAGTAAAACATAACGTCTTAACCGATAAACGGCGAGTGAAAGATAAGATTTTAAAGGTTATTAAATGAAACTTCGACTTTTAGGACTTCTGGGCTGGCTGCTGTTTTGTTTCCTGTTCCTCGTTTTCATCAAGCTATTGATGGCGCGTTCGCTGGAACGGTTCTTTTTTCACTGGGATGCGGTTTATTGGATGTTCATTGACTGCCTGATCGGTGCGGGCTTAATTGCTTTAGTGCGGCGCGGATTCAACTTGCTGTCTGAAAACTCGACCTCGGCGAACAAAGATTTTTTAATCCTAATCTCAACAATTCCGTTTATTGCCTTTGTCACAACCGTCTGGGGAATAATCGGAATCGAGGAATTGTATTACCGCAAAACTCACACGCTTTACGATTGGGTGATGGAGTATTTGATTGATTTTATTACGCAAACGATGGTTTGCTTTAGCTGCATCTCTTACTTTTACTTTTCAGATTCAATCAAAACAAAAGAACGTCTCTTGGCGGCGCGACGGGCGCAAAGCGAGATGCAGTTAAAGCTTTTGCAGCAAAAGGTTGACCCGCATTTTTTGTTCAATAATCTGAATGTTTTATCGTCTCTGATTGAAAAAGACGCGAAAATCGCCAACGAGTTTTTAGTTAAATTGGCGGAGCTTTACCGTTATATTCTGCATACGCAGAACACGGAAATCGTTTCCATTAAAGATGAATTAGGCTTTGCCGAAAATTACGTTTATCTGCTCGGTCAGCGTTTTGGCGGGGCTTATAATTTTGATTGGGAAGTCACGACGGCTAAAATTAACGGTCAAATGATTATTCCGGCGGCTTTGCAGGGTTTGCTTGAGAATGTCGTCAAACACAACGCCGGAGATCAAAAAGAGCCTTTGCGGGTTCGCGTTAAGCTCGATGAATACTTTTTGCTGGTGGAAAACAACATTCGCGCCAAACCGCAAACGCGGGAAACGAGCGGCACAGGGCTGGAGAACTTAAAAGCGCGTTATGCGTTTTTGACCGAACAGCCGATTGAAATTCGGAGCGACGCACAGGTTTTCAGCGTCAAAATTCCTCTGCTAAAATTGAAGAAATGAGAGTTGTAGTTATCGAAGACGAGCTGCCGGCGGGCGACAAATTGAGCGAGTTCATTCACCGATACGACCGCCAAATTAAAATTGTCGCGCGTCTGGAAAGCGTCAAAGACAGTTTCGTCTGGTTCAACGAAAACCGCGCGCCCGATCTGGTTTTCTCGGACATCGAGCTTTTGGACGGCAATGTCTTTCGCCTTTACGAAAATGGTCGAGTCGTTTGCCCGACGATTTTTACTACCGCCTACGATCAATTCTGGCTGCAAGCGTTTGAACGCAACGGCATCGCCTATTTACTCAAACCATTCGCTTATGAAAAATTCGTCGCGGCGATGCAAAAATTTGAATCGCTCAGACAAAACTTCGTCTCTGCTCAGCAAGATTTCTGGCATAAAGTTCAAGCAAACCTCGCCCGACCAAACTACAAAGAACGCCTGATAGTCAAAGTAAAAGGCGGAATCCGTTTGCTTGAAACCAGTCAAATTGCCTTTATTAAAACACAAGACGAAATTCCGTTTGCCTTTGACGCCGAAGGAAACAAC
>DASVUH010000017.1:0-72061 GCA_036387135.1 Pyrinomonadaceae bacterium | reverse complement strand
TGCGATTAGAATCACTGATAGCTTTTTTCGCATTTCGAGCAACCGGCGCGTTTGAGAGAAACGCGCCATTTTGTCTTCAAAACCGTAGAAAATCGGAAAATCTCGTACGGCAAATTTATCTTTTTTCAAAAAGTTGTTGAGAATTTTGGATATTTCACCAAATTTTCGTTGCTTTGAATCCACAAAAAACTCGGATGAGCAAGCGTCTCGCGCGATTTAAGCGGCGAGATTGTAACATTTTTTTAAGAAACAACGAAAATAAATTTCAATTCCAAATTATTAAAGCAAAAACTGTGCGCGGCGCTATTAAACAACACCGCGCGCCGGTTGCTTTGCAAATCAGAAAACGTAGCGCAGCGAGAACTGGACGTTGCGCGGCAAGTAGGTGGTGGCTTCTCCCAAAATTCGTCCGAAATTAACGCTCGCTAAATCGGGATTCGGAAATCCGTACTGCACTTTGTTAAAAGCGTTAAATAAATCGGCGCGAAAAACAATTCGATGATTCGATTGCTCGCCAAACGGCAACCGGAAAGTCTTGTAAAAACTAAAATCAACGTTGTTCGTGCCGTCAATGTAAAAAGTGTTGCGCCCCAAAATGCAGCAGCCGTAATCATTAACGACAGGCGCGCGAAAAGCCTCGCGCGGCAGCGATCCGACCGAAGTTTCCGGGTTGTTGATGCGTCTGCCCAAAATTGACGGGTCAGCCACAGCCGGGCGAATCTCGGTAAATCCGTCAAAGTTCAAATCGCCGAAACCGCCGCTGTTAATAACGGTGAACGGAGTTCCGTGCGCGAATTTCCAGACGGCGGAAATGTTCCAGCCGCCCAAAATCTGTCCGACGAAATCGGTTCGATTGTTGAAAAACGGCGATTGGTAAGCGGCAAATAAGGTAAAGCGGTGCGGCGTGTGAAAGCGCGACAAAGCGCGCGATTGGCGCGAGTCGGGACCATTGGCGTTCGAGTCTCCGGTGCCGACGGTGGTCGCTTCCGAAGTCGTGTCAATCGCTTTGCTCCAGGTGTAAGCGGCGCTCGCCGAAAGTCTGCGGCTCAGGCGTTTTTTGTATTCGATTTGCAAACCGTTGTAATAACTCCACGCTCCGTTGGCGACAATCGTGTTTGTGCCGAAACGCCCGTCGGGGCGGCGTTCGTTGATGCGCGGCACGCGAAAGCTGTACTCGTTTGCGGCGAGCGGCACGGCGACCGGACAAAGCGTTGTCGGATTAAGTCCGGTCAATCCGGTTCCGGCGCATTGCACGTCAGCCGCCGGGCGAAGCGTCTGCCCGCGCACATCGGCGCGGCGCGGGTCTGTTGCGGGAAGCGTCGTGCCGTAGAGCACGTTCGGCGCGTTGTTTGGATGATTGGCGACGACAACGCCGTTCGGGTCGTTTAAAGGCAGATTGCCCTGCGTATAGCGCAGCAAACCGATGCCGCGATTGCCGGAATAAGTAAACCGAACGCTTGATTTAAACGGCAGCTCGCGCTCGTAAGACAATGTCCACTGCTGCGTGTAAGGCATTTCCAATTCGGGATTGACCTGAACTTCGGTATATCGAGCCGAGGGAGGCGCGCCCGGCGTAAAAACGAATCCGTTTGTCGGGTCGGCGAGATTTGAGCTGTTGCTGAAACCGAGTTGGACGGCGTTTGGCGGATTAAACCTGACGGAAGCGCCGGTTTGCGAAAACACCGATTGGAAAATGCGCCCGTGATAAATACCGTAACCGCCGCGAATCGAAGATTGTCCGCTTTCGCCGAACAACGTATTTAAAATGCCGCTCTTAAAACCCGGGCTGTAAGCGAAACCCACGCGCGGCTCGTAATTGTCTTTGTCCGCGCCGTAAACGTAATTAATGCGGTTTTCGACTTCGCGCGCAGCCGCCACGTATTCATAGCGGAAACCTAGATTAAAGGTCAGATTGCTCCTGATTTTCCAATTGTCTTCGGCGTAAAAATTATATTCGCGCAGGCGGTTTTCGAGAAAAAACGGTCCGAAGCCTTTTGTGTAAGTCGTCACGCAGCCGTTTAAGAAAGCGTTATACGCCGTGCCGTAATTCGTTCCGCCGCAGGTTGCGGTAAAATTATAAAAACCGCGCGAAAAACTGTCGGCTAGATCGTCGAGCGCGGATGGGCGAATGTCTGTGCCGACTTTGATGAAATGGCTGTTAAAAAGAATTGTCGAAAGGTTATAAACAAACTGATTATCGGTTTGATAACGGTTAATCGGAAACTGACCGGCGTTGCCGATAATCGAGCCGGAAACCGGAGAGCCGACAAAACGAATAATCGGCGTGTCGTTCCCGCCTTTGATTCCGACCAGAGTCGTTCGCAAGCCTAATCCGTAGCGAAACTCGCCGACGGTTTGATTCGAGAAAAGATGCGTCCAGGTGACGCCGAGATTTTGCTGTTTATTGTTTTGCAGCGTAGCCTCGCCGATAATGATGTCTTCGTTATCAAAAATCTGGCGCGTGTATTGGTAACGAGCCGTCACCGTATCGGATTGCCGCGGGTTCCAATCGAGCCGCGCCGAATAATCGTCGAGCGGGCGATTAAAACCGACTTGTCCGGCATAAGTGCGCGCGCTGCGCGAATCGTTCGGCACCAGACTTGTCGGAAAGCGATCAATCACCGATTGAATAAAAGCGCGGTTGCCGGGCGTGTTGTTTGCGGGAGTTTGCGCAAACCAACTTGCCGAATTGCGCTCGCTCGCCAAAAACAAATCGCGCGTGTAATTGAGCGCGCCGCTTTCTCTCTTTTGGTCGAAGCTGGCAAAGCCGAACAATTTGTTTTTGAAAATCGGAAATCCGACAACGAAACCGTATTGATTGCGGCGATTAACCGGCTTTGGAACAGCGGTCGAGAAATGTCGTTTGGCATTGAGAGCGCTGTCGTTGTGATAAATATAGGCTTCGCCGTCAATTTTGTTTGTGCCGTTTTTAGTCTGCACCAGAACGACCGCGCCGTAACCGCGTCCGAATTCGGCGGTAAAATTGTTGGTCAAAACCTGAAATTCTTTGATTGTGGCGAGCGATGCGCCCTGCCGGTTTTGATTTTCCGACGAATCGTCGTTGTTCACGCCGTTGATTTGAAAAGTGGCTCCGCGCGATCCCGTGCCGTTAAAGTTTATCGAAGACCCGGAAGAAGCCGTCGGATTGTTTTGCCCGGAAGTCGGATTTTCCTGATAACCTGTAAAAGTTTCGGCAAGCGTTAAAAAGTTTCCTTGATTAAACGTCGGTTTGGCTTCAATCTCGCGTTCGGTCAAAGTGCCTTTGACTTCCGAGTTTGTTGTGTTAATCGGCGGCGGCTCGTCCGTAATAACGACTTCGGCGCTAATCGATGGGTCGAGCGTAAAATCAACCTGTGCCGTTTCGTTTAAAGTAACCGTAATGTTCTCGCGTCTGACCGGCGCAAATCCGCCCTGGTTCGCCGTCACCCGGTATCTGCCAATCGGTAAAAAAGTGGCGATATAAGAACCATCGTCATTTGTCGTCAGATTCCGCTGTAAACCGGTTTCGACGTTGACGATTTCAATTGATGCTCCGGTAACAATTGCTTGATTCGTGTCTACCACCGAGCCTTTAATTGTTCCGGTTACGGTTTGCGCGGTCGCCGTAATGCTTAAAATCATCAAGAATAAAATTGAGAAAACACCACCTTGAAACAGATTTTTTTTCAGATTGTCTTTCATATCGTCCTCGCTGAAATCAAAGATTGCTAATGGCTTACCATTTTGCGATTAGAATTGCTGATACCTTATATCGCTAAAATTTCAAGAGCAGAATTGAAATTTGCGCTTCGCCTCTGCTTGGGATTCTTGAGATTTTCAGGAATCTCACCGATTTTCGTTGTTTATCTTGAACCGTTGTCGAACGTTGGGCGTGATATTACGCCTTTTTGTTATAAAAATGCAACATTCTGCCGCAAGATGGGCGAAAATGTTTTCTTCAATTATTAGTAAAGCAAAAACTGCGCGCGGCGTTTTTTGAAATCTTCAAGGGCGGAAGCCCAGGACGTTTCAATTTCTTCAGGGGAATCCGCGCGCTGAACGCGGTCAAACGCATTTTTGTTGACTAGCAAGTTCTGGTATCTTTCACTTTTCCAATTTTCCGGGAACAGCTTTTTAAGAGCAATCGCTATTTCAATTCCGGTGCGAACGGGACGAAATCTGGCGCGCTCAATGATAATAATATTTACTCCGCTGCATTCTTCGCCTTTGAAAACCGAAGCGTTCGGCGTAAAACGGCGCGGCACGAAACGCGCCCCGGCGATATTGCGATTGTTCAAATATTCCGCCAATTTTTGCCCGTCCAGCCACGGCGCGCCGATGATTTCAAACGGCGTGTCGGTTCCGCGCCCGACCGATAAATTGGTTGTTTCCAACAAACCGATTCCGGGATAAAGCGTCGCTTCGGTCAAACTCCGCATATTCGGCGAAGGATTTACCCACAATTGATTCGTCTGGTCGAACCAAAACGAGCGCTGCCAGTTTTCCATTTTAACCACGCGCAAATCGGCTTTGATGCTGCGCTCGGCGTTGATCATCTGAGCCAATTCGCCGACCGTCATTCCGTGCCGGACCGGAATCGTATGCGTGGCGATGAACGACAATCTGTTTGCGTCGGCAACCGCGCCTTCGACATCAACGCCGTTAATCGGATTCGGGCGGTCGAGGACAAACACGGGCTTTCCGGCTTTTGCGGCTTCTTCAATCACATTTTGCAGCGTGGAAATGTAAGTGTAAAACCTTGCGCCGACATCTTGAATATCGAAAACAATCGCGTCCAAATCTTTGAAATGTTCGGGTTTCGGGCGCCGAGTCTCGCCGTAAAGCGAAAAAACGGGCAATCCTGTTTTTTCATCGGTCGAATCGGAAATCTTTTCCACGTCGAGCTGCCCGCGAATTCCGTGTTCGGGCGAAAACAGCGCGGCTAATTTAAAAGCTGATTTGCCGAACAAAATATCAATCGTCTGCTTGCCGCTAAGGTTTTTGCCGGTGTGATTTGTCACCAAACCGACGCGCATATTTTCCAGACGTTTGAAATTCTCTTTTTCAAGAACGTCAATTCCGTTTAGAACAACTGCGTTCGTCGCTCGTTGTTCGTTGTTCGTTGTTCTCTGCCGTTCGAGATTTGCTTTGAAATTTTCGACTTGCGGGACGATTTGCGCTTGATAATCGGCTTCGGCAGCGCGGACTTTTTCCGGCGATGAATCATTGATTGCAGATGCCGCGATTGTCGCCACTTTGTTGCGAATCGGCGAAACGTCGCCTTTGCCGTCCGGGTGAACGCGGTTCGACATAAACACGACAAACGTCTGCGAAACCGGATCAATCCAAACGCCCGTTCCGGTAAAACCCGTGTGACCGAACGAGCCGAGCGGAAACAATTCTCCGCGATTGCCCGAAAACGATGTGTTCATATCCCAGCCAAGCCCGCGCGTCGCGCCCGTTTCCGAAACAACGTAAGGCTTGGTCATCAACGCCACGGTGTTTGCCGACAAAACGCGCACGTTGTCGAGCGTTCCGCCGTTCAAAATCATCTGGCAATAGCGCGCCAGATCGTCGGCGGTCGAAAAAAGTCCGGCGTGTCCGGCAACTCCGTTCATTCGATAAGCCGTCGGATCGTGAACTAGCCCCCGTAAGATTTTGTCGCCATCTTTTCCTTCAAATTGTCCGCCAAGATAACTTTGCTGATTTTTAATATTTTCGGTTGGCGCAATCCGAGCAATAATTTCTTTTTCAGGAAATGTTTCGTCATTTGTAATACCCGAAATTATAAAAGTCGGCGTGAAATTACTATCTTTCATTTTCATTTTTTGAAAGATGTTTTCACGACCAAAATTAGGAATTCCCCTTTTGCCGCTAATCCTGTTCACAATCTCGCCAAGCACAATAAAACCGATGTCCGAATAAACAAATCTGGTTCCGGCTGGCTGGCGCAGAGGCTCTTTTTCCAGCGCCTTTAACATTCCTTCGTTGCCCGTCCATTTTTCCCGCAAATCGAAATCGGGCTGATAGCCCGATGTGTGCGTCAAAAGCTGTTGAATCGTCACGCGCCCGGAATCTTTGCCTTTGAGTTCGGGAATAAACTGCTCAATGCGGTCGCTCAAACGAAGCTGCCCGCGTTCGAGCAAAATCATTATCGAAGTCGCCGTAGAAATCGGTTTGGTCAAGCTGGCGGCGTCGAAAATTGTGTCAACAGTCATTTTCTCAACCGTTGGCACAAGCGCGCGGTTGCCAAACGCTTTGCGATAAACGATTTTCCCTTTGTGACCGATGATGACGACAGCGCCCGGAGTTTTCTTGTCCGCGATTGCTTTTTCGATTTCAACGTCAATCAGTTTCAGCTTTTCCGCAGACATTCCAACCGTCTGCGGCGCGGCGAGCGGAAGTCCTTGCGCGTTTGCAAAGGCAAAAGGCAAAAGGCAAAAAGCAAAAAGAAATAAAACTTTATAAAATTTCATCGAAACAAAATATCAGCCGCGTTAGCGGCAATCTGAATTTAGCCGTGTCTTTCAAGGCACGGAAAACAAACGAAAACATTTCCCGTCGCGTCAGCGGCGACTGAATCAATCAAACAAATATCTTTCATCGTATTCAACGCCGTGCAATTTCATTAATTTGACATATTCATCTTCAAAGTTTTCAGCTTGATGATGTTGGCGTTGATTTTTGATGTACTCAATTACTTTCGGAACGTTAGATTTGCTAACTGAAAAAACACCGAAACCGTCTTGCCAGGCAAACGCTCTTAAATTAAGAAATTCTTCATGAATCCATTTAGAAGAATCGCCCTTCAAGAATTGAGCGGTTTTGCCGGGCAATAAAACGGGCGCAGACATAATTAATGCATGA
Organism: Pyrinomonadaceae bacterium; assembly: GCA_036387135.1. Lineage (GTDB taxonomy): Bacteria > Acidobacteriota > Blastocatellia > Pyrinomonadales > Pyrinomonadaceae > JALZCH01. The sequence goes on along the minus strand of DASVUH010000017.1, from coordinate 65,215 downwards.
ATGTGATTTTCGATTCCGCCAACTTGCAAGGCGGTTAATTTATGTTTGCGCCCAACGCCGCCGATATAAGCCCAAACACGATTTTCGATTTCTTTATTGATGAAATCTTGACGGTGTTTTGTGCTGAAAACGATGTGATAAAACAATGATGAATATGTATTTGCCATTGATTTATTCAATCGTCGCTGACGCGACGCAAACATCTTGCGTTTCTTTCCGTGCGTTAAAACGAACGGCTAAATCCATTTGCCGCAAAAGCGGCATTATTTTTATTGCTCAAACTGTTTTCGGCAAAGTCTAACAAATTCGGTCAAAATCGGCGATTCATAACCGCCGCGCAGCTTTGCCAAGCCTAATTCCCAATTTATCTGCGCGCCTTCGATCCACCAGCGGACGAGCTTGCCGTCTTTTACGTCCTTTTCGACCGCTTTGACGCCCGCAATCCCGACGCCCATATTGTTTCTAACCATTTCATTGATCGAGGATTGGCGCGAAAGCTCCATTACGACATTGGGTTTGACGCCGCCCGCCGCGAAAAACTCGTCGAACAGACGGCGGACGTTACCGCCTTTTTCGCCCAAAATCAAACGTTCACCGGCGAGCGCCGCAGTGCTGATGACTTTTTGATTTGCCTGCGGATGCGCCGGATGCGCGATGGCGACGATTTCGTCGCTAAACAGCAGCTCTGTATGAATGTTCCCCGATTCGACCGGCAAGCTGATAAACGCTATGTCAAGCTCGCCCGACAAAATCTTGTCAATCAACGCTTCGCTCGTGCCGCAAACGACATTGACTTCGGCGTTCGGAAATCTCTTTTTGAGCTTATTCAAAATCTGCGGCAGATTCGTCGTTATGAAATTCGACGACGCGCTCCCGATTCTGAGTCGTCCGCGCTCGGCTCCGGCAATCTCGGCTAATTCAGCGAGCGCCGCGTCGTGTTCGCGCAGGATGACGCGGGCGCGTTCGAGCAGAATCTCGCCGGCTTCGGTCAAAATCACCCGGCGCGGCGTCCGCGTAAAAACGTGCGAGCCGACTTCGTTTTCGAGCTGCCTGATCTGCATCGAAATGGCGGCTTGCGTTACGTGAATCCGTTTCGCTCCGGCAGTAAAAGTTCTGGTTTCGGCAATGGCGACAAACGCCCTGAGCTGTCTGATTTCCACCTGTAAAGTAATCAGTAATAAGTAATCAGTAATTAGTTTTTTAACTTATTACTAATTTAAGCAATCAGGTTTCGCTTATTACTTATTACTGATTACTTATTACTAAAAATTATCGCAAAGATAAAATCTTTTAGTTTTTATTATATGTCAAGCGCTTTTACAATAATTCTTGAAGTTTTTTATTTTTTGTCAGCTTGAGGCTCTAAATTTTAATGCCGAAAACCGAACGATTCAAAAAAGAAGATTTGGAGGAAACCTCGTCAATCGCGCCCGATTTGTTTATAGGCGTTGACGGCGGCGGCACCAAAACGCTCGCAAACTTAACCGACGCTCATTTAAACGTTCTCGGCGAAGGCAAAACCGGAGTTTCAAATCCGCTCCGTGTTGGCGTCGAAACAGCGGTTGACAATATTGTGACGGCGATTGACCGCGCCTGCGACGCGGCTGACAAGCCGCGTTCGGAAATCGCTGCGGCGGAAATCGGCTTGGCGGGCGTCCGCCGCGCAGATATTCGCAGCCGGATGCGCGACCGCCTTGTTTCGCGTCTCCGAATCAAAAAGCTCGAAGTTTATACGGATGCCGAAATCGCGCTCTACGGCGCGACCGACGGCAAAGCCGGTCTGGTTGTAATTGCCGGAACGGGTTCGATTTGCTGCGGGCGCAACGCGAGCGGCGAATTCGCCGCTGCGGGCGGCTGGGGACCGCTCGCGGGCGACGAAGGCGGTGGCGCCGGAATCGCCCGCCGCGCGCTGCAAGCCGTAGCGAAAGCGTCGGACGGGCGCGCGCCGAAAACCGTTTTGAGCGAATTGGCTTGCGATTATTTCCGCGCTTCGTCGCCCGATGACATCGCAATGGCGATTTACGCGCCGACAATGACGAACGACCGAATTGCCGGATTTGCCCGCTTTGTCATTCAAGCCGCGCGCGACGGCGATAAAGTCGCGCACCGATTGCTTGACGAAGCAGGGTGCGAATTGGGACTGGCGGCAAACGCTGTGATAAAAAAACTAAAGCTCGCCGACGAACGATTTCAAATCGCTTATGTCGGCGGCGTGTTTGCCGCTAAAGAATTGATTTTCGAGCCGCTGCTCAGAAAAGTTCACGAGCTTGCGCCCGAAGCCTATCTTGCGCCCCCGAAACTTGCTCCCGCCGTCGCCGCCGCGAAAATGGCGATTGCCAAATTTAACTCGGCAAAAAAATAAAATCCGTTGTTTTCCGGCTTCAAGACAGATTTTGTTTCATTTATTTAATCTTTGCTTCCTTGACACTCAATGCGTCCGACACCTAAACTTTTGAGCCTAGAGACACTTTTTTTTCGGCTCGAAAATTTTCTGTTTGGCTGTGAATCTCCCGAATTATCTAACTCTGGCGCGCATTATTATCGTCCCGATGCTGGTCGTCGTTTTGCTGACGCCGCTTGCCGAAGGCATTTTCGGCTGGACTCGATATTCGCTGGCGATTGTTCTTTTCTTAGCCGCCGCTTTGACGGATGTTTTCGACGGACATCTGGCGCGCCGCCGCAATCAGGTTTCAAAACTCGGAATTCTTCTCGATCCGGTTGCCGACAAATTGCTTGTCTGCGCCGCGCTCGTGGCTCTGGTTGAAAAACAGCTCGCTCCGGCTTGGATGACGGTGGTTATTTTAGGGCGCGAATTTGCCGTGACGGGCTTGCGCTCGATTGCGGCGAGCGAAGGATTGGTTATTTCGGCGAATATAACCGGAAAAATCAAAATGTGGGCGCAATGCGTGGCGATTGTTTCGCTGATGATCATCGGCGCAAACACGCTGTCAAATACTTTAAATCCGGGCGCGGTTTTGCCTACGTTCCGCTTCTGGCAGGCAAGCGAGTTTCAAACGGCTTTCGAGCATCTTTCGAGCTTTGCTTTGACGCCCGACGATTGGCGCGTTATCGGTTTTCTCGTCGGATACGCCGCGCTTTGGATTGCGGTCGTCACTTCGCTCTGGTCAATGTACGAATATTTCACGCTTTTCCGCCGCGCTCACAAAAAGCTCGAATCGGCGCAAACCGAAGTTCAGGCTCTCGAATCCAGAATCTGATTTTTGAACAAGAACCGAAACTTGTTATAAAACAAAAACCGCACAAACAGTGCGGTTTTTGTTTTATTTGTGTCCGAAACTTATTGCAATTCGACGTAATCACCGGTGTGAATTTCCTGCGCGTTTTGCGTGATGATAACGGTTGCCGTGCGCTCTTTGACGTTTAGCACGACGACTTCGCCGACAATTTTACGCGGCATTTGGGGGCGTCGTCGTTTTACATCCTTAGTCGAGGCAATCGCTCCTGTTGCGTTTTCGCCTTTTTTGCGCGGCGCTTGATTCGAGAATTTGCCGCCGCGAAAAGCGTCCGATTCAAATCCCATATCTTCCGCGCGCGCGATTTCCTGTTCCGGCACGCGCTGCGCGACTTTGGGTTTTCCGACCGGACGCCAAATCGTCAAATAATCACCGGCTTTGACGCCGTCTTCGGCTCCCAAATCAATATAAACAACTTGGTCGCGCGCCACAGTTTCCTGTCCGCCGCGCGCCAAAACGATTCTGCCGCTGGCTCTGCCGTTCGCATCGCGAAAACGGTCGAGCGGCTGAAATTGTCGGGCTTGCGGCGCAAACCGTTCCTGTTCCGGGACGAGCAAATCGCCGAGCAAAACGTTGTCGCACGAATAATCAATAAAAGCAACGGACGTTTCAGATTTAACGCGCACGACTCTGAGCGAAGCGACTTCCTGCACATAAATCCCCAAATCGCCTTTGCGGGAAAAAACCGAGCGGACGTGACCGCGCGGGCGCGTGACCGTATAGCGAGCGTTTTCGACAGCTCCGGCATTTGCGCCGAAATTCAGGTAAACGTAGTCGCCTTCGGCGTAAACGTTCTGCTCCTGTTCCTGCTCGCCGCCGACGATTTCGTAGCGCGTATTGACCGGAGAATTTTGAATGTAACCGGCGCAGCGCAAATTATTTCCTTTGGCAACCGGCACGGCTGAGCCTGCGTTTTGGGCGTTTGCGAAATTGGCTGAAACAAGCAGCAAAGAGGCGGCAAAAAATGTAACGAGGGAAAATCTGACTTTCACTTTTGATCTCCTTTTGACGGAATGAAACTTCGAGAGGGACGTGGTTTTGATAAGGTTTAAAAGATTCGGCGGAATAAATTTCCCGCAATCATTTTTATCCTACTTTTTCAAACCGATAAAGGTCAACAATTATTTTTGTTTTTTAACAATTGCCAACAACAAATCCGATAAAAAAGGCTCGATAAATTCGAGCCTCGCTGAAATTGAAATTTTAAATCGTATCGCCCGTTTTTGAATCTTCATCAAGCTCAAAACGGTCGCGGTCGCGTTTCTGCATTTTTTCCAGAAGATCAATTTCCTGATTATCCTCAAAAGTAAAACCCATCGCGGCGGCGTTCGCTTCGGTGTCGGATTGATCCGGCGTCGGATTGTGACCGCCGACCGATTCCGCTCCGTCGTCATCGGCTTCTTCCCATTCGGCGTCAATATCACCGCCGGACGTGACGGGCGATTGGACGCTGGCTTCAAAACGCTGCTCCAACTCATTTGAGTCGCGCGGCGCGCGGTCAATTTCCTCGTTCATAAACTGCTCGATTTCTGGATTCGGCACATTGTCTTCGTAAAATTCGTATGGTTTTCCGTCGCTCATTCAATAATTCTCCTCACTTTAATTTTGGCTTTGTTGCCTGAATCTTGCAACCCGGTTGCCGTTAAATTATAGAGTTTCGATAATCAAAATATGTAAACTGTCAACTATGAACTGTAAACTATCAACTATCTCGCAGAAAACGTCTGTTTCTTTGCAAGACGGTTGATAGTTAAGAGTTGAAAGTTGATAGTGACGGCGAACTCTCTATTTTGAGAGCGCTGCGAATTATTTAAACCTTGCTTCAATCATCTCGCCGCGCTTTTCGCCGTGCTGCACGGTCAAAAGCGGATAGGTTTCCATCACGGCGGGCAGATTTTCGATTTCGAGCAGTTTTTCTGCTTCCAAGATTTCGCTTTGTCCGCCTTCGATTTCCATAAAAAGACCGAACGGCAATTCATCCAAAACAACTTCGACGTTTTTTAATTGCCAGGTTTGACGGCGTTTTTCATAAACGAGCGCGGGACGATAACCGAGATTTTTGAAAATCTCGGTTATCGTTTCGGCGTCGCCGATTTCGGTTTCGTATTCGATTTGCTGTTTGACGGCGGATTCGGAAGGCTGACGCTGTTTGTAAGTTAAAACGATTTTCTTTTCGGTTTTTCTGACGCGTAGCGCGGCGCTTTTATAATTGAGAAAACCGCCGCCGAACAAAATGTTTTCTTCAAAATCTTCGCCTTCAAAATGCGCTCCGATTTCCGCCAATCGCCGCAAAACCGTTTCGCGCTCGTCCGTCGTCAAACGATATTTTTTCTCGATTTCGATTGCCATTTCGCCCTAAGCCTGCCGAATCCATTTTAGCACTTCGGGAATCGTCGCCTTTTTCCCGTACATCAACATCCCGACTCGATAAGCGCGCGCCGCAATCCAAACTAGCGCGAAAATCGTCGCCAGATTGAGCAAAATCGAGAGCAAAACCTGCCAGAGCGGTGGAGTTTGAATAGCCAAACGAACGGGCATCACAATCGGCGAAACGAACGGCAGGATTGAGAGCCAAAAAGAGAAATCCGAATTCGGGCTGCGAATCACGGGAAATGCCGAATAAAGCGCCATCAAAAGCAGCAATATCGGCGGAAACGCGAGCTGTCCGCCTTCCTGAACGGTCGTCACCATCGAACCTATCAGAGCGTAAATTGTCGCGTAGGTAAAAAATCCCAAAATAAAAAAGATGAACAAACCGGCGACGAAAACCGGCGAAAGATGCGGAAAAGTAATGTCAACGCCGCTGCGCTGGAGCTGCGCAAAACCGTAAACACCCAAAATCGCGGCGGAAACAACCCAGATTCCGAGCTGCGTCAGAGCGACCAGACCGACGCCGACCAGCTTGCCCATCATCAGCGTAAAAGGGCGCGCCGAAGAAAACAAAATCTCTGCAATTCTGGTTTCTTTTTCCTCGACGACCGCGCCCAAAATCGTTTGCCCGTAAATCGCCAAAACGAGATAAATCAGTAAACCGACGACAAAGACGAGCCAAAAGCTCTCGCCCGAATCAGCCGAAACTCCGGTTTCCGTGACGCGCTTTGAGGTCAAATTTATTTCGCGGTTAATGTCCTGCAATTTTTCCCGGCTTAAATTCGATTCTGCCATTCTGACTTCGCGGACGGCGTTATTTAAAGCGTCTTCGATTCTGGCTTGAGCAATAAAATCCGAAGTGTTGCGCGCGAAAAGCTGAAAATCGCCCTGCTGGAAATTGGGCGGAATAACGACGTAAACATCCAGGCTCTGATCAATCAAACGCGCGTCAAGCTCACGCCGGATTTGTTCGGGAGATTTATCGCCGATTTTGATTTCTTCGACCAGAAATTTTCCGCCCATTTGCTCGGCGGCTTTCCGGGCTTGTTCCTGCTGCGATTGATTGACGCTGTTAATCATCGTGTCACGCGAGTTTTGCTGCTCGCGTTTTTTTCCGGTTAAAAGCGAAGCGGAAATCGGGGTAAAAAGTTTGCCGCTCTGATCAACGATTCCGACGCGCACGGCGTCGCCTTCAATCGAAAAAATCAACGCCGGAACGACCATAAAACCGATTGACATCAACGGCGCGAGCAGCGTCCCGATAATAAAAGTTTTCGCCCAAACGAGCTTTAAATATTCGCGTTTGACGACAGCCAGAAATTTACGCATTAACGTTTCGCTCCCCCACCTTTTCGATAAAAATGTCGTTCAAGCTCGGTTCGATTAATTCAAACTTGGAGATTGTCGCGCCGGATTCGATTAAATTTTTCAACAGAATTTGCGGATTGGCATTTTCCTGCAGCAGGATTTCCAGCTCATCGGAATGTTCGATAACTTTTGCCACCAAATTTTTGTCGTTTAAAACTCCGTTTCCGCCCACAACGCGAATCGCCACGAGATTGCGGGTAAAGCTGGATTTAACTTCGCGCAAAGGTCCGCCGAGAACCATTTTCGAGCGATTGATTAAGATTATGTCGTCGCACAGACGCTCTGCCGTTTCCATCAGGTGAGTCGAGAAAATAATTGTTTTACCGGCGGCTTTTAATTCCAGCACGATTTCGATTAAAAGCTCGACATTGACCGGATCGAGACCGGAAAACGGCTCGTCCAGAACGATCAAATCCGGGTCGTGCAAAACGGCGGAAATAAACTGGATTTTCTGCTGCATTCCCTTCGACAAATCGGAGGCTTTTTTTGTTTTCCAATCTTTTAAACCGACTCGTTCAAGCCAAAAATTCATTCGCTCGTCCGCTTGTTTGGCGGGGAGATTTTTGAGCGCGGCGAAATAGCGAAGCTGGTCAACGATTCGCATTTTGCGGTACAGACCGCGCTCTTCCGGCAGATAACCAATCCGGTCTTGCAGTGAGGTCGAGACTCCGCGCTCGCCGAACAATTCGATTTCGCCCGTGTCCGGCGCGGTGATTCCGACAATCATTCGGATGGTCGAAGTTTTGCCCGCGCCGTTTGGTCCGAGAAAACCAAAGATTCGTCCGGCGCGGACGTTGAGGCTTAAATTATCAACAGCCGTAAAATCGCCGTAACGCTTGGTCACATTTTCTAAACGAAGCGTGATTTCCTGTTCGTTCATTTTTTTATTATGCCGTTTTTAGGCAAGCGAAACCTCAAAATCCGTCTTTCCGCCGGAGATTGTCAAGTCCGGGCGTTTTGTTGTAGTTTCAGGGCGTCCGGTTAGTACATACGAAGGAAAATATAAAATGTTAAAAAAGTTTTGTTTCTCGCTTTTCATACTTTTGCTTGTCGGCGGCGCTGCTGCGTTCGCGCAAAAAGCCAAATCGCAAACTAACGATAAAAAACCCCGCAATGTCGTTGATTTTTTATTGCTGCTGCCGAAAAATTACATCGGTAATTATACAGTTGCCGCGCGCCAAAAGTATTTAAAAGAAAACGGCACGACCGACGCCGCCAACGGTTATCTGGAATTCGGCGGAACCGGGGAAAACGATTCGTTTGTCGTGGTCGCAATATTCAAAAAAGATGACGGAAATTATCTGATTACGACTTCGGCTTCGGGCGCGAACGGGCAAAAGTATTATTTTCTCGATTATGACGGAAAGAAATTTGTTGACGCGGCGAAACGAGTTTTGCCAGCCGATTTCGGGATAAATAAATTTCACAACGGCTACAACTGCGAGCTGCCTCGTTTTAACCGGACAATCAATTGCCGCGACAGCAATGAAGGCAAACTGACTTATCTCGGCTGGACGGGCAAGGAATTCGTTATCGAATAATGATTAATTTCAGTCAGGGGTAAAAGATTTTCACCGCCGAGACGCGGAGACGCCGAGAGATCAAAACACAAGAAAACAGTGGTGGAAATTTCACCCGTCTTCTCTTTACCGCCCTTTCGACTTTTCTTTTTCTTAACTCGGCGTCTCCGCGTCTCGGCGGTTCATTTTTTCTTATCCAAATTCAATTAAAACCTAAATTCCGAACAGCATTTTGACGCCAGCAACAATTAAAACGAGCGCCAAAAGCCGCCGAATCGTCGAATTTCCCAAACGGCGGCTGCCAAGCTCGGACCCGATAAATCCTCCGGCGACCGCCGCAATTGCCCAATATGGAATTTGCGGCGGGAGCGCAGGAATCGTTGAAATTTGCCCCAGCAATCCGGCAATTGAGTTAAAGAAAATAAACATCGCCGAAATGCCCGACGCTTTTTTGGTCTCCGCCCAATGAGTGAAAATCAAAAGCGGACTCAGGAAAATTCCGCCGCCGACTCCGGTTAATCCTGAAAGCAAACCGATTAAAATTCCAAGAACAATTGCCAGCCAAAGCGGGAAGTTTTTGGTTTCTTCCGCCGTTACATTTTTAATTTCAAAAAAGAATCTCGCCGCCGCGAAAAGCAAAACCGCGCCGACAATCGGTTTATAAATTTGCGTCGGAAGCTGGATTGCGCCGCCAATGAAAGCAAACGGAATCGCGGGCAGCCCGAAACAAAGAAACGTGCGCCAATCGAACGCTCCGACGCGATAAAATTTGACGGTGGCGATTGAAGCGACCAGAATGTTTAAAACCAGCGCGGTCGGTTTCATCGTCGCCGCAGAAACGCCGAACAAAGCCATCGCCGCCAAATAACCGCTCGCTCCGGCGTGACCGACGGACGAATATAAAATCGCTGCCGCGAAAATCAAAACGGTTAGAAAAATTACGCTCTGCGTTTCCATTTTTAATACAAAACTCTGGTTTTGATTGTGCCTTTGACGGCTTTTAAAATCTCAAACGCTTCGCCGGAAAGCTGCCTGTCAACGTCAAGAATGACGTAGCCTATTTCTTCGTTTGTTTTTAGATATTGCCCCAAAATATTGATTCCGTGCGACGAAAGGCGCGAGTTGATTTCACCCAGAACGCCCGGCACGTTTTCGTGAATGTGCAGAATCCGGTGCGCGTTTTCCTGCGGCGGCAGATTTACCGGCGGAACCGTGTGCGAGCCGTCCGACGCGCCGGTTTCGAGATAATTTATCAATTTAGCGGTCACGTCCAGACCGATGCTGTGCTGCGCTTCTTCGGTCGAACCGCCAATGTGCGGCGTTAAAATGACGTTCGGCAGATTTTGCAGAACGGTTTCAAATCGGTCGCCGTTTTTTTCGGGTTCTTCGGGAAAAACGTCCACGGCAGCGCCCGCAAGCAAGCCGTTTTCGAGGAAAAAGCGCAAAGCGTTTAAATCAACGACATCGCCGCGACTATAATTAAGCAACAGACTTCCCTTCCGAAAATGCCTCAACGTTTCGGCGTTAATCATATTTCGCGTCGCCGCGTTTGAAGGAACGTGCAGTGTAACGATGTCGGAATTTTTCAGCAGTTCGGTAAAATCACGCACTTGTTTGGCGTTTCCATGCGGCAGTTTCGTCACGATGTCGTAATAAATCACGTGCAATCCGAGAGCTTCCGCCATCACCGAAACCTGCGACCCGATGTTGCCGTAACCGATGATTCCCAGAGTTTTGCCGCGCAATTCGAAGCTCCCGGCAGATTCTTTGAGCCACACGCCGCCATGAGCCGCCGCGTTTTTATCAGCAATTCGGCGAATCAGCATCACGCACAAACCGATAATTAATTCGGCAACCGAGCGCGTGTTTGAATACGGGGCGTTGAAAACCGCTACGCCTTTTTTCGTTGCGGCTTTCAAATTAACTTGATTAACGCCGATGCAAAAACAGCCGACGCCGAGCAGCCGGTCGGCGGCGGCGAGAACGTTTTCCGAAATCTGCGTTTTCGAGCGAATGCCCAAAATATGCGTTCCGCGAATAGCTTCGATCAAATCCTGCTCGCCCAAAGCGCCGGAAAGTCTTTTGATTTCGGTGTAGCCGCTTTGCCAAAACTCCTCAGCCGCCGAATCGGAGATATTTTCGACGAGCAGGACTTTTATTTTATTTCTCGGATAAGACGTTTCTCTGTTTTGCATACAAACCAATAAATTCCCTGAACATTAAAAAAATTGATAATCCGCCGCAACTGTAAACTATCAACTTTCAACTATAAACTGTCCTGCAAAAAAGTTTTCTGCGAAACAGTTCAAAGTTGAGAGTTGATAGTTTACAGTTTGTCGTTTTTAGAGATCGCAAATAGTTTCGCAGCAGAAAAGCATTTCGACGGGTTGAGTCGAAATGCTTTTCTATTTCGGAAGATATTTAAAAATCAGTTTAATTTTATCCGATCAATCGCTCTGACCAATTTTAAGAACTTGCCGGCGCGGCGTTGCGCGAAACTTCCGGTTCGCTTGCCGGCGAAATTTCGTCGGCGTCTTCGGCGAGCAACGCTTCGTCAATCAGTTTTTTCTGTTCAAGCTCATGAATCACGTAAGAACCCGTCGCCGGGGAACCTGAAGCCGAGCGTCCGACATAACGCGGTTCGGCGTTCATCAAGCCTTTCAAACGGTCGGCGACGAAATGCCACCCGCCCATATTTTTCGGCTCTTCCTGACACCAAACAAGCTGATTAGCGTTCGGATAAGCCGCGAAAATCTCTTTGAGCGCGGCAGTCGGGAACGGATAAAACTGTTCGAGTCTGACGATTGCCACTCGCTCGTCGTTGGCTTTTTCCCGAGCCGTCTGCAAATCGTAAAAGACTTTGCCGCTGCAAACGACGATTCGTTTGACTTTTGCTTTGTCAGCGACGTGCGCGTCGTCAATCGCTGGACGAAAACCGCCCGCCGTTAAATCCGCGACTGTCGAAGAAGCTGCCGGAAGTCTTAACAAGCTTTTCGGCGTCATTACGATGAGCGGGCGCACTCTTTCCTGTTTGACCTGTCGGCGCAGGAGGTGGAAATATTGCGCCGGAGTCGTCGGGTAACAAACCTGCAAATTGTTTTCGGCGCAGAGCTGCAAATATCTTTCGAGACGCGCCGAAGAATGTTCCGGTCCCTGACCTTCGTAACCGTGCGGAAGCAGCATCACGAGCCGGTTCGTCTGTCCCCATTTATCTTCCGAAGCCGCGATGTATTGGTCAATGATGACCTGCGCGCCGTTTGAAAAATCGCCGAACTGCGCTTCCCACAGAACGAGCGCGTTGTTTGCTTCGAGCGCGTAGCCGTATTCAAATCCGAGAACGCCCTGTTCGGAAAGCGAGCTGTCGAAAACCTGAAAAAGAGAGCGCGCGTTTTTCTCAGAACGCATTTCGCCGAGCGGACACCATTTGTCGCCCGTAAATGTGTCGTACATCAAAGCGTGGCGTTGCGAAAATGTTCCGCGACCGGAATCCTGACCGCTCAGGCGAACCGGAAAACCTTCGAGGACGAGCGAGCCGAACGCGATTGCTTCGGCAAAGCCCCAATCCATTCCGACTTCGCCCGCGCCCATTTTCGCGCGCCGCCCAAGCTGGCTGACCATTTTCGGATTGATGTTAAAACCTTCCGGCACGAGCGAGATTTTATCCGCAACAGCGCGCACGGTTTCCGCCGTGACCGGGGTTTCAAAAACATCCGAACCGTCTTCGTCAACAATCGGCGGTTTCATTTCGGCTTTGTGCGGTCTGGCGGAAACCAGGTTTTTCGCGTTCGTTTGAATTTGTTCGTAACGCCCGACGACTTCCGCCGTCATTGTTTCCAAATCAGTTTCGGTAATTGTTTTTTCCCGAATCAATTGTTCTGCGTACAAATGCCGCACACCCGGATGCGCTTTGACGCGCGCGTACATCAACGGCTGCGTGTACGACGGCTCGTCGCCTTCGTTGTGTCCGAGACGGCGGAAACCGACGAGATCGAGAACCACATCTTTGTTAAATTCCTGCCGGTATTCGAGCGCGATTTGCACCGCGCGAAAAGCCGCTTCCGGGTCGTCTCCGTTGATGTGAAAAATCGGAGTCTGCGTCATCTGCGCGATGTCGGTCGAATAAATTGTCGAGCGCGACGAATCGGGCGAAGTGGTAAAACCGATTTGGTTGTTGATGACGATGTGAATCGTGCCGCCGGTGCGATAGCCTTTTAAATCGGCAAGCTGCAAAGTTTCCATTACGATTCCCTGCCCTGCAAACGCCGCGTCGCCGTGCATCAAAATCGGCAGCGCGCGGTCAATCGCTTCCTCGCGCGGCAAAGATTCGCCGTGAATCAATCTGTCCTGAAGCGCGCGCGTCATTCCTTCGACGACCGGGTCAACAAATTCGAGATGCGAAGGGTTCGACGACAAATTTATCGTCACCGCTTTGCCCGCGATTTCTTTTTTGCCGATTGCGCCCTGGTGATATTTCACATCGCCTTCGTCGGCGGGAAACGCCGGGTGCGACGAGCCTTCAAAGACCGTGAAAATGCGCTCCGCCATCGGGTTTTTGTCGAAATCACCGACGATGTTCGACAAAACGTTTAAGCGTCCGCGATGCGCCATTCCGACATAAAAATCGGTCACGCCGCGCGCCGACCCGGTTTTGACAAGCTGGTCGAGCATCGGAATGACGGTTTCGCAGCCTTCGAGCGAAAAGCGTTTTTGTCCCAGATATTTTGTATGCAGGAATTTTTCAAACTGCTCGGCTTCGATCAATTTGAGCAGCAATTCTTTTTTCGTTTCCGCCGAAAGCGGCTCGGTGTCAACAAACTGACGGCGAATACGTTCGCGAATCCAAGCTTTTTCTTCCTTGCGTTGAATATGGCGATATTCCGTGCCGACTTTTCCGCAGTAAGCGCGGCGCAAAATGTCCAGAATTTCGCGCAAAGTGGCGACTTCCGTCCCGTGCAAACCGCCAGAAATAAATCGGCGATCCAAATCCCAAACGGTCAGCCCGTAATCTTCCAATTCAAGCTCGGCTTCGCGCTGGTGCGGCATCATATCGAGCGGATCAATATCGGCGATCAAATGCCCGCGCGTGCGGTAAGCGTTGATCAATTCCAAAACTTTTGCCTGTTTAAGATTTTGCTCGCGCGCGTGGTCTGCGCCGAAAATCGCCGGGTTAAAATCTTTCGCCCAGCGCAGGGGCGCGAAATGAATCCCCAAATCCGAGAAAATCTCGTCGTAGAAATTATGCTCGCCGAGCAAAGATTGATGAATATGCGCGAGCAGAAGACCGCTTTCCGCGCCTTGGATAATGCGGTGATCGTAGGTCGAAGAAATGTTGATGATTTTCGAGATTCCGAGCTGCGACAACGCTGCATCGGTCATCGCCGAGTATTCCGCCGGATATTCGATTGCGCCCGTCGCAATAATAATGGCTTGCCCGCTCATCAAACGGGGCTGCGAGGCGACCGTGCCGATTGTGCCGGGATTGGTCAGCGAAATTGTCGTGCCTTGAAAATCCGCGATTTCCAATTTGCCGTCGCGCGCGCGTTTTACCGTGGCATCGTAACCCGCCAGAAATTCGGAGAAATTCATCCGGTTCGCGCCTTTGATGTTCGGCACGAGCAGATTGCGCGAGCCGTCTTTTTTCTCGATGTCAATTGCCAGCGCGATATTGACATCCGAGCGATTCAGACGCGAAGGCTTGCCGTCAACGACTCCGTATCCGTCGTTCAAATTCGGATACGCTTCGAGAGCTTTGACAATCGCCCACGCGATAATGTGCGTGTAGGAAACTTTACGCCCGCGCCGTTTCAGATAATCGTTGATAATCTTGCGGTTTTCGTCGAGAAGCTTGACCGGAATCTGGCGGTTTGAAGTCGCCGTCGGCACGGTCAGGCTCTCCTCCATATTCTCGACGATTTTTTTCGCGCCGCCGATAATGGGTTTTACCTCGATTCCGTCGAGATTTTGGATTTTGGATTTTGGATTTTGGATTTTGTTTTCTTCCGTTGCGCGCTGTCCGTTGCCGGTCGTTTGCGGCGTTTTTTCAACGACCGACGGCTGGGGGCTGGCAACCGAAGAAGAACCGTTTTCCTGACTTTGGAGTTTGGACTTCGGAGTTTGGACTTCCGGTGATTGTGAGCCGTTCAATAGCTCGCCGAAGTAATTGCGCCAAGCCTCGTCAACCAAATTCGGATCGCTTTTGTAGCGGTTTAATAAACCTTCAACGTAGGTCGCGTTGGCGCCGAAATTTTCGGCAATAAATTCGGATAAATTATCTGTTTTTTGTTCGCTCGCCATTTTATAACCTCGATTATAACCTCAATGACTTTTTCATTATTTTAAAACATTTTTTCTTTACTCTCTAGGTTATCACCAACCGCCGACAGATGCATCAATCTTAATCTTTGAGTTGTTTCATAATAATCCGGTGCTATATCTATTTTTGTCTCGAAAAGGAATGTTTTTGAAACTGTTTTATTTGAGAGTAAGATGGATTATTTTTGAAACAAAACCTTCCGGTTATCTAAAAAGAAAATTATGATTAAAAAATGTTTAAGTTTTGCGCTTTGTTGCCTGGTGTTGGTATCTGCCAACTCCTCGCTCGTTTCAGCACAAACCAATATAGACAAAAACGCTTCATCAATTGCAAAGATTAAAGCTAAAATCGCAAAACGCGGAACGGGCGAAAATAAGCGCATTGAAGTAAAAAAGCTGGATGGAACAAAGCTAAAGGGTTATATAAGTCAATCCGATAATGATTCATTTACGCTGGTAGATTCAAAAACCAAACAAATCACTACAATTGCTTACAGCGATGTCGCACAAGTAAAAAGCAGCAATTTATCAAAAGGAGATAAGATTGCTATCGGAATCGTGCTTGGGGCAGTGGCAGTAGTAGGGATTGTGCTAGGCAGTATTATTGCAATTCGTTGTAAAAATGAAGGTGGATGTTAAATGCTTTCCGAGTATTTCCAGTTAAGGAATTGTAGTTCGTCTCAAAAACGCCCTTTTTGAGACAGCAAATACGAGCGATGTTTCGGTTCGGATTGGCGTATAAAACAGCAAGGATTTTTACGTAAAAATCCTTGCTGTTTTATCTTGTTCCTTGAGATACCCAATTATCCGCTAAACGATACTGATTATCGGCTCAAGACTGAAAAGATATGCTCGGAGATCAACGCTGAATCATCAGGACACCGTTATCTCTCTGCTTGGGAGTCATCGCTTTTGCGGCGCAGATAAGCGAGCGCAACGGAAGCGATAACCGTTCCTACGAGAACGCGCGTCACCAGACTTTTTCTGTTGTGTTTCCACTCCGCCTTCCAACCCATTTCTCCGAAGATATTGGGAACTTGTCCGTACGAGAGATCGTCGAGAACTCCTTCTACCATATCCACACGGTCTGCCAGCATCAGCGGCAGCCAATGTCCGTAGCTGTTTTCGCTGTATTTAAAAGCGGCGCGGCGGATCGAGCCGCTAACTCCCGCCGGCGGTGCCGCAGTTCCGAATGTGGCTGAGACGTTCG
The DNA here is from genome assembly GCA_036387135.1 of Pyrinomonadaceae bacterium. GTDB lineage: Bacteria > Acidobacteriota > Blastocatellia > Pyrinomonadales > Pyrinomonadaceae > JALZCH01. Next base: position 49,181 of record DASVUH010000017.1, on the reverse strand, counting down.
GACGCTCGTTGGAATGCAGAATCTCGACGTTGATTGGCTGCTGAGGCGGGCGATCCCAACTGTAGCCCGCGTGTTCTCCGTTGTTGCGGTTTTTCATCGGATAGGTCGGGTCGTTTTTCGGATTGGCGTCCACGCCCCAACCTTTGACCTGCGCCGGGTCTATAACTTTATTTTCCGTATTTTTAACTAAATTTTCCATTACATTTCCTTCCTACATTCTGGCTGACGGCGGAATCAGCACCGGCTTGATGCAATTATCGAGCTTGGCTGAAAACATTCGGTATGCATCCGCAACTTCTTCCAAAGGAATGTGATGCGTGATCAGGGCTTTCGGGTCGAGAATGCCGTTCTGGACATGCTCGATAAGTCGCGGCAACAGCCGCTTTACTGATGCCTGATTAGCCCGAATCGTCAAACCTTTATTCACCACATTGCCAATCGGGACAAGTGTATCAATCGGTCCATACACGCCGACGATGGAGACAATTCCGCTCTTTTTCACAGAGTTGATCGCCCAGTGTAGCGCGGTCGCAGCGCCGCCGACCATATGCAATGTTTTGCCGAGCAGTGTCTGCATCGCTCTGCCTGTGGCTTCAGCGCCTACAGCATCAATAACAACGTCGGCTCCGAGCCAGCCGGTGGTCTTTTTAAGGAATACGACCACATCGTCCAATTCCTTGTAGTTATAAACCTCGGCGGGAGCGTAATTCTTCACGAACTCTAAACGATACTCCAGATGGTCAATTACGATGACGCGCCCCGCGCCGAAGAGCCAGGCGCATCGGGCTGCCATAATTCCAACCGGACCGGCTCCGAAAACTACAACCGTATCGCCGGGCTGAATACCGCCCATTTCCGCCGCCTGATACCCGGTCGGCACTACGTCGGTGAGCATCACGGCATCATCCAGGTCCATACCTTCTGGAATAACGGTCGGACTCACGTCCGCATAAGGAACACGGAGATATTCCGCCTGTCCTCCCTCGTAACCGCCTCCCGTATGCGAATAGCCGAAAATGCCGCCTACCGCCGTCGCTTCGGGATTTGATTCGTGGCAATTCCCGTAAAGCTCCTGTTGGCAGAAGACACATTTTCCGCAGGCGATATTGAAAGGCACTAGAATGTGATCGCCGACTTTCAGTTTCTGCACGTCTTGTCCGATCTCTTCCACCACGCCGGTGACCTCGTGTCCGAACGTCATCCCGATTCGCGTATCGGGCACCGAACCGTTGTATAAATGCAGATCGGAGCCGCAGATACAAGAGCGCGTGACCCGGACGACCGCATCCTGCGGATGCAATATCTCCGGTTCAGGTTTATGATCAATGCGGACGCGCCGTGGTCCGCGGTAATTCATTGCAAGCATAGAACTTTATTCCTTCCCTTATTCAACATCCGCCGCCCTCTTTTTCGTCGTTTCTAAAGATATGAGCCTGCTAGGGAAATCAACTGGTAATTCACCAACTAATTCTTTTAGTACGCTCAAGCTTTCAACCGAACCGCCGATGACCGCGATATTTCGTTTTCCATTCGACCTAATAATAAAATTCCCGATTGCGGTCGCTCTGTCCGCTATAGGACAAAAGACTTATTTTCTCGTTTTACTTATAAGCCCGGCTTAAACTCTCTCAAAAACTGTCTCGCCATTACGCCGCTAAATAAAAACTTCGGAAAAAAATCATCTTTAAACGTATTTTGAGATTAGCCGTCAAGCGCGGCAAAACCGACAAGAAAAATCTCACCCCTTTACAGCCTCCGATGAATAAAAAATGCCCCGAATGCGGATTAGTTAATTTTTCGAGCGATGAAAACTGCCGCCGCTGCGGCTTTGCGCTAGGCTCGAAAACCGAAAATTCCATTGCTTTTCAAGACGACACCAGCCGCAAGCTCGACCGAGCGGCGATTTGGTTTTTGAAACGATTTCTGTCGGCGGTCGTGATTGCCGGCGCGATTTTGTGCGGAGTTTATTTTTCCCTGCTGCGAAGCGCCGAGCCGTTATCGTCCGAACAAGCTGCCGCTGTAGAGCGCGCCGTCAAGATTCTTGAAGATCGTGGCTTTGACCGCGAAACGTTTTTGTTGCGCCGCACGGTTGCGTTTCGCGCTTCGGACAATTGGCTCAACGAAACGACCGGACACGAGGACGCTTACGCGGCGACGAATTTCCCGTTTCAAATCGTGACGCTTTACGAGAGCTTTTTTAAATATCCGCAGGACGACACCGAACGGGCGATGATTTTGCTCCACGAAGCTCAACATCTGCAAGGCGCAGACGAGCCGGAAGCCTATGAATTTGTTTGGAGAAATCGGAAGAAATTAGGTTGGACTGAAGCGGCTTACGGCAAAACAAAAGTCTGGCATAACGTTTTTGATTTCACACGGCAAAACGCGCCGAATCTTTTCCGGTGCAGCTTTAACGAAAACGCCGACTGTACGCTTTAAAATCTTTCACAACGTAGAAAAGGAGAAGAGGAATTTTCTTTCCTCTTCTCCTTTTCTTTTTCTCAATCTCTATGATGAAATTTTAATCTTCGGTTTTTCGCGGCGCGCTGGCGGTTGGATTATTTTGCTGCTGTGGTTGCGATGAGCTGCCGTCGCCGACGATGTAACTGTCTCTGGATTTTACGACCGCATTCGGGCGATTAACGCGAACTTTGATTTGACGACGCTGTCCGGCTTGTCCGGCATCGGTCGGGTAATAACCGATGTTGTATTGTCGCCGCAGTTCTTCGGCGATGCCTGAGAAAGCGTCTTCCAGACTGACATTCGTTTCGGTGCTGAACAGTCTCCCACCAGATTTTTCGGTTAATTCGTCCAAATAACGTTTTCCTTCGGCATAATCGCGCGACGAAGTTCCGCGTGGGCTTCGCCCAATCGTTCCGCCCGGAAAAGGAAACCGCCCGCCAAATATCGGGGGATAAGGCGAAGTCATTACGCCGCCACTGCCGCCATATCTGTTATCCCTGTAAGTGTTGTAATAAACCGTGTAAAACGGGGCGTCGGATTCTTCAGCCGACCGCAAAGTGCTGTAATAATCGGCTTTGGAAGAGGTCGTATCAACGCCGTCGGTAAACATCACAACCGCTTTTCGCCCTTCGATCCGGCTCAAACGCCGGTTGATAATATTGTCCACCGTATCGTAAAGCGAAGTTCCGTCGCCGAAATCGGCTTTACGAATCGCGCGGGCGAGCTTGTATTTATCATTTGTAACTTCGGATAAAACGTGAAGATTGGAGTCGAACTCGATCACCATCACTTTATCGTTCGGTTTTAACTGATTGACAAACGCAATTGCCGCGTCCTGAATTTCCTCGATTTTTAATTCGGTCGAAGGGCTGGTGTCGAGAACCAAAACGACGGTCACGGGTTGTTCCGCCGTTCCGAAATAAGCGATTTCCTGCTCTTTTCCGTCTTCAAAAATTTTAAAGTCGGTTTGCTGCAAGCTGGGAAGATAACGCCCGTTGCGGTCGAAAACCGAAACCGGAATCGTGACCAGATTTGTTTCAATCGTTAAAACATCATCATTGTCGCCAATGACTTTTTCGCTATTGGGCACAGTTTTCGGCTGTGCATCGGCTTTTTGCGCGGGCTGCGCTGCGGGCGCTTGGGTTTGATTTTGATTCGGGGTTTGATTCGGGACTTGAGGCGTTGTTTGCGGCACGACGCGCGGGCGCGAAGTTCTGCCCGACTGCGCCGAAACCGCGACGACGGCGACGCTCAAAAGCAACAACAATAAAGCGGCAATTCTTTTCATCTTTCGCTACTCCGGTTTTACAGATTTTAGGGAGAACAGGGTTCGGCTCTTTGATGCAGCATTCGCCGCCAGGATTTGCCAAAATTTATCTTATTAACAAAACTTTACATAATCCCAAAAATGCGCCAGCCGCAATCAGCCATAAAACGTTAATTTTAAAGCGAAACAAAGCCAAAAACGCCGCCGCTCCGAGCAGCAGAGCGAAAACGTTTATGTTTCCGGCGGAAAAAATCACAGCCGCCCCGAACGAAACAGCCAGCGTCAAAATTACGCCGACAACCGCCGCCGTGACCGCAGACAATGCGGATTTTAACTTTTGATTATCCTGCAAACGCTCGATAAGCGGCGCAAACGCGAAAATAAAGAAAAAGCACGGCAAAAACGTGGCAATGGTCGTCAGCAAAGCGCATGCGACTGCGAAAAAGGTCTGCGAAAATCCATCCTGCGGATTGTTCCAGCCAGCCATAAAACCGACGTTTTGCAAAACCATTATCAGCGGTCCCGGTGTTGTTTCCGCGAGCGCGAATCCGTCAATCGCCTGTTCCGTCGTAATCCAGCCGTAAGAATTCACGGCGGCTTGGTTGACGTAAGCTAAAACCGCGTAAGCGCCGCCAAATGTGACAAGTGCCGCCTGCGTGAAAAACAGATAAATTTTAACCGGCAGACTTTGCCAACCGAAAATCGCAATTGCGCCAAGCAACGGAACGAGCCACAAACCGAGAAAAACTAAAATTATTTGCCCGATTTTAGTTTTTTGTTCGTTGTTCGTTGTTCGTTGTTTTCAGGCTTCAAACTCAAGTAACCGATGAGAGCCGCCGCAACGACAATTAGCGGAAAAGGAACGTGCAAAAAATAAATGGCGACGAAAGCTGCGGCGGCGATTGTCCAATGCTGCCAGCCTTTGAGAGCTTTCTTGCCGATTTTGAAAACGGCTTCGACGACAATCGCCAGCACAATCGCTTTTAATCCGTCGAGAATCCCGGCAATCGCGGGCAGATTTCCGTAAGCGGCGTAAACGTAAGACAAAAAGAGCAAAACGAAAATCGAAGGAATCACGAAAAACGCTCCGGCGACGATTCCGCCGAGAGTTCCGTGCAAACGCCAGCCGTTGTAAATCGCCAATTGCTGCGCTTCCGGTCCCGGCAGCAGCATACAAAAATTTAAGGCGTGCAGAAATTTTTCTTCGGTTATCCATTTTTTTCGTTCGACCAGCTCGCGATGCATAATTGCGATTTGCCCTGCCGGACCGCCGAAGGAAACGAAACCGAGCCAAACCCAAAATTTAAAAGCATCGGAAAAACTGACATTTTCCGATGCTTTCTGGTTTTCTTTTGTCAGCGCGTTTTCCGGCATAAAACTTAATGTAGCAAATGCCTTGAAACCGATGCTCTAAAATTTACTTTTTCGCCGCTTCTTTTTTCTTTCCGACAATGTAGCCGTCTTTGGCGCGAACGGCGATTTTTTCTCGATTTACTTTTACTTTAATTCGGCGTTGCTCGCCCGATTTGCCTTCGGTTTCCGGGTAATAACCGAGACTGTATTGCCGCCGTAATTCTTCGGCAATGTTGTCGTAAGCCAAACCAAGATTGCCGTAAGTGTCGGCTTGATAAAATCTGCCGCCGGTGTTGGAAGACAATTTTTCCAAATATTCTTTGCCGCGCCGATATTCCGCCGATGTTGTTCCGCCGCCGGGAATCACGGTTCGATTATTCGGATTGTTCGGATCATTCGGGTCATTCGGATCGCGGCGTCCCGGATAATTCGGCGGATAATTCGGATCGTTCGGGTCGCGTCTTGTCGTAGTAGTTCGGCGCTGCGGCAAGGGCAGCGGGATATTTGTTCCGGGAATTGTCGGACGCTGCGAGGGCTGCGGAAACGGTACGGGCGAGCCGGGAACCGGATTCGGCGACATCACGGGCGGCATTCGCGAGGCGTTTTGCACATCGTCGTAAGTGTCGTAGTGAATCGTGTAAACGAGCGTGTCTAGTTCCTGAGCTTCGCGCAGATTTTTGAGATCGTTTGATTCGCGGCTCGTCGTGTCAACTCCGTCAGTGAACAAAACGACGGCTTTGCGACCGGGAATTTGAGCGAAACGCCCAAAAATAAAACTCATCGAATCGTAGAGCGCGGTTCCCTGCCCGATTTTTGCGGCATTGATAGCTCGGCGCAGAGTTTCGCGGTCATTCGTCGGCTCGGACAGAACGTGATATTCGTCGTCAAAAGTCACGACCATCACTTTGTCCGCAGGACGCAAATTCATCACAAAACGATACGCGGCGGTTTCGATTTCATCAATTTTAAAATGCGCCGAAAACGAAACGTCCAACACGAGCGCAACCGTAAACGGAACTTCAGAAGCCGCAAAATAAGCGATTTGCTGCGGTTTTCCGTTTTCTAAAATCTGAAAATCTTCTTTTTTCAAATTTAAAATATAACGCCCGTCGCGGTCTGAAACGCTCACCGGAACCGTCACCAAATTCGTGTCTACTCGCAAAACTTCGTCATCCGAAATCGCATTTTCTTCGCTTGTGGTCTCGCTTTTTTGAATTTCTTTTTCGTCGCCGGTTGCAGTTTGCGTTTGATTCTTTTTTTGTTTACCGTTGCTGTCGCTTTGCCGGCTTGCGCCCGATTGCGCGGCTGCGGAAAAACTCAAAACGCCGACAACGAGTATCAAGCTCAGAAATATTTTCATTTTTGCCTCTTTTTAAATTGGAAATGCCGAATCCGTCTTTTATGATGCGCGAGATCGGCGAAAGATAGTTTCGGTTAAATCGGCTGGTTTTTCCAAAGAAATTCACAGCTCTATTCTTCAAATGTTTTCTATTGAACATTCGCTTTTTTTCAGCTAATATCAACACTTAGCCGGAATTGTCGGCTCTCTGTTACCACGCTTTTTCTCGACTCTGTTTTCAGCGGCAAGTTTACCTCTTTTATCGAAAACTGCCGCAGCAATCCACGACAAATATCTTTCTCAGGAGAAATCACACCAATGAATATTTCCACACGTTTCCTCCAACCCGCGCTGTTTATGTTTGCGCTCGCTTTCATCTCGGCTGTTACAGACGTTTCTGCTGCCACATTTAATGTCACAAATCTCAATGACAGCGGCGCTGGAAGTCTTCGCCAAGCCGTCTTGGACGCCAATTCGTCGCCCGGAACGGACGCCATTACATTCCAATCGGAATTAATCGGGACAATCGCACTTACGACCGGACAACTTTCAATTACCCAAAGTGTCGCCATTTTTGGTCCCGGCGCAAGAAAAATAACCGTTAGCGGCAATAACTCAAGCCGCGTTTTTTACGTCAACGGCGCGCCCGGCACAGTCACCTACATCAGCGGACTAACCATCGCCGCAGCCAAAATTAGCACCGGCTACGGAGGCGGCGTTTTTAACAACTTCGGCAACACCTTAAATCTCAGCGAAATCGCAATTTCAAATTGTTCCGCGCCATACGGAGCAGGAATCTTTAACGACGGCACCCTGAATGTTGCCCGCTCGACGATTGGTCCTTTTAATACGGCGACCAATGGCGGCGGAGGCGTTTATAACGAAGCCGGAACGGCGCATATCAGCGCCACGACCATCAGCGACAACACCGCCAATTTGGGCGGCGGCATCAATAATAGTGCCGAATTGACGCTCGAAAACGTGACCGTCAGCAACAACTCGGCGGAGGGAGCGCGCGGCGGCGGTATTTTAAACGGCGGCGGGGTCGTGTTTCTTCGCAACACTATCGTCGCCGCGAATTTTGCTCGCAGCAGCGGCGGCGACCTGAACGGCTCGTTCGGTTCTCTGGGCAATAATCTAATCGGCAACAACGCCGATTCAAATCTTCAAGCCAGTTTTCCCTCCGATGCGGCGCAGCAAAACGGCGACAAAATCGGTTCGAGCGCGTCGCCGCTCGATCCGAAGCTCGGCGCGCTGCAAAACAACGGCGGGCAAACCGACACGCTGCCGCTTTTGTCAGGCAGCGCTGCTGTTGATGCCGGTAATAACTGCGTCTCAGCCGGAGATTGCTCGACAGACTCTTTAAAAGCAGGCATGGCTTCGACGACCGATCAAAGAGGATTCCGCCGCCAAGCCGACGGAAATAATCCGCCCGACGGAACAGCCACGGTTGATATTGGCGCATTTGAGCTTTTTAGTATGCCGACCGCCGCTTCGGTCAAAGTCGAAGGGCGCGTAACGGCGGGAAAACGCGGCGTTTATTCGGCTCGCGTTTATCTGACGAATCATCTCGGAGAAACCAGAACCGCAATTACAAATTCGCTCGGTTATTACAGATTTGAAGACGTACTGGCGGGAGAAACTTATACTTTTTACGTTTTGTCCAAACAATATCGGTTCGCGCCGCAAGCCCTGACAATCAATGAGGAAACGACCAATTTAAACTTTATATCCGAACCGTAAACAGAACATTTTTTAAACCTCATCAAGATGCGCCGATGCCAGCTCATGAAAACGTCGGCGCGTCGAGTTGATGTTAACGAACGGAAGCTGGCGGTGAGTGCGGTTTGTCAGCAAAATAAAAATCCTTTCGTTTTCCGGCTCGATCCACAGCGAAGTGCCGGTAAAACCGAGATGCCCGAAGCTGTTTTGCGCCAAAGCCGCGCTTGCGGTCGAGTTTTCCGTTGCGGCAAGCTCAAAAGCGAAAGAACGCGATTCGTTTAAATTTTTCGTGAAATTGGTTTTGAACAAATTGCACGTTTCCGGTTTGAGCAAATGGGACGAGCCGGGCAGAAATTGGAGAGCGATTTTGAAAACTTCCCGCGCGGTTGAAAACAAACCGGCGTGTCCGCTTGCGCCGCCCAGAAAATAACAATTCGCGTCGTGAACTTCGCCCCAAATCAAGCGATTGCGAAAAATAGCCTGCGGATTTTGGATTTCATAACCCATTTTGAGACAAGTTTGCATTTCGTATTCGTTGCCGAATTCACAGGCGGCAATTTGTTCGCGCGGCGCAGTCGGATTAAAAGCTGTTTTTTTGAGTTTGAGCAATTCAAAAATTTCTTTACGCGCGATTTCCGCCAAATCAGCGCTGTAAATTCGCTCTAGCAGAAATCCGAGCGTCAGAAAATTGAAATCGCTGTAGCGAACGACTGTGCGCCGCTCGTTTTGCAAATCTTCCAATCCAATTGCCGCGAGAGCTTCGGCTTTCGGATTTTCGATTTTGTTTTGTGCATGTGAGCGATTGCGAAGCAAATAAAACGGTTTCCAAGCCGGAAAACCGGAAACGTGCGCAAGCAAATCGCGAATGGTTAAATGCCGCTTTTCCGCCGTGTCAAAACCGGGTAAATAACGGCAAATCGAATCGTTTAGTTTGATTTCACCACGCTCGATGGATTTCGCGCAGAGCAAGCCCGTGACCAAAACCTTGGTCAAACTCGCTAAATCATAAACCGTTTCAAGCTGCGCCGGAATTTCCCGGTCGCTGGTTTTAACGGCAAAACCGAGCGCGTCGGTAAATCTAACTTCGCCTTTTTCCGCTACCAGATAAATCGCCGAAGGAAAATCTCCGGCTTTGATTCGTTCACTTAAAAACGAGGAAATTGCTTCGCTTTTCATTGTTAAAAAGTCAGCCGATTGCGGTGTTCGTCAATTTTTTCTAAAACTCCTAAAGCCAAATTCAAAGCCCGCCGTCCGTCTTCACCTGTGACAGGCGGCGTTTTGTCTTCTAAAATCGAATCAACAAACGCTTCGATTTCTGCGCGCAGCGGCTCGACATCGTTGATTTCGAGGCGATTGATTCTGATTCCGAACAACGGATTTTCCGCGCCCGGCGCGAGGCTCGTCAGCGCGGCATATTTCGTCACGTAATCAACCGCGACATAAGCGTTTGGTTGATAAAAACGCATTTTGCGGATTTTTTCCGCACCGACGCGCGACGCCGTGATATTGGCGACCGTCCCGTTTTGAAATTCGAGCCGGACGTTTGCCGCATCAACCTTTTCGGTCAAAATCGGAATCCCGACCGCGCGAATCTCGGCAATTTCCGATTCGACAAACCACGAAATCATATCCAGATCGTGAATCATCACATCCAAAACAACATCAACATCGAGCGAGCGCGCCGGAAACGGCGAGATGCGGTGAATCTCAAAATAAAGCGGCTTTGTTACGTGCGGGCGCAAAGCGACAATTGCCGGATTAAAACGTTCGAGCTGCCCGACCATCAATTTTGCCCCTGATTTTGCCGCCGCATCAATAATTCGTTCGGCTTCTTCGAGCGTTCGCGCAATCGGTTTTTCGACGAGGCAATGAACGCCGCGCCGCAAAAATTCGACGGCAATTTCAGCGTGAGTCTCGGTCGGCGTGGCGATTGAAACGGCGTCAACCTGCTCTAAAAGCTCGCGCCAATCGGTGTAAAAATCGCAATTTTGTTCTGCGCCGATTGTCCGCGCGGTTTCCTCGTTCGCGTCGCAAACGCCGACGAATTCCGTTTTGCCTTCATTCGCCAGAGCTTTCATAACTCTGGCGTGATGTCGTCCGAGACTGCCGACGCCGATTGCCGCAGTTCTAATTTTCCGGTTCGTTTCGCTCATTTTCACTCAGAATGTCACAAAGCGAAGCGAAACCCAAAATTCAAAAGAGATTTCGGGTTAAGGTAATTTTCAACGCCGAGACGCAGAGACGCCGAGTTTTTTTTAGAAAAGGCTTAAGAAAAATCTAAGACTTTCCACCAAAATCTTCACTTCTTTTTATGATTTCTCTCCGCGTCTCTGCGTTGAAAATTATTCTTACGTTAAATTGATGAAAATTTAAACTTGTCCCGAATTAATCGTAGATTTCGACATCAATCGGTTTGAAGCTGTAATTATTCGACATTTCCGCAGAGCAAGCCGTGACGCCGACAATCAAATCCATTTCGGCGCGCAGCAGCAAATAATCTCCGGCGCGCGAGGGCGGCGGATCAATTTGCAATTCGCCCGACGGTTTGACAACGACGTTCATAAAAACGTTGAGCGTGGTCGGAATCATATCGGGCGAGATGCCGAATTTTTCGAGATTTGTCGAAAGGTTTTCAAAACAGCTCGGATGCGGTTCGTTATTGTTATAAATAATTTGAAAAGTTTCCGGGCTGCACGGCGTCAGCAAAAAATCGTGCCGCCCAACCGTGTCTTCGATGATGGCAAACATCGGTCGGCTGCGGTTTGAATAAAGCGTATGACCTTTTGTGATGTAAATCGTGTTGGCGTAATCAATCGTGCGCCCGGACGACAGCCATTCGCGTTTGTCTGCAAGCGAGAAAGCTGTTAAATCCGAAACCTGCTCGCCTTTTGGATCAATGATTTTCAAAAGCTGTCCGCTTTGCAAAGTGAAACCTACGCCGGTTTGCGGTTCGAGATGGAAATGCTTTGTCGGTTCGTTCGTTTGTTTTGTCTTACTCATCTGAATTTTCGGTTTTCTTTAAAAGCGCGTGAAACGGGCATTTCCAATCCGTTTCAACTGCGCGACCGGAATATTGACGGGCTTCACTCTTTTCGCCGAAATTGCTCAAATTCGGATTGAGCGAGCCTTGTAATTTAAAATCACGCTCACGAATTATTTCTTTCATTCGTTCAAATTTATTTTTCCGGCGCAGATTTTCAAATTGTGTATGAGCGTTAAAAACCAGCGTCGGATACGCGAAACGTCGAGCCAGACGCGAGCTTGCCGGATGCAGACCGACGACGAAAAACGCGGTTCCGGCAAAGCTAAACGAAAATTCCGCGCTTTCCGGGTCGCTGCTGACCGTTTTGCTCCAATCGTAAAAACGGCTGTCTAGCTCGTGCAAACTTTGAAGCTGCGCCCAGAGAAGCCGTTCCCAGGTTTCTTCGTCCGAAACAATCGGCGAGGCGAAAGCGGCAATGAACGTCGCATAATCTGTTCCAAAACGCGGCTGTTCGCGGGCGTATTCCCACAAATCGTGCGCAAGCGTCGCGGTCGTCGCGGTCTGATTCATTTGGCGGTAAAAACCGAAACGATAACAATTTCCGTTGATTGCCGCTTTCGCGCCGACGCACGGGAAATCCTGATTTATAACGTGCGCCCGAAATTTGTCGTGAATCGCAGCGGCTAATGACGGCAGTTTTTGCGGCGCGCCGAGCGCGCTCGTCAATTTCCCGCCGCGCCATTCAGCATACGCGCTGTGCTGCGCCGCGCCTTTGTATGGATTTTTTTCGACTGTCAAATTCAGCACCGAACTTTCCCGCCTTGTTCTTTTAAATTAATTTTAGAAAAATTCTCTGTTCAAGGTAGTACGAATGCGTACAGTCTGCGCTAAGGTTTCGTGAAATAAATATTTATTCATTCAAAGAATCCTTTATGTCTGAAGACGCGAACATCGGAAATCGTTCCGAAACGGAAAAAGGCACGGAGCATTGCACTTATTTGCTGACAATTCGCCGCACCCGTTTTGACCGCGCCGAAGCCGAAGATTTTCGGCGATATTTCGGTTTGCTTCGCGCTTCCGGCTGCGAAGTTCTGGTTGTAGACGGTTCTCCCGCCGAAGTTTTCAATGCTTATGACGAAGTTTGGAACGACCGCTGCCGCCACGAGACGGTTGATCCGCAATACCGATATTTAAACGGCAAAGTTAACGGCATTCACACAGGAATCGCGCTCGCCGCGCACGAGCGTGTAATTCTTGCCGACGACGACATTCGCTACACGCCGGATGATGTCGAGAGAATGAGCCGCCTGCTCGCCGATTATGAAATGGTGCGCCCGCAGAATTATTTTCTGCCCCTACCATTCTGGGCGCGAATGGAAGCCGCCAGAATGTTGATTAATCGCGCCTGGCTTCGTGAAGGCGATTACACCGGCACGCTCGGCGTCACCCGCAACGCTATGCGTCGCGTCGGACATTACGACGGCGACGTTCTTTTCGATAACGAGGAAATTGTTAGGCATTTTCGCTTGAAAAATGCGCGAATTAAATATGCGCGAGATTTTTTCGTCTTAAAACGTCCTGCGACTTTTCGCAAATGGATCGAACAGCGCCCGCGCCAAGCCTACGAAGATTTCATAATGCGCGCTAAAACCGCGTTTTTTGTGCTTCTGCCGATTGCTCTTGTTTTGTTTTGGTCATTTGGCGGATTCGCTTTTGCGCTCGGATTCGCTCTTTTAGTTGCGCTCGGAGCTGTTTTCACGGCGGCTCTTGGTTTAAACGACGGCGCGACCGATTTTTTTCCAATTTCAACGATTCTTTACGCGCCGCTTTGGTTTGTCGAACGCTCTTTTAGCACGTATTGGGCTTTCTACTGGCGCTTTACGCGCGGCGGCTATCCTTTCGGCGATAAGCTGCTCTCAAAAGGAACAGGCGAAGCGTGGACAGCCGGCGGGCGCGCAGTTGGGAGCGACGATAGCCTTTAATTTAAAGTCCGCTTTTTTGCTTTACGGTTGAGATGACGCGGGTCGAGACCGCCCGCGATAAGTAAGAAAGAAACCTGTTGATAACAACGCAGCCGATTCGCGTTCACGCCGCCGGTTTGTTATGCGCGGCGTTTATTCATCAACCGACTCCGTTCGCTTATAACCGCCTTCGATACCGTTGCGCACGACTTCCTTATATCCTCCCTCAGGCACATTATTCAGTTTATCTGCCGCCATTTCGTAATATCTTCTGGCTTCGACTCGATTCCCTAATGTCTCGCAAGAATATCCCAAATTCAGATAAAGCGATGAATAAAATCCTTGAACTCTGTCATCATCCAGCGCCTCTGCGCGGCTTAATGCCTCTTTGTTCCAATTGAATGTTTCCTGTGGATTTTGCTGGTGACGAGCTAAATAATGCGCCGCCACGCAAGCGTCAAAATCATCCTGCCTTGCAGCCCACGCCTGCTCGAACAATTTGCGGGCAACATCAGGTTTACGTTCAGCCTCAGCCTGCATACCTTCTATGCACAACTTCACTACTAAATTGTCATTATCCATAAGTCTCTCTGCTCGAATCCCGAATTTAACACGCAATTGTGAAGCGCGAGAAATGCAAAACGTGAATTTGAAACGCATTTTGATTTCGGTAATACTCTTAAATTTGTTGCTTTTTTTCCGGCGAGTTTAATGAACAAAACCAAAACTCAGACTTTTCAAATTCTTTTTGTCCTTGCCACTGTTTTTATTTATTTCTTTGGCTTGGGACTCTTACCGCTCGTCGGACCTGATGAGCCGCGCTATGCCCAAGTCGCGCGCGAAATGCTTGAACGCGGCGATTGGATAACGCCGACGCTCGGCGGTTTTAATTGGTTTGAAAAACCCGCGCTGCTTTATTGGCTCGAAATTGCGGCTTATAAAATTTTCGGAGTCAACGAGTTTTCGGCGCGTTTCGGCTCTGCAATTTTCGGTCTCTCGACGATTTTCACAATTTATCTGCTTTGCCGCTTTGTTTCACAAAATCCGGCAACGAACAGCGAACAGCGAACAGCGAACGATTACGCAAATTACGCCTTTCTCCTTGCCGCTACAAGCATCGGATTGATAGTTTTCTCGCGCGCGGCGAGCTTTGACATTATTCTGACTTTTCCGATAACCGCCGCTTTAGCTTGTTTCTTCGTTTCTCAAATCGCCGCGTCTCCGCGTCGGCGCGCCATCGCATCTCTCGCAGGTTTTTACTTTTTCATCGGAGTCGCGCTTCTGGCAAAAGGTTTAATCGGATTTGTTTTGCCGTTCGGCGTCGCGTTTTGTTATTTCGCCGCTTTAAGAAAATTCCCGTCCAAAACTTTTTTACTCAGTTTGATTTGGGGAAATTTGCTGAGCGTTCTGGTTGCTTCTGTTTGGTATGCGCCGATGTATTTGCGACACGGCTGGACTTTTGTTGATGAATTTTTCATTCAACATCATTTCGCCCGTTACGCTTCAAACAAATTCGCGCACCCGGAGCCTTTCTGGTTTTTCTGGGCAATTTTGCCCGCATTCATTTTGCCTTGGACGCCGTTTTTGCTTGCGGCTATTTGGAGAGTTTTCAAAGACCAAAGATCAATGACCAATGACCAAATACCAATCGATTTTTCGCAACATTCTCTAAAAATATTCGCGCTCGTCTGGCTGCTTGTTCCGCTTGTTTTCTTCTCGTTTTCCGGCTCGAAGCTGCCCGGCTACATTTTGCCCGCGCTTCCGGCGGCAATCATTCTTGCAGCAGAAGAAGCGAGGCGTTTCGCCTCAAAATCAAGCAATCGCCGTTTGATCGTACAAATTGTCGCCACATTTTCTTTCGCGTTGATCGTGATTGCGCTTTTGTTCGTTGCGCCCGATTTTGCGCGGCGCGATACGAAAAAATATCTTATGCAAGCGGCTGCCGAAAGCGGCTATATAAACGAAAAAGTTTTAAATTTGCACGACATTTCGCATTCTCTCGAATTCTACGCGGCTGGCAGAACCGTTAGGCTGGATAACGGAAAACAGCGGCAATTTTTCGGGGCGAGCGATATTCTGGTATTTATGAAACAGACCGGGCAGGAACGAGTTTTGGTAGTTGTTCCGCTCTCTCGCCTTCACGAACTGCCCGAATATAATCAGTTAAAAACCGAAATTATTGCCGACAACGGCGAATATGCGATTGCCGCCGTTTCGCATTAGCTAATTCAGCGAAACGTGCTAAACTCCCGTTTTGATTTTTTAAAATCGTGTCGAAAATCGAAGCAAAAACGAGCGTAATTCTGGTTCTTCACAGCCCGCGCGAAAAAGTTTGGGGCGTTTTGGAGGAAATTACCAACGCGGGCGTTTTCGTGCGCGGGATTGATTTAAACGCTTTTGAAGATTATATAGGCGCAATTATCAGAGATGAAGATTTTATCGGCTTGAGCGACCAGTTTTTTCCGCTCTGGCGCGTTGAAAGAATCGTCCGGGATGAAACGGCTGGCGGCGTTTCATCGCTTGCCGAGCAATTTGAAGAGCGAACCGGAAAAAAAATCTCAGATTTTTAACAAAAAATCTGTTTCACAAGTGAAACAATATTTCACAAACTCATTCTTTTTGTGCTAAACTTGATTTCAGTATCTTAAAGGAGAGTTTTAAAACAATGGCATTTGAGGGAATGACGATGAACACGGATAAAAGCAAAGCAATTGAAGGCGCGCTGGCAAATATTGAGAAAAAATTCGGCAAAGGCTCGATTATGAAAATGGGCGAGCGTCAGGTGGAACAGGTCGGTTCGATTTCGACGACTTGCTTAAGCTTGGACGCTGCAATCGGCGTCGGCGGCTTTCCGAAAGGCAGAATCATTGAAGTTTACGGACCCGAATCTTCAGGCAAAACGACGCTCGCGCTGCACGTTGTCGCAGAAGCGCAACGCCAGGGCGGAATCGCCGCTTACATTGATGCCGAACACGCAATGGACCCGGAATACGCGGAAAAGCTCGGCGTTGATGTTGATAATTTATTTATTTCCCAGCCGGATTCGGGCGAACAGGCGCTCGAAATCGCCGAAACTCTGGTGCGGTCGAATAGCGTTGACGTAATTGTCATTGATTCCGTCGCAGCTCTCGTTCCGCGCGCTGAATTGGACGGCGATATGGGCGATTCGCTGCCGGGTTTGCAGGCTCGTTTGATGTCACAGGCTTTAAGAAAATTGACGGCAATCGTCGCGCAATCGAACACCTGCTTTATTTTCATCAACCAGCTACGCGAAAAAATCGGCGTCTTTTTCGGCTCACCAGAAACGACGACCGGCGGCAAAGCTCTCAAGTTTTACGCTTCGGTTCGCGTTGACATCCGCCGCATCGGTGCCATCAAAGATGGCGACAAAGTGACCGGAAATCGCACAAAAGTCAAAGTCGTCAAAAACAAAGTCGCGCCGCCGTTTAGAGAAACCGAATTCGACATTATGTACGGCGAAGGAATCTCACGCGAAGGCGATTTGCTCGATCTGGCTGTCAATCACAAAGTCGTCGAAAAAAGCGGCGCGTGGTTTTCATATGCGACCGAACGCCTCGGACAAGGACGCGAAAACGTCAAAAATATGCTCAAAGAAAACACTGACTTGCGCGACCGAATCGAAACGGACGTTCGCAAAGCACTCGGAATGCCCGCCCTCGACGGGGCAGCGGTCGAAGCGAGCTAAGTTTCAGGCACTAAAAAACATAAATCTAAAGGCGCGAATCCAAAATTAAGATTTGCGCCTTTTTACATTTTGCCAATTCAACAAACCATTGATTTAAAATTGATTTTACTTCACGCTCCACATTGGTTTCCTTCGATATTTATTGAGGGAAATCGTTAGTTTGACAGACGCGCGGAATTTTCTTTATAGTTTTAAATTCGCGTTGGCATTAAAAACCTGCGCGCGGCTTGGTAGCTCAGTTGGTAGAGCAGCGGACTGAAAATCCGCGTGTCGGCAGTTCGATTCTGTCCCAAGCCATCAATATACAATAACTTACAGCCGCTGTTCAAGCGGCTGTTTCTTTTTTGGGTGGGATTTTGGGTGAATTCAATTTGGGGCATTGATTTATTGATAATGTTGGTTCCGAATTTTCCGGCGACTTTCGGCGAAAGTTCATTATTGCGAAAATGTTATTTTTTCACATCTTTTGCGGCTATAGAAAATCACCAGAATCTTAATAATTGATACATTCCAAGTTACACCGCCGCGACCGCCCAAAAATCCGCAAATAATTGATTGACAAAGGGTTAGTTATTTGCACGCACTTGTGTATTTTTTTTTCTGTTGCTAAATTTCTAGAAAATCGTCTGTATCCGACAACGGGCGTAAATAAGATTTATCATGAAACAAGAAAAGAATAATTCACAAGAAAACTCACTTAACGACAAATTACTAACTATTGCGGAATCCTGCAAACGCCTCAAAACCTCTCGGCAACACTTTTACCGCCTTCGCAAAGCGGGAAAAATTGAAGAGGTCTCTGACGGCAGATTCATTAGAATCCGAGAATCAGCACTAAACGCATATATCGAAAAAATTTCAAAGCCGCCTACACACCGAAAGTTTCGGTCGGTTGGAGCTTAAAAAAGGCTGGGTTAAATTCGCCCTCATTTTTTTAACACAATCGTTATTAAAACGGAAAAATAATTTTGAGGATGAGTTTTGAACTGTTTGTAAGTGGTCTGACATATTTTATCGTCATCAAAAAATGAAGGCTTTGAAGACAATCGTTCATTCGTAAAGCCAAGATGAAAGGATTAAAGCGGCACAGTCTTTCCAAAATTGTGAAGGATTAAAACACGATAATTTACGCCAGATTATTAACATATAGGATATTAACCCCCCCTTATTCGTCACAACGTAAAATTTCAGGCGTAAACAAAGCTAAAGCCCAGCTTTTGCAGGTGTTGTCAGGCAGTGTCGCAAAAATTGGGCTTGTTAATAGGAATTTTCAATATGAGCAATAAAAGATTTTGGCACTACACACCGTTAATCAATTTGTCAAAAATTATAGAAAGCGGACACATCAAGCTATCTGATGCACTTGTTCCGGCTTGGGAAAAACCTGCTGTTTGGTTTTCGACAAATCCTTTTTGGGAAAATACATGTCTAAAAGTGAGAAAAACACTTTTCGGAATGCCATTCATACTGACAAAAAAACAAATGGTTGAAAAAGCCGGTTTAGGGCGCATTGAAGTATCCCCTAGAGCAGCCCCTTCTTCTTGGGAACAGTTCAAAAAACTGAGCAGAATTTCGAACAAACACATTAAACAAATGTTATTTTTCGCAAATCAGGTACAAGCCAAGCCAAGTCAATGGTATTGCAATTTTTCGCCCGTTGGCAGCGAGTTTTGGATAACAATTGAGGAATGGAGTGAAGAAAGACAAAAGTGGCTAGCCATTACCCTTTAATATTGGCTAATGGCTAACTCTTAAAGAAAAGATGCACGAAGAAAAACAGAAAAAGAAACAAAGAAAGGCGGGAGGACGCCCGCGAGAAACTCATATCCCTTACTCCGATTTTATTGAAGACCGTCCTGTAAAAGTTATACAGTTTGGCGCAATAAAACCAAAGGAAATGTTTCAACTTGTAGGCGAGAAAGAATGGGAATACGTGATGGTGCCGACGTACTTTTCTAAATACGGCAAACATTTAAGCTCGGACGCGAAAGAGGTGTACCGAGCCTTGCTCAGATTTCACGACCTTGAATGCAATTACGCTTATGGAACGAATCAGACAATTCAGGAAGAAACAGGTCTTGACCGCAACAAAGTTTCCAGCGCGCTGGAAGAATTAAGAGTGTTTCTCTGGCTCTATATTGACCTTAACTGCGGTTTCTCTTGTCCTGTATATCGTTTCACCTGCCCAATTGGGAAAAATTCTAACGGGGAAAATGACCCAATAACGTTTCCGAGCAAAATCGAGGCTCAAAGATACAAAAAGGCACTCAGGCAAGCGAAATCACACCGCAGCAAACGAAATATTATTACGAAGATACAAGAAAAAGACGCGCAACTTCAGGATAAGGACAAAAAAATTCAGGAAATCCAAGAGATTATTACAAACACGCTGGAAATGGCAGAAAGGAATGGTAGAAATGTTCGTTACCTCCAAAACATAGAAGGTAAAATACGAGACCTCATAACCGAAGATGATGATTTCCCATTTTGAATATTAAAGCATAATTTCATGAACATACATGAAATTATATTTCCTAAGCGAAAAGGAAAAGGTTTCGTGAACACCTCTGAAATGCTTTTCCTTCGCGTAAAGGAAAACATTTTCCTTCACATTCGTGAATAATCTATATCCTAATATATCTATATCCCTTATAGCATGACTATAAAGTGTCGTGTCTTCTTTAGAGAAGACACGACAAGAATTTATTTACTCTTATTACACGAAGTTGTAATTTCTTTTCACGACATAATGATTGCTTTGTTTATTACGCCATAAAACATAAATCAAATAGCAAAATAGGTAGTCAAATTTTTAAGACAAAGCCTTATTTATGCCACAAAATTTCGGGAGATTTTGTGTATTCATTGGTAAATTTAATTGATTGATTTTGACTTTGAAAGATTAAGTTAATGTTTATCAAGTGTTTTGAAAATATTTCTTTGTCTATTACAACAGCTTAATCGTCAATTTCCCGTTTAATAATCTCCTAAAATTTAGCCAAATAACCCATCCTTTGTCAAGCTATTTTATTGCTATTATTAAACTTACCTTGCATAGCGAATAAAAAATTGGTATCCTAAAATTGCGCCGGTGCAAATAAAAATAAAGGAGAAATTATGCCTAAATCCGATGGCGCAAAAGAAAAGAGAGAGAAGTACGTTCAGTTTTTTGACCTAGACACCAAAAAGGTGTCGCAGATTCCATTATCAAAGCTCACACTTAATATGATGAGAGCAAAGATTGAAGGAATGCCGGGAATTTATTGGATTGACGCTTCGAAAGTCGAACTTGATGAACATAAATATCATCAATCATTTTCCGAAGAGATACGTGAGCAGATTCGTCAAATTATGTTGAAGCTGAAAGAAGTGCATTCACTATCTTTCGATGAGTGGGAGGACGGCTTCTTAAAGGACAAAAATGCGGAAGGAGAAATTTCACTTTGGCTTCATACTGCTGATGTTTATTCTCGCTTTACAACAAAACGCCCATTAAGTTTAGAACAAAAAAATGATGTTTTTGAAGTTTTAAGGCTTTGTATGCGTTCTGACAAACAAACAATTTTTCATCTTCTTCGACCTATGCTTTTGACCAAAGCAGAATTGCAAGAAATCGTATTTGACTATTTTAGAGATACAATGTAGTTGGTTGCCAAAACATTTAAGTCAAACAATTACAACACATTCACTGTAACAAAAAGGGGCTTGTCTTTAACAAGAACAAGCCCCTTTTTGCTGGATTTTTTTAGTTCTAGTGTCTTTCAAACCATTGCACAGCCGCTTAGGAGCGCATTGTCAGCGTTGTTTTATTTTTGCCTCTATCAGTACATTTCGCGATTGCATATACACCATTCCGCTTTCGCGTTTCACATTGCGCTGCCCACCGTTGTTGAGCCTACGCTTCTATTGCCGTATTTTGTTTGATTGGTTTTACTGCTGAAAACAAATTGAGGCGAAAACCGGTCAGTTTTCGCCGAGAATCGCCGATTTTGTTGAGACGCCGAGCAGCGTCACAAGTTGGACACTGCCCTTAAAAATTTTATTTGCCGCGTGACTGGTGAATCATCGTAATAATCTCGCGCTTTGCCGTGTCGCCATCGCCGTCAAGCTGAATACAACGCTCATAAACGAAATTGCGAACCTTAAACTCAGTGTCTCCGCCTAGCTCGTCAGCTTGCCGTTTGCAAGCCAGCGCGTAGCCTCTTAAACTTCCTTCCGCCTCTGTCAGCTTATAACCGTCGGCTAGCTGGTTGTTTTTTGTTTGCGCCGACTTCTTCGCGTTCTTGACGGTTTTTGCCGATGCGGGCGTCGGACTTGGCGCAACTGCCTGAGGCGTCTGTACTGGCGCGGCAACGGGCGCTGGCACGGGTTTGATTGCCGTACCCAAAACTGCGATTGCAAGAGGCATTAGAACGAAAACGCAAACTAAACCAATGACAATTTTCGCGGCGGTCGGCAATCCCTGTTTCGGCATCGTTCCTGCTCCGAATTGACCGCCGCGCATTGCAGTTTGTCCGGCTGCAGGGCTATTGAGACTAACCGGACTGCCGCAAAACGCGCATTTCGCGGGTGCGCCGCTCTTGACGAGCATCGAAATAATCCAGACAATTGCGAAAACACCGCAAGTTAAAACTGATGCGAGCAGCCAAAAAGTATGAGAGGCTTGTTCCTGTCGCGCTAAAACACACTTTCTGCAAGTATAACAATAACCGGATTTTTCACGATAATCAGCCATATATTTTTATTTTTTGAAGAGATTTTGTAGAATGAGCAGACCGCTTCAGATTTGTGGTTAGTGTGAGATTGATAGGCGAGGCTAAATCTTAAATGCCCTCGCTCGTCGTGACGCCAATAATAAGGCTTTCGGCGAGACTCACAGGCAAATCTAGGGTAGAGGCATTAGCCTCTACCTGTCAAGCATTTTTCTTTTGTTGTCGGGAGGTTTCCCGATGACGAAAAGAAAACCGAGACCGAAACCAAGCCGATTAGCCGAAAAAATAAAACAAATCAGAAAAGAGGTTTTTAACTGTTCGCAGAACGAGCTAATCGTACGGCTCGGATATGAAAAAGACGAGCTAATCCGAGAAACGGTTTCAAGCTATGAACGGGGCTGGCGGGAGCCGCCGCTGCAATTTTTATTACGACTGGCGCGAGCGGCGAACGTAACGCTCGAAAGCGTTATTGATGATGAACTTCAGCTTGAGATTATTGAGAAGGATAACAAAAGATAACAAATTTGGTGGTGTCTAAATTTGTGCTGCTGGCAATATTTGCTTGTAATTCTTAAAAGTTTTATTTGGGGTTTTCAGAAATCGGCAAAACGATTTAATTTTGACATTCTGATTTAAATTGCTTCTTGTTTCAATTCGTTAAATTCTTTATGCTAATCTCCGACGCCTTGTGGAGGTCTCGCAATGCTTTCTCTGCTCTCTTATCAAATCCTCGCTTACATTGTCGCTTTGAGCCTGCTGGCTTTCGTTCTCAATAAGTTCCGCCCGGTTTTCGCTAAAAGCCTCATCACTTTGGCTGTGATTTTACAAGTTTTCCTGTACAACGCGGGGGCATCCGCTCAGGCTTACGTTCCGTTTAGGGTGACAGAGTTTGCCATCGCTGGCATCGTCTATGCAATTGCTTATAGCGTCGGCTTGAGCATCGTCAGAAAACGCAACGCCAAAGAACCGCCCTCTAACGCGTATGTGAGAACTTTTGTTTTCGTCCTGCTGTTTTCGCAAATCGTCGCTTTCACAGACCCGCGATTCTCGTTTAATTTATTTTGTTTTTTGCTGTCAGCTTGTTGGATGGCAATATATATCGAAAAACAAAAACTTTTGACTGATAAAAGGTCGCCGCTTGAATTAACCGGTTAATCTTCCTCCTTTGAAGTTCGGGGAACTTGCTTGACCTCATAAGCCAAAGCCAAAAATTCGGAAACCATCATTTGCGCTTCGTCTTCGGTCATTTCTCTCACTGTGCCGTGAATCGAACCCTCACCGGGTACGGTGCTGCCGCCCGCCTTTGTCAGTTTTTCCATAAATGCCAGAAAATCTTCGCGCAATTCCTTCGGCATCTTGTTTAATTCCCGCTTATTGGCTTTTAAGTGAGCAATCCCGGCTATGGCAGCATCAATCAGTCTTTCTTTGATGCCTGCCGGGTGCATCGCTAATCTGCGCTCGGTACGCATAAACTCTTCTCTGAAACTTCCCATAATGCAGAAAACATATCAAAGCCAGTCAGAATGGTCAAAACACGCCTAGAAGCTATTAAACACTCAAAAACAGCAAAAAGCCTGTCTCTCAGATTTCCCGATTGCCGCGCTTACGCTTTCTTTTTTGTTACTAATTGACTGTTAGGCTTTTGATTAGCTCAATACCTTTAATTTAAAACTCAACGCTTACATCGGCGTTGACAGCTTTCGGCGTCATCAACGAATGAATGTTGCTGAAAACGATGTAGTAAGTTCCGGGCGCAAGATTCAGGTTTATGTCGTCGGTCGTTACCTTTCCCGAATCATAATAGGCTTTGTAGCTGTTACCGTTTTTAATATTCGTCACGCCCGCCTGATTGGTGATAACAACAAAAATATCATTGCTGCCGCCGGACGCGGTGAAATTGCCGGTTACTGTTCCGCCGCTCGATGATTTTGGAATCGTAAATTTATACGAAGCGAACTCGCCCGCTTTAAGCGTAAAGGCTTCGTTCACTATTCGATGGCTCTGCGGTTCTGCTGCTGACTTCGACGAATCGCCCGCCCTCGTCGGCGAGTAGCTCGCCGATAGAGAACTGTTGCTGCCGCCGCTCGAATAACTCGGATAATTATAATTCGTCTGCGCCTGATGCGACACGACCTGAAATGCGCCGAAACCGACGAGTCCGAGAACAATCAGCAACAGCAGGATTCTCGCGGCTGAATTGGAGTTTTGGCGCGGCGTCGCAGGCGCTGCCGATGATGTTTCAGGAGCGGAAAGTCCATGCTTTGAATTCTCAGTTTCACGCCGCGTCTGTGCCCCTAAAATTGGGTTGGCGGATTGCATAAAGTTGTAGCCGCAATCAATACAAAATTTAGCTGCTTGTAGGCTTCGGCGACCGCATTCTGGACAAAACATAATTTTTATTGGAAGTAATAAATGGCAAAAACTTTATGATTAAATGCTTGGGATTTACGCATTGGCGATTTGGTAATTTTGCCTCATTTTCATTTGTAGATTGGCAATGTGTTTATCAACCTGCATTAAATCGTGGTTACACCGTTCGATTACTTTGTCGGAATTATAACTGTCGTGTTTGACCAGTTGCGTTCGGGTTAAAATTGCGATGGCACTAAGCGGTGCGAGAAATCCGATTAAGCCGCCACTCATTCTCCCAATGTCTCCGCCAATAGCCCCGGCAAAGGCGGCGAACATAGCTGCAACGAATACCGATGGGACGGTTCCGAGAATAACCGCGATAATTGTCACGTTCTGTAATTTATTTCTACAATTTGCTAAGGCAAATTGCCAGTAATACTCTTTTTCCGCTCGCTGCTGTCTGACCGCTTCCAGTTCTTTCGACAAACGAGCAAGAGCAAGCTCCGCTGCCGTTTTATCCGTCCCCGTCTGTACTCTTGCGATTGCTTCGGTTACGCCGCGCAAATGAACCGCTCCGCCGCTCCGTTCGACAATCTGCTGCGTTCCGCAGTAACCGCAGGCTAACCGCTCCATCTGCTCGGAAATGTCCAGACCGAAGCCGCAATTTACGCAATTTAATTTAACAATCCGAATCTCGCCTTTAGCGGGCGGATTTGAAAACATATTTGGTTGCGGCTGTTGTTGAGGCGTTCCGCAATGCGGGCAAAAGGCGGTTTGTTGAATTATTTGACCGTCGCAATTCCCACAGGATGCGCTACTCTGTGGTGCAACTGGCAAAGAGCTTTGCGCCTGTTGAAAATGCCTGTTCGATTGATGAATGGAATGGGATTTTTTAAACTGGGTATTACACTTCTTGCAATTTGTAGCGGTAGCAAAATTGGTCAGTCCACAGTTCGGACATTTGAGGTTGTTCATCTTTGGTAGGTATAAAAAGGAGCGTGGAATGAGGTACAGCATCCGCCGAAGGACGGACAAGGCTAAATTAACTTTTAAGAATGCCAAAAGTCAACAAAAATAAATCAGACCAAATGAGTAATCATTATTGTCACTACAATCTGTTTTATTTTTTATTCATATTTTTAGGTGGCTTTGCACAAATAATTACATTTTTCACTTCCAATTATGCGAATGCTACAAGAGAGTCAAAGAAGATTATGACAGATTGCTGAGATAAAGACTTTCATAACGGATTGGTATTTTAGAGTAAAAATGCAGATGGTTTATTAGCAACACAAATTAGAACACTATCATTTTCAGATTGCGGCGAGTGTCAGTTGCGGATAAGGTAAAAACCAGTCGAACCGAATTATAAAACCCAATTCGTGAATAACAGCAAGGCAAAGGCGATGAGTGCAATCCAGAAAGAAATTTTCTGACGCGCTCGGCTTTTTCCGTTAATGAGGATGGCAAGAGCAATTAGAAGCAATTGAAGGGCATGGAGAAGCGGGTGCTTGTAACCAAACGTATAAACCACAGCAGCCACGACGAGAACTATCAAAACGGCGGCTAGTTTCATCACATACTCCTTGTATTTAGCAGGGTTAAATTTAATCCCTGCCAAGCTTATTTGTCAAAAAAAGTTTTATTAAATTATTTGCCTCGTATAGATATGATAGGTTTTGCTTACATTTTTACCGTTGGTGTTTCAGGCTTTTCCGCCTCTTTTTGCTGATGGGCTTTGCCTACCGGTGTGGTTATCAAAACGAAACCTTTGTTCACATTTGTAAACAAACTGTGATAGGTTATCTCCAAGTCGGGCTTTGCACAAAAAATAACACGCAATTCCGCACAAATAACCACTCCTGCACAAGAAAACAATGGCACCACAGAGGTTATAAAATTATTTAGTATTGTAACGACTAATCTTGGTTGAGCGCTTTCAAGAAATTTTTGTGAGCATCCAAATATTCTTCTAGCTTCTTGGCTTTTTCGCGGTTTTCAGTTTTTTGATAAGTGGCAAGCAGCAAATTCGCCGCTGCCGTATCTTGCGACTCAAGTTCCATGACTCTTTCCAAATGCGGGAGCGCTTCTTTCCATTCGTCTTGAAGAACTAAAATTTCTGCCAGACGGCGGTAGTAAAACGAAACGTTCGGTTTCATGGCAATCACATTTTTCATGTGTTCCAGCGCTGCGTCATAATCGTTGAGCATTATGTTAATTGACGCCGACCCGAACTCTCTGGATGCTTCATCTGGATGGGTATTGACAACATCCAGAATACCTTGGAGTAGTTTCTCCGCGTTAATTAACGCATCGAATGTATTGTTTTCCGCCCTTTTCATAAGTTACCGCAGTATCGCTACATTTTGAATTCAATCTAATTTGCCGATGTAATCCCAAAATTCTTTTAGCGGTGCTAGGCGCCCGGTCAAATCATATTGTTTCTTAAAATCGTTTCTTAATTCCGGCACCGCCAGTTCGACCTTTTTAGCAGATACCAACTGTTTTAGCTGTTCGGGCGTAAAGTCGAGATAATAAAATTTCGTGTAGAAACTGCCCACAAACTGCGTCGTTTGGGGAGCAATGCTGAACTTGAGCCGAGTCGCATCGTCAAGCAGAAAGATAACCGGCTCTTCTCGTCCGGTTCCTCTCGAAACGGTCGTCATTCTCAACCGAACGACGATGTTAGTAGGCTTCTTCGGATTCTCTCCGTCGTTTTCAAAATACGGTCTGATTCCTGTAAAGCAGGATTCGCAATCGTTGTCGAATCTTACAATCTCGGCTCCCCAAACGGTTACCGTATCTTGAAACTTGTCATAAGCAATCTGGAATTTTGCTTGTGCGTTCGCTGTGTAAGCGGTCATTAACAGAGTGGCGATGATGAGAAGTTTTTTCATGTGTTTTGTAGGCTTCAAAGAGATGAGTTATTTTTAGAACTGATTCGATGACGATGCCAGCGGAGAAACATCCGGTTTGATGTGTCCTGCCGTAATGCCGAAAAGAAGGTTTACGGCGAATCGCCTTTCCGAACTCACGATAACTTCACCTGAAGTATCTTGTCAATCACAAATTTTTCATTCAGGAGGTGCGGACTGAATGGGAAAACCGCGCCCCCGCTCAAAGAACCTTCCCAGTAAGCTGATTCAACTTCGCAAGGCACTTAACTTGAATCAGGTAGAAATTGTCGGGCGGCTTGATTATGGATGGGAATTGACGCAGGGAATGATAAGTAATTTCGAGACGGGAAAGCGTGAAGCTCCGATACCTTTAATTGTTGCTTATGCTCGGCTCGCTGGAATCAGCACTGATTACCTGATTGATGACGCACTCGAACTTCCCACTAAGTTTCAAAGGTAGCGATAATCGGCTACCTTTTTAAGAAAATAGATGTTGCCCGCTCCCGAATTTTAGAGAAAATTTTATCCTATTTATTCCGGGAACGGGTTTGTGCAATTTCTGATGAAAGTTCAAATAAGAAAATAAGTTTAAGCAGATTTTTAGGAAGTTCTGTCCTTGGAGATTTTATAAAAGCAGAAATTGAATTAGCCAGTTTTGATAAACCTGTTGAATCAAGAGTTTCAGACTCTTGCGCCAATATTTCAAATAGATTATTTGAAATGGAACTTGTGCCGGATTCCGCAAAGTTTTGCAGAATTTGGCGAGACTTAGATATTTTTTGCGGAATGCCGCCTTCTGTTTCCAAAATCTCAAAGTAAATGTTCTCGTCCATTTCGGATTCAACAACAGCGACTTTTTCACTTTTGTTTTCGATATTAGCTTTTTTATCAACTTTAACCGTTAAATTTAAGTGAATTATTTGAATGAAATCATTCGTATTTCTATTAAACAAACCAGATAAAAATCCGCTTTTCGGCTTTAAGAATATTGATATTGGGTGTAGATATAAACCTCCTTCATCGAGCGAAAGCCGCGCCAAAATACCGATTACTTTATCTTTGGATGGATTTAGTTTTTCTAAAATTTGAATCGCCGGTTCATTATAAGTGTTATATGTCAGTTTAATTCTGATTATATTTTCGCTTTCGTCGCAAATCTGCCAAACAAAGTTTTGCTTCGCTTCGTCGAAAAAGCGTTCGCCGAATTGTTTCGGGCGGACGACGACAAATTCCTTAAAAGTTTCTCTTTCGCGCAAACCATAAGGAAACACTCCGGCAAAGTAGTGGCGAAGCTCTTGCCAATCTGAAAATGCGATGCTGGCGAAATCTAGTTTCTCAATTTCTGTTGCTCCCGTTACGAAACCGTTAATTTCTCCTGAACCCGATAAACGGTTTTGCGAATTTCGCGCTGCATTTTGCAGTTTGAAAACGGACTCGGCAGCTTGTTTTGGCGAGTTGAAACCTTGCCAGCGCATTTCGCCCGTAAAAGCTGCGGCTGGATTGAAGCTCGCATTGGCTTTCGGACGTGCGTCAGTCCACAAAAAAAAACGTTTGGCGCGATTGTCCCAAAACAGAATCGTAATGCCGTGATACCCAGAAAGGGTCTGCCATTGGTAAGCTCCGACGCCAGCCAATTCAAGAGTGCCGATTCCCTCATAGCTGCTGCGCGAAACACCGATAAGTTTTGGATTAGGCGTTTCGGCTAAAAGCAGAGAGGAAACGAGAGCATAGGTTTTCGCGAGAAAAATCAACCAAGCCGTTTCATCTGCTTGCGCCGACCGCTGAAGAGATAAATTCAAACCGTCGGCTAAGGATTTCAAGGCAAACGAAAGCCGAAAGACACTTGCTCCGCCCGCCGATGTAGCTAAAGTTTGTAACTGCTCAACGGAACTTTCAGAAAGATGAGCGCAGCCGATTTCGACAAACTCTTCAAACAGTTTTTGCGTTTGCTTCAACACTTTGATTTGCGAAGGCGAAAGTTTCAGTGCCAGTTGCGTCTTATCAGGCGAGGTTTTAGGAAGATATTCAACATTATTTTCCCGTCGAAAAGCTAAAACTGCGGCGACTTTGTGCAGGCAAATTTCTTGTTTCCGACACGAACAAAGATGCCCTCCGAAATCGGCATCTTTTAATAACCGCACTGAAATGTTCGCTTCAACAAATTCGACCAAAATTACACCGCTTGAGGGCGCAGTGAATTGGCAGTCCGAATTTTTCTGCAAAAAATCAATGCCTTGAGCAAATACTTTTTTACCCAGAGATTTTTCAAAATCCGGCAATGAAACATCAAGCAGGTTTTGAAAAGAAGGTTCTTCCGATTTTTCGCCTGTTTCCGTCGTTCCGGCACTTTCTTCTGCGTTTTCAGCTTTTTGTTCTGCTAACCAAAAACAAGCTATTAAAACGTGGCGGCAAACTTCGACGGAAGGACAGTCGCAAACGGCTTGTGTTAGACCGTTATCGGTAAGAGTAACCGTAGCATCTGCCGCTTGAATTTTAACTGTGTTTTCGTCCCCCGAAACGAGCGCAACGAGAGTTTCCAAACTCGAAAAATCCTTTCGCGCCCGGCGCACTAACCCCTTATTTGAGAGTGCCGCGAGTGCGTCATCATCAAGCGAGCGAGCCTGATTGACGAGTTTGTCTAGTAGATTCTTTTCGCCAGCCATTGCGCTAATTTCTTCGGGGTCAAAGCGGCGATTTCCATTCCGCGCGCCGCCAATTCTTCGGCTGTGTGCCGGTCGTAAGCTGCTTGCGCCGCCTCGTCCAATGCCGCAAGCCCAAGTAAGGTTACGCCTGCCTCACTCATCCGCTCGCAAACCGAAAACATGATTTTCGGCGACGCGCCTTCCATGAAATCGCTTACCAAAACGAAAACCGTTCGTCTCGGATTAGAAATGAGAGATTCGCAATACTGCATTGCCTGACCGATGTTAGTTCCGCCACCGAGCTGAACGCTCATCAGAATCTCAACGGGGTCGTCAACGTATTGAGTTAAATCAACAACCGAAGTATCGAACACAACGAGCGAAACATGCAAAGATGGCAAACCCGCCAAAATCCCCGCCATTACCGCACTGTGAATTACCGAACTCGCCATACTGCCGCTTTGGTCAAGACAGAGGATTACGTCCCATGGCATCCGTCTTTCAACACGCGAGAAGAAGAACAAATTTTGTGCGATAATTTTCTGTTTTTTCGGGTCATAATGTTTTAGATTGCGGCGAATCGTCGCCCGCCAATCGAAGTTTTGAGCGACCTTGAGCGGACTATGATGAAAACGGTTGAGCTTGCCGAGAAGGGTTTGCCTCACTTCCGGTTCTATTTTGCGCTTTATTTCTTCGACGACTTCCCGAATGATTTTTCTGGCTGTGTTCAAAACTTCGCCTTTCATCATTCCGCGAAAAGTGAGCATCGTTTTGAGCAAATCAACGCTTGGCGTCAATTTTTCCAAAACTTTTGGGTCAGTCACAAGCTCTGTCATCCCATAGCGGTCAAGGGCGTGTTTTTCGATTGTCTCGCAAGTTTCCGCCGGGAAAAGCTCTCGCACTTCCGAAAGCCAATGCGGAACGGTCAACTGGCTTGGGTCAAGCGAACCTGCGCCATCGCCGCGCAGACCGCGCCCTTGATACTCTCGCCCATAGAGAAAATCAAGGGCTTTTTCAAGTTGCTGGGCGCGCCCGTTCATTTGTGACGGGAGTTTTTTTTCAGCAAAACGCCCAAGCACAAAACGCCAGCGAAGCAAATTTTGGTCTTTTTCACTCATTCAAATCCAATCAGTCAAACCGTCGCGCTCTAGTGATTCAACGGTTAATTTGTTGATTTCCAAACCGAGCAGTAAATCCTCCTCGCTCAAATTACCAAAAAAGGTGCGTCCGATTGATTTTTCACTGTACATATCCGCAACCGTTTGAGCCACGCGGTCTGTTTCACGCGGGGTTAAATAAGAAAAGGCGAGCCGCATTTCGGGTAAAAGCTGCAAAAATTCTTCTTCCGTCCAATCACGCAAATACCGGTCGAGAAGCTGCAAAAATTCGGGCTCCGTCCATGCGATTTCCCGTGCTGTCCTTAAAAGACCACTGAGAAAGCTGATGCTGTTTTTATTGCCGGTCAGCAAATTAGCCTCGGTCTGACGCAGCAGAGTTTCGGAAGCGATTCGCCCCGTGTTTTGCAATAAACCATAGACCGCACCGGCAATTAGGGGCGGGCAAGTTGGCGAATAAATAACGTCTTCCAGCGCATCATAAAAAATCTCAGCATCGAAAAATTCGACATTTTCACTGACGAGCAGTTCGCGCATAACGCACAGAGACTCGACCATTTGGCGAAACTCGCTTTCGGGAGCATTAACAATATCGGGCAAAATAAAACAAGCGCGGAGGTAGCCGGTGTTCATTAGTTCGGGTATCGCAGAAAGCTCGCTGGCGGCGAGCGGTTCGCGGGCGCTCCATAACAAGCGCAACTGGCTGACAGCTTCGGCAATTGATGCGAATGAAGCATCAGCGGCGATTTTTCGCTCGATTAGACTCGCAAGTTTTGCTCCAATTTGCTCCTGCAAACCGACCTGACAAGCCAAAATTAAAATCTTAACGGCTTCGCTCGCCGAATTTGCTTTGCCTTCGGATTCCAAATGCTCGATTCGCTCTTGCACGCGAGCCAAAACGGCTTCTTCAATTGTCGCCCCGTAAACGGAACATTCGACCAGACGGCTTTCGGTTAGCGGCGTCCACCGATATTCCCATTGTTCGTGACGCAATTCGAGCCGCAAGCCGCGAGCAAAATCCGGGCTTGCCGTCGCCGTTGCAAAATAAACTCCCAAAAGATTCAAACCGTGAAGAAAACGGCTGAGACGACGATGATTCTCCTGCCGATAAAGGTCAAGCGAAAGTTTTTTCGGAGTCGAATCCGTAATGTTTAATTTGAAACGGAGACAGTTGCTGCGGAAATCTTCGACTATCGGCGGAACGCTTGAGTTTGCCGGAATCTCTCCAATTCGACTGCCCGCTAAAGTTCGCAGCACGATTTCGAGCAGAATTGCTCCTTCGGCGTCCATTCCGCCTTTAACGAAACAGCTTCGCACGCCGTCAAGCAAATCTTCCCGCGTCGGGAAACTGGCGTGCCCGCGAAATTCCGCCAGCCGCAAAGTTTGAGCAAGCGCGGCGATTTCGTCAGCCGTTGAAAGCTGATTTTGCAAATCTTTTTCCCGCGTCATTCTCCCGACTTCGATTAAAATTTGCGTCGCGGTTTCTTTTGCCGCCCCTACGGGCGAATCGAATTTGTCCAAATTCTCCCAAAACTGTTGATAAAAATGCGGCGAGGGCATCCCGGAGGCATAACCGTTCAAACTGTCCAATTGGTCGAAACTGTACCGCAACATCACGGTTTGCGCGTCCTTCTCGCTCGGCTGAAAGCGTTTTGGGCGTTCCGGCTTTTGTTCAATTAGGAAGGGCAAAACCGCCGTATGAAAACCGCCGGTAACGACTAAAATCTTTTGTTCTCCATTCTTCAATTCTTCGACAATCGCCGCAGCCATTGCCGCTTCGCGCGCCAAAGTTCCATCGCGTACCAATGTTTCTTCTCGGTAATTGTAACGAGCGAGAAAGCAGTAAGCTGCGACTCTGTTGATAAACTCAGCACTTGAAATTTGCCAAAAGTCGGCTTCAAAAAGCGTATCCCAAAGCTCGTCCGTGTCGCGTGCGCCGCATTTCTTTGCTAAAGCGTTCAAATACTCGCTGTGCTGTAAATAGCTTTCATCTAACAGTGAACGCGGTTTTTCGTGTTGCGAATCGGCTGTTTCGTGAATGACTTGTTCGGGAAAAGTTAAATCAATAAATTTGAGCTTTGCGCCAATTTTGCTGCCTTCGCGTAAAGCAATGAGTTCAGGCGAATAATCGCAAAATGGATAATATGCTGCAAAGCGCGGCGGCAAAGCACTTTCTTCCTTTTTTTCGGCGATAAAAGTTGTATAAACGGCAAACGGTGCGCGAGTATTTTCGTCGAGAATAAAGGGAATTAGGTTTGTGATGTCTTCTGCGCCTTCAATCAGGATTGCGTCGAATTTTTCACGCCTGATGATTTCGCGTAAATGCCACGAACACGCCGGGCTGTGATGCCGAACGGGGAAAAAAGTGACGCCGCTTTCTGCCAAAGCTCCCAAAAATAGGCTTAAATCTTTTTCCGGTTCGGTTTTCACGCAAGGAATTTACGAGCTTTGTAAAAAGATTGCCACAGCGCGGATTTGGCGGCGCGGGTTTTAACGATGACATCGAAATAATGCTTCAACCGTTTCGCATCATCGGGATTATCTTTAAGAACCGTGCCGACGAGATTTTTAACCAGATGTTCACCTTCGAGCTTTCCGTCTGCGAAGTGATAAGCGTCGAGCGCGGCGGAAAAACAAACAGCGACCGCTTCGGCAGTGGACATTACGGTTGAAGGGCGCTCAATTGTTGCGCCTTCTTCAGTTCTACCGGTTCGTAATTCCTGAAAAGTCATAACCAGCAAATTCATCACATCATTTGGTAATTCGACTTTTGCCTCCGACTCCTCAAGAAGTTTTTCTGTTTGTTCAACGACCAATTTTAATTCGAGTTCGCGGTTAGCAATCGGATGTACGGTTTCAAAATTAAAGCGCCGCTTGAGAGCGCTCGACATTTCATTCACGCCGCGGTCGCGCAAATTTGCGGTCGCAATCACATTAAATCCTTTTTTAGCGAACAGCACCGAATCGTCACCGAGTTCGGGAATAAGCAAAACTTTATCGGAGAGAACGCTGACAAGCGCGTCCTGAATTTCCGGCGGGCAGCGCGTAATTTCTTCAAATCTGACGATTTTACCTTCACTTAAACCCGTGTAAAGAGGCGATGGAACAAGAGCGCGTTTTGAAGCGCCTTCCGCAAGCAAAAGTGCGAAATTCCACGAATATTTAATGGCGTCTTCGGTCGTTCCGGCTGTGCCTTGAATCGTACTGGTCGAAACGCCTGAAATGGCAGCGGCAAGCAGCTCAGACAACATTGATTTTGCCGTTCCGGGTTCGCCGACGAGCATTAAACCGCGATTTCCCGCCAGAGTGACAATTGAGCGGTCAATCAAGGTATCATCGCCGTAGAATTTTTGCGTAATCACTACTGACTGCTTTTTGCCGTCTGATTTGTACGAAAGCGCGGCACCGTTTGAGCCTAAAATAAAAGTGCGAACTGCACGCGGCGATAAACTCCAACCCGGTGGGCGGGGTGCGTTGTCATCGGCGGCGAGGGCAGTCAACTCCTCGGCAAAACTCACCTCAGCCGGTTGACGAACTATTTGCGTATTATTCATAAATCCTTAAATCAATATTCGGATTTCTTTTTCCAATCCGGGTCGAAGCCCGTTCCGGTATTCGCAATCGTTTTCCAGTCGTTCCAAACTTCGCACAAAACAACGGGCGGAACATCTTTAATTTTAAGCCCGGAATTCGGCGAAAGATAACCGCTCGTTTGTTTCCCGATGCGGGCAAACGAAAGCGATAAAAGCGCGGCGGGACGATTTTCCTCCGGTACAAAACTTCCGGTAAACTCGATAAACGCTTCGAGTTCGAGCGCCGTAAAACTTTTTCGATAATTATAAAAACAACCCGCATCTTCGACGCTGCCCCGCGTGAATCCCAGAGCAGTCGCTTTGCCGCGCAGCTTGAATGTTTCAATCATCCAGCCTTCAAAATCTTTGATTTCCCTTGCGTCCATTGTTTCCTTTGAAAGCCCAGGCATTTCACGCCCGAACTGCGGGAAAATGGGCGTTATTTCGTAATCAGATAAATGCAACTTCCAATTTTCCGCCGTTTCTAAGGGAATAGTCTGCTGATGAACGAGTTTTACCAAAGTTTCACTTTCAAGTTCGACTTCGTTATCTTCGGCATCAGTCAAACTTCCGTCATCAAGCGGGCGAAATGTAATTTGATTCGTCTCGTCCGTTGTTTGCCAAACGAGCGTTTGGCAATAACGGCGCAAAATCGGATGACCGTTTAAAAAAGTTTGCCAATCAACGAATTTCCAACTTCGCCCGCTGCACATTGCTTCATAGAGTCGCTCTTTTTGCAAACTTAAAATTTGTTTGAGATTTTTCTTCGCGTTAGCAAAAGTCTGCTTGGCGTCTTTGACCAATTCCGGGTCATCTTCCTTGCGAGCCATAGGGAGCGATTTAATTTTCTTATTTTGCTCGTCGAAAAGGAGAAAATTAAAATCTTTATCGAGCTTTGCAATGAATTTACGTGACCCGTAATCGAGATGCAGTTCTCCTTTTTCATTAAAACCAAGCGTCGGAAGCGTCCGGTCGGCAAGCTCATCCAAAGTCCAACCGTTTCGCTTCGCCAGCAAATCAACTTGCCGTTTGGCTTCTTCCTGAATTCCTTTGGTGCGAAAACGGTTGGCGAGCGAGAGCAAAACTTGAACGGCGTTCAAATCATTCAGTTCGCCTAAAATTTCGACGAGAGCCAAACTTTGTTTAAGGCGATGACCGTGAAACTCTCGAATATAGCGTTCAGTTAGCGGAACTGCCGCCGCGCCACCTGCTGCCGCAGTAATCGCCAAAATTCCCTTTTCTTTAATTGCACTGCCTTTTGGTCGTTTTAAGTAATGATTAAATTGCTGCTGAAAATAACTGTCTTCCGTGTAGCCCTGAGTTTGATAGTATTGCCAATAATTTTTGGCGCTTGCTAACTCAGCTTTAGCTTTGGCTTCGGCTTCATCCGGCGGAAAAGGTTCTGTGTCAGCACCTATCCAGCTTTCGAGCACAAATTGAGCGAATCTTTCACGTCCCTGTTTTTCGATTTTCTCCAAATAACGACGTAGGAGTGGCGACGGCTCGACCTGTTTTTGCCTGACGCTTTGGACAATAAACCACGTTAAGACTTCCGGTAAAACTTCCTGCCCGGTATCAACCCATCGAACTTTGGGCAGCAGGCTCGCATTAAGCCAAGGAATCGTTTTCCTAACAAAATCACCCTGTATGTTGGTTTTGGCATCTGCTGCAAGCTGGTCGCGGTCGAGATATTCTTCGACTGACGCCCCAAGCCGTTCGAGTGCGCGAAGCATTTGGTCTTTTGCTACGTCGGATTTTTCTTTTTCAATCGCTTCGCGCAGCGGTTCTATGGCATTTTCATCACCGGAGCTACCCCACCATTCCGCTGCTACTCCGCGGGTTTCGGCAACGCGGCTCTTAAGCGCGTCAAGCAGCTTTTCCTTTTTCTGACGGTCATTAACTAGGCATTTTTGCGCCAAAAAGCGTTCGCCTTTAGCTTTGCCAAAGGCAAATTCCCAAAGTTTAGGGCGAAAGCGGGGCGGAAGTTTTGGGAATTTGGCGAGCAATTCAAGCGCATTTTGCCGCTTATCAATTTCGTTCGCATAAAGCGCCTTTTCCAAATCGTCCTGTTTATCAAACAAAAATTGCCAAACGTTTTCATCATTATCGTGAAAACTGCTCAGAGGGTCGTAGTATTGATTTTTGTGCAGCAGATGTTGAACGATTTGATTGTCGCTGATTTTAAGTCTTACAAAAATTTGCGATAACTCACGCAAGCCGATTCTTAAATTGGGATTTGCTTGAAAACGAGGCAGCTCGTTGTTCAACGTCCAAATAATTTCCTGATTATTTGTTTGCAGCAGTAGAGCCAAGCGAACAATATGAATCGGTTTGATTTCTGTGGAAGCGACAAAAATCGGATTCAGGTAGGTTTGAGCAAAACTAAAATAATGCGGCTCAACTAATCTGAATTTGCGGCATTCTTCGCCGTTACCGTTTTGCAGCAACTCGAAAAACTTTTCGATTTTTTCTTGACTGATTTTTTCCGGTTTTCTCGGCGGCTTCCAATGCCCCGAACTGCTTTCAAAAAAGTTCAGAGAAGCAACATCAACTTTTTTAATCGCTTCCTGTAATTCAGAGAAAAACGATTTGCTGAGCGGTTCGTTGAAATTCACCTGTGGCGGAGGGGGAACTGTTAAATCAAACTCACCTTCCTCGCTTACTTCAATCGGCTTCTGATTAAGCAGCTCGTCAATCGTATCGCGGACGTTCGATGATTTGTCCGTTTCGAGGCGAGACTTGAGAAATTCGTTTGACGTTTCTCCGCTGAGTTCATACAACAATTTAACGGCGTTTGCTCGCTCTGTCGGATTACCCTTGACGGCAATTTCCTGCAAATGCGGAATTGCCTTCTCACCGCATTTTTTGAGCAGAAATGATGCTTCGCTGCGCTCTGTTTTCGCAGACGAACACGCTAGCGGAGCAATTTCTCCAACAAAAGGCAGCGCGGGGACATTTTGTTTGCTTAAGATTTCAAGCGCGTGAACTCTTTGTTCGGCTTTTGGCAGCCTCAACGCTTCGCGCACCGTTGCCGCATGACGTTCGGTAAACTCCGCAAACCCTTTGTACTGAACCGTCTCGTTGCGGATTTGGTAATAACTGTACTGTGATTGGCTCGAATCATTGATATAAATAATTCGGGCGAGCGAATCTGATTCTTCGCTTGCTAACTCAAAAACCTTATCGAGCAGTTCAATTGGAAACTTTTTGTTTTGCCTTTGGAAAGCATGAATCAAGGCGGCAGTGAACGCCGTTAAATCTGCATTTTTGAAATTAAGATTCTGGTTGTTGTAAATCTGATTCGAAAGCGTTTGATGTTGGAAAATCGTGTCGTAAACCTGCGCTAGTCGAAAAAGCGGATTGGGGTCGCTTAAATCATATTTGCGAAAAAAACTGCCGTGCGGCGCATTCCAGCTAAATTCATATTTAATGCCGCTATAAGTTTTATTTGACAGCATCATTTGAAGAGTCGCCGGAAAACCCGGCTCTTCGCCATCAATTACATATCGAACAATTTTTTCAGGCAGCTCGCTATCAAAGGATTCGAGCCGTCGAAAATCCATTATCAACGAGTTAATTTGTTCTTCGGATAATCCGGTTTCGTTCTTTAACGAAAATTGGCTCATATTTTCTTGAGGTACTTTGCTAAAAAGGTTGAGAAGTTGGCGGAACATAACAATCCGTGAGCAAAAGCGTGTCACGAAAAGATAATGCTGTCAAGAATCTATTTCTTTTGCGAGATAATAATCAGTGTGAGTTAAATTGAAGCTTAGTGTCGGCTAATATTAGTCCGTTATATTAAACTCTGAAAATATATCTTTGTCGAAGCGTTTTTGCTGGTAGGCTTTATTGGAGTCAGACTATCTTGGTAAGAGTTGTTTCAAAGGGCTTTTTCAACAGCGAAATATTTGTAATGTTTATAGCATTTGCGTCAATGGTTTCTCTTAGGTTATGGCTTTTATACAATGGCATCTACTCCGGCAAAGCAGTTGAGTTTGAGTCATTAAAACAAATTAAATTTGGAGTAATTATTTAGATTGTGCTAAGGCTTCCACATTATTTATTTGCTTTCCCGATAGTATTGCTGATTTGCTTTACTTCTTTTGCCTACTTTTATTATCCGCCTATACAGACAGAATTTGCTTCCGCCAAATCAGAAATTCAGACTAATCAATCGAATAATCAAAAAGCCTCTGCTGGCGAAGTTTTATTATCTGAAACGGAAAATGCTTACAATCCCATCCCAAATAAAGATGGTTCTTTGATTGCTTATGTCCGCACCGGATGGGGCAGACCCGGAGGCAGCGGCGGTTTTGGACGCTCCAATTTAGTGACGGATGTTTCCGTTATGGATTCAAATGGAAGGATACTAACGAAACAACCGCTCGCAGATGCTTTTCTTCAAGGATGGACTCCCGATGGAAAACATTTGATTTGTGCGAGAGATTGGCGGTATTCGATATTTTCCACGGATGGGACAATTCTGACGAGCGAACGTTTACCGGATGATTCTGACTCAACCGAAGTTTCAGAACGAGTGGCTTTCCTTTCAACTATAAATTCCGTTATCTGGCTCCAAAATAATTACACCAATATAAAACGAACAAAAACCGCTCCCGGTAGCGAGTATATGACTAGAGATTTTGTTCGTTCTGTAATTCAAAGTCCAAAAGGGGAAATAGCAAAATACAACTCTCGACTTAATCCTGACGGAATCTTAATTCCTTCTCCAAATGAAAGGTATCTTGCTCTAATTGGGAGAAACAATCTGGAAATTTATGACAGACAAAATGAAACCTGGACTAACTTAGGCAAAGTAATAATTCATCCGAGTGATGATTGGGATTACATCAAACCGATGTGGAATCCTTGGTTTGGTGATAGTTCACGACTTGCTTTGCTGACCGCTTCGGGGATTATAATTATTTCGCCTGACGGTAAAACGAAGCAGACTATTTTTAAACCTAAACAAGCTAGCGGGTTGCCGGTTCCATCACCGGACGGGAAATTTATTGCCTTTGCTACATTTGAACCAAGAGC
Organism: Pyrinomonadaceae bacterium; assembly: GCA_036387135.1. Classification (GTDB taxonomy): domain Bacteria; phylum Acidobacteriota; class Blastocatellia; order Pyrinomonadales; family Pyrinomonadaceae; genus JALZCH01. The sequence goes on along the minus strand of DASVUH010000017.1, from coordinate 10,057 downwards.
AATGAAAATACGCAAAGATTTGAAATTTTGGGGTGGCTCTACAATTTGGGTTGTTCCTGTTGTAGCCAACTCAGTAGCGCGTTCTATTACGAAGAAAAACGAAGATACAACTTTCTCACTTAACTGGTTAAACAATCATACGTTGGTATTCGACCGAATAGCCGAGGACGTATTTTATAAAAAAGCACGAATTTGGAAAGTTGAAATTTCGCAATAAAAATGCGACTTAAATTCGGACTTTCAATTGTCGCCCTTTAATCGAGAATGCAAACGGAATATTTTAACGAACGCGGCTTTCTAGTAGTTGAGAATGCTTTCGACAAACAGACGATTTACCGATTGATTGAAGAACTTTCAGGTCTTAATTTTGGCGATGCCGCAAAACAACGCGAAAGTGTTGCTTTTGGAGTAAGAAACCTGCTTAATGTCGCGCGCCCGGTGAGAGATTTTGTTAATTCACAGGTTGTCCGCAGGCTTGTCGAACCTATTGCTGGAAAACAAGCGCAAGTTGTGCGCGCCATCTTTTTTGACAAAACGCCGGAAGCAAATTGGAAAGTTCCCTTTCATCAAGACCTAACCATTGCTGTCAAAGAACGCAAAGCAGTTGATGGCTTTGTTTCGTGGACAATGAAAGCAAATATCTTGCACGTCCAACCACCCGCCTCTGTGCTTGAAAACATTGTCGCTTTGCGAGTTCATCTTGATGACACAGATGAGTCAAACGGCGCGTTGCGTGTTATTGCCGGTTCACATTGTTTTGGGCGTTTAAGTGCAGAGCAAATTGAAAAACTAAAAGTTACGCGAGAAGCCGTTATTTGTCCTGTTGGCAGAGGCGGCGCAATGTTGATGCGTCCGCTGTTGCTGCACGCTTCTTCAGCGGCGACAAATGCTTGTCATCGCCGCGTATTGCATTTTGAGTTTTCTTCCGAAAAGTTGAGCGGCGGTTTACTATGGTTTGGTTCGTGATGTAGAGAGAGATTTAACAATCAAAGAACTCAAGTGAAACTGGAAAACACTAAATTTTGTACAAAAACACTTTTATGAAATTCTCAGGTTACATTTTATCCATAACAATCATTACATTGCTTTTGACCATTATTGGTTGTGCCCAATCTACGCCTCAAAAGCCAGAAGCAAAAACAAATTCAGAACCAATAAAATTGGCAACTTTACCACCCGGCATTCATCAACTAACTGTTGCTGTACCTTCGGGCAATTTATTGCGTTATACAATCTCGATTCCGCCAAAACTTAAACCAGAGAATCCTGTACCCCTGATTATTGCCTTGCATTACGGTTACAGCGGCAAGTTGACACCATTTTATGGCGGTTCGTTTGTGAAACAGTTAGTTAAGCCTGCATTTGAAGAACTCGATGCTGTGATTATCGCACCAGATGTGCTAAGCGATGGAGATTGGACAACACAAACAAATGAGCAGGCTGTTGTTTGGCTAACTCAAATCGTACTGAAATTATATCCAGTAAATCCTAAAAAAGTTTTAATAACCGGGTTCAGTATGGGCGCAATAGGAACTTGGTACATTGGCAAGCGGCATCAAGACCTTTTTACCGCAGCAATTCCGGTCGGAGGCAAACCAGTTGATGGTGATTTGAATTGGACAATTCCTGTTTACGTGATTCACTCGAAGAAAGATGAAATTCTCCCTTTTGAGCCAACGCAAAAGTATGTCGAAAAGTTAAAAGCCAATGGAGCAAATATCGAATTTAAAATTATTGATAATTTAACGCATTACGAGACGAGCAGATACGTGAAACCTTTGAAAGAAACGCAATCTTGGTTAAACCTAGTGTGGAAATAAGAGCAAATCATCCTGACTCTCAGATACTAGATGTTTGTTACGTTGCATCATCAGAGCCTTTCCCTTACTTCTTTTCGGCTATAAACGATTCTGCTTTTATATTAGAAAATTATGGCTATCAGGTTTTATTCCAAGAATGAGGCATTTAGCGAATTTTCTAATTTTTCGCCACACGGAATTGAAATGGATGAATTATGGTATCCGACCATTGAACACTACTTTCAAGCGCAAAAGTTTCACGATGTAGAGTACCGTGAGAAGATTCGCTTAGCACGAACAGCAAAAGACTCGAAAACACTAGGGCGCAGCCGCAAAATTCCGATTCGTTCAGATTGGGAAGAAGTTAAAGACGAGATTATGTTTGAGGCGTGTCTAAAGAAATTTCAAACTCACAAATCACTTAAAGAACTGCTTCTTTCAACCGGAGATGAAGAACTCATAGAAAATGCACCGATGGATTATTATTGGGGTTGTGGGAGAACGGGAACTGGACAGAACAAACTTGGTAAGATTTTGATGCGAGTTAGAGAACAGTTGCGAAAAGGTTAATGGCAGTTTAAAAGAACACGCCAGTACCTAGCGTTTGCAATATATGCAACAGAAATTAAAAGTTGCTTTTGATAATCCTGATAGTGGTTGGGTCGGGCTGAGTCTCAATTATGGCATCAAAACTATTTCAATAATTGCCTCTTACACACCCAGCGATTCATTTCTTGACCTAACCAATGCTTTACACAATCTTCTTTTGCACAACGGTCAAGCAACAGTTACGTGGCATTGTGAGCCATCTGAATTTGATATGTACTTTTCCAGAACCACTGCTGAAATCAGTCTCGAAATTTCCGAGTTTTTTGATTATCACCGTGGCGAGGGATTAGGTAAACAAATCTTTGTGGTTTCTGGAACGTACGAAGATGTTTGCTTACCCTTTTGGAGAGCATTAAGAGATTTGCAAGGAAGGTTTTCGACGGAAGAACTAAATGCTCGTTGGCATCGCCCTTTCCCTTCACGCGAGATAGATTTGCTCACGTCGGAAATAAGAGCGGTGGCTAAATAATGCAGGGTATGTGTAACAACTTACAAATTTCTTACAAACAAAATTGGCTTAAATTGCGTTACTCCAATCATTAGTGGCTTTAATTGCTCAATGTATGTAAAGAGAAATACAAGACACGGGCTTATCAGTTGGAAGCAGCATCAATTAACCTTGCCTCGGTTTCAAATGTCGTTGATTTTGTTGCTCACTGGTTTTGTTGGCTTTCTCTCATCATTTCTTCTTTTACATTCTGGCATTTCGCAAATGTGGCTTCGTTATCCGTTAGCCATTTTGTCTGCTTACATTGCTTTTCTATTGCTGCTTCGTTTATGGCTTGCAGTTCAGCGTTATCAAGGCAATTTTGATTTACCGATTGATGGCAGTTTTAGTGGAACAAGTTCTACGAGCGGGGATTTTAGTTTTGGTGGCGGTGGAGATTTCGCCGGTGGCGGTGCTGGCGGAAGTTGGGGAAACAGCGTTTCTACTTCGCATTCAGACAGTGGCGGTAGTCCTATATTTGATGGAATTAGTTTTGATTTTGATTTAGAAGAACTAGGGCTTTTAATTCTTGCAATTGTTGCCTTACTAGGCGGGATTGTCGCTTCCTTATATGTTGTTTACATTGCGCCGGTCTTATTGGCAGAGATTTTAGTTGACGGATTTCTTTTGCGCGGCTTGTATAAACGAGCTGAGCATATTGAGAGAATGCATTGGTTAAAAACGGCTGTTCGGAAAACTTTGTTACCGGCGTTATTATGTGTTTTGTTTTTCGGAATTGCAGGCGGCGCATTGCAAGCGATTGCGCCGGAAGCAAAATCAATCGGAGAAGTTTGGAACGTACTCACAACGAGCAAATCCGAATAACATCCATTAAACAAATCTTTTTTTATGAGCAAATCAGTAAAAGATATAATTAAAATCGTGGTTGGAGCATTCCCGCTTTTAGGCAATATTGCCAACCTTAATATCTTGGTTAGAGTTCTCAGCAATGGCTACTTTAACGCTGAAATATTTGGAATGCTAATAGCATTTGTGGCAATGGTTTCTCTTGGGTTGTGGCTTTTATACACGGGGATTTACCCGAACAAACCATCGAAATAAAAAGTAATGACCAACACAAAAGAAACTTCCATTTTTGAAAGTGCAGTTTTTCCGCTTTTGTCTGATAGCGATGATGCGCGTTTCTGGCAAACGGTTTTAGACGATTTAGAGCAAGAGTTTTCATTACTTGATATTGACCAGTGCAAAGATTTCGACATTTTCTTGCAGATTGGCGCGTGTTCACATTGGCTTCGCCCACATCAAACACGCTTAACTGCGGCTGGCGGTTTTGCTTTTCCGGTTGGATATTTGGGTGGAGATTTTTGCCGCGCAGGTTTACCAGAATTTGATTGGTTTGTGTTATTTCACCGGAATAAATCGAAGGGCGGATGGTTAGAATCAGAGCAATTTTTCGGCAAACGTCGGCTTGTCTGTAGAGTAGTGTTACCAACGCGAACATCGCGGCATAATCAGGCGGTAGTTAATGTTTTGTGGACGCCGGGAACACCTAACCAACCGAAACAAAAAGCAAAGTTATTTTACGCATACAGGAAGATTGCGGACGAATGGAAACAGGTTGCAGCCGGTGAGTTATAAGGGATAGATAGTTTTTGCTACTCCAATTCAATTATTATTTGGTTGCTCCATCTTCTTAGGTAATTCTATGAGTGACGAAATAAACAATCTTCACACTGCAATTCGCCGCTATTGCATAGACCACTATTCATATTGGATGGAGAAATACAGCGAACTGGCTGCTACGGGGAAAAATCGTTCCGGTAATGGTTACACTGATGAAGCGCTCAGTATGTTCCCTCGTTATATGTTGCTTAATTCAATTCTCGTTGAAATCGAACGTTATCGCCCTGAAGAATTTGACACGGTTGATGAAGCAAAACGTTTTTTCCATATAGTTGTGGCTGAAACTCAAAGCGAATCTACTCAACCGCACGAAAGAAGTATTGAGCGCAAAGCAATAGACGAAGAACGTGATGCCATTTGTAAATTTATTGGCGGATTAACCAATGAAGATTTGGCGCGAGTCGAACCATTATTTTACAGGCGAGTTTTATCTGACGAAGAAAGTAATTTTATCTGGGAACGGTTACGTTCGCGATGGGAAATAACAGAACATTATTGGTATCCTTTAACCCTTCATAAACGAGATGATATTGAGGCATTTCAAGACACCTATTTTGAAAAAGAGTTTGGTTCAAAGAAATTACAAAAAATTCTTCGCAATCGTGGAGTTGAAAAAGTTTTTGAGATTCGAGAATACGGGGCAAGTTACGAATTAGAATTGTCTGTTTTCGAGCCATATTATAATGGTGCAGAGGGTTACTGGTGCGATAGCAAAAATGATTGGATTATCTACGCTTCCCACGAAAGTTCAATTACAATCGGCGGTTGGTTACTATCGGAAGTTCAAGCATTATGGTCAAATTGGAAAGAGCGTGTTTGGACAACACCTTTCTTCAATTAAGTTACATTCAACTAATCATTAAACGGAAGGCAAAAACCTCTCCGTTTGGGAACAAAACGAAAGTTAGCGTGTCTAAAAAGCCAGAAAATTTCATTTGAGAGGAACAAATATGCTGGCGTTAAAGGTAATAGGCAAAATCGTTCTTGGCTTTTTCGCACTTTGCACGCTTATCCTGATAATTCGCCTTCTTTCTTTGACTGGTATTCCCGAAATTCTCTGGTTTGTTTTTCTCGCGCTTTGGTTAATTGGGTTGGCGGCTCTTGAAAGCATTTGGCTTTGGCGCAAAAAAAACTTATTTCCACGCCTTTTAACACATCTTCGTTATGCTCCGTTTTTCGTTTTTCTGTTTTCAATTTTAGCGGTTACTGCTTTTGACCAAGGAATGATTCTATATTCCAAGCACCAAATCCGGCAGTACGTTTACGGCAACTTATCAACAGAAGAAAAACCAGACTTCAAATTACATAACGATTATCGAGGATGGTGCGGCAATGGTTATCCGGCGCGTGAGTATGGACTTTATAACGAAGTTGCTGCTGAAGGCTTTGAAAGTTCAGATGCTCAAGTACGCGTTCGTTCATTGCAAGCAAGTATTGAAGTTTACGACTGGATGAACGGTGTTTATGATGGCGCGTTTCCGTCGCTCATCAAACGAGCGCAAAATGATGCAGACCCATTAGTGCGAAAAATTGCGGAAGAATTTCGAGAACAACGATGCGGAAACAAAAACTGTTTGTAGCAAATTAAATACAGGGAACAATAGATTCAAGGCGAAAATGGAGTGTTTTAATTAACCTTATGTCCATATCTCCGCATTGATTAAATCAATTGAATTTTTAGCATTTCGGGCTAATATATGAATACAAAAATAAACAGTTTTATTGTTCGTGCTTTAGCAATATCATTGGCATTTATTATCGGAGTTGGTTGTGGAAGTCTTTGGATAATTCTTCCCACGGAACAAACTCAACCAACAAGGACAGAACCCCCTGCAATTGAATCTTTCATTCCAGAGGATACTTTTATTACGCTAGAACGAACAGCCTGCTATGGTACTTGCCCAAATTACACGGTAGCGGTATCTGCTGATGGAACTGTTATTTTCAGCGGCTCTTATTACAAAACTGTAAAAGGTGTCTCCGTATGGACAAGAACCGGCGTAATTAAAAGTCGAATAAGCCAAGAGCAAGTACAAAGGCTAATTGATGAATTTGAAAGGGCAAATTATCTCTCTTTGAAAAACTCATACGTAATAGAAAAAGATGGTTGTCCAGCGGTTGCGACGGATAATCCAACTGCTTATACATCAATTCAGATTAACGGACAAAATAAGTCTGTGAAACATTATTTAGGCTGTTTATATTTGACTAGCGGCTTTGATAAATCCTACCCGAAAGAATTGACTGCGCTGGAAAACCGAATTGATGAAATTATAAATACTAAACAATGGATGCAGTATTAAATACACGAAACCTTATAATCTTTTATCGCATCTCTCATTTATAAATAGTTTAAAAACCTATAAAACCATGAGCAAGGTGTTTGCCAACTAAAATTCGTTCTTTCCCCTTGATTCTGTAAAATCGTATTTGTGATTCGATTATTTCCAGACGAGGAAATTTCGCTAAAACTGTATTGTCCGCAGTGCGGCGAATTACTGCCTGCCGGAACTGAGCGATGCAAATATTGTTACGAAGAAATTGATGAAGAACGTGGCGAGTTTAATACTGCAATTCATTATATTCTGACTTCGGCTATCAAGCTTGCAAATAATATTGGCACAAACGACCCGGCTGTATTTTTCTATATTGGAGTTACATTTCTTTCGTTATGGCTCAAATGGGGACTGAAAGACGAAGGGCTTTATTTTGTTTGGGTGGCGCTGGAAATTTACAATTCGCTTTGGCTTGGAGCGGCAATTATCATAATTATTTGGCTGTTTTCTTACGGGCGTTTCAACATTATTAACGATGAGTATGAGCAAAAAAAGAAAGAGATGAAGCAATCTTTAATAATGTGGTTAGCTGCCTATGTGTTTCATTACTTTATAGTTTTTGCAATTATCTGATTATTGAAAAGAAAGCGATTTCGAGCAATTCAATAAAGTAGGGCTTAACTGCCTATTTTAATGAATTTCTTGTTGCGCCCGTTTCTTTGAAACACAAATACGCTTATTTATAGCTTTAATAAATATGTTTTCAAAATCAATTTATTGTATTCGTAGCTGTTTTTTCATCTTTATTCTGTTTGTTGGGATTCACGCCCAGAATAATCAATCCGAAGTGTTTCGTCCGATACAGGAAAATGGCAAATGGGGCTATGTAGATAAAAACGGAAAAGTAGTTATTCAGCCGCAATTTTACTGGGCGGAGGAGTTTTCCGAAGGCTTGGCGGCTTTTGAAAATGATGAGGGACTGCACGGCTATGTTGATGTAACAGGCAAAATCGTGATTGAACCGAAATTCTCCAATTGGTCAGATTTTTCCGAAGGAGTCGCCGCAGTTGCGATTGATATTTTTCAATACGGATTTATTGACAAAGCCGGGAATTGGATTATTGAGCCAAAATTTGCTCACTCTTTCCCGTTTCGCGATGGTCTGGCGCCGATTAGACTCTTACCGCCGAAAGGTCAACCTTTAACGCCGGGGCGCGAAAAAAGTGCATTTATTGATAAAACCGGCAAAATAGTTTTGGAACCGCCCGGCGATATACTTAATGCCCGAACTTCAGAAGGATTCGCATTCTTACAAATTATTCAAGAAGAAGGCGCTGGCGTAAAAGAAGTCATCGTGGACAGAGCCGGTAACATTCTGATTGAAGCAGAAAAAATCGAGCTGGACGGTTTTTCCGAAGGATTAACGCCGGTAAAGAAGAACGGGAAATGGGGCTATATTGATGTAACCGGAAAATTCGTTATTGAGCCACAATTTGCAGAAGCAAAGTCTTTCTCGGAAGGATTAGCTGCCGTTCAGGTCGGAGAAAATTGGGGGTACATCAATAAGCAAGGCAAACTCGTTATTCCTGCAAAATTTGAGATGAACAGTCTCAATGAAGGTGACAAGCACTCTTTTTCCGAAGGCTTGGCTTTGGTTTACCAGAGTGACCGCTGCGTCTATCTCAATCAAACAGGAAAAGCCGTTATCAAAATTGACTGCTCCGATGGCGGGAAATTCATCGGCGGGCTGGCGCTTATCAAATTAACAGAAGGAGACAAAGAAAAAAGAGGTTATATAAACAAAACCGGTAAATTTGTCTGGCGCCCAACTTTATTTCGGTATAAAACTTACGAAGACATCCAAGCTCAAATCAAAAAGAGTAGAGAAAAAGAAGGTAAATCCGATGATGAGGAAAAGCTTTTGCCTTTGACCGAAGAGGAAAAGACAATCAATTATCGGAATCTGGTCGCCAACCAGCCGGATTTTATCGCTGATTTGTCTTACTTCCGCAGCGAACAATTTAGCGGCGGCGGCTTTGGATACAGACTTGTACGAAAGGGCAATAAATATCGAAAGGAAAGTCAATTCTGGATTTTCGTAGGTGAAACCGGCAAATCGCGCTACAGATTAAATCCTCAAGCTAAGCTTTATAATGATTTGGAAGGAATTGATTTTGAAACTGCAAATACTGGCGGAGATTTTAATCCTAAGACTTTAGCTGATGACCCGAATACAACTTTTACGCCCCTCGGCAAAATCACTATTGATGGACATGAATGTATTAAGATTGAAGCAAAACGTCAGATAAAGGGGCGCGAAAACGAAAAGATTTATCTTTATGCAGCAAAAGACCTGAAGAATCTGATTATTGCGGCGCAGGTTTTAAATCCGCCTTATGCGATGATTCAGCGTTTAAGTAACATTTCGTTGGAAGTACCTGACAATCTCGTTAATTTACCTGATGATTACAAAGCCATCGAAAAAGACGTTTGGCGGAAAGTTGAAAATGCGAAAGTAAAATACGGCGGCAAGTTTTCCAAAGACTTCGGCGTTTTTCGTTCTCCGACCGGAGAGCTGTTTGTTTACGTCATTGATGCCCCATATCCTTGGAAATACCTGATTCGACCGAAAGAAGCAACAGCCGAGACTGCTTATCAGGGAATGCTCATTACCCGAAATGGAGAATTTATCTGGCGTACAAAAGAAACGGAAGCTTTAAGTGAAACTGGCTATCGTTCTGCATCTGCCGTGAGGGATAAAGATGATACGAAACCCGTACAAATAAAATCCAATACTTTAAAATTTCAATCAAACAACTCTGACGATATTTGGATAGAGGTTATTTTACCGGAAAAGAAGTAGAACTGGCATTTTTGAGGCTTGGCAATATGACGATGGACACACGATTGCCGTTGCAGAAGCTGAAGGGATAAAGGAACAGTTTGCTCAAGGTCTCTTACCAAAAGACGTTTTCTTGATTAAAGGAAGTCAACTTTTACTATTGCAAAATTGGTGGCATTCATTTACCCTCACACGGACAAAAACGCGCAATTTACTTCACAAGGATTATCAATGCTCAGAAAAAATAGGAAAGTTTTTAGGAAAGTTTTAAGGATTTTATCCATCTCAATCATTTTGTTAATACCCACAGTTCAGTGGACATTCATTTACGGGCAAATTAGTTCCGCTCATGAAATTAATCAACAAACACAAACTTCAATAGCTGGGAACAATGCCATTA